>SFTJ01000011.1 GCA_004563195.1 bacterium
GGCTCGGGCGCTCATATTGAGGCGCGTCATGGCATCTTTCAGTTTGGCAAGTCCGGCTTGGTCGGGCGAGGCGAATTGGCGTATCATGGCGGGCGTCATTTGGGCATTGCAATGCACATCGGGGTATGCGGCAAAGCGCATATTCTGAATGGCGCGCGCAGCCACCACGCGTTCGCGTATGGCTTCGCTCGGCTCGCCGTCGGCGGTCGATGACATTTGGTCGAAATCCACCGGTTGAACATCGATGTGAAGGTCGATGCGGTCGAGCAAGGGGCCGCTCACGCGGCTCATGTAGCGTTGCACTTGTCCCGGGGTGCATGTGCATCGCTTGGTGGGGTGTCCGTAGTAACCGCACGGGCAGGGATTCATGCTCGCCACCATCATAAACGATGCGGGGTATTCCACGCTATATTTGGCTCGCGAGATGCTTATTATGCGGTCCTCGAGGGGCTGTCGCATCACTTCGAGCACCGAGCGATTGAATTCGGGCAACTCGTCGAGAAACAGCACGCCATTGTGTGCGAGGCTTATTTCGCCGGGAGTGGGAAATGTACCGCCACCCACCAGTGCCACAGGCGAGATGGTGTGGTGCGGCGAACGGAACGGGCGCACCGAGAGCAGCGTGGAACCGCGTTTCAGTTTTCCCGCCACGGAGTGTATTTTGGTGGTTTCGAGTGCCTCCTGAAGCGATAGCGGTGGCAAAATAGAAGGAATGCGCTTAGCCATCATCGACTTTCCCGAACCGGGACTGCCTATGAGCAGAATGTTGTGCCCGCCGGCGCACGCCACCTCAAAGGCGCGTTTCACCATCTCCTGGCCGCGCACTTCGGCGAAATCGAATGGATATTGGCACGAGGCGCGGGCAAACTCCTCGCGGGTGTTGACCACGGTGGGCTGCAGGATGGTGCGGTCGTCGAAGAATGCTATCACTTCCTCCAAGCAATCGACGCCATATACGTCGATATTATTAACAACAGCTGCCTCGGTGGCATTGGCGCGGGGCACTATGAAGCCCTTAAATCCGAGTTTGCGTGCCAAAATAGCCATCGGCAACACGCCTTTCACGGGTTGCACGGTGCCATCGAGCGAGAGTTCGCCCATGAGCATATAATCGCCGAGTTTGGTGATTGGAATCTTCTCGTAGGAAGCCAAAATGCCTATGGCGATGGGCAAGTCGTAGGCGGAGCCTTCTTTCTTGACATCGGCTGGCGACATATTTATCACTATCTCGGTGTTGGGAAACTTATATCCGCTCTCGTTGATAGCCGATTTCACTCGTTCGGAACTCTCCTTTACGGCAGCATCGGGCAAGCCCACTATGCACATGCCTATGCCTTGCGCCAGTGTGGTCTCCACGGTCACAAGTATGGCATCTACGCCCGATAGTGCTGCGCAATAGGTTTTCGACAGTGTTTTATGTGTTATTATTTCCATACGGCGGTTATCAACGAGAGTGGTGGTGACAATCGGTTAATAGCATGACTTAACGCACCGAAGCGCGAACCGGATTGGGGTTGTGGTCGGAAACGATGATGTAATTGCCCACAGGCAACTCTATGAACTCGCCATCCTCCACTGCGGCTATGCGGCGCACAAGCATGCCTTGCATGTTGTAGATGCTTATGCCGGTGCGATTGTCGCTGCAGCGCACTATCACGCCTCCCACATAGCTTTCTACCGAAATAGGAGCGAAGGCTTCTATCTCATCGATGCCCGATGTGGTGAATGTGATGGTGTTCGACCACTCCGATGTGCAACCCAATCGGCACGACTGCACGCGATAGGTGTGTGTGTAGCCGGCAGCGAGATTTTCGAAGTCGAGCATGCCGATTGTCGACTCGTCGAGGTCGTCGACAGGCACGGGTATGGTCTCATCGGTGATGATTTGCGAACCGTTGTATACTATGTGGTTCACATTATATGAGTCGACAGTTTCCTCGGCAAGGCACCAAGTGGCTGTAAAGCTGTTTTCGGTTACATTAATCGGGTCGGTAGCCACCACAGCCGATAGCGTAGGCACAGGCTGACAGCTACCCGTGAGGGTAACACCCACGCCGGTTTCGGGCAGACCGCCATCGTAGAACAGAAGGCGAGCTGTGTGGTCGCCGAGGGCATTAGGACTGTAAGTTACTTTGAGTGTATAACCCTGATTGGCGGCATTGCGAGTGATTTCATTCACCGGAAGTTTGGCAAACTGGTCGCTGTTGGTGCCGTAGACCTTGATTTTCAGATTATTGGTGAGGTTGGCAGCCTTAATCACCACATCGAGAGCAACGGTTTTGCCCAGAGCCACTTCGCCGAAGTTGATGGTGCTGCCCACCGCGGGATATATCAGTTCGGGGTCACCCGAAACCTCGCCACCACCCTCTTCGAGCACCTGACCTTGCTTATTGCCCCAAATATACTCTTCGAGGCCAGGGATGTCGATAAACGGGTTGCGATTGTTCTGTATAAGGAATACAGCCTCGTTGCGGTCGATTTCCTTATCGCTCACGGGGTCCTGGCGAGCCCACTCCAAAAGCAAGGTGTAAGCCCATTGCGACAAAGTGAGGTCGCTGCTATTGGAGAACATATAGGTGTATTTCCAAGTATAGTCCTGGTACATGGTAGCCATATAGAAGTAGGTGCGGGCGAAGTCGCCTTTATATTCATCGGCAGGCTCGAACACCGATTGGCATCCGCCGCCCATACCGCTCTGTGGAGTTCCCACCTTGCTCACGCCGTTGTTAAACGATGCCACCTTAACCACGCCTAAGGGATAATTGTTTTTCGCCGTATTGGCTTTTGCATCCGAGGGGTAAAGGTGATTGATATCGGTATAAGCCTCATTCTGGTCGCCGCCCCACCAACTTTTAGGGCAAGAGTGCTCGCGGTTCAATCCGCTTGTACCATTGGGATAATAATATATCTGGTTGGTTTTGTTATCGCTATACATATCCCATACCAGCCACTTGCCGTTTATCTGCTCGGGATAGACGTCGGTAGAAGGAAAATGATTCCAAAGGCTGGCATAAGTGAGCTTAGTGTGAGGGCGTATCACATCGTGGATGGCAGTCTTGAGCGGAGTGCCTTTTTTGCCATAGATGCTTGTGTAGTAACCGTTTGGCACCGAAGCCATTGTGCCAAATCCACACATAGCCACCAAGCCCAAAGTAATTATGATAAATCGTAGATTCAGTTTCATATCTATTTGCTGAAGATGAAAGTGTTTATAAATAAAAAAATAAGTATCCAACTCACAAAATTATAAAAAATGCTTGATATATTGCGTTATTTACGACATAATATTCCTATCATCAGAGCAATATATTTGTCAGCAATGCCCTACCGTGCGGCGCGGCGGTTTTATTTTAGCGGTTTCGCCGCGGTTAAGAGGCAGCGTCTTGATGGCGAAGCGGTTATTGGTATGCAGAAATATCCAACCTGAAAGGTTGAATGCCGAGGGCGGAGCGAAGAAGTGGTTTTAACACAGATTCCCACAGAATTGGGCACGGATTACCACAAGATTATGCTAATCCGTGCTGCGTTTGCGATAATCTGTGTTTTTATGCGCAGTGGCGGCGGGGTATCCAACCTGAAAGGTTGAATGCCGAGGGCGATAGCCCGAGTGCTTGTAGCCGGGGGTTAAGCGTTAGCGCAACCCCCGGAATATCGTCATCTCCATGAAAAGCGTCTGGAGGACGCGAAAGCAGTCGTAAAAGCAAGTGATTTTCGCGTCTTTCAGACGCATAATGGTGGGCGTCACGATACCGAGGGTTACGCTTCGCTCCACCCCCGGCTAAGAGCCACTCGCTGCGCTCGGGCTTTCGACCTTTCAGGTCGTGCTGCGGTTATTTAGCGGCTGCGCCGCGGTTATTATAGGCTGCCTTGCTCTATGCGGACGCAGATGCGTTCTATCATGGCGTCGGTGGCGTCGGTGTCGGGCTTGTAGGCGTTCTTCATGTTTACGCCGAAGAATCGGCCGAATGTGCTCCAGAAGCCGGCGCGGAATGAGCCGAGGAAGGCTTTGACGATGTTGTACGACGTTTGGTCGGTCTCGCGGTTGATGAGTTTGCAGAGCATACGCCCTTGGCTGCGCGTGAAGGTTTTCATCACGGGCTTATATTGCTTAAACACTTCTTTCTCAAATTGTTTGAGGTATTGCTCTTTCTCCTTCTTGGTTTCGAAGGTCTCGAGATATTCGTAAGTTTCGAGCAGTGTGCTGCATATTAGCTTGGCATAAGGCAGCGTTTTGCGCACATCGCGCACGGTGCGCCAGTAAAATTCTTCTTCTTTCTTGTTTTTGAATTTTTCGGGTGGGAATATGGTGATGGGATTGAACACCAACATGCACAAGGTGTCGCCGGTGGCTTCTTCGATGAAGTGATAATAGCCGGCAAAAACTTTCTGCATAGCCGAGGGCACCTCTGAGGCGTCGGGGATGTTGTCGAGCGGGTCGATATCGCGCGGTGTGGCGGCTTTTGCGCTCAGCATCACTAAGCACATCATCATTGTAAGTAATATTTTCGACCAACACTTCATCTTAATTACCGTTTGTGGGCTTCAGCCAATCATTTTGGCACAAAATTACGTTATCTCGGCGAATTTGTGATATTTAATCTATTAATAATTCTAAAACCATTTCGTTTAGCGCTTGTTTTTGCCTATGCGCCCCCATTTCAGCCGTCGAAATTTTGTGCTTTTGTCCAAAAATGCACTGCAACAGTGCAAAATTTGACAAAAATTGCACCGTATGAGTGCAATTTTTGTTATCTTTGCTGTCGAAACCCTTAATACCAACATTTTATGGAACATCTAATAGCAAATTTCAACCGGCTTTTGCAGTTAACAAATAGCAATTTTCGCCGATATATCTACAACAAGATAAATTGGGACGGACGGTTGGTGGGCATAGTAGGAGCAAGAGGTGTGGGTAAGACCACCCTGATGCTTCAGTACATTAAGCAAAATCTTGATACAAAGAGTGCCCTATATGTAAATGCAGAAGATTTTTATTTTGCATCGCACCGACTGAGCGATTTGGCTGATGAATTTTGCAAAATGGGCGGAAAATATCTCTTTGTTGATGAGGTGCACCGCTACGAGGGTTGGTCGCGCGAACTGAAGTTGATCTACGACTACCATCCCGAACTGTATGTGGTGTTCTCAGGCTCATCGGTGCTCGACATCAATAAGGGTGTAACATCCGATTTGTCGCGCCGCGCTGTGATATACACTCTCTATGGATTGTCGTTTAGAGAGTATCTTGAGCTGTTTGAGGGCATAACCACAAGAACCTACTCGTTAGATGAAGTGCTTTCGCACAAGGTGGAGGCGAGTCATGATTTTCGACCTCTTGCGCTTTTCAAAAAGTATCTCGAAAGCGGATACTATCCTTTTGCACTCGAGGACAGCTATCAGGAGAAACTGCGAAACATTGTCACCAAGACATTGGAAACCGATATTCCTGAGTACGCTAATATGAATGTATCTACGGGGCGAAAGCTTAAGCGATTGATGGCTGTCATAGCTCAGAGTGTTCCGTTCAAACCAAATATGACCACCTTGTCGGAAGTGCTTGGCATTTCGCGCAACAATGTTGCCGATTATCTTCTTTATATCGAGGAGGCCGGACTTATTACCCAGTTGCGTAATCAAACCGGTGGTATTCGTTCGCTTGGCAAAGTGAATAAGATATATCTCGAGAACACTAATTTGGTGTATGCTCTCACCGGGAATGTCGACATAGGTAATGTGAGAGAAACGTTCTTTATGAATCAATTACGAGTGGTGGCTGACCCTATCACATCGCCCGTATCCGATTTTTTGGTAGATGATATAACATTTGAGGTGGGAGGCCACGACAAGCGGCAAAAGCAGATAAAAGATGTGCAAAAAGGCTTTGTGGTGAAAGATGATATAGAGAGGGGAGGACTGAATATTATCCCTTTGTGGCAATTCGGAATGCTTTACTGATATCCGGCAGTGTGCTATAGGGTAAAGAACGCAAAACCCACACAAGCGGCGATGATTCTTTTACACAAATCTCCAGCCCCTCGGTCCCCCGGAGCGGGGGATGGGCTCTGCATTTGTGTTAATCCGCCTGTGTCCTAAAAGATATTGACACGGATCTTCACAAGCTTTTTGTTCACGGATTTCACATAATTTGTTTGTCCTAAAAAACATCTGTGAAATCTCCGAGAGATTCAATCACCCGCGCATCTGCGAGAAAAATATCAGCGAATTCTGCGAGAGATTCCCAACAACATACGCTTCGGACGATAATAATCGAAAAAAGGGAGATGTGCTGCGTGTAAGCACATCTCCCTCCTATTATTTAGGGTGTATTACCTATTCCTGATGATTAGATGTTTTCCCAACCCTTGGTTTGAGTCAACTTATAACCCTTGTCGAGATATTTGCTGATATCTTGTGAGCCAACAGGGCTAACATAGTTGCGTTCGTAGAAGTCGTTACGCGGCTTGATGTTAGTTGGGCGATAGAAGCCAACCATATCGGCATCGTTTTTACCATCGTAAACCACGAGAGTGCCATCGGCCTTCATAACAGTAGTAGACTCAGCTTTAAGAATGGTGCTCAAAGCAGCATTAGCATCGGCAGCACCGGCAGCGCCTTCGCCCTTCACTACGCCATTAGCGAAGTCAACCCAAGGACCACACATAGTGTCGGGATGCTTCTTGTTGTCCATATAGTCGAGTTTGTGCCAGCGGCGAAGGTCGAGGATACGGCTGTGTTCGAATACCATTTCGAGACGGCGTTCGCGGCGGATTTCCCAGATTACAGGATCAACATCGGCGTCACGTTCGGGGTCGAACGAAGCATTGATGTCGGCAAGCTTCATTGGCTCAGTGTTCTTCAAGCCCTTAGCAATAGCAGTGGCGTCGAGAGGACGAGCACGAAGTTTGTTGATCGACTTGTCAATGTCGTCTTGTGTAATGTTTCCGAGTTCGGCCTTAGCTTCAATCCAGTTGAGAAGGACTTCGGCATAGCGGATAACCGGAGCATCGTTGGTGTTGGTAACCGACTGGTAGATAGGTTCTTGACCACGATCCTTATCGCTCAATTCCCAAGCCTTGCGGTCGATGAACTTGTGTTGATAAACAAGAGTAGACGAAGACTTAACAGGAACGTCGGCGATAGAAGCTTCGAAGCGAGGGTCGCAAGTAGCACCCATCTTTTCGAGCGAAAGGTCGGATGGGTCGCCTGAGCAAAGCGAAGAAGTGGTGTAAGGCTTACCGTCTTGACGGATAACCGACTTCAAGAATGCGAGGTTAAGACCTGATTGCGATTCGGTACTGTTAGAGTACGAAGCCACGCAGTGGCGAACGGCTTCAGCATCGAGGAACTGGTGAACCATAAGAGGTTCCTTGCTCTTGCCGGTGAGGTCTTGCGAACCGAAGATTACGCTCAATGGTTGGTCGATGTCGTAAGCGCCTGAGTTGATAACTACTTCAGCGGCTTGGCGAGCGAAGTCGAGATATCTCTTAGCAGCTTCGAGGTCACCACCTTGTAGTTGACCGTTGTGATACTTTTGGAAAGTACCTTCGAAGAGGAACCAACGAGAGATGAAAGCAGCAGCAACATAGCGGTTGAGGATGTTAGTGCCATCGTTGGTGCGCATATTAGCGAGCACGTCTTTCGACATTTCCATCACCTTATCCATTACATACACGCGGCTGTCGCGGTCCTTGTAAAGCTCGTCGAGGTCGGTGGTTCCAAGTTCTTTTTCGAAGTAAGGCACATCGCCATAGTGTTGAACCAATCGGCAATATGAGAAGCACTTGAAGAACTTGGCTACAGCGAGCCAGTGATTTTTGGCTTCGGTGGTAAGAACGCCATCCATGCGAGTATTGATACGGTCAATCATAATGTTGGCCTTACGAATCCAAGAGAACACCATGCTTGGGCAAGAGAACTGAGTGTCGTAAGTGCCGACAGCAGTTTCACTTGTGCTCATAACCGATGTTGGGACAGTAGAACTGAAGTTCGACTGAGTGCCGGTGCTTGCCACGTCGTCGCTGAAGCCATAGCCACGGAAGGGAGAGTAGCTTGCGCTCCAACCCACACCGTAACCGATGAAGTAGTTGCGGTAGAAGCCGTGCGAGTATAGACGAACGTCGCTTTCTGTTTTCCAGAACGCATTGTCGTCGGGAGTATTCTTTTGAGGACGATCAAGAAGGTCGTCGCAAGACGATGCACCGATGCAGAGCGCCAAAGAACATATAGCTAATAATAATTTATTTTTCATGTCATAAGAATTTTAGAAGTTCAACTGAATACCGAATGAGAAGTTCTTCATTGCCGGAGTACCCATACCGGTACGGCCTGAGTTGTAGTTAGAGCTATTGAACATAGATACACCAGAGATAACTTCCGGGTCGATAGGAAGACCATGAAGCTTGTCGAATGTAGCGATGTTTTCGCAAGCTACATAGAAGCGAGCCTTGTTGATATAAGCCTTGCGAGTGATCGACAATGGCAAAGTGTAACCGAGAGTGATGTTCTTGATGCGGAAGTACGACATGTCGAGAGCATAACGGTCAGAAACTTGCAAGTTATAGCCCGAGTTGCTACCGCCCATGTTCCATGCAGCAGGATAGAATGCATCGGTGTTGTCTTCTCTCCAGTAGTCGCCTACGATAGCTTGAGGCATAGCACCGTCACCGCAGTTGAAGCCCGGGATAGCGAGGTTACCTGCACCCCAGATTTTGCGCTTACCGATACCTTGACCGAAGATAGAGAAGTCGAATCCCTTATAGTCGAGACCTAAGCGGATACCATATTCATAGCGAGGAGTGGTGTTACCGATAACCACCTTATCGCCGTGGTTTTCAACGGTGTTTTCAGCGATAGCATTGCCGTTGGCGTCCTTCTTGTCGCGTGTGCCGTACCAGATTTGGCCGTCACCGTCGAGGTCTTTATACTTAACATCGCCGGGGCCGAACTTGAAGTTACCGCCTTCGAAGCGATCTTGATAAACAGCGTTAGGATCGGCGAGCTTGTTAACTTGGCGAGCGCCTTCGGTTCCTTCAGGAACTTCCTTACCGCGATAAGCCCAAGTTTGAACGATTTCGCCGTTTTCCCATACGAAGTCGTCCTTCTGATAGAGACGGTCTACTTCATAACCCCAGAGTTCGCCGTAAGTCTTGCCATTGTACCAAGCATCGATGCTGCGGCTTGAGCCGTATTCTTGGATAGTACTCTTAGCATCGCTGATGGTGAATGTGGCGTTCATGCCGAGACCATTGCGCAAGCGGTGGTTGAGGTTAAGAGTGAGTTCCCAACCGCGAGTGCGGAGTGAACCGAAGTTGCCCTTAGGAGCACCTGTACCGAAAGTAGCAGGAATACCTTCAAGAGGCACAATCATGTTCTCGGTGTCGCGCTGATACCAGTCGTAGGTAAGAGCTACACGACCATCGAGGAACGAAACGTCGATACCGAAGTCGGTGGTAACGATATCTTGCCAAGTGATGTCGCTTGCAACGGCAGCAGGTGTGCCTACGTAAACGAGCTTCTTGCCGCTTGCCAACCAGCTAAGTTGACCTTGACCCATAGTAGGAATATAGAGCGAGCTCGATACGGTTTGGTCACCAATCTTACCCCACGAACCACGAATCTTAGCCGACTGAAGAGCAGGCTTAGCCCACTGCATGAATGCTTCTTCGCTGATGCGCCAACCGGCAGAGAATGATGGGAACCAACGCCAGCGGAGGTGTTCGGGGAACTTCGACGAAGCATCGTAACGAAGGTTAGCTTCAACGAGGTATCTGTCCATCAAAGTGTAGTTCAAACGGCCGAAGAAACCTACTTGCGAATCCCAATAGAGGTTACCGCTTGAGGTTTGTGTACCATTGGTCTTATCCCACGATGGGTTGAGAATATCGGTCAAGTTGGTGATTTGCGACCAAGAGTTGTCTGATTCCCAATCCACGATGTTGGCACCGAGGAGCACCTTAAGGTTGTTGATTTCGTTGATATCCCAATTGTAGTCGGTAGTGATGTTCCAAGTGTGACGCTTGGTGTTGGTTACTTCGCGGCGAATGTGGTCAGGGTTGCTACCATCGCCGGTGTATTGGAAGTAGTTGAGCTCATAAGCCGGCATAGCACCTTCGGCACCTGCTGCAACTTGAGCACCGGTCTTGTCGACATAGATTTGGTTGCCATCGGCATCCTTGCGGAGCAATGGAGAGCCCCAAGAGTTACACATAGTGAACTTGGTACCAATCTTGTTCCAGATTTGGTCGTTCTGAGCGTAAGTATAGTCGGCGTTAACGTGCCAGTCCTTGGTGATATTGATAGTCAAGCCGGCATTGAACGACATATAAGTGTTTTGAATGTTAGCAGTGTTGGCTGCTTGCATTTCGTTGTACGGCGAGCGGATAGGACGGCCCTGCTCGTCGTTACCCATAGGATAGGTGCTATCCCAACGATAGAGGTAGTACCATGGGTCGGCAGTAGTAGAGCTTGTGGAATAAGCATAACGCTTGTTGCGCATAGAGTAGGTGAAACCACCATGAACGCTCACATACTTATTGATTTCGGTGCTGATGCGAGCATTTGCATTGTAGCGACGGAAATCGTCCTTCTTAGATGGAGCGATAAGGCCTGATTGGTCGAGATAACCAACGCCGATGTTGTAAGAAGTCTTACCTGCCTTACCATTAACCGAAAGGTTGTGAGTCATCGAAGGAGCCCATTCGCGAATCATGTAGTCGTAAGCATCGAAGATACGCTTAGAGAACTTGCGGCCCTTGTTGTCGACATACCAGTCACGACCATAGACGAAAGGATCGTCCTTGCCGATAATGCCACCGTAAGTAGCTTGCCATTCGCGAGCAGCTTCGAGCGATGCTTCATCTACATAGAAGAATGCACCGTAGAGAGTAGCACCCACACGCTTCATAGCGTCAACGCGATATTGCATTGCGTCAATACCACCCATTTCGATTTTCTTGGCAGCATTTTGCCAAGAGAAGTTGCCCGAGTAAGATACGTTAACGGTTTCGGTCTTTGCACCCTTCTTGGTAGTAATCAATATTACACCGAATGCAGCCTTGGCACCGTAGATAGAAGCAGCAGCAGCGTCCTTGAGGACAGAGATGCTCTCTACATCGTCGGGGTTAACAATCTGGATAGATGGAATTTCCACGTTGTCCAAAAGGATAAGCGGGCTCGAGCTACCGTTAGCCGAACCTACTTGACCACGAATCTTGATAGTAGGGTCAGAACCGATTTCACCGTTAGGCATCACGATGTTAAGACCCGGAGTGGTACCTTGAAGACCGCGACCAACGTCAGGAATCTGACGGCCTGCAAGAGTCTTTTCTACGTCAACCGAAGAAACAGCACCGGTAAGGTTGATTTTCTTCTGTTGGCCGAAACCTACTACTACAAGGTCTTCAAGTTCGGTATCTGTGCCTTGAAGAGTTACATTGATTACCTTTTCAGCACCCACCTTGATGGTTTTGGTCTTTTGTCCTACATAAGAGATTTGCAGAACATTGCCGGGAGCTGCTTGAATAGAATATCTACCATCGATGTCGGTAGATACACCTCTTGTGGTACCTTTCACCATAATTGATGCGCCAATAAGAGGTTCACCTTTGGAGTCTTTTACGACACCTGTCACAGTGTTGCTTTGTGCTTGGGCTGCAAAACCTATATTACAATCGTTTCCGACTGAATACGGAGCACCCATCGCCAAGCATATCGCTGCAAACATTGCTAATGCTTTTTTCATAAGCGAAAAAGTTTTAAGGGTTAATAGTCTTTTTGTATAGTTACTTTTGTTATAAATAAAAAAAATTTTTCACTAACATACTGCTAAATAAGAAACAACCAATATCATTATTAGATGCAGATAAGGCGGTCGATGCCTGATTGACAGCCTTTTACACACCGCACAACTCATTAAATGTTCTCTCAGCATCACAAAATTAAAAATAATAATGGAAAAGTCAAAAAAATTGTAAATTATTTTAGTGTAAATATTTATTAATTATCGTATTTAAACATTAACGCCAGGTTGCGGGCGGTTATTTTCGTGGCTGAGCCACGTCGTTTTTTAACACAGATTTACACGGATTAGGCACGGATTTCCACATTATTGTGCTTTTCTGTGCTATGTGTTGTGTTAATTGGTAGTTATTGTGTGCAGTGGCGCCGAAGGTATCCAACCTGAAAGGTTGAATGCCGAGGGCGATAGCCCGAGTGCTCTTAGCCGGGGGTTAAGCGATAGCGCAACCCCCGGAATATTGTCATCCCCATGAAAAGCGTCTGAAGGACGCGAAAGCAGTCGCCGAGGAAGCCGATTTTCGCGTCTTTCAGACGCATAATGGTGGGTGATTACGATACCGAGGGTTTCGCTTCGCTCCACCCCCGGCTACGAGCCACTCGCTTCGCTCGGGAGTTCGACCTTTCAGGTCGTGCTGCGGTTATCGATTGCGATAAGCTGGTGATTATCAGCCGAGACTGGGCGGCAGTTGCCGAAATATTATCTGTGCAATCTGTGAAATCTGTGTGAGATTAAATCATCTGCATGTGATTATCAGCTGAGGATGGGCGGCGGTTATCGCGGCGCCGAAGGTATCCAACCTGAAAGGTTGAATGCCGAGGGCGAAGCCCGAGTGCTTGTAGCCGGGGGTTAAGCGTCAGCGCAACCCCCGGAATACCTGCCCCCCAAGAAAAGCGTCTGGAGGACGCGAAAGCAGTCGCCGAGGAAGCCGATTTTCGCGTCTTTCAGACGCATAATGGTGGGTGATTACGATACCGAGGGTTTCGCTTCGCTCCACCACCGGCTACGAGCCACTCGCTTCGCTCGGGCGTTCGACCTTTCAGGTCGTGCTGCGGTCATCGATTGCGGTAAGCTGGTGATTATCAGCCGAGGCTTCGCGGCAGTTGCCGAAATAACATCTGTGTAATCTGTGAGAGATTAAATCATCAGCATGTGATTATCAGCCGAGGCTGGGCGGCGGTTATCGCGGCGTCGAAGGTATCCAACCTGAAAGGTTGAATGCCGAGGGCGAAGCCCGAGTGCTCTTAGCCGGGGGTTAAGCGTTAGCGCAACCCCCGGAATATTGTCATCCCCATGAAAAGCGTCTGGAGGACGCGAAAGCAGTCGCCGAAGAAGCCGATTTTCGCGTCTTTCAGACGCATAATGGTGGGTGATTACGATACCGAGGGTTTCGCTTCGCTACACCCCCGGCTACGAGCCACTCGCTTAGCTCGGGCATTCGACCTTTCAGGTCGTGCTGCGGGTGGCGGGTGGTTTTAACACAGATTTACACGGATTTCCACAATATTGTGTTTATCCGTGCCCTTTTTGTGTTAATCTGTGGTGTTTATAGCGCGTTGTGGTGGTATTTTGCCCGGATTTTCGAGGATTTTCACTGCGGGTAGATAGGTGGGTGAATAAAAAATAGGGTTGCGCCCTTGGATATTTGGGCGCAACCCTTTAGTTGTTGCTTACACATTAAATATAAATAATGTGCAGATATGTGTTATGTGGGCCATAGGGTCAGGTTCCGATTATGGCTACTACCCTATTTTAGGCTCTTTAGGATTATTCCTGATCGCTATCCCACCAAACGTTGATCGACCAAGCGAGTTTGTGACGGTTCCAGCAAGGATTGGTGGTACCTTCTTCAACGTAGTCCATAAGAGCTTCAGCACCGGGCACTTCGTAACCGATAGCTTGTAGGTTCTTCACGTTGTAGTTAAACTCGTGTGAGCACTGACGCCAGCGACGGAGACCCTTATCCAATGGCAAGTAGTCTTGCTGGAGTTGGGTGTTGTTGACATATTCCCATGGGAGTTCCCAGTTGAGCACACAACCCTTGGCATAGTCCATGCGGCGCATATCGTTGAATGTTTCAACCGACATTTGCATAGCGATGCGCTTTTGGGTCATAATCTTAGCCAAAGTGAGGTCGGCGGCAGTGCCGATGGCATTGTTGAGATAGTTGTCGATATCTGCTTGAGCCATAGGAGTGAACGATGGGCAGCCCTTGAGGTTGCGATCTTCGGCGCACCACAATTCGAGGCGTTCGTTCATGAGATCCATCGAAGCCTTGATACCGGCCTTGTAAGCAGCGAATGCTTCAGCCTTGTTGCCTTGACGGAAGAGCACTTCAGCCTTGATGAAGCAAGCTTCGTGATAAACTGCGATGTAGGTAGGAGCACTAACGCGGTTGTAGAATACGCCCGACTGCTTAGAGCGGTCGTCGCCATTTAGTTTGCGATAGATAAGGTCGACGTTAGCAGCATAACCCTTCGAAGAGCTTGTAGTCTGGATGAAGATGGTATCGCCTGTGCGAGTGTCGCTTGCGCAGTACCAGCCGCCCTTATCAACATTGTAAGAAGTAGAGTAAGGAGCGCCGTTGGTACGGATAGCAGTGTGCATATCCACGCCGGCAGTACGACGCCAGTTGCCTTCGATCTTGATAGGTTGGTCGGCAGCATAGTCAGGAATCTGAGGTTCGCCACCGGCGAAGTAAGCCCAAGGCAACATCTTGTCGGCGCGTGGGTCTTCGATGCCCTTGCCATCGAAGTTGGTAAGGTTGTCGACGAGCATCTTGGTAACGTAGTAGTTAGAGTTCATACCCCAAACCGAGTAAAGCGGCGAGTAGTCGACCGGTTCGTCCCAACCGAGCACGTCGTGCGACTTAGAGTTTTCGTCGACGTGGTTGACAATGGTGTTGTCGGCATTGCTTTGTTGAGCCTTAGCAAGGCAGTCGAGAATGGTTTGAGCATCGTATTTACCGTCTTTGTAGCTACCTGCGCCCTTCTTGGTGAGCTTGTTGATCCAACGAGCCTTCATCAAGTAGCACATCTTGAGCCAGCGGTTAACGTCGCCTTGGTTCCAAGAGTCGCCGTAGACGAGCGCCTTGGCGTTAGGGCCTTGTTCCTTCTGGAAGAGTTCGATAGCTTCGTCGATGAGATCGAGACAGCCGAGATAGATGGTGCGACCGTTGTCGTACTTAGGGATAGCGTTTTCGCCGACAGCATCGGTGAAAGGCATTTCGCCGTAAAGGTCGGTCATAAGCATAAAGCCATAGGCCTTCAAGAAACGAGCAGCAGCGGCATAGTGCCAAGCTTCGGCAGCCATAGCCTTGGTGTACATGCCCTCGATGTTAGGACCTGCACCAACGAAGAACCACTGATAAGGAGTAGTAACCCAACCGATGTAAGGCATCCAAGCGGCAGCCAAACCATAAGATGAGTATTGAGAGTTCATAGTGTAGTCGCCCATAGCCATGCAAGTGCGGAAAGCAGCGAACTGGCAAGCACTGTTGGTATAGAACTGGCTGTGCGACAAATTCTGGTAATATTGAGCAGAGCCGTCACTCGGGGTGTTAGGGTTGGTGTTCACGTCGAGCCAATCGTTACACGAAGTCAAGGCAAGGGCTACTGCAGTACCCAATAATATTTTACTAAATATCTTCATATTCTAAATAATTATCTGGTGAATTAGAAAGTTAAATTAACACCGAATGCGAAGCTTGCAGTAGCAGGCACGCCGCAGTAGTCGAAGCCAACTGACGACGAACCGCCGGCACCGGCACCTGATGCAGCTGCTTCAGGATCACCGTCGTAGTTGGTGAAGAGAAGCAAGTTGGTGGCAGTGGCGTTGAGAGAAGCTCGCTTAATAACCTTAGTCTTAGCCAAGAATGATTGAGGAACACTGTAAGAGAGCGACAAAGTGCGCAGACGAAGGCTGTTGACCGATGTCAACCAGTTGGCAACTTCGTAGTTGTAAGCACCTGTGTAGTAGCTCTGAATAATGTTGTAGCCAAGAGTTTCCTTACCGCCGAAGGTGTAAACCTTGTCGGGTTCCCAAGTGTTGGTAACTTCTTTGTAGATAGTATTTCCGGCTGCATCCTTACCATCGGCTTGCACACCTGTGATGGTGAGCGGCTCGTTACGGAATTCGCCCGACCATTTGCTTGTACCGGCCATGGTCATAGCATACTTGGTGCCGTTGAATACGTCGCCACCTACGCGGAATTCCCAAAGCATATTGAATGTCCAGTTCTTCCAAGTGAGGGTGTTGTTCCAACCGCCGGTGAACTTAGCTTCGCGGTTACCTACTTGCACTGTAGCAGTGTTTTGAGTAGGGAATCCGTTAGCGTCGAGGATAACTTTACCATCGGCAGTGCGAGCCCATTGAGTACCTGAGATAGCCATGAAGTTACCGCCCGAGATAGAGCAAGCCTTAGCACCTGCATATTGCACGTCGGTAACGTACATAAATTCCATACCTTCAGGAAGGCCGTCCATTGTACCACGGTTACCTGCCATGTTGATACCGGTTTCCCAAGTGAAGTTGCGGGTTTCGACAGGAGTACCGCTGATGCTCAATTCCATACCCTTGTTGTATACGTTACCTGCGTTGATAGAGCAGAAGATGTAACCTGTAGATTGAGGTCCACGCGGGCTGAGGATCTGGTTGTAAGAGTCGTTGGTATAGTAAGCGTAGTCGAGTTTCAAGCGGTTGCGCAAGAAGCGGAGTTCGATACCGATTTCAGTCGACTTGGTCATTTCAGGCTTCAAATATGGGTTACCACGTTCCCAGCTGTTACCAAGACCAACTATACCACCAAGATAGGTGTGAACAGGCCAAAGGGCGGTGTTGGTTTCGTAAGCACCGGTGTCCTTACCTACCTTAGCCCAAGAAGCGCGCACCTTACCATAGCTGAGGATGCCTTCTTTCACGAAGTCGAGGTCTTGCATAAAGTTGGTGAAGATAACTGCACCGCTCACCGAAGGATAGAAGTAGCTGCGGTTTTCGATAGGCAGAGTAGAAGTCCAGTCGTTACGGCCTGTAACTGTCAAGAACACAGTGCTGTTCCAGTCGGCACGCAATTCACCGAACACGCCCACCAAGCGTTTGCGGCTCTTAGAGTGAGCGAAAGCGCGGTTGGTGTCGGGGGTGTTGTCGTAAGAGAAGAAGTCGGGCACCTGAAGGTCGAAGCTCTTGAGATAAGTAGAGCTAACCTTGGTATCGTCGGTAGAAGTACCCACCATCAAGTTGAAGTCGAAGTCGCCGAATTTCTTGTTGGCGTTGAGCATAAAGTTGGTGCTCAAGTACTTGTATTGACGAGTGTTGTCGCTAAGCATACCGTTTTGCCATACTTGCTTCACCACGCCACCGGCTGCGATGCGGTTAGACGAAGTAGAGGTGTACTTGTCGATACCCATACGATAAGAAGCCCACAACCAGTCGGTTATATCGGCACGAATGCTGAAGCTGCCGGTGAAACGTTCGGTGTTGTCGAAGAGCTTGTTCTTATTGATAATCCAGTAAGGGTTGTCACTTTCTTCCCATGGGTCGAGGCGGTCGCCGAATACGCGATAGCGAGTGCCGTCTTCGTTCATGTAGTGAGTCATGTCGTCGCTTGGAGCCCAGTTGTAAACGCGAGCAAGAGCACCGTCGCCAGCCGAGCCGTAAAGACCGCCCGAAGTGAATGTCTTCTGAGTGCGAGCTTCAGAGTAAGCAGCGTTGGCACCGAAAGTAAACATCTTATACTTTTGTTCGCCGTTGAAGCGGAAAGTGGTCTTCTTGTAACCTGTTTCGGGCACGATACCGTCTTGGTCGTAGTAAGAGCCCGAGAGGAAGAAGTTGCCGGTCTTGGTACCACCCGAGATGCTCAAGTTGGTGTCGGCTATACCACCATTCTGGAAGAAGTTGCCGGGGTTGTCGTAAACAGGGTCGTTAGCGCCGAGTTTGGTACCCCAAGAGTTGTAAGCGAAGTCGTTGAACACAGTGCCGATGTATTGACCTGTGGTAGCGTCGTACTGATCTTCCATGAAACCGCGGCGGAATTCGTGCTGCTGTTCAGGCATCTTGTTGACCCACGAAGTGATGTACTTGGCATTGAGGTTAACTTCGATAGCACCTTCTTTACCTTTCTTAGTGGTGATGAGCACAACGCCGTTGGCAGCGCGCGAACCATAAAGAGCCGAAGCAGCCGGGCCCTTGAGCACCGACATGTTTTCGATATCTTCAGGGTTGATATCCATCACACGGTTAGAGTTGGTGGTAGCCGAGTTGGTCATACCATCGAAAGCCGAGTTACCGATTACCGAAGCCGAGTTATCGTAGATGATACCATCTACAACGAAGAGCGGCTGGTTGTCGCGGCTTTCAGAGCCCGAAGTACCACCACGGAGAATAATCGAAGCACCCGAACCGGCAGCACCCGACGACTGAGTGATGTTAACACCCGCAATCTTACCCGAAAGTGAGTTGATGGCGTTGGCAGTCTTGTTGCGCATAAGTTCTTCGGCATTCAATTCGTCGACGGCATAACCGAGCGACTTTTTATCTTTCTTAATACCAAGAGCGGTAACCACCACTTCGTCGAGGGCAGTGCCGCTATCAGAAAGAACCACATCGATAGTCTTGCTTGAGCCCACCTTTACTTGCTTTGCGGTATGGCCCACGTAAGAAATTTCAAGAGTGCTACCCGGGGCAGCTTGAATAGAATATCTACCTTCTTCGTTGGTAGAAACGCCTCGCTTAGTGCCCTTAACCATAATAGTTGCACCAATAAGAGGATCACCTTTGGAGTCTTTAACAACTCCGGTCACAGTGTTGCTTTGTGCCTGTACAGCAAAACCCATATTCACGTCGTTGCCGGCCGAATAAGGAGCGCCCGTTGCTAAGCAAACAGCTGCAAACATTGCTAATGCTTTTTTCATAAGCGTCAAGGTTTTAGAGTTAGTAAGTTGTTAATTGTATATTGTTATCCTTTTTTTCACATTATTATATAATAGGAGAGTGAATTGCGTTAGTTATATTGCTGTGAGATAGCTTCTTTCTGCAATATCCTTGCGTTATCATTCAGTCGTCCGCGTCATTTATCTTGATGCAAAAATAGCAAAAGTTTAGAATATTGACAAAATTTTTAGCAATTATATTACCAAATGTCATAGGACACTATTGCAAGCAATCAAAATGACACTTTTTGCCGCCTTTGCAGCATCTTACTTGCATGCGTGAAACCACAGCGCAAGATGCATCGGCGCCACCCGCATCACACCGCTCGCCGGCGGCTCTGTCTCAATCCAAATTTTAAATATTTGCTGTCGAACCTCATATTTTTCAGTTTTTTGGTATCTCTATTATTTTTACGGTATTTAAGCTGTAGCATTCTTTCATCCTGTTTTGCACATCCACATCAAAATAAAATCGTTGGCGGCATCGAGAGATGAGTTTTAAGGTAATATGGTAAATAGTTTTCGTTAGCATATGTGTGAGCAAATCTTTGCTTTGTTAAGTGCGAAACAAGTTAACATCCGCAATCAGATTTACTTTCCACGCAACAAATTTATATAAAATAATTCGTTATTGACTACTTTTTTGAAGTTTTTTGTATATTAAATATTGTTAACGGTTTTTCACTATTTTGCGCAATAGCTATAAGTGCCAAGCTTGGTATATGCAAAACAATAGCTTCGATGGCGGCAACACCCCCGAGCGATGGAATTGAGGCGAAAAAACACATAAATTATCATAAACTATTATAAATATAGTTAAAATAAGCCCAAAAACAGGCAAAATGACAACTTTCTATTAATATGTGTATTGACAAAAGAGGAAAAATGTGTAATTTTGTATCAGTATTCGAAACCAATCGGGTGAGGGGGCACGGTGCTCCCTCATTTTTTTAATAACGACAAAAAAGAAATTACAAACATTACCGGCATGATAGACCGACAAGCACTCATCGACGTTATAAGCGCCAACCTGGGCGACGACTTATTTCTGATAGATGTCACCGTGAGCCGCGACAACGCCATAGTGGTGGAAATCGATGCTTACGAGCGCAGCGTAACCATCGACGACTGTGTGGCACTAACCCGCGCCGTGGAAGCTCAATTCGACCGCGATGTGGAGGATTACGAACTCGAAGTGGGTTCGGCAGGCCTCACAGCTCCATTTAAGGTGAAAGCGCAGTACGACAAAAACATAGGCAACCCGGTGGAAGTGCTCACCACCGACGGACGCAAGCTCAAGGGCACACTCACCGAAGCCGGCGACGATGCCTTTGTGGTGGAAATAGAGAAAATGGTGAAGCCCGAAGGCGCAAAGCGCAAAGTGAAAGTACTCGAAAACGTAACTCTAAAATATAACGAAATAAAATACACTAAATATTTAATTGATTTTAAATAAATTATGGCTAAAAAAGAGGTAGCCGTGGACTTAACCGGCGAATTTCAGCAATTTTTGGAAGATAAGGGAATAGACCAAGCCACTACCATCACCGTATTGGAAGAGTCGTTCCGCAGTGTGATAGCTAAGATGTTCGGCAGCGACGAGAACTTCGACGTAATCGTCAACCCCAACAAGGGCGACTGCGAAATCTATAAGAACCTCGTGGTGGTGCCCGATGGCGAAGTGCAGGACCCTAACAAGGAAATAGCTCTCAGCGACGCCCTCAAGGAAGACCCCGGATGCGAAGTGGGCGAAGACCTCGCCGTGCTCATCGACTTCACCAAGTTTGGCCGCCGCGCCATCTTGAACTTGCGTCAAACATTGGCAAGCAAGATTCTCGACCTCCAGAAGGACCGCGTTTACAGCAAGTTTAAGGACATGGAAGGTCATCTCGTTACCGCCGAAGTATATCAGCTCTGGAAGAAGGAAATACTCCTTGTAGATGCCGATAACAACGAGCTCATATTGCCTAAGGATCAGCAGATTCCCAAGGATTTCTACCGCAAGGGCGACCAAGTGCGCGCTATAGTGTACAATGTCGACAACAAGAACAACAATCCTAAGGTGTATGTGTCGCGCACAAGCGAAGAATTCCTTCGCCGCCTCTTCGAAAACGAAGTGCCTGAAGTGCACGACGGCATCATCAGCATCAAAGCCATAGCACGCATACCGGGCGAACGCGCCAAGATAGCCGTAGAAAGCTACGACGAGCGCATCGACGCCGTAGGCGCCTGCGTGGGTGTGAAAGGCTCTCGCATTCACGGCATAGTGCGCGAATTGAAGAACGAAAATATCGACGTTATCGACTATACCACCAACACCTCGCTATTCATACAGCGAGCCCTCTCACCCGCCAAGATTTCTTCGATGCGCGTAGATGAGAACACCAAGCATGCCGAAGTGTTCCTTCACCCCGAAGAAGTGTCGCTTGCCATAGGTAAGGGTGGTATGAACATACGCCTGGCATCGAAGCTCACAGGCTATGTTATCGACGTATATCGCGAAAGCGACGATCCCGACGATATCTACCTCGACGAATTCAGCGACGAAATCGACGAATGGGTAATCGAAGCCCTCAAGCGTCTCGGCTACACCACCGCCAAGGCTGTGCTTAAGGCCGACCGCGACCGTCTCGCCGAAGAAGCCGACCTCGAAGAGGACACAGTAAACAACCTAATAAAGGTGCTCCAAGCCGAATACGAAGACTAAGGCTCCATTGTAGCCTTAGCCCTTCGGGCTTCACGCGCATGAGTGTGGGCATAACCAAGCCCCCTCACATAGCACATCACAGCACCCGAGCCCTGCTCCGCGCAGCTGCCCCACCCGCACCGCGCTCTCCGGAGCCGACACTCTTCACTACACAAGTTATCGCTGAGCCCCCACAGCCCACCTTTGCGCTATACGACGGCTCCGGTAATACTACAAGAATTACATTATTACAACAACACTTATTATAATTTATGCCCACAAAGATAAGTAAAGTAGCAAAAGAGCTTAATGTAGGAGTTGCAACCCTTCTTGAACATCTCGAAAAGAAAAATATGCCCGCCGAGCAGAACTCGCCCAATGCGCGTATCACCGACGAGCAGAAGGAAATTCTGATGAAAGAATTCTGCAAAGACTACGACGAGAAAAAAATTGCCGATAATATGGCAGAAGATCGCCATAAAGGAAAGGAAAAGAACAGCGACAAGCAAGGCGCCGCCAAGGTAACATCGGCCGACGACTTGACCACCACTGTGCAACGTCCTAAAATCATCGGCAAAATCGACCTCTCTACAGGCAAGATGCAAACTCCCGAACAACCAAAAACCGAGGAGAAACCTCAGCCTAAGGTGGAGAGCAAAGTTGATGTTAAAGAAGCTTCTGCTCCACAGCAGCCACAGTCTACCGCTACAGCTCCTCAGCCTAAGCTTGAGCCTGAGAAAGAGGTGAAACCCGAAGAACCCAAGCCGCAGGCACCCAAAGTGGAGGAAAAGCCGGCCGAAAAGCCTCAAACTCCCAAGGAGCAACCGGAGAAGCCGATAGTAGAAGATACTCCTAATGCTGCCGACGATGACGACCAAAACGACGCCGAAAGCAGCAACAACATCAGCCTCATTCCCAACAAGGAAAACATCACTAACATCAAGTTGGTGGGCAAAATCGACCTTAGCCAAATCAATCAGCAGACTCGTCCCAAGAAAAAAACCAAGGAGGAGAAACGCAATGAGCGAATGGCAAAAAGCAACAACAACCGTCAGGACCACCAATTCTCGGGCGATGCTAACGGCGAGGGCAACCGTAAGAAGCGTAAGAGAATAGGCGGCAAAGAGAAAGTAGACATCGAGAAGAGCGCCAACCAAATGCAAGGCGAAGGCCGCAAGGGTGGCGACAAGAAGAATGGTGGCGACAAGAATGCACCCAAGCGCGACAAGAACCAAAACAAGGTGAAGCGTCCGCTAAAGCCTGAAGTAAGCGACGAAGATGTGCAGCGCCAGGTGAAAGAGACACTGGCTCGCCTCACCACCAAGACTCAAAACAAGGGCGCC
Source organism: bacterium (assembly GCA_004563195.1). Lineage (GTDB taxonomy): Bacteria > Bacteroidota > Bacteroidia > Bacteroidales > Muribaculaceae > SFTJ01. The sequence continues at coordinate 22,750 of SFTJ01000011.1, forward strand.
AAGTGGCGTAAGGAAAAGCGCGAAGCCGTGAGCGAACGCGAACGCGAACAAGCCGAACTCGAAGCATTGGAAGAAAAGACACTCAAGCTCACCGAGTTTGTTACCGCCAACGACCTTGCTATGATGATGGATGTGCCTATCAATAAGGTTATCGGCACATGTATGAGCCTTGGCGTGATGGTATCTATCAACCAGCGCCTCGACGCCGAAACCATTAACATCGTGGCTGAAGAATTCGGCTTCAAGACCCAATACGTCAGCGCCGAAATCGCCGAAGCCATCAATGTGGAAGAAGACGCCGAAGAAGACCTTCAGGAACGTCCACCGGTGGTGACCGTGATGGGTCACGTGGACCACGGTAAGACTTCGCTTCTCGACTATATACGCAAAGCCAACGTGATAGCCGGTGAAGCCGGTGGTATCACTCAGCACATAGGTGCCTACAATGTGAAATTGCCTAACGGCCGCCGAATCACATTCCTCGACACCCCGGGTCACGAAGCATTCACCGCCATGCGTGCGCGCGGTGCCGAAGTTACCGACATCGTTATCATCATCGTGGCAGCCGACGACAGCGTGATGCCTCAAACCGTAGAAGCCATCAACCACGCTTCGGCAGCAGGTGTGCCTATCGTGTTTGCCATCAACAAGATAGATAAGCCCGCAGCCAACCCCGACAACGTGAAGACCGAACTTGCCAATATGAACTACCTCGTGGAAGAATGGGGCGGCAAGTATCAGTCGCAGGACATCTCGGCCAAGAAAGGTATCGGCGTGGAAGAACTCATGGAGAAAGTGCTCCTCGAAGCCGACTTGCTCGAACTCAAAGCCAACCCTAACCGCAACGCAGTGGGCAGCATCATCGAGTCGTCACTCGACAAGGGTCGCGGCTATGTGGCCACAGTGCTCATTCAGAACGGTACACTCCATGTGGGCGATAACATCTTGGCAGGTACACACTTCGGTAAGGTGAAAGCCATGTTCAACGAGCGTAACCAGCGCGTGAAAGAAGCCGGACCATCTACCCCGGTGCTCGTGCTTGGCTTGAACGGCGCTCCTACCGCCGGCGACAAGTTCAATGTGATGGACACCGAGCAAGAAGTGCGCGAAATAGCCTCTAAACGCGAACAGTTGCAACGCGAACAAGGCTTGAAGACACAAAAACGCATCACACTCGAAGATATCGGACGCCGCAAGGCTCTCGGCAGCTTCCACGAACTTAACATCATCGTTAAGACCGACGTGGCAGGTAGTTACGAAGCACTTAGCGACGCATTGCTCAAACTTTCTACCGAGGAAGTGCAAGTGAATGTGATACACAAAGCCGTAGGTGCCATCAGCGAAAGTGATGTGACACTCGCATCGGCATCCGACGCCTACATCGTGGGCTTCCAGGTGCGTCCCACCGGCGCAGCCAAGAAGCTTGCCGAAGAGCAAGGCGTGGACATCCGCACCTACTCAGTAATCTACGACGCCATCGAGGAAGTGAAGCAAGCCATGGAAGGTATGCTCTCACCCGAAATCAAAGAAGAAGTGGTGGGTACAGCCGAAGTACTCCAAACCTATCGCATCAGCAAGGTAGGTACCATTGCCGGAGCTATGGTTCGCACAGGTAAGATTAAGCGCAGCTGCAAGGTGCGCGTAATTCGCGACGGCATTGTGCGCTACACCGGCGAACTCGGTTCACTCAAGCGCTTTAAGGACGATGCCAAGGAAGTAACCACAGGTTTCGACTGCGGTCTGAGCATCAACGGCTACAACGACATCACTGAAGGCGATATCATCGAAGCATTCGAAGAAGTGGAAATCAAAAAGAAGATATAATCACCTATCTTCCATTTCCAAAAGATAATCCCAAGCCGACGGAAGCAAAACACTTCCGCCGGTTTTTTGCATTATGCAAATTCGGGATAAAACCACCGCAGCTATAACCGTAGCGCAGCCTCAAAGAGGCAGATAGACACCCGCTGATGATTATTAATCTCTCACAGATTTCACAGATTACACAGATATTTATTCACGGTTACACCGCCGCGCAGCCTCGGCTGATAATCACCAACTTTCTGCAGCCGATAACCGCCGCACGACCTGAAAGGTCGAATGCCCGAGCGGAGCGAGTGGCTCGTAGCCGGGGGTGGAGCGAAGCGTAACCCTCGGTATCGTGACACCACACCATTATGCGTCTGAAAGACGCGAAAATCGGCTTCCTCGGCGACAACATTCGCGTCCTTCTTTTCGTGGGGATGACGATATTCCGGGGGTTGCGCTGACACTTAACCCCCGGCTACAAGCACTCGGGCTAAAGCCCTCGGTATTCAACCTTTCAGGTTGAATACCTCCGTGGCTGATTCGGCAATAAATAACACCGATTATCACAAATATGGCACAGATAAACCCAATTATGTGAAAATCCGTACTTAATTCCGTGAAAATCTGTGTTAAAATCACAACCGGCGCCCTCGGCGTTCAACCTTAGTGGTTGGATACCGCCGCGGCGGCAATAATAAAAAACCGATGCACAATCCACTCAATACAAACCATTTCAAACAAAACAGAGCCGGGCGCTTGGTGGCGTCCGGCACGTGGAGAGAAGTGGAGAGATGAGATGTATCGGTGTGAAAATGTCTGTTTCGGTGTATAGGTGTGTTAAGCGGTCGGTTGGTCGTCGCTGCGGTATGACTCGATTTCGGAGATTATCTCAGAAGCTTGACGCTGGGTGCGAAGGTATTGGTTGACGCCGACAATGCCACCTATCACGGCACCCACTATGCCGCCTATGATTATGGGCTCGGGGTTGGGTGTGAGGTTGAGAGTCTCGTAAGCGAGCCATGTGAGCCAGCAGATTAAGAACGGAATGGTCGGAAGTCAGAGCGCGCTCCAAGGTGAGTCCTCTGCGGCAGTAGAAGTTGAATGCTAAAGCCACAATCATAAACACGGTGGTGACGATGGTAAACGGCCACGACCAGTTGACCAAATAATGGTCGGCAAAGATGCAGACAATGCCGAAGATGCATAGCATGGCCATCATGCGGCTGTCCTTATTTATGTTTTTTACGTTTTTGCCTATTGAGGCGCGTATCAGTCGTTCGTTCACTATGGCTTGGTCGCTGAGTTTCTTGTTGAGAATCGCCAACTGTTCGCGCATCTCATTGAGTTCTATAGAGTTTTCCATAAATAATTCTTTTCTAACGTTGTTAATTGTTCGACATTTGTTTAAGTTGTTCGCGAATACGGAACAAGCGAGTGGCGACATTGCTTGGAGTGATACCCACAATAGCGGCAATTTCGTCGTAGCTTATTCCTTCGAGCCACAGGAGCACTATGGCGCGGTCGAAAGGCTTGAGACGGTGTACGCGGTCGTAGAGCATGCGCACCTGTTGTGCTTCGGCGTCCTTGTCTTCGAAAAAGTCAACGTCCATGGTGAGAGGTATGGTGGGGTTTTTCTTCTTCTTGCGTTCGCACGAGATGCATGTGTTGAGGCTGATGCGCCATATCCATGTGCCCATGCTGCTCTGTCCCTTAAATCCGGGCAAGCCGTTCCATAGGTTTATCAAGACTTCCTGAAACAGGTCGTTGACCTCCTCGGAGTCTTTCGAAAACATAAAGCACACCGTGTAGATGGTGTTTTTATGTTCCTTCACTAATTTTTCAAATTCTCTTTCGTCCATTGGGTGTCCTGAGGTTTTTTCGTTTTCTGATGGTTAGACGCAAACTTATGCCAAAAAATTACACCATTCACGAAAATTTTTTAATTTTTTCGATTTTGCCGATTCAGTGGGCATTTTCTGCATTATTTGCGTGATTATGAATGTTTAATTCTTAAATTTCCCTATAAAAATAGTGAAAAAAAGTTGCATTATTGGCAAAAGTATAATAAATTTGCAGAAGTCACTTGATTTATAAATTTATAATGACCTATGAAACGTTTTTTTACTACACTTATTCTAACCGCATTGGTTAGTGTCGTGGCATTTGCCGACGACAAGGAATCGTTGGAACAAGTAGCAAGTCCACAATTCTCAGTTATGTCTGACGTCTATCAAGACGCACAGTTCGTTGAACTCGTATGCCCCACCGAGGGAGCAGAAATCTATTTCACTCTCGATGGCACTACTCCTACACAGGATTCATTCCTTTACGACGGCAATGCTATAGTTATCAGCAGCACCACTGTGCTCAAGGCTGTGGCTTTTCTCGACGGTAATGCCAGCGATGTTGCCGTAGCTCAATATGTTATTGGCGGTACTTCCGACCTTATTTCCACCCTTCTCAACAATCTTAGTGATATATTTGGTGGCAAGGGCACTATCACCGTAAACGGCACCGACAACCCAAGCGATGTGGATGTATACTCTATCGATGGTAGCCAAATCAATGTAGATGAAGATCGCGCTACCACAGTGAAGGGTTCGGGCGACACCCCCGACCGCGTAGTGGTTAAGGTGGACGACCCGGGTATCTATGCCGTGAAGTCGCCTAAGGCTTCGAAGTTGGTTCTCGTGTTCTAATCGATGAACTACCCTCGCACTTAAAAAGGTATAATTAAAAAAGGAAATTTTCATCTATCAGTAATGTGGCGTGTGGCACCCTTTTGAGGGGAGCCACACGCTTTTGCTTATGGCTGTGAGGCAAGGGTGGAAGGGATTATTTTGGATATGGCAAAAAATAGTGTTACCTTTGTGGTAATGCTTGGCGATGTTATGCCCATGTGCTGCCGAGCCCTTTGCTAAACCAACGATAACCTACACCACGCATAGTGGTAACCACTCCTTATGAAACTATTTATAAAATTTCTACTAATTATTATGACAACAGCAAGTGTAAACGCAGCCACCAACCAATATGGCAAGGTGCTGCAAGTGAAAAAAATATCGATAGCCGATGTGGCTCTGCAAGATGTGCCGGCATTGCTCGACAGCATGGGCATAGCATTCGAGAATGTGAATGTGGCTAACTGGCCCGACGCCAATGCTCAGACCCCCGATGCCAAATTTCGCATAGCTCACACCGGAAATGCTTTTGTAGTAAATTTCCTTTGCACCGAAAACAGCGTGGCTGCCACTGCCAACGATATGGGTTGGAACGTGTGGGAAGATGCCTGCATGGAGTTTTTCTCGCAGCCCGTGGCCGACGATGGCATATATTATAACGTGGAGTGCAACTGCACCGGCACCGTGCTGCTCAATGGCGGCAAACCCGGCACCGAGCGCGCTCACGCTTCGCGCGAAACCACTATGAGCATCGAGCGTTGGTCGTCGCTCGGTCGCGAACCGTTTGCCGAACGCGTAGGCACTTGCACTTGGCAAGTGGTGCTCGTGATTCCCGCCGAGTGCTATTTCCATCACCAAATCACCGACCTGAGCGGTATGACCATACGCGCCAATTTCTATAAATGTGGCGACAAATTGCAGCAACCGCACTACCTCTCGTGGAACCCCATTTCCACACCTCGCCCCAACTTTCATGCGCCGCAATTCTTCGGCACACTGGAGCTTGAGAAATGATGGCAATCGCCCCTCACCGGGAGCCTTACGCGCTCGCCGAGGAGCTAATGTGTGAAAAAGAATGCGATTTTAAGATTTTTTTGTTAGAAAAATCTTAATTAATGTGCAAAACACTATACCTTTGCACTGCAAAACCACAAAGTGCACATTTAGTGCGCTTTGAAAGAGCGAATAATCAAAAAATAACTCTAATAATAAATGGACAAATTAAGCTACGCTCTTGGCTTGAGCATGGGACACAACTTCCTTGGTTCGGGCATCAAGAGCCTCAATTATGAAGACTTTGCCGAAGGCGTGAAAGCAGTGTATGAGAACACCGAGAAGAAGATGAGCTTCGACGAGGCAAAGCAAGTGATACAAGAGTATTTTACAAAGTTGGAATCGGAAGCCGCCGAGAAGAACAAGCAAGCCGGCGAAGCATTCCTTGCAGAGAACAAGAAGCGCTATGGCGTGCATGTCACCGAGAGCGGTCTTCAATACGAAATCAAGAAGGAAGGCGAAGGCAAGTCGCCCGAAGCTAAGGACAGCGTTACCGTGCACTACACCGGCACACTCATCGATGGCCGCGTGTTCGATAGCTCGGTGCAGCGTGGTGAGCCCGCCACTTTCGGCGTCACTCAAGTGATTCCGGCATGGGTAGAAGCCCTTCAGATGATGAAACCGGGTGCCGAATGGCGCATCTATTGCCCGTCGCACATCGCCTATGGCCCTAACGGCGCCGGCGGTATGATTGGCCCTAACGAAACGCTTATCTTCGATATTCAGCTCATCGCTGTTAATCGCAACTAAGCATCGTGCTCAAGAGAGAATAAAAAACATAAATAATATTTTATATAACAATCTTACAAAACAAATGAAGAAATTATTGACAATTGCAGTAGCAGCACTTATGCTCGCTAGCTGCAACGCTAAAGCCGATAAAGCAACATCAAATGCTCTTAACGACTCTGTAAGCGAAGCAATGGGTAAATGGTATGGTTCGGGTATTTCAAGCTCTTTGAAGACCGGTCCCGACTCGGCTAAGTTCAACGCCGACGAATTCCTTAAAGGTGTAGACTATGCATTGAGCGTAGATACTGCCGAATTTAGCAAACTCAGCGGTGTGGAATTGGGTCTCAACTTGCGCAAGATGCAAAAGTCGCTCAAGGAACGCCAGAATGTAGACCTCAACCTCGACTTGTTCTTGGCTGAGTTTAAGAAAGCATTCAAGAGCGATTCGATGCCTAACATGCAAGAATTGGAAATGCAACTTATGGAATTGATGCAAAAGGCCACAGCTGCAGCTAAGGCTAACGACCCTCAAGCTAAGACAAACAAAGAAGAAGGCGAAAAATATTTGGCAGAAAAGGTTAAGGAAGGCTACATCAAGACCGAAAGCGGCATCGCTTACAAGGTGATTACCGAAGGTAAGGGCGAAAACTTCACTGCCGACCAACGCATCGACATCCGCTACGAAGGTAAGTTGATCAACGGCACCGTATTCGACGCTACTCAAGGTGACGAAGTTCGTCCAATGTCGCCTAACCAGGTAGTTCCGGGCTTCAAGGAAGCTCTCTTGCTCATGAAGCCGGGTATGAAGATTGAAGTAATTATCCCGGGCGACTTGGCTTACGGTGTAGACGGCCGTGGCGGTCTCATCGGTCCTAACGCTACTCTCATCTTCACTATCGAAGCTGTAGGTGTTCACGCCGATAAATAATCGAAACGAAACTCATTGAGGGGCAAACAATTCCCCCAAAGCATAATGGCAGTCCCCGCTATGCGAGGACTGCCTTTTTAGTGGCTTAGAAGAAGGGTAAGGTTCTATTTTAAGGAAATTTAAGAACAAAATGCTTGCAAAATTGTGGTTTAACGAAAATTTTGCGATATATTTGCGATGATTAAACTTAATATCTGACACAATGGAAAAAATTGATAATCTCGATCGAAAGATTCTGGAGATAATAATGAAAAATGCGCGCATCCCGTCGAAGGATGTTGCTGTGGAGTGTGGCGTGTCGCGTGCTGCCATTCACCAGCGCATACAGCGAATGATCGACTTGCAGGTAATTACCGGTTCGGGTTACCACGTCGATGCTAAAGTTTTGGGATATTCTACATGCACTTATGTGGGAGTGAAGCTTGAACGCGGTTCGATGTATCGTGGCATAATTCCCGAATTAGAGAAGATTAAGGAAATCGTGGAATGCCACTATTGCACAGGTCCATACAATGTTCTCATCAAGGTGTATGCCCGCGATAATCAGCATCTTATGGAGCTGCTTAACGACCGAATTCAGAGTATCAACGGCGTTACAGGCACCGAAACCCTTATTTCGCTCGACCAAAGCATCAATCGCGAAATACCTATAGAGTACGAAGTGTAAGTGTTTCATCTCATTGGTTTTTGTCTCTGCAAGCATCGTAGCCGATGACAACCAAATCTTAACACTGCGAAAAAATTTTTTCACATGATATTCTATCGCCCGAGGCCTCGCATCAAGAGGCTTTGGGTAGATTCCTTATCAGCTGTGATTGCTAAATGTTTGCTATGATTTACTATCTCAATATTGGCACCAATTTGGGCGACCGCCACGCCAACATTGCAGCAGCGGTGGCTGCACTCGAGCAGCGCACCCGTGGCGCGGTGCACGTCTCTGATGCAGTGGAAACTCCGGCTTGGGGCTTCAGCAGCCCAAACGATTTTCTTAATGTGGGCGTATCGCTCAAAAGCCATATCCGACCGCTCGACATGCTCACCCTTCTCAAGGATATAGAGCGCACCATGGGTTCGAGCGTACATCGCGACTCCGCCGGCAATTATGCCGACCGCATCATCGACATCGATATAGTAGCTATCGACGAAATGGTGGTAGATGAGCCCACACTGCAAGTGCCACACCGCCATTTAGCCCAAAGAGAGTTCTTCCTGCGCCCAATGGCACAACTGGCACCCCACTGGATGCATCCCCTCCTGCACAAATCAGCCACCCAACTCCTCACCGACCTAACAAAGCGCCAAGACTGATTTTCAAAAGCCCCCACCCCGCGCTGTAAAATATCGATGTATTTTCACACAGATATGCATAGGCGAGAGTGTGTGATTTAACACGGATTTTCACATTATTGTGTTTATCCGTGCACGGTTTGTGTTATCTGTGTTTATTATTGTTGCGGCTAAGGTATTCAACCTGAAAGGTTGAATGCCGAGGGCGAAGCCCGAGTGCTTTTAGCCGGGGGTTAAGCGATAGCGCAACCCCCGGAATATATGCCATCAAAAGAAAAGCGTCTGAAGGACGCGAAAGCAGCCGCCGAGGAAGCTGATTTTCGCGTTCTTCGCATCATGTGGGGTGTCACGATACCGAGGGTTTCGCTTCGCTACACCCCCGGCTACGAGCCACTCGCTTCGCTCGGGCATTCGACCTTTCAGGTCGTGCGGCGGGTGGTTTTACCACGGATTTTCACAGAATTAGGCACGGATTTCCGCATTGTTGTGTTTATCCGTACTCTGTTTTGTGATAATCTGTGTTTTTTATGTCGCAGCGGCGGTGATGTCTCGGCGAGGGTGTTTTGTGTACATTTTGATTGTTTTTTGCCAACTATGTATCGCATAAGACATAAATGCCACAAAAATTGCTTATATTTGCATATCAACTAACTATTCCTTATTGATAACCTAAGAAATGAAACCGCTTAAAGCTATTGCCTTGATATTATTGCTTATGCTTGGTGCAGTCACTGAGGCATCGGCTCAGAGAGGACTCCATATCTATCAACCGGAGAATCCAGCCGAACCGCTATTCACTATTGCTGATAGCGTGGTGCTCTTTTCGCCGGGCGATGCAGGCTCTAAATTCTATCGCATTCCCGCCATTTGCACTACAAATACGGGGACGCTCATTGTGGCTGCCGACAAACGATGGCATCACAACGGCGACTTGCCTGCCGACATCGATGTGGTGACCCGCCGAAGTACCGACGGTGGCAAGACTTGGGAACCGGCCATCACCGTTGCCGGCGCCGACACCGACACCGAGGTGGGATACGGCGACCCCGCAATAGTGTTCGACTTCGTGCGAAACACTGCCATTTGCATCTTCACTCACGGCAACGGCTTATTTCAGTCTACTCCCGACAATAATGCGCATATCATAATTTCAAAAAGCACCGACGACGGCAAGTCGTGGAGCGCTCCTATCGACATCAACGACCAGCTGTTTGCCGGACACCCCGAATGGGTCACCTCGTTTGCCGGTTCGGGTCATGCTTGCCAGATGCGCAACGGACGTCTGCTCTTCGTGATACAAGTGCGCCCCGACACTTCGAGCTATGGTCCGCTATCATGCTATGCTTGCTATAGCGACGATGGCGGCGACACTTGGCACGCATCGAAGGTGCCCGGCGACTACAACGGCGATGAGTCGAAAATAGTGGAACTCTCCGACGGACGCTTGATGATGAGCATTCGCCGCAGATATGAAGGCTATCATCGCCGATTCTCGTTCTCCGACGATGGCGGCGAAACGTGGAGCGAAACCATCACCGGCACTCAGATGCTCGACCCGGCATGCAATGGCGATGTAATCAACTATTCCTACGGCAAAAATAAGGATATTCTCATCCACACCATACCCTACCACAGCCGCTTGCGCAAGAATGTGAGCCTCCTGGTGAGTTTCGACGACGGCAAGACCTGGCCATGGCATCAAGCAGTGGTGCCCACAGGTTCGGCTTATTCGTCGATAACCCAACTCGCCGACGGTACGCTGGGTTGCGTGGTGGAACGCAATTCGCCACTCAACAACGGCGGATTCGACTTGGTGTATTACCACCTTATACCTTCGAATGTGATATGTAACAAAAAATAAGTTGCGATGAACCCTAAGACCGGAGCAAAATATCTCACACTGATGTGTGGAGCCACAATGGCTTCGCTTGCGGTGGCTTCCGAAGCCACGGAGCGACCCAATGTGCTCTTTATTATGTGCGATGATATGGGCTACGGCGACTTGGGATGCTACGGCCAGCGAATCATCGACACTCCTCACATCGATAGCCTCGCGCGCTCGGGCATATTGTTTACGCAAGCCTATGCGGGCAGTCCGGTGAGCGCACCCTCGCGAGCCTGCCTTATGACGGGGCAGCACAGCGGCCACACAGCAGTGCGTGGCAACCGCGAATATTGGGTCGACTCGCCAAAGGTGAAATATGGTAATTGCTACGACTACTCACGCGTGGGGCAGGAACCTTACGACAGCCGTCACATCATCTTGCCCGAAATAATGAAGGACAACGGCTACACCACCGGCATGTTTGGCAAATGGGCGGGAGGTTACGAAGGGTCGGAATCGACACCCGACCGCCGCGGCATAGATGAGTTTTTCGGCTATATATGCCAATTTCAGGCACATCTCTACTACCCCAATTTTCTCAATCGCTACAGCAAAAGCTTGGGCGATACCGCCGTGGTGCGCGAAGTGATGGAGCAAAATGTGCAGCACCCTATGTATGGCGACGATTACCATTTGCGAAAGCAGTATTCTGCCGATATCATTCATCGCCGCGCCATGCAGTGGATTGATAGGCAAACACCCCGTCAGCCATTCTTCGGCATTCTCACCTACACGCTGCCGCATGCCGAGCTGGCACAACCCGCCGACTCGATAGTGGCAAAATATAAGCGCCGATTTTTCAGCGACCGCACTTGGGGCGGTGACGAAGGTTCGCGCTACAACCCTGTGGTGCACACCCATGCACAATTTGCCGCCATGATATCGCGCCTCGATGCCTATGTGGGCGAGATAGTGGCTCTGCTCAAGCGCAAAGGTCTCTACGACAACACCATAGTGATATTTACAAGCGACAACGGTCCTCACGAAGAGGGCGGTGCCGACCCGGAATTTTTCGGGCGCGACGGCAAGTTGCGCGGACTCAAGCGCCAATGCCTCGAGGGCGGCATAAGAGTGCCATTCATAGTGTCGTGGCACGGAAAAACAGCTCCCGGGCAAGTGAGCCATCACCAACTGGCCTTCTACGATGTGATGCCCACGCTTTGCGATATTATTGGTGTAAAAAACTATGTGAAACGCTACTCCAACAAGGAACTAAAGCCCGATTATTTCGACGGACTCTCGTTTGCGCCAACACTCTTGGGCGGCAAGCAGCCAAGCCACGACCACTTGTATTGGGAATTTCACGAAACCGACCAGATAGCCGTGCGCCGCGGCGACTGGAAACTGGTGGTGATGGCAGGAAAGCCGCATCTCTACAACCTCGCCAACGATGTGCACGAGGACCACGATGTGGCAGCACTCTACCCCGAACGCGTGGCTCAACTGGTGGACATAGTGCACAGCGAACACATTGATAATCCCACCTTCAGGGTAACATTGCCCGAGGTGAAGAAATATTGTGAATAGAATTTTTATAACAAACCCAAAAAACAAACAAAAAATGAAGAAAATCAAATTTTTAATTGTGGCTTTATTTGCCATGATGAGTGTAGCGGGAGCAAATGCCCAAGCACTCTCAGCCAACACAAAATGGCACTGGGCAGGCAACACCATCGTTACCGAATCGCCCGAACGCCCGGCAGGTCAGAAGGACGTAATAGGCATGGCTTGCCCAAAAATCGAAGTGGTGAGAATAGCTTTCGTGGGCCTCGGTATGCGCGGACCTTCGGCTGTGGAACGATTTATGTATATCCCAGGCGTAGAAGTGAAAGCTCTCTGCGACTATGAAAAAGAACGTGCCGAAAACTGCCAAGGCTATCTGAAGCGCGCAAGCATGCCTCTCGCCGATATCTATAGCGGCGAAGATGGTTATGTGGAACTCTGCAAGCGCCCCGATATCGACCTCGTGTATATCTGCACCGACTGGAATCACCACTTCCCCGTGGCTAAATGCGCTATGGAAAATGGCAAACACGTGGCAATAGAAGTGCCTGCTGCCATGAACCTCGACCAATGCTGGCAACTTATCAACCTGAGCGAAACCAAGCGCGTGCACTGCATGATTCTCGAAAACTGCTGCTACGACTGGTTTGAAATGAACTCGCTCAACATGGCTCAGCAAGGCGTGTTTGGCGAAATTATTCGCGCTCAAGGTGCTTATATCCACGATTTGAGCCCATTCTGGGACTACTATTGGAAGGACGGCGAAAGCGACAAACTCGGCTGGCGTCTGCGCTACAACCAACGCAACCGCGGCGACGTTTACGCCACTCACGGCCTCGGCCCGGTGGCTCAATGCCTTAACATTCACCGTGGCGACCGCATGACCACTCTCGTGGCTATGGACACAAAGTCGGTTATCGGTAAAAAACTCGTGAGCGAACGCACCGGCGAAAATTGCGAAACCTTCCGCAACGGCGACCACTCTACCACCCTCATTCGCACCGAACTCGGTAAGGTTATCGAAATTCAGCACAACACCATGACTCCGCAACCCTACAACCGCTTGTTCCAACTCACAGGCACCAAGGGCTTTGCCAATAAGTATCCTGTTGAAGGCTATGCTCTCGACCAAAAGCAACTCCAAAGCGCCGGCGTTACTCCAAAGAACGACAATATCAGCTCGCACAGCTTCCTCGCCGAAGATGATATGAAGGCCCTCGTGAGCAAATATGAGCACCCTATCCTCAAGAAATATGGCGAAATGGCTAAGGAAGTGGGCGGCCACGGTGGTATGGACTTCATCATGGACTGCCGTCTTATCTACTGCTTGCAGAATGGTCTGCCTCTCGATATGGACGTATATGACCTCGCCGAATGGTGCTGCCTCGCTGAACTCGGCTCGCTCTCAATGGATCACAACTGTGCTCCGGTGGAAGTGCCTGACTTCACTCGCGGCCACTGGGACGACGTGAAGGGCTATCGCCACGCATTTGCACCGGCTGCCGACGAAGCCAAGGCTGCCGAATTGGCTAAGCAAGCCACCGCTCGCCTCAAGGAACTCGGCGCCAAGCAAGCTGCCGAAGCCGAAAAGAAGGCTAAGAAGAAATCGAAAAAATAATGATGAGGCACATTTAAAGCAGAGATTATAAATTATTAAAATTAGTTAATATATGACTTTGGTTAAATCAATAAAAATATGCTATTTTGAAAAATATGCAAACTTTTATGGTAGAGCAAGTCGTTCGGAATTTTGGTGGTTTACATTAGTAAACAGTATTTTGGCCTTTCTATTGGATTTATTTAATTATTACTATCCAATGGCAATTTTATATTCATTACTTAGTTTAGCCCTAACTATTCCCGGAATTGCTGTAACAATAAGGCGCATGCATGACACAGGTCATAGTGGTTGGTATTTACTAATACCGATTTATAACCTTATTCTTGCACTTACTCCTAGTGATAACGGAGAAAATGAATACGGAGAACTTGACGATTAATTATTATTATTGACAGTTCTATCCTAAGCAAAAATAGGTTGAGACACCCACAATAGAATAAGGGCTGCATTGTTGTTTCTCGAAAAATCTATACATTTGAACAACGCGATGCAGTCCTTTTTGCATTTTGCATCGGCTCAAAAAAATTATGAGAATAAAAAATAACATAGAAGTTGCAATAATAATTATACTCGTCACTACCCTCGCCGCATGCTCATCGTCGCGACTGTCGACGCAGGAAAAAGCGCTTATCAAGCAACAACAGGCTCAATATGTGGTTAATTCCATCACCGAGAGCCGATTTGTGATACAAGTGGACCGCGTAACCCCGCGGCGCGGTATGAGCCATGCCCTGTCGTACGGCTACTCGCTCGTGGTGAAAGGCGACACCATCATCTCACATCTGCCATACTTCGGGCAAGCCTATTCGTTGCCATTCAACGGTGGTGTAGGGCTTAATTTTGAAGCAAAAATCGATGATATGCGCGCCGTGCGCAACAATAAGAAACTGCTCAACCGCATAGAAATTGCCACCCACAACAACGAGGATACATATTTATATATAGTAGAAGTTTTCGACAACGGCAAAGCACATATCGAAGTGCGTTCCCGCCGACGCGAAACCATCACCTTCTCCGGCTACCTCGACATGCCCCTCGAATTGCTATAATCGGGGCATCGCATCAGCATAAGGCAGGAGCGTGATGAATGAAAGTGGCGTATATGCATAATTTCTGCAGCTTATGCACCCCAGCCCAATACGCTCCGCTACTGCAAAAATCATTGTATTTACAGCAATTTTTGCAGTAGGAAAGACACATAAACAGTGATGCAACGGATTATGCAAATATTGACTCATCGAGCAAAAAGGGAATCACGCCTATATACATAATACCATCATCATCAACCCATGGCTTGCTGTTCCCGTCAAGAATAACCACCTTTCTGAAGAAATCGCCCGATTTCTTTAGCGAAAAAGTTTCTTGATTTTTCTTTTCCTCGGTATCCACATTCAATGCTGATTGGATGTATATCTTGTCGTGTCCGGTATTAACAATGAAATCTATTTCATATCGCGATATGGTTCGCTTTCCCGCTATCTCTCGGTTGAGTTCTACCACACCCACATCCACTCTGTATCCTCGGCGTATAAGTTCCATAAATATCATATTTTCCATGATATGCGATTTCTCTTGCTGCCGGAAATTCAACTTTGCATTTCTCAACCCCGTGTCGATAGCATAATACTTTTGAGTGTTATTGAAATATTTCTTGCCCTTTATATCGTAACGCTTGGCGCTTACAAACAGGTAAGCATCCTCAAGATAATCGATGTAGTTTTTGATAGTATGGTCGGATACGCTTCGCCTCATAAGGGTGCTTGCTGCATTGGCAAGATTATGAGTATTGGTGAGAGAACCCACAGCCGAGTATAGAGAATCAATCAAAGCATCAAGTATCTCATCATCCCTAATCTTATAACGTTCTACTATATCTTTAGCATACACATTCTTGTGCAACTGGTAGAGGTAATGCTGTCGTTCGGTTTGTTCGCGCTCCTGCACTGCCAATGGCATACCACCATAGGTGAGATACTCTTCGAATGCATCGGCCTTTTCAAGCCCCGAAGCCTCGTAATACTCTTTAAATGATAAGGGGAACACTTTAATTTCCGACCCTCTGTCGCGAAAATTTGTGACTATATCACTCGACAACATCTTTGAATTCGACCCGGTTACATAGATATCGAGATTATTATGTGTCATCAAGTCATTGAGAATATCATAGAAGGTGACATAAAGCATATCACTGTCGTCGCCCGACACATCGCGGTCGTCGATATCCTGATTTTTCACCTTTACCGACATCTGTATTTCATCGATGAATACATAATAACGCTTGCTTGTATCTTTTGTAGCACTTATTATATAGTCATACAATACGTTGGGATTACGATACTTAAGATCGGACTTTCGGTCTAATGCCACTTGTATTATGCAATCCTCGTCCACTCCCTCTCCAAGAAGATAATTCTTGTAAAGCGTAGACAACAAAAATGATTTGCCACAACGCCTGATGCCGGTGATTATCTTCACTCGTCCATTCCACCGCTTGGCAAGCAATGATTTTATATATTGCGCTCTTTCTATTATCATTTATTTGATGCTATTTTTAGTTTCTACTGCAAAAATTATTGTATATGTAGGAGTTTTTGCAGTACAAATATAATCGATTTAGCCGTATTGAGCAAATTTTGATTAATTTTCTAAGATAACTCGTCGGGAAATACTAATAATTATTTGCCACGAGTGCTGTCAGAAGGCGCAATTTCTAATGGAATCATCTATTTTCGTTATTAATCGGGGCAAAACGCCAAATTATACTGCAAAAATTGCTGTAAATACAATGATTTTTGCAGTAGGAGGTGATTCAATAGCATTTCGTGGTTATTAGTCGGACAAGTCCGACAGGTCAGACCGGTCAGAGAAGTCCGACTCGTCCGACATTTTTGCTTATGGGCATAAGATAATAAGCCGGATGCCTGTTTTATTGGGCATCCGGCTTTTATATGATGTCGAAGACGATGTTACTCTTCCTCGGTCTTGCCTTGCATGGCAGCGAAAATCTTTGTTTCGAGTTCTTCAGCCAATTCCGGATTGTCAGCAATAATTTGCTTCACAGCGTCACGACCTTGTCCGAGCTTGGTGTCGCCGTAAGAGAACCAGCTGCCGCTCTTCTTCACGATGCCGAACTGAACGCCAAGGTCCACGATTTCGCCATTACGCGAAATGCCTTCGCCGAAGAGAATCTCAAATTCGGTCTTGCGGAATGGAGGCGCCACCTTGTTCTTCACCACTTTCACGCGAGTCATATTACCCAGCACATCCTCGCCGTTCTTAATCTGACCTATGCGGCGAATATCGATTCGCACCGAGGCATAGAACTTAAGAGCATTACCGCCGGTAGTAGTCTCAGGAGTGCCAAAAAGCACACCGAGTTTGTCGCGAAGCTGATTGATGAAAATGCAGCAAGTGTTGGTTTTTGAAATAGTGGCAGTGAGCTTACGCAAAGCCTGGCTCATAAGGCGAGCCTGCAAGCCCATCTTGCTTTCGCCCATCTCGCCCTCTATTTCAGCCTTAGGCGTAAGGGCAGCCACAGAGTCGATAACGATGATATCGATAGCCGAACTGCGAATAAGTTGGTCGGCAATCTCAAGTGCCTGCTCACCACAGTCGGGCTGAGCAATAAGCAAACTGTTAACGTCAACGCCGAGTTTTTCGGCATAGAAGCGGTCGAAAGCATGCTCAGCATCGATAATAGCCGCAATGCCGCCCTGCTTCTGCGCTTCGGCTATGGCATGAATAGCGAGGGTGGTCTTACCACTCGATTCAGGACCATAAATTTCGATAATGCGTCCACGAGGATAACCTCCAACGCCAAGCGCATAGTTAAGACCGATAGATCCGGTAGGAATCACATCCACTTCTTCCACCTTGTCATCACCGAGTTTCATAATCGAACCCTTACCATAGCTCTTGTCAATTTTATCCATTGCCACTTGCAGAGCTTTCAACTTTTCAGCCGACACAGGAACACGATTTGGCTGCTTTGCCACACCCTGAGGCTCAAGTTCGCCGTCAAATTCTAATTCTTTTGCCATTGTTCTATATTGGTTTTGTTAATAATTCTTTGTCATTCAGCGACTTGCGGCTCGTGCCACATAATCGCCTTTTTGCCAACACAAATATAATAATTTCTTATCACAATGCAAAGAAATATACTATATGCGCAGATAATTTGCCCATAGTAGCAAATATTTGTTAATTTAAGATTAAGCCGTTTCTCACTTCTCCATATCTTTCAACTATTTGCAACAGGAGAAAACGCCCTCAATAGTTAAATAAAGTTAATGCGCGAAAAATTCTTGCTTAAAAAGTATGTTATATAACATAAAATATCTACCTTTGCAATGTGTTTTTCATGGTATTAGATTTAAGGTTAATAAAGGTTGATTGTCGGGAGACAATCAATTTTTTTTGTGCCTACTCGAAACCAATAGGTTAATATACTGATTATCAAGCAATAAGAAATCTCAAATTTCACATCCTCCACTCTCAATCAGGCAAATTAATTGTAAAAATAGCAAGTTTTTAGGGCCAAAAACTAAAAATTTGTTTGATTTAAGAAAAAGTTTGTATCTTTGTATTGTCACATGTGAGAACATACGACAAAACCGGTTTCACACCGGAAAAATCATAAATCATTTAGTCTAAATTTCCCTATGTCGTAGGTAGAGAGTAAGCATGAGAATGTCAAAATTTAATCTTACGAGCATAAATCCGAAAGGATAAAAACATAAAGGGGGTGTGTCAATCAAAACCGACACGCTCCCCTTATTGTTTTCCGCCCTCACCATCCACAGCACCACTCCCAAGAAGTGCTGATAGTAACTCACTATGGGCAAGTGATTTTCGCGTTCTTCAACGCATAATGGTGGGGCATCGCGATACCGAGGGTTACGCTTCGCTCGCCCTCGGCTTTCAACCTTTCAGGTTGGATACCACCGCTGCATTTCAGCAAAATAACCACAGATTAACACAAAACATGGCACGGATAAACACAATATTGTGAAAATCCGTGCCTAAATCTGTGGTAAAATACGTCGCACACCACATCGTTTGTGGAAATCTGTGTTAAAAAAATCGCTCCGGCTGCGTGGTTTGTGAGCTATTGTGATAATTTTCTGCCTATGTAATGAGCAAAAGGTAGGTTGATTACCATCACCACTATGCCGGCTGCTGAGCATAGTGCTATCTGCGTGGCGGTGAGTGACTGAATTATATAAACAAGCCCGGTGATAGTGGCTGGCAGGAGCAAGGTGTTGGTGAGCAATCCCGGTACGTAGGAACGCAATATCAGTGCTTGCAACAAGTGTATGGCTTGGTGCACCACAAAGGCTATAAACAGCGCAGACACTATATATAACGCATAAGGCACGCCGAGAAAGAGCATTATTGCAGCCGCAGCTATTATCACAAATTCTTCGGCAGCGGCTATGGCAAAACCGCGGGTGGTTATCGAAGCCAAGTGCGACAGGCGATGTTTCAGTCTCGGGAATCGGCGCATAATGTCGGTGCTATGCCTTTGCTGCCAACGCTGCATCATGAGCGTCTCTTCGCCATCGTGAAGCACAAATGCCACTATAAGCAGCAATGCCAAAAGTGATGGTGTCATAGCGGTTTGCATAATTGTTGACGGGTGATTCGTAATACTCTTATCGGGCGGTCGACTCCGCAGTAGAGCGAAGGGTCGATTGCCGTTTCGCCGGTAGGCACAAATCCGCATTTCTCCATCACGCGGCCCGAGGCGGGATTGTCGATGAAATGGCCGCAAATGAGCGACTGCATGCCTTCTTCATTGAAGCAATGGTCGATTATCAGTCGCAGCGCTTCGGTGCAAAAGCCCCGGTTCCAATATGGTTTAGCCACCCAGTAGCCCACGATCTGCTCGCCCGGTAAGGCAGGCAGAGCGCAGTCGCACGATTCGCCATAACCGATGGCACCTATGGCTTCGTCGGTGTCGTTGAGGGCAATGGCCCAAGTGGTGGCGTTGTTGAACACGGTAGCGATTATCGCCTCACTCTCTAAGAGCGATTCATGCGGCTTCCAACCGGCACGCGGACCCACATCGGGGTCGGAGGCATAGCGAAACAATGTTTCGGCATCGTCGGGTCGCCAGGGGCGGAGGTGTATTCTGTTGGTCTTCATAATTATTACTGACAAAATGAGTTGATTTCTATTAGGTTGCCGTCTGGGTCAGCCACATAGCAAGTTCGCTGTCCCCACGGTTCGGTTACTGGCGCCATCACCGAAGTCGCGCCGAGGCTTATGGCATGAGCATATTCCTTATCCACGTGGGCAAACGAAGGCACATCGATGGCGAGTTCCATAGTGCCGTTGAAGCCTTTGGGATAGGTATATCTTTGACCGGTCATCTGCTCAAAATCGGCGCGAGGAAAGAGAATGATGCGCATATCGCCCAGATGCATCTCCACATTGGGTGCCACGCCGTCCCAATCGGTGGTAAACCCGAATACTTGGGTATAGAATCGCACCGTGGCGGCATTGTCGGAGGTAAGGAGTCCCACGGTGTTGAATCGGAATCGCGGTTGCGGAGCCATAAGGCGCGTCAATCCCATATTGTAGAATGCATAGAAGCGATGTATCATTGCCGGATCATCTACGGCGAGCAAGAGGAGCATTTCGCGGGCAAATTCGAGGTGCCCGGTGCCATTGGCGGTAACTATGCCGCCATCGCTCACAGCTTGAGCAGCAATGTAGCCCGAGGCATTGGTGTAATTGGCACCACCCCACTGCTTGAGTTGGTCGATGCCGTTGCCGGTGTGCTTCACGCCATTGAGAAACCCATGTTGAGCCATCCACGAGGCAGCATTGCATATTGCGCCCACAGGCACTTGGCGCTTCAGAGCCTCCTCCACCATAGGCACCACCGAGCGAGCCTGCTCCGAAGCCCATCCGTAGCCACCTATGAGCACCAATGCGGCATAGTCGTGCGGTGCGTCGGCAAACGAGTAGTGAGGCATCACCTTCATTCCGCCCACCGATGTCACGGCATCGTGCGTGGGAGCCACTATGCGATTGACGTATTTGGGCTGTGTGCGTGGTCCCATCTCATCGGTGGTGACAGCTTGCGCCAGATAACTGATTTCGTGTTCGGCAAAGGGCTCGAGCACTATATAGAGTATTTCTTTCATATAGATATGTTTATTATGTGGTACAAGTAAAATGCTTCGCGAGTGAGGTTTTCCACTGCACGGTAATCAGATGGTTGTTCTTTGCGTATTATCATAATCATTTAATCTGAAATTTTATACTTAGACGCAATAAGCAGCCCAAATATCACAGCCTCGGAGCAAAAAAATAGCCTTTGGCTGCAGAAAGTGAGTTAAATTTTCAAAAAAATAGCAGTTATAGTGGTCGAAACGCTCTTTATAGTGGTTGCAAATGACATTCATGCTTGCTATATTTGCTGCAAAAATAATATAACCAACTCCCAAAAATACAAAAATCATGATTAAAATATTTCGTAACATTGTAGGAGGTGTATGTCTTGCAGCCATGGCATCGTGCGGTGGAAGTCAGGACGGCGCCACAAGCTCCAGCAATGCCACCACCGGCGAATATGCCAATTCCACCATCGAAGCCATTATGCAGCGTCGCAGCATACGCAAATACAAACCCCAAACAGTGAGTCGCGACACACTGCAATTGATAGCCGAATGCGGCATAAATGCGCCGAATGCCATGAATCGCCAGTCGTGGGAAGTGCGCATAGTAGACAATCCCGACACCATGGCTAAGATAAAAGACCTTATGGCAAAGGGCAAAGAGGGTGAAGATGCCGAGCGCGCCAAGGGCTGCTTCCGCGATGCCCCGGTGATGACCTTTATAGCACGCGACCGCGAGAGCGATTTTGCGGCTTACGACTGCGCATTGCTTGCTGAGAATATGATGATTGCAGCCCAATCGCTTGGCGTGGGCAGTATATGCCTCGGCAGCCCGGTATCTATCATCAACTCGGCTGAAAACAGCGAGGAAATACTGCAAATTCTCGGCTTCAGCCCCGAATATAAGTTGTGCCTCTGCGTAGGACTCGGCTATGCCGACGAAGCACCCGAAGCCCGCGAACGCGATGCCCAAAAGGTGAAGTTTGTAGACTGAGTTTTTTGAAATAATCACCCAATAACAATGGGCATCTTCGAGCGACATCGGAGATGCCCGTTAATGTTAATAGCCGAAACGAGCAATACTTCTAAAACTATTTATATAGATAACGCTATGGACGGTTATATTTCAAGAGTTATTATTCGTCCTGATGCAAATATAGTATGAGGAAAAGTTTGCTTATATGGAAACTTTTTACTATTTTTATATTCAATATCTTCAAAGTTGAGGGTGGTGTTATGGATAAGGAGCTATTTAAAAAGTTAGATAATTCTGAAATATGGGAATTACGAACGCTTTTTAATGGAATTTGTTATCGTCTGTTTGCCTTTTGGGATAATGAAATAAAGGCAATGGTGGTGGTAACTCATGGGATTATAAAAAAGACTCAAAAGACGCCTAAAAAAGAGATAGAAAAGGCGGAGAGAATCAGACAAGAATGTTTCAACGATAAAAAATAAAAACAGCTATGGCAAAGATGAATTTTACACCGGCAGACGATATGAAAGACGAACTTTGGGGACCGGTAGGGACGCCTGAAAGAGACGCAATGGAAGCTCAACTCAAAGAAGACATTCAAGCCTACTTCGTAGGAGAGGCTATCAAAAGGGAACGCCTAAAACAGAATCTCACACAAGAAGAGTTGGGTGAAAGAATAGGTGTAAAAAAGTCGCAAATCTCCAAGATTGAAAGTGGTAAATGCATAATCACACTCCCCACTATGAGCCGTGTGTTCAAGGCTTTAGGATTTGGCTCTGCCTCTCTTGATTTGGGAATAGGAGGTAAAGTTGCTTTATGGTGAAAAATCCCCCAAAAACCAATAACAATGGGCATCTTCGAGTGAAACCGGAGATGCCCATAATTAGATGATATTACTATACAATAACTATTAAACCACGCCTTGTGCCATCATGGCTTTAGCCACCTTCATGAAGCCTGCCACGTTGGCGCCCTTCACATAGTTGATGTAGCCATCGGGCTCGGTGCCATATTTCACGCAGTTGGCGTGAATATCTTCCATAATCACATGCAGACGGCTGTCGACCTCTTCGGCTGTCCAGCTCAGACGCTCGGAGTTCTGCGACATTTCGAGACCCGAAACCGACACACCACCGGCATTCGATGCCTTACCCGGAGCATAGAGTATCTTAGCCTCTTGGAACACGCGAATAGCGCCCGGAGTGCTTGGCATGTTTGCACCTTCGCTCACGGCTATCACGCCGTTGGCTATCAATGCCTTGGCAGCATCTTCATCGAGTTCGTTCTGGGTAGCGCAAGGCAGAGCGATATCGGCTTTTTCATACCATGGCTTGGCTCCTGCCACATACTTGGCTGTAGGATATTTGTCGATGTATTCGCGAATGCGGCCGCGATAGAAGTTCTTGAGTTCCATGATATAATCGAGTTTTTCGCGGTCGATACCGTCGGGGTCGTAGATATATCCATCGGAGTCGCTCATAGTCATCACGGTGCCACCGAGTTGAAGCACTTTTTCGGCGGTGTACTGAGCCACATTACCGGCACCCGAAATGAGCACCTTCTTTCCTGTCACACTGTCGCCACGGGTCTTGAGCATCTCCTGAAGGAAATACACATTGCCATAACCTGTGGCTTCGGGACGGATGAGCGAGCCGCCAAATTCGCGACCCTTGCCGGTGAATGTGCCGCTAAACTCGCGTGTGAGCTTCTTGTAGGCACCGAACATAAATCCTACTTCTCTGCCGCCTACGCCTATGTCGCCGGCAGGTACATCGGTGTCGGGACCCACGTGGCGGGTGAGTTCTTGCATAAATGCTTGGCAGAAACGCATCACCTCGGCGCGCGATTTGCCTCGCGGACTGAAGTCCGAACCACCCTTGGCGCCACCCATTGGCAGAGTGGTGAGCGAGTTCTTGAAGGTCTGCTCAAATGCCAGGAACTTAAGAATGCTCAGGTTGACCGACTTGTGGAAACGGATGCCACCCTTATACGGGCCAATGGCATTGTTATGCTGAATGCGATATCCCATGTTGGTCTGAATCTTGCCCTTGTCGTCCATCCATGTCACGCGGAACTGATAGATGCGGTCGGGTATGCAAAGTCGCTCTATAAGATTCTCTTGCTCAAACTCGGGATGCTCGTTATAGACATCTTCGATTGTTGACAAAACTTCTTCTACGGCCTGGTGATATTCCGGCTCGTTGGGGAAGCGCCTCTTAAGGTCTTCCAATACACACATAGTCTTCATATATATATTATTTTATAGAGGTTGTAAACACAAACTGGTTATTGCGACTGCAAATATCAATAAAAAAGTTGAAATTTCCTACAAATTGATAGAAAAATTTACAAAAAAGTATCAAATATTTACTTACGAAGCGCAGTCATTGCGTTTCGTAAGTAACATAATGCTTGCTGTTTCGCAAAATAATCAGTTGTTTCGCACTTGGCCGTCGCCTTCCACTATCCATTTGTAAGTGGTGAGTTCTTCGAGAGCCATAGGGCCGCGGGCGTGCAATTTCTGTGTGCTGATGCCTATCTCGGCGCCCAGTCCGAACTCGCCGCCGTCGGTAAACGAGGTGGGAGCGTTGACGTAGACACAAGCGGCATCCACTTCGCGCGTGAAGCGCTGCGCCGCAGCTTTCTTCTCGGTGACGATGCACTCGCTGTGGTGGGATCCGTAGGTGCGAATGTGTTGCAGAGCCTCGTCGATCGACGTCACCGTGCGCACAGCCATCTTATAGTCGAGAAATTCGGTGCCGAAATCGTCGCTGCATGCCTCTCGGAGCAAATTGCTCGGATAAGAACCGGAGAGTGCGGCACAGGCAGGAGCATCGGCATATATTGTCACTTGCTTTGTGGCGAGCGGAGCACACAGTTCGGGCAGCTGTGCGAGGCGCGAGGCGTGCACTATGAGGCAATCGAGGGCATTGCACACACTCACACGGCGTGTCTTGGCATTGAACACTATTGCCTTGCCCTTATCGAGGTCGGCAAACTCATCGAAATAGGTGTGGCAGATGCCGGCACCGGTCTCGATAACCGGAATTGTGGCGTTTTGACGCACAAAATCAATCAGTCGGCTGCTGCCGCGCGGAATAATCAAATCGACCAATCCCTCGGCATGAAGCAATGCCTCGGCGGCACTGTGAGTGGCGGGGAGCAACTGCACCAAGTGGGTGTCGAGTCCATGCTTGGCAAGCACCTCGTGAATAATCTTCACTATGGCGCGATTGGAACAGTCGGCATCGCTTCCGCCTTTCAGCACACAGGCATTTCCACTCTTGAGGCATAGCACCGCCACATCGAAACTCACATTTGGGCGAGCCTCGTAGATGATGCCAATCACGCCAAAAGGCACGCTCACGCGTTCTATCTTGAGCCCGTTGGGCAATTCGTAGCCGCGAAGCACCTTGTGCAAAGGCGATGGCAGATTAGCCACCTTGCGTATGCCCTGTGCTATGCCGGCTATGCGTTCGGGGGTAAGTTTCAGACGGTCGTATTTGGGATTATCGGGACTCATGCGATTCAAGTCCTCTCTATTGGCTTCGAGTAGAAAAGGTATATTCTGCTCGGCAGCATCGGCTATATCGCTGAGCACTTGAGCGATAGTGGCATCGCTAAGTGCAAGTAATTGCAATCCGGCATTCTTCACCGCCACAAGTGTGGCGGTGATATCGTTTGTTTCGTTCATACCGTTGTTATGTTGTTGTCAAGATTAGTTAATGCAGAAAAACATATTATATGTATTGTCAGATATTGCTATCCACAAAGAGGTAGTCGTAGTGAATCATAGGCTTCTTGCCGTGTTTTCCCATTTCGGCTTCTACCTGCTTCTTGCTGCAGCTCACGCGGCCCACGCCTATCATGCGGCCATCGCAACCTATCACGCGCACTATATCGTCCTTCTCAAATTCGCCTATCACGGCAGTGATGCCCACAGGCAGTATGCTCATGGCAAACTCATCGGCGAGCATGGCAGTAGCCACCTTGTTGAGGTGAATTTCGCCTTTTGCAAAGCCCTCGCTGTGGGCTATCCACTTCTTGATGCTCGAGATAGATGTTTCGGATGGGGTAAAACGGGTGAAAGGCAAGTCCTCGCCGCCGTTGAGGCACTCTATGAGTCGCGGCAAGATGCGCTCACGACGTCCGTTGGCTATAATCACCGCTATGCCCTCTTCGGCCACCTTACGCGCAATGCGGGTTTTGGTGAGCATACCACCGCGCCCGAAGCTCGACTTTCCGCCCTTGATGTATTCTTCGAGTTTCATCTCCGGTCCTATTTCGCGCAGCACGGTCGACTCGGGGTCGTTGGGGTCGCCGTTGTATATACCGTCGATGTTGCTCAATATCACAAGCAGCTGAGCATCCATCATGGCAGCAATGAGGCCCGAGAGCTCATCGTTGTCGGTAAACATAAGTTCGGTTACCGATATAGTATCGTTCTCGTTGACGATAGGAATCACATCATTTTCGAGCATTATGCTCATACAGCTCTTTTGATTGAGATAATGACCGCGAGTGCCAAAACTTTCCTTGGTGGTGAGCACCTGACCCACCACTATGTGGTGCTCGCGAAAGAGCTCGTAGTAGCGATTTATCAGCTTTGCCTGACCCACAGCCGAGAAGAGCTGTCGCTGCTCCACGCTGTCGAGTTTTTTGAGAGCCTTCACTTCGCCAAAGCCCGAAGCCATAGCGCCCGACGACACGATTATCACTTCGATACCCATCTGCCGAAGTTCCGTCACTTGGTCTACCAATGACGACATGCGGGTTATATCGAGTCCGCCATCCTTTCGGCTCAATACATTGCTACCCACCTTTATCACTATTCTACGCAATTGGTTTTTCTTCATTGTGTTATTTTGATTGGTTTATCGAAACATAAGAAATGTAACTTGTTTAGATATATGCAAAAATAGCACTTTATGCCACACAAACCAAAAGAAAGGCAGAAAATTGCCATTCGGAGCGTGTTATTTTTAGTTATTCGGCGCCGCAGAAGCTTTAATAGGCGGCTGCTATTGCCATATAGGCGAAGCCGTGTGATGGCTGATTAATTGCCACTGTAGGGCGGTAGCGTGTGTTTTTGCAGACATAGGCTAAAACACCCGATGCGGCGGCAAAAATAATTAGTTGATTCTCACTATAAAAAATATGTAAAATAACATTGTATTTGCAAAAATATTTATAAATTTGCCCCTTGTGCAATTTATTTGTATAAAATAGATGTGCTATTGAATTTTTTTAACTCAAACACGGATATTAATATCATATATACCAATACAAAAAAACAATTAATATTATGAGAAAAATTTACTTTTTATTGATGGCAGCTATCACGCTGACCATGAGTGCATTTAACAATGCCGAAATTAAGAATGCGGTAGAAGCTGACCTCCCGAATGCCAAGGTTATTCGCCAAGTGGCAAAAACTGCAAAGGCACCTGTAGCTACTGCAGAGAACTATGAATCAGAGACTTGGACATCGCTCGGCGCAGGTAAGTACATCTCTACGGCAATAGCTGATTGCTACGGCGGCTCCACCGATCTTGTAGATGTGGAAATATTTGAGGCTCAAGGCAAAAAGGGTCTCTATAAAGTGGTAGGCGTATGGCCCGACATCCTTAACGGTGGCGGCACTATCTATGTAGATGCTACCGACCCCGACTTTGTGCTTATTAAAGACCAAGATACCGGCATTGTAGATAAAGTTGACGGCGAAACTCACATCGCCTCACTAACATCTGTACTTGTTTCAAATGGATACACCAAAGAGAAAATCCTTGCAGAACTTGCCGATATCAATATCACTCTCAAGGACAATGTAATCACCATTCCAGAAGGTGCTGTATGCCTCAATTGGCCAAATGCTCCCGACGATAGCTCGTATAAAACCGACCCTGCAAAGTGGTATTCTTATGGCGAAAACGAAGGCGTTGTTGTACTCCCTGGCGGCGAATATGTTGACCCATGGGGCGAAGCTGTTGATGCCACTATGGTTGAAACAATCTTGGGCCCTACATTCGGAAATACTAATACAGCACCTTACACAATTCAGATCCAGAAGAACTCAGAGACTGGCGTATATCGTTTGATTTCGCCTTGGCGTCAGCTTTATACCGATTTAGGTTTAGGTTCATCAACTGCCCCAAATCTTGACATCGATGCATCAGATCCTACAAACCTTATTATTCCATTGCAAGCGACTGGTCTCGGTGGCAAAACCGATGGTGCTTATGGATATATGAGCACGAGCTATTATGACCTTGTGAATGAACAAGAAACAGAAGATGCTCTAAAAATCACGCTCACGGATAATGGCGATGGCACTTCTACCATATCATTCCCATATCGTTCTGGTTTCATATATGCTCAAACATCAGGAGGTACGTATTACGCAAGCAACTATGCCGATGTGCTTTCTTACGTTACATTCCCAACATTCTCGGGCATTAATGAAGTGAAAGCCGATATCGACAACAGCAACGCTCCTGTTGAATACTTCAACTTGCAAGGTGTTCGCATAGTTAACCCAGAAGCTGGTCAGTTCGTAATCAAGCGCCAAGGTTCGGAAGTAACAAAATTGATTGTTCGCTAATCGAATAAATGAAATAATCCTGCTTCAAGGCTTCACGCCCATAGGCAGACAATATGCAAATCGCCCTCCATCCCGAGGGCGATTTTGTATTGTCCTTATTTTTGCCACTTTTTCAAGATTTGGGGCTTAAATGCTCGGGATTTGGGCCGTGTGGATTAGTGCATTTTTATGGGGATTGGCGTTTTGGGACAATAAATGGGCAAATCTGAAAATTACTTGGGGATACCTACCGATATGTAATGGATTTTTAGTAATTTTGCGTTCTGTTTTTTGGACAAGGCAAAATTGATTTGAAAAGGACTAATTATATATGGCAAGGAATAGTCATGGTGATAGTGGCTATAGCGGTGCTTGGTGGCATGTCGTGGCTTCCTGAGATAGATTTTTCGGGGTTTAAGCTGCGCAAGGTCGATTTGTTGAGCCAACTGCACTACGATGCTAATAGCTATGTAGAAGAAGTAGAGCCAGAGGTGATAAAGCCTGCCAAGCCGGCATTTGTGGATTCGTGCCGCGCTGGAGTGGAGTGCATCGACGATTATAGCACTCACAAGAAAGGTATGGAGCCGCTCTACGAGGCGCTGCACAATCGCAACAACCTGGGCCGCCCGGTGCGCATAGCCATGCTCGGCGACTCTTATATCGAAGGTGATATCCTCTCAGCCGACTTGCGCCAATTGCTTCAGGAGCATTTTGGCGGTAGCGGCGTGGGATTGGTGCCCATGATGAGCGATATTGCCGGATTCCGACGCTCGGTGCGTCATTACTTCGATGGCTGGAACACCCATACCGCCGCCACTCCGAGCGGATATAATCCTTCGCAATCGATTATCTCAGGCGTTTATTTCACTTGCAATAGCAATGCTTATACCGACTTACGAGGTCAGCGCAAATATTATGCACGATTAGACACTTGCTCGCAATCGTCGGTCTACTTCGTTTCGCCCATCGACAACACCATCACCGTAAGCATCAACGGCGGTGAGCGACAAACCTTCGAGGTGAGCGGCAGCGATGAGATGCAGAAAATCACCGTCGATGGCAAGATAGGCCGCGTGCGCTACGATGTGGCGCGAGGCGGCAACGGCGTATCTTTCTTCGGCGCCACTTTGGACCCCGCACAGGGCGTGGTGGTGGATAACTTCTCACTCCGTGGTTGCTCGGGCACGCATATTGCCCAATTGCGCGAATCGATGCTTCGCGAGTTCGACCGCTTGCGCCATTACGACCTCGTGATACTGATGTACGGCCTAAATGTTGCCAACGACCGTCAGACCAACTATTCGAAATACGGCCGGCAACTGCAAAAATCGGTGGAGCAGATTAAGCGCTGCATGCCCAATACCGGCATACTCATAGTGGGCGTGGGCGACCGTGAGCAACGCGTGGATGGAGAGATGCGCACCATGCGAGGCATTCGCGAACTTATGGCGGAGCAGCAGAATGTGGCGAGCGCGCAAGAAGTGGCGTTCTGGAACCTTTATGTGGCTATGGGCGGTAGCGGCAGCATAAGCAAGATGGTTAACGGCAAGCCTCGTAAAGCCAATCTCGACTACACGCACATCAACTTCCTCGGCGGTCGCGACTTGGCTGAACTGCTTTTCGATGCCATCGATGCCGGATACGACAATTATAAGCGCCGGCTGGCTTATGAGGCTGAGTAAAACGGGGTAATAAACGAATATTATTATAGAGTATCTAAAGTTAAGAAATGCAGCAAATTATCGACTATATCGTCACTTATGCCCTTCAGATATGCGATGAACTTCGTGATTCGTGGCAATTGTTTCTCTACAATCCCCACGAACCTATGATGTTCACTACGGGGATATTTATGTTCCTCTTTGCCGCATTTTATGTCATCTACGGCTGCCTGAAGAAAGCCGACACTTTGCGACTGATTTTCGTAACCCTCTTTTCCTACTATTTCTACTATAAGAGCAGCGGACTCTACTTTGTGCTCCTGGCGGTGGTGACTATCACCGACTTCACTGTGGCTCGGCGCATGGCTGCTGCCACTTCGCAGAGCGCTCGCCGATGGCTTATGGCGACTTCCGTATCGGTCAATCTGGGTTTGCTCGCTTTCTTTAAGTACACCAACTTCTTCGCTCAGATGATAGCCGACATGCGCGGACTGCACTTCGAGGCTTTCGACATTTTCTTGCCGGTGGGCATCAGTTTCTTTACTTTCCAATCGCTGAGTTACACCATCGATGTCTATCGCCGCCGAATAGAGCCCCTCAATCGCTTGCTCGACTATGCGTTCTATGTGTCGTTCTTCCCGCAACTCGTGGCAGGCCCTATAGTGCGCGCCCGCGACTTCATCCCGCAGATTAGACAGCCACTATTCGTAACCCGCTCGATGCTCGGCACCGGCGTGATGTATATAGTGAGCGGAGCCATCAAGAAGATAGTGATTTCCGACTATATCAGCATCAACTTCGTGGAACGCATCTTCGACAATCCCTCGCTTTACTCGGGTTTTGAGAACCTTATGGGCGTATATGGCTATGCTCTGCAAATCTACTGCGACTTCTCGGGATATAGCGATATGGCCATAGGCTTGGCGCTGCTTTTGGGATTTCGATTTAACATCAACTTCAACAGCCCCTATAAGGCTACGTCGATTACCGACTTCTGGCGCCGTTGGCACATCTCGCTGTCGTCGTGGCTCAAGGACTACTTGTATATATCGCTCGGCGGCAACCGCAAAGGCCGCGTGCGCCGCTACATCAACCTCATCATCACTATGCTGCTCGGCGGCTTGTGGCACGGTGCGTCGCTCAACTTTGTGCTGTGGGGACTGCTTCACGGCGTGGCTCTGGCTCTTCACAAAATGTGGCTCGCCATCACTCGCCAAAACAAGGACAGCCGCGTTACCAATCCCATTTTGCGAGCGGTGTGCATAGTCATTACATTCCACTTTGTGTGCTTCTGCTGGATTTTCTTCCGAAACACCGATTTCGCCAACTCGATGGCTATGATTTCGCAGATAATCCACCAATTCCACCTCGAAGTGGCTCTGCAGTGGGCAGTGGGTTATTGGCAAGTGCTTGCCATGATGGCATTGGGCTATGTGCTGCACTTTGTGCCGGCATCGGTTAAGAGCGATATCCGTCGCCAAATGGCGCGCCTGCCCTGGTGGGCTTATGTGGTGCTCCTCGTGGCTATGGCTTACCTCGTGATTCAGTTTAAGAGCGCCGAGGTGCAGCCCTTTATCTACTTCCAGTTCTGATAAAAATCGTGCTCGGCAAGCGCAGTTATCAGGAGGAGGAATGAATGTTTTAGATAGACAAATGATTTAGTTTTAGGTTTATAATAATTTATTTTGCGAAATGAGAATGTTATATCAATTTTTGATTATAGTGGTAATTTCGTTCATTGGCGAGATGCTCAACCACTTTATTCCGCTACCCATTCCGGCAAGCATCTACGGCATTGTCATCCTCTTTGCCGCCCTTAAGATGGAGTGGGTGAAGTCACAACACATAGCCGAAGTGTGCCGGTTTCTGATTTTGATAATGCCGGTGCTCTTTATCCCCTCGGCTGTGGGACTCATCAAGTCGTGGGACTTGATTTCTGCCAATCTGCTGCAATATGTAGTGATACTTATGGTAAGTACGGTGGTGGTGATGACTACATCGGCTATTGCCACTCAATGGGTAATTAAACACAACAAAAACAACAAAAAATGATAGGCGAATTAGCGGAACATTCCATCTATTTCGGCGTGTTGCTCAGCCTCGTGGCTTATGGCGTGGGACTGTGGCTCAAACGCCTCACCGGTTGGTCGTTGGTCAACCCTCTATTTATAGCCATTGTGCTCGTAATAAGCACTTTGCTCCTTTTCGACATCAACTACGACACTTATAGCCGCGGTGCCGACATCATCAATTACCTCCTCACCCCAAGCACTATATGCCTGGCGCTGCCACTATATCAGCAACTCGAACTTCTCAAGCGCAACTACAAGGCTGTGATGGCTGGCATCATCTCCGGAGCTCTCTCGAGCGTGTGCATAGTGCTCCTGCTCGCCGTGCTCTTAGGCTTCGACCACGCTTCTTACGTCACATTCCTGCCCAAATCCATCACCACCGCCATAGGCATAGGCGTGAGCAAAGAATTAGGCGGCTATGTGTCGATTTCGGTGGCTGTAATCATCC
Organism: bacterium; assembly: GCA_004563195.1. GTDB lineage: Bacteria > Bacteroidota > Bacteroidia > Bacteroidales > Muribaculaceae > SFTJ01. The sequence continues at coordinate 55,113 of SFTJ01000011.1, forward strand.
TTACCGGCGTGTTTGGAGGCATAGTGTGTGAGAAAATATTCAAGTGGCTGCACATCGACGAGCCCATAGCACGCGGCGTGGCTCTCGGCACCGCATCGCATGCCATCGGCACCAGCAAAGCCATGGAGTTTGGCGTGGTAGAAGGTTCAATGTCGAGCCTCTCGATAGTGGTGTGCGGTATCATCACCGTAATCCTCGCACCCATATTCTCCCACTTTCTGTAGTCACTTATCGCCCTACCGCGAGCCTAATCTATCCTAATACAGCCGGCGCACACTCATTGCCCCAAGAATTTCGGGAAATTTTCATAATTTCTATCAGCCTCTCCGGGGCTGAGCGGCGGTTATCGGCATGCGGGGGGTATCCAACCTGAAAGGTTGAATGCCGAGGGCGAAGCCCGAGTGCTTGTAGCCGGGGATGTAGCGAAGCGAACCCCCCGGAATACCATCATCCCCATGAAAAGCGTCTGAAGGACGCGAATGTTGTCGCCAAAGAAGCCGATTTTCGCGTCTTTCAGACGCATAATGGTGGGGCGTCACAATACCGAGGGTTTCGCTTCGCTACACCCCCGGCTAAGAGCCACTCGCTTCGCTCGGGCATTCGACCTTTCAGGTCGTTCTGCGGTGGTTTTAACACGGATTTCCACAGATAGTGTGTGATTAGATGTAACACGGATTTCCACAGAATTAGGCACGGATTTTCACAATATTGTGTTTATCTGTGCCATGTTTGTGTTAATCTGTGTTATTTAGAATGCCGGCCCCAAAAAGAAAAATGCCCGGGGCGGTGGAGCCTCGGGCTGGGGTATAGTATGTAAAGAATTTGGTTAAAGTAGGAGGGCGTATTTGTATTAGAATCTACGGCCGGGGCCTCCACCGGGGGGCATTCCGGGACCCGGGCCGGGACCGTGTCCGCCGTAGTCCATGGTAGGTCACTGACCGCTATTGCTGCCGAAGGTTTGGAATCGATAAGATGCTGTCACCATAAGGTAGCGGCCGAGCGAATTGTTCCAACTTTGCGATGTGTTTTCGCCCGATGCACTGAACGAAATGTTTTTGCGCTGGCCGAGCATATCGTATGCCTTGATGCCGATAGTGGCGTTCTTCTTGGCGAGGAACTGATATTCAAGCGATGCGTTCCATATCCATTGGCTGGTGTTATAGCCTTCGTCGTAACCTTTGGTAGTGGTGTATGATAGGTCGGTGTTGAGCACGAAGTTGTAGAGATATAATGTGCCGTTGAATCTACCGCCATAGGAGTGGATATCGCGGTTGTTTTGCGAGCTGAGAGAGTTACGCGAACTTTGATATCTATATGTGGGTCGGATGTCGAGGTCGACCACGCTATTGCGATAGCTGATACCCGGCGAGAAATTGATACTCAGCGAACCCACACGGTTGAGCATATCGTCGGAAAGGAATTGGAGAATGCTCTGAGCAGAGGTTAGGTCGGCGGTAGCTATATCCTTGCGGCCCATGTTATAGCTTTCGGAGCGGCTGTAGCTGATGTTTGCGAAGCTGCGGAAGTAGAAAGCTTTGTTGCGAAGCGGGAAGCTGATCATACCACCGAATCGACCGCTCCAACCGCCATTGAGGTTGGTGTAGGTGCTGGCGCTTTTACCTGTGGTTTGGTCGGAAATCGACACGCGCGACACATTGTTCTGCTGGAAAGAGAAGTTGCCGTTGAGCATCCACGAACGTTGCGACTCTTGGTTGAAGTCGTTGAAACGCAAGTCGAGGTTGTGACTGAACGACGCTTCGAGGTCGGGGTTACCCACGCTGATGCTCATAGGGTTGCTGACGTCGGGCACCGGCTGGAGTTGTGTCACCGAAGGCTGGCTTGCGCGAGCGCGGTAGTTTACTTGCAAGCTGCGCGTTTTGCTGAACTTGTAGCGGAAGCGAGCAAATGGAGCCGGAGCCCACAGCCATGCGGTGGCTACATTGCGCTCAGGATTGAGCAAGTCGCGGCTCTTCTGCATGGTGCCCATGAGTTGCACACCGGCATCGAGGTTGTATTTTGTATGCACTTTCTTGTAGCCAAGTTGTATGGTTTGGCTGAAGAATTCGTTGCGGAATTGGCTGCTTTGAGTCTTATTGAAGATGTCGAGTTCTTGGTTGACATCAAACTCGCGTTCGAGGATATCGAAGAGCATCTGCTCGTTGTCGAGCACCGAGAAACCGAAAGAGTTTTCGATGGCGGTGCGCAGTTTGTCGTCGTTGAGCAGATTGTTCATGAATATTGCCGTATTGAGAGTCGACTCACCCACAGCGTCGGCCAACTGTCGGTCGTAGACGTTCTTGTCGCTATTGTTGAAGCGATAGTTGCCGCTATAAGCCAACTGCAGGAAGTTGCCGTTCTTCACATCGCCAAATGGTTCGGTCCAAGTGATACGACCGTTCACGCCATTGGTCCAAGTGTGGTTTTTGATGAGCTGGCGAATGTCTTCGTCGTCGGTTTCTTCGTCGTCGTATTCGTTAAGTGTGCGAGAGTTGTCGTCTTCGTGCACATTACTGTAGTTATAACGAATCTGAGCACTGAAGCTGCGGCCCTTGCGCTGCTTAAACTTGTGGTTATACACAAATTGTCCGCCAAATTCGTAGCTTGAACCATCGTCTACGTTCTGCTCCACGCTGTGGTTGATGGGAGTAGAAGATGCCAACGAAGCGCCGGTGCGAGTCTGCGAGATAGCGTTTTCCCAATTTCGGTTGAAATTAATCGACATATTCGGGCGGAATTCGATGGTGTTGCACGAGTCGATTTGCCATTGCATACGCAATCGGGCATCGAGATTATGGCGATTGGTTTCCGAAATGGATTTGGAGTCGGTAAAACGAATATAGTCGGAATAGGCAGTAGAAGTGGAGCTTTGTCTCTTATAGTCGCGCGATGAGTGTGAGTACATCACATGGCCGCCCACGCGGAAAATCTCTTCGTTGCCCACATTGAAGTTCAAGCCAAGGTTTTGGCTTGTGGTAATGCCCGAGTTGCCGCCGCCACGCGAGAAACGAGCAGCGCCACCATCGGTAAATCCCATATTGTTGGTGTTGTTGGCACCGCCCAAAATAGAGAGTTGGTTTCCGTCGCGGAAATACGAAGCCATAGCACGAGCGCCATATCGGCTGTCGCTACCATAGCCCACGATGGCATTACCCATCCATCCCTGATTCATGCCTTTCTTTACGCTGAGGTTGATTACGGTCTCATCTTCGCCGTCGTCAACGCCGGTGAGGCGTGCAATGTCGCTTTTGCGGTCGATAACCTGGAGTTTATCAATCATATTAGCCGGCAGGTTTTTGGTTGCCACGGTAGGGTCGTCGGCGAAAAATTCCTTGCCGTCGACAAGAAATTTCTTCACCGTCTTACCATTGGCAGTGATAGTACCATCGGTGCCCACTTCCACGCCCGGAAGGCGCTTCAAGAGGTCTTCGACCACGGCATTCACCTGAGTTTTATAGCTGTCGGCATTATATTCCACAGTGTCTTCCTTCACCACTATCTCGGTTTTCACGCCCACCACGGTGGTCTCCTTCAGCATCACCGAACTCGGCTTCATAGCTATCTCGCCAAGGTCGATTTTGCCGCTTTGCGGCACGGTTACAGCCACATTTTGGGGCATATAGCCCAAATAGGTCACTTTGAGCACATATTTTCCGGCAGTAGAGGTTGGGACAACAAATAATCCGTCTTCGTTGCTCGTTGCACCGTTAACAAAAGTGCTGTCGCGATTGGCCTTAACCAACTTCAGTGTAGCCTCCATAAGAGGTGACTTATCGGTGGCGTCAACAATCTTTCCCGTGATTTTTGCATTGGCCGACACTGCAATTATCGCTGCCAGCATAGCTACAAGAATTCGATAGTGAATGAGTCTCATTGCAATTTTTCCTTAAAATATACTTATTTTGTTCATTTTTTACGGTTTTTAGATGCAAAGTTCGGCTTAAAGTTTAATTGTTTCATATCTTTGTATACTATTTTTTATTAAAATATAGCAATGAAGGAATTTTTTAAGATTTTATACCGATTTGTACCACCATATAAGAAATATTTGTGCCTCAACGTATTCTTCAACATACTTGCGGCATTTCTCACACTGTTTTCGTTTGCGCTCATCATACCCATCTTGGAGATGCTCTTCAAGATAAAACAAGCCACCTATGCCTTTATGCCGTGGGGATCGGCATCGATAAAAGATGTGGCAATCAACAATTTCTACTACTACACGCAGATGGTAATCGACAGCTGGGGCGCAAGTTACGCACTTGCAGCGCTGGCAGTGATGCTCGTGATAATGACCGCACTCAAGACCGGCAGTGCCTATCTGAGTGCGTTCTTCATGGTGCCCATACGCGTGGGCGTGGTGCGCGACATACGCAACACCATCTATCGCAAGATTATGGACCTGCCTATGGGCTTTTTCACCAACGAGCGCAAGGGCGACGTGATGGCGCGTATGAGTGGCGACGTCACCGAGGTTGAAAACAGCATAATGGCATCGCTCGACATGATGTTCAAAAATCCCATCATGATAGTGGTGTGCCTTGCCACGATGGTAGCCGTGAGCTGGCAGCTCACCATATTTGTGCTCTTGCTGCTGCCGGTGGCAGGACTTGTGATGGGCAAGGTGGGCAAGCGCCTGAAGCGAGTGTCGCTCGAGGGTCAGACACAATGGGGCGTGCTGCTGAGCAATATCGAAGAATCGCTCGGCGGTCTGCGCATCATCAAAGCCTTCAATGCACAAAGCAAGGCCGAACGCCGTTTTGTGGCCGAAAACAACAAGTTTGCCCGCATCACCACACGCATGATGCGCCGCCACGAGTTGGCTCACCCTATGAGCGAATTTTTGGGCACCGCCACCATAGCCATAGTGTTGTGGTTTGGCGGCACACTCATCCTCTCGGGCAACAGTTCTATCAGCGCAGCCTCGTTTATCTACTATATGGTGATATTCTACAGCATCATCAATCCCGCCAAGGACCTCTCGAAGGCATCATACTCCATACAGCGCGGCTTGGCTTCGATGGAACGCATCGACAAGATTCTCAAAGCCGACAACCCCATCAAGGAGCCGGCACAACCGGTGTCATTGCCCGAGATGAAGCAAGGCATCAGCTACCGCAATGTGCGCTTCAGCTATGGCGGCGATTGGGTTATCGATGATGTGTCGCTCGATGTACCTCGAGGAGCCACAGTGGCACTCGTGGGACAGTCGGGCTCGGGAAAATCTACCCTTGCCGACCTTCTGCCGCGCTTCTACGACGTAAACGAAGGCTCCATAACCATCGATGGTGTGGACATACGCCAAATGTCGACCACACAACTCCGTTCGTTTATGGGTAACGTGAATCAGGAGGCTATTCTCTTCAACGATTCGTTCTACAACAACATCACATTCGGAGTAGACAATGCCACCCACGAAGAGGTGGTAGAAGCAGCCAAGATAGCCAATGCCTACGATTTTATTATGGCATCGGAACAAGGCTTCGACACCAATATCGGCGACCGCGGCTGTAGGCTCTCCGGCGGTCAGCGCCAGCGCATAAGCATAGCTCGCGCCATACTCAAAAATCCCGCCATACTCATTCTCGACGAAGCAACATCGGCACTCGACACCGAGAGCGAACGCTTGGTGCAAGAAGCGCTCGACAACCTGATGCGAAATCGCACCACAGTGGTTATTGCTCACCGCTTGTCGACCATCAAGAATGCCGATTTGATATGCGTAATGCACGAAGGCCGCATAGTGGAACGCGGCACCCACGACAACCTCATAGCCCTCAACGGGTATTACAAACGCTTGGTGGATATGCAGAAATTCTGATTATTTTCCTGCGCGTATCACAGCGCTTCTAATTCGGGCAATATTATCGAATCACCACCGCTGTGGTTTTGCAGGAACATACAATAATATACAGGCATATAAGTAACGCCCTTTTTCTTGTAAACACTCCGTTCGTTAGAGAACACAATGGCACGACCAATGCCATACTCCGGAGTTGCTACAAATTTGCTCAAAGCACTATGTTCGGTATAGTCTTTGCCCGACTTTATCTCCAACGGCAACACACTCAAGGCGTTGTAATCATCGATTAAGAAATCTACTTCGCCCCGCTGCTTGTTGTCGTAGTAATGCAACTTAAATCCGTGTGCAGCGAGTTCTTGCGCCACTACCGACTCATACACGGTGCCGAGATTGATGCTCTTGATATCTTGCAGCACGGCATTAACATTAAGTCCGTATAAAATGCCTGTAAGCAGCCCCACATCATTAAGATATAGTTTAACCAAGCGCTTCTGTTCCGACTCGACAAGAGGAAAACGCGGATTACTTATAGCCGACACATCTAAAGCCACCCCCGAATTTGTAAGATATTCAAACTCATTGGCATAGTCAGAGAATTTTTTGCCCTTTACCCCTTCGATGTCCTTATATACTATGCGTTTTTTCTTGTTCTCAAGATTACTTGGTATGAGGTCGAATATCTTGCGAATGATTAGACGATGCTCTTGATCATATTGCGAAGCATCAATGCGATAGAGATCGTGTATATCCTTATGAGTCTGTCTCACTCGCGCCATATTTCTGTCTTTAAGATAGTTATTTATCGCTTCAGGCATTCCACCCACAAGCAAATAATACTTAAAGCGCTTCATTAGAACATTGTGTGTATTCTCATCTAAAGCATCTTCACGCTCAAAGCTACTGCGCAAGCCGTCTATCCACTCCTTTCCCACACCTGTTGCCCATAGAAACTCCTCAAAATCGAGTGGATACATCTGTGCTATAGTAATGCTACCAAGAGGTACAGAAGGTGTTTGGGATAATGCAACACCTAACTGCGAACCACTTGCTATAAACCTATATCTTGCCTCCTGATTGAGGAATTTAAGCATAGTCAAAATATGAGGATAACTCTGAATTTCATCGAGAAACACCAAAGTATCGCTTTTGTCACCCAACGGCTTGGTGTAATAATTGCTAAGCCTCATATAGAGATCAATGGTAGAGTGAACATCAGCAAACACACGTTCGCCCTCTTTATCTTCCTTCAAATTTATCTCAACAAAATGCTTGAAAAGCGATTTGCCTACATAACGAATTATATATGATTTGCCTATCTGCCGCGCACCATTTACGAGCAGTATTTTATCACTATTTTCCTTTAGAAATGTTTTCAAATATTGAGCAAATTTTCGTTCGAGCATAGCAGTTTGGTATTATTTTTTGTAAAATTACTGTTTTTCAGCCAATTCCGCAAGAAAAAATACACTTATTCCATTTTTTTAGACCTTATTTTACCCACTTATTCCGTTTTTTAAAGGTCAAAAACACCCACTTATTCCGTTTTTGCGATGCGAACTTGTGACAGAGAAAAAAATAAAATTCCCACAAAACGGCGTAATACATAAGCATCGAGGCGAACGAAGAAGAATAACAATCGTCCCGGCACTCAGATATTACGCCGTAATGTGGGATTATTAAACTTATTCTTCAATAATTATTGATAATTTTTCCTCCTGAAACACCAAAAGGCATAAAGCAGCGAAACGGATTCGTTGCCTTATGCCTTTGGCTGATAATCTATGGTTTATCGATGTTTTTAATTGGCGTTGTGCACCACCATTTGCGGGTAAGGAATGTTGATGCCTTCTTTGTTGAATGTGGCGTATACTTCTTTGTTCATACCGAAGAACACATTCCAGTAGTCGGCCGATTTCACCCAAACGCGCACGGTGACATTAACACTGCTGTCGGCCATGGCACCGAGTTCGATAAAGGGCTCGGGAGTGGTGAGAATGCGGCTGTCGGCGGCAATCACTTTGAGCAGCACGGCACGCACTTTCTCGAAATCTTCGCCATACTCGAAGCTGAATGTGAAGTCGACACGGCGCTCTTCTTTATGGCTATAGTTGGTGCATAAAGCGTTGCTCATCACGCCGTTAGGGGCGTATATCACCTTATTGTCGGGGGTAACGAGCACGGTGTGGAAAATCTGAATTTCCTGCACAGTACCCGAGGCACCGGTACCCGACTCGATGTAGTCGCCCACCTTGTAGGGACGGAACACCAAGATGATGAGACCACCGGCGAGGTTCTGCAAGTTGCCCGAAAGAGCCATACCCACAGCCACACCAGCCGAAGCCAACAGCGCGGCAAAACCGGTCAACTCGATGCCCAAGCGGCCTATCACAGCCATTGCCAACATGATAATCATGAGTATGTTGACCATACTGCGAAGGAATGTCTGCACGCCGGCTTCCACCTTACGGTTTTCTAAAACCTTGGCAAACAAGCGATTTATCCACTTAATGATGTATTTACCTACTATAAAAATTACCAAAGCGGCAAGCACACGCTCACCTAATGTTACGCCCGACTCTATGAGGCGCGACACCAATTCTTGCAATTGTGATGTAATGTTTGCTGATAATAACATAAATTAATTATTTGTTGTTTGTTAGAAATTATTCTTGCAATAGGGGTTGTATATTTAATGCAATTTATCGAGTTTGTAATACGACTTTTGTAGAATGGCTTTAGCCCTATCGATGCGCTGAGCACATGGAGCGGGGCTCTCCGCTATGGGCAGATGGCTTGTGATGTCGTAGACCGAGTGTCCGGTGCTGTCGACAAACACTATGCCGCTCGGCCAAGAGCAATAGGCAAACGGATAGGTGTAGTTGGCGCTCAACACATTTCGGCTCCATTCATAGCCGGCATGCGATAGCCCCATCTGCGCCAGCAGAGTGGCACACAGGTCGCTCTGATTCATTATCACATCGATGCTGCGCGGCTCCTTGATGGCTCCGCCAAGCCACAACATGGGCGAATGGAAGAAGCGCATGTCCTCGTAGGTGATATTATAGAGATAGCCATGGTCGGGCACGAGAATAATGAGCAGATTGTCCCACACGGGCAATTTCTTCAGGCGGCGGATAAGGCGACCTACGCACTCATCGGTATAAGCAAAAGCATTGAGCACCTTGTCGTCGAGGCGATGATAGGGCACCTCGAAGGGTTCGTGACTGTTGATGGTCTGCAAATTGAGCAACCACTGTTTGCCGAGTTTGCCATCGGCAATGAGTCGATAAGCCCTTTCGGCAGTGATGCTGTCGTTCACACCCCACTTGCTGCTAACAACATCTTTCTTGGAGAAATCGTTGCTGCTAATAAGGTGATCGTAGCCGGCTGAACTAAGATAACGACTCTTGCCCATCACCTCAATGTCGCCACCATAGATGTAGTGAGTGCTATATCCGGCCTCTTTCAACGAATTGGCAATGCCGGGCAGATATTGCAGCTTATCGGGCAAACGCATAAGGCTGACGGTGGGATAACTGATGTAACCGCCATTGAGCGAAACGGTGCCGCGGTCGGTGCGGAAACTGTTGCTATAATAATTGGTCCAAAATATGCCTTCGGGGATGAGTCGCTCTATGTTTACCGCCACATTTTTCTCGCCGCCAAGATTCTCGACAAACGATGCTCCGAAGCTCTCCATAGTCACAATAAGCACTTGAGGACGCTGATTGCAGAGCAGCGTGTCGGTGATGTCATCAAGATTGCCCGGGTACAAACCTTGAAATATGCTGTCGCACTTGGCATCGTCAATAAAGTGAAATTCATCGGCGAAACAGCTACTCACGTTAGCCGACGACACAAGGCTGAATGCCGGATTTACGGCAGCATGATTGAGAAAAAGTCGCTGCGAATAGTAAGCCTTGCCCACATTCATCACACTCGCGCCTATGCCACCCCTTATCATAATGAAAATCACACCACCCACCAATAGCCACAACAGCGAAGCATTAAGGCGGTTATACACATCGTTGAGCACACGCGGCGTGAGCTTGATAATAGTCACGGCAAGCGCCGAAATCAAAGCCACGGCAAGCGCCACACATATCACAATAAATGCAATGCTCACACTATTGGCTGCGTTTTGCGGACTTGCCATATAGGAGAAAATAGCGAAATTGATTTTAAATTTCCAATGCTCGTAGAGCACCACATCGGCTCCTATTACAAGCGCCAATAAAGCCGCCACCACTATCCAATAGGGGCGCAACACCTTGCGAAAAGCAAAGCGCGGAATCCAAAACGAGAGCAAACAACACAGCCAAGGAACGATAAGCAGATAACCGCTCGTCGACAGGTCGATGGTAAACCCATGCAACAACACTTCGAGCACATCGCCTATCGAAAAATTATCTACTGTATGATTGTAGGTCATAAATATCACCTTGCCCACGGTAAATATCACCATAAAGCAAAGCAAAATTTTGACTATGAAATATATACGGCCTTTCATTGCACCAAATTAGTATAGTTTATTTTACTGTGCAAAAACACACAAACGCGTGTTTTTGAGACGCCAAAATTACTACTTTTTTTCTCCATTTTAAAACTTTAATTACCACATTAATGATAGTTTTAGTAATTTTGCAAAAGAATAACGAAAAATAGCAACTAAAAAACCATAATAATGAAAATCACCACTGCAATTATAAGCATAATGATGGTTATGCTGAGCCTTCCAAGCCTGCATAGCCAAGAGCCGGTGCGGCCGGCATTCTTGAAAGAAGGCGACAAAATAGCCATAATCTCACCGGCAAGCGTGCCCGACAAACTATTTGTAGACGGTGGCGCCGAGATATTGCGCCAATGGGGACTGATACCCGTATACGGCACCCATGTATGCTCGCAAAACGGCACCTTTGCCGGCACCATCACACAGCGCGGCAACGACCTGCAATGGGCACTGACCGACCCTGAAATAAAAGCCATAATGTGCTCACGCGGCGGTTATGGGTCGATACAGGAACTCGTGAGAATGGATACGAACATCATCAAAAACAATCCCAAGTGGATAATCGGCTATAGTGACATCACCGCCATACACGGCGCAATGGTGAGCAATGGCGTGATGAGCATACACGCTCACATGCTCGAGCACCTCAACAAAACCAAAGGCGAAGACGAAAGTTCGCAATATCTGCGCAATATGCTGTTCGGAGAGATGCCTGTGTATACCGTAGAGCATCACCCGCTCAACAAGCAGGGCAAAGCCTCAGGCACTCTTGTGGGCGGAAACCTGTCGCTTATCACATCGATTGCCGGCTCGAAGTTTAATTTTCTCGACCGTCGCGACGATATCATACTCTTCATCGAGGACATCGACGAAAACCTTGAGCACCTCAATCGCATGACCTACCAACTCATAGCATCGGGCGTGATAGATAGGGTGAAAGCAATAATCTTAGGCGACTTTGGCGGTTATCGCCCCACTGCCGACTTCGACACCGTGGAGCAGATGTTCGACTCTATTTTTCAAAACTACAATATTCCCATCTGCTACAAATTCCCCTGCGGACACACATTCCGCAATTTCCCTATGATAGAAGGCGCCAAAGTCACGCTCACCATCACCGGCGAAAGCACCACCCTGCAGTTTGATATTTAAGCAAAATCAGCCATTAGAGAGAGTCTTGCTTCGCACAAGTTTCTAACGACCGACATCGGAAAATGTATGTTATATTTAGCCGATTCACATTAAGCTGCTACATTTGCCACATATAGAAATTATAGATCTTGATGTGCGACTATGACATAAAGTTCATTAACGAGGAGATTACCAAATTTGGCAGGCCATCCCTGTTTTTGAAAACACTTGAGAAGTTCCTCTTTCGCCATACCCCATCAACTGCAACCAAAAGAATTTCAAAAAAACTCTCTTTATACTATTGTAAAACCAAGTTTGTTTAGTTGATTTTGATAATCAGCCATATGTTTCTTATATGTTGTGACTGAAGTGTAATTAAAAATTTCATGGAAATATGCAAGCTCATTTATGAATGCTGCCGTAGAATCTACACATTCTGTATATCCTGATACAGTTTTAGCACCAACCTTTCTTTTGAAACGCTTGATTATTTCTTCATCACATTTCAATGTTTCGCAGGTGCTAAAATGTATATGGCGATTTAGGAATGAATCATAAGGAGTGACCATATCGGCTATATCGTTAAGAGAAATATTGTTTTTCCCATTTTGTGTTAAAGACAAGTTCTCCGGTTCTCCGTGAAAACTAAAATATACTACACCAAATTTATTCTGAAAGTGTTTATCCGCTATCTTTTTAAGATAATATTCAAGTTCTTGCCGAGTTACAATTTGGCGATAGATATAATCAATCCCCATTTGCTGTTTCATAAACTCAAGCAGAGGCAAAGCAGCAAATTGATTATCTGTTCGATATTTCGCAAATTCACCCGTTTCAAAACAAATTATGTCTTTTTCCATAAGTAAATAATATTTATTTCGCTCAAAGTTACAAATTCTCACAATAACGATTCGCAATAATTTACTAAAGCATCGTCGGAGCAGAACATCTGTTAGCACATGGCATCGCTGTATTGAGGCATACAGCCTTCGACTTTATAGTTATAACCACCGGGGCGGGTGCCTCGGTGGGTGCTATAATAATATTATGATTATCGAGCTATGATAAGGTCGATGCCGAGTTCTTCGAGGCGAGTTATAGCCGACTGTGGGATACCGGGGTCGGTGATTATGATGTCGATATCCGAAATCTCGGCGATTTTACTGAACCCTCGGCGGCCGAATTTGCTGGAGTCGGCGAGTACGATGGTTTTTTGGGCTGTACGCATCATGGCTTGATTGAGTTCGGCTTCGCGGATATCGGTTGTGGTGATGCCGAAGTCGAAGTCGATGCCGTCAACGCCGAGGAATAGTTTGCTGCAAGCCACCCCTTCGAGATAACGCTCGGCTTGGCGCCCCACCACCGACAAGCTGCTGTGGCGCAGCATGCCGCCGAGTTGCACTATCTCCACATCCTCTTCTTGCGAGAGCACATTGGCAGCCACTATCGAGGCAGTGATGAGCGTGAGCTTGTGCACCGGTTTTATTTGGCGAGCAAAGGCATGGATGGTGGTTCCGGAGGCGAGAATAATGGAGTCATCGCAGCAAATTAGAGCTGCAGCTTCGCGCCCAATGTTGTGCTTCTCGGTAGTGTAGAGTTTTTCTTTCTCGCTCACGTTGCGATTGTTGATATATGGGTTCATCAAGATAGCCTTGCCGTGGCTGCGATAGAGTTTGCTTGCTTTTTCGAGTTCGGTAAGGTCTTTGCGAATGGTCACAAGCGAGACATTGAGCATAGCGGCGAGGTCGGTAACGAGCACCGACTCAAATTGCATCAGTCGCTCAAGTATGGCGGCATGTCTCTCTTCTTTCGATATTAATTTGCTGTCTGGCATAATCAGTGATGTGTTATTAAGGTGTTATATTTCTCAAAAAAGGCGCTAAGTGAACCTTATCTTTTGCAAATATACGCAACCATTTTCGGAATTATATGATAATAGAGTTAAAAAAATAGAAAGCCGACACTTTGATTTGCTTCGTAACGAAACATCGCCACAAACTATGCCATATTGGTCTGTTTGCGTATTTATTTTTTGCATATTTTACATATTAAGGTAGTTTTGCACTAAAAAAACACCTTAATTTCACAAAAAAACAATAAAAACTCTTGCATTTAGAAAAAATCAATACTAATTTTGTTGCGAAAAGAAACCTTATGCTTTAGCGAAAGAAACCTTAAAGCGTTACTTTTCGAAAACATACAACAGAAAATAAAAACAACAACTATTCAATAAAAACAAAATCGACAGCATAAAGCGATGATCGACGAGACAAAAAAAGAATACGATGTGATTGTGATAGGCGGAGGCATCACGGGAGCCGGCACCGCACGCGACTGCGCGATGCGAGGGCTGAAGACACTCCTTGTGGAACGCTACGACCTGACAACGGGAGCCACAGGCCGCAATCACGGTTTGCTTCACAGTGGTGCTCGCTATGCAGTAACCGACCACGAGAGTGCCGAGGAATGCATACGCGAGAATATGATATTGCGCAACATAGCGCGCCACTGCGTGGAGGAAACCGACGGCTTGTTTATCACACTTCCCGAGGACGACATGGCTTATCAAGCCACATTTATCGAGTCGTGCCGGCGCGCAGGCATCAATGCCGAGGCCATCGACCCTGCCGAAGCACGCATCCTCGAGCCGGCTGTCAACAAAGACCTCATAGGCGCAGTGAGAGTGCCCGACGGAGCGGTCGACCCTTTCCGTCTGACTATGGCTAACATCTACGATGCCCGAATGCACGGCGCCGACGTGCTTACCTATCACGAAGTGGTGGACCTGATAAAGCAAGGCAATCGCGTGGTGGGCGTGCGACTGCTCAATCATCATAATCGAAAAATTAAGGATGTTCGTGCCCAAATCACTATCAATGCCGCAGGTATCTGGGGACAAAAAATAGTGCAAATGGCAGGAGCTCAAATAGGTATGTTTCCGGCAAAGGGAGCATTGCTGGTGTTTGGACACCGCGTGAATAATGTGGTGATTAACCGATGCCGCAAGCCCGCCAATGCCGACATTCTGGTGCCCGGCGACACAGTGTGTGTGATAGGCACCACCAGCGACCGCGTGCCATTCGACACCGTCGACGACATGCGCGTAACCCCCGAAGAGGTCGACTTGCTGATGCGTGAAGGCGAGAAACTGGCACCATGCCTTGCCACCACTCGCATACTCCGCGCTTATGCCGGAGTGCGACCACTCGTGGCTGCCGACAACGACCCCTCGGGCCGAAACATCAGTCGCGGCATAGTGTGTCTCGACCACGAAGAGCGCGACGGCATAGCCGGATTAATCACTATCACCGGCGGCAAACTCATGACCTATCGACTGATGGCAGAATGGGCCACCGATATGGCTTGCCGCAAACTCAGTGTGAACAAGCAGTGTACCACTGCCACCACTCCACTCTACGGCTCGGAACTCAAGCCAGGCGAGACTCGCGCCAAAAAGACCTACAGCATGGGCGAAAAGGTGGCATTCCGCGCCGCCGAAGGCCGCCACGGCACACTCAGCAAGAATGTGCCTAACGCCGATATCTACGACAATGCCCTGGTGTGCGAATGTGAGCAAGTGACCGTGGGCGAAGTGAAATATGCCATCGAAAACCTTAATGTGCACAATATGCTCAACCTGCGCCGCCGCACTCGCGTGGCTATGGGCACCTGTCAGGGCGAACTCTGCATGTGTCGCGCAGCAAGCATCCTCGCCAAGAGCGACGGCGACGCCATAAAGGCTCAGCACGACCTGGTGGACTTTGTGAATGAGCGCTGGCACGGCATGTATCCCGTGGGATGGGGCGACACATTGTGTGAAGGCCAGTTTACCTCGATGATATATGAAGGAATGTGTGGACTCAATGTGTTTGACAAAAACGACTAAGCATTATGAAGTTTGATTCTATAATAATAGGCGGCGGGCTGAGCGGCATGATGGCAGGCATCACACTTGCCCGAAATGGGCAAAAATGCCTCATGGTGTCGGCAGGACAGAGTGCATTGCACTTTTTCAATGGGTCGCTCGAGATAATGAGAAGCGAAGGCAATCCCACAGGCGCCATAGCAGCCCTTCCGACAAACCACCCATACTCAAAAATAGGCTACGAACGCCTAAATGCCTATATACAAGAGGCACAATCCCTGTTTGCCGAGATGGGCATCACTTTTGCGGGCAATAATCTCACCAATCACTACCGCGTGACACCCGTTGGACTGTTGAAGCCGGCGTGGCTCACACTCGAAGAGTATGTACGCGGCTCAGAAGTGGGTCTGATTGAGCATTGGAGCAAGGTGGCTCTTGTGAACATAAAGGGTTACCTCGACTTCAACACCACATTCATAGCATCTAACCTCGACCGCCAGGGCATACAAGCCGTGGAAGTGGAGGTTAGCACCCCGGAACTGCATAATTTGCGCACCAACCCGAGCGAAATGCGCTCCACCAATATAGCCAAGACATTAGTGGGCGATGCCCTGAAGGCTTTTGCCGAACAAGTGAACGCCTCGTGCCCGGCCGATGCCGAAGTGTATCTGCTGCCGGCGGTTTTCGGCATCAACAGCGACGAAGAGGTGAAGGCACTCAAGGCAGCACTCAACAAGCCCGCATATTTCATAGCCACCATGCCGCCATCGGTGCCCGGCATACGCTTGCAGACCGCGCTTCGCCGCAAATTCCAAGCCTTGGGCGGAACATTTATGCTCGGCGACTCGGTGGTGAGCGGCCGATTTGAAAACGGGCGTTTGCTGAGCGTTCGCACCGAAAATCACGGCGATATGGACTTCGAAGCCGACAATTTTGTGTTGGCTACCGGCAACTTTATGACACACGGCTTGACCTCCGACCGCCACGGCGTGTATGAGGCGGCTTTAGGACTCGATGTAGACTATCTTGCCGACCGCAAAGAGTGGACCAAGAGCAACATTTTCCAAGACCAGCCCTATATGACATTCGGAGTGGCAACCGACGAGAATCTACGAGCCAAGAAAGATGGCAAGGTGATAGAAAACGTGTATGCCACGGGCAGTGTGTTGAGCGGATTTAACGGAATAAAAGAGGGTAGCGCTACAGGCATATCGGTGGTTACCGGCCTCTACGCAGCCCATCAAATAACGAAATAAACTACCACACCATGACAGTAATAAAAAATATCAGCGAGAACAATTTCGAACAATGTTTGAAATGCTCGGTATGCACAGTCTACTGCCCGGTGCTGGCAGTGAATCCCGCCTACCCGGGTCCCAAACAAGCAGGTCCCGACGGTGAGCGCTACAGACTGAAAGATGCGGCGTTCTACGACGAAGCGCTTAAATATTGCCTCAACTGCAAACGCTGCGAACTGGCATGCCCCTCGGGCGTGAAGATAGGCGATATCATACAGCTTGCACGCATACGCTACAGCAAGCAACGCCCCGGCCTGCGCGAGCTTATGCTTGCCAACACCGACATTATGGGCAGCTTGGCCACTCGCATGGCACCGATAGTCAACACCTCGCTTCGCCTCACTCCGGTAAAGATGGTGCTCGACGGTGTGCTCGGCATTTCGAAGCACGCCAAGTTTCCCAAGTATGCCGGAGAGCGATTTGAAACCTGGTATAAGAAAAATGCCGCCGAGGCGCAGAAGCAATATGCCAAGCAGGTGAGCTACTTCCACGGCTGCTATGCCAATTACAATTATCCCAAACTCTCGAAGGACTTGGTGAAGATAATGAACGCCATAGGCTACGGCGTGCAACTGCTCGAGAAGGAAAAATGCTGCGGCGTGGCGCTCATAGCCAATATGCAAGCCGAGCAAGCTCGCAAGCAAGGACTCATCAACATTGCGAGCATACGCAAAGCCCAAGCCGAAGGACGCATCACCCTCACCACAAGCACCACTTGCACCTTCACCATGCGCGACGAATATGAGCATCTGCTCGGCATCGACAATCACGATGTGAAGGATAGCATACAGCTTGCCACAAAATACATCTACGAACTCATAGAGCGCCAAGGCGTGAAACTGGCATTCCGCCACGACTATCGCAAGCGCATAGCCTATCACACTCCATGCCACATGGAGAAACTGGGATGGGCCATCTACTCCACTTCGCTCTTGCGCATGATTCCGGGAGTGGACTTCGTGATGCTCGACTCGCAATGCTGCGGCATAAGCGGCACCTACGGCTTCAAGAAGGAAAACTACCCCTACTCGCAGCGCATAGGCGAGGGTCTCTTCAAGCAGATTGAGTCATTGGGCGTCGACTTGGTGGCTACCGACTGCGAAACCTGCAAATGGCAGATAGAAATGAGCACCTCGGCTCCGGTGGAAAACCCCATCTCGATAATAGCCGACGCGCTCGATGTGGAGAAAACAATAGAACTAAACAAGTAACCAAATAAAATCGGAAATAAAACAAACTAAAGCAACTCGAAAAAAAAGATATTTCTTTAGAACTACATGTTACAAACGACGACCATCCGCACTTCCCCTCGGGGACGAAGAGGTTAAGCCCCCAAAGGGAAGCGGAGAGTCGGCAAAAAAGACAAACGATGAGCTTCATCACGGTAAAAGCAAAAACAACGATTGCCAATACCACCAACGCGATATTACTACTGACACAAATTTTATAACGACTATTAATATTAACCAACAAAAACAATCCTTATCGTATGATTAAGAATTATTACAAATTGGGCATGGGTTGCATGTTAACCATCGCCGCACTGACTTCTTGCTCTGACGATCAGCAGTTTGTTGACTACAATCAGCAAGCAAAAGAAGTAGAAGTTCAAGTTTTGAGCCCGGAACTGGCAAAAGTTAGAGATTATGTACCTCTCTATGCAGTAATTGCCCACCGAGGCAGTACCTACTGGACACCCGAAGAGACCGAAGCATCGTGGCGTTGGGCTCGTGATATGGGTGCCGACTACCTCGAATCGGACCTCCAAGCCACCAAGGACGGCGTGGTGCTCTCATTGCACGACGACAACTTGAAGCGCACTACCAACATTCAAAGCGTGTTCAGCGACCAAGTGCCTGCCATCCGCAGAGCATTCTATCGCTCATTGACCTACGAGGACGGTACTCCATGTAACTTCTCGGAAGAGGACATCGAAGAACAATACAACAACGACCTCGGTAACTACTACAGCTACTATCCTCGCAACTACTACTATGCCGAACTTCTTATGCTCGACGCAGGTAGCTGGTTCAACGAAGACAACCTCGAGCAAGCTCGCGAATCGTTCGCAGCCACCAACAATCCGCTCCAGGAAACTCTCGACGCTTGGAAAGCCGACAAAAATGCTCCTGTAGTATACAGCAACGGCCAATACATCAGCGCTCTTGCCGACCAAATCGCTTATGCCGAAGGTAAGATGCTCAACCGCGATGCCAAGGGCCGCCGCATCCTTCCTTATCACGTGAAGAACGAACTCAAGGGCAAGACCTTGGTAGAAATCTGCTCGGCTGCTCCTACCACCACCGTTGAAGGCCAAACATGGACCGCTCAGTCTCGCTACATGGACTTCCTCGTTTACGACTTCAGCAATGCTTACGTTGCCGACCCGAAGGATTCGGGCAACCGCCCCGGTATCTACATCGAGTTTAAGGAAAGCTGGGCTCAACCTAAGGATATGGAAGCTCGCGTATATCAAGAACTCGACAAATATGGCTGGAACATCATCACCAAGCCTGAAGGCAACAACCCATTCTACGTTGGCGGCAAGGTTAACGTAGGTAACACCAATGGTAAGGTTATCCTCCAAACCTTCTCGTTCGACGCCGTTAACCGCGCTTACGACGTGTTTAAGGGTCGCATCCCATTCTGCTACCTCCTCTGGACCGACTGGCCAGGCGACTATGCTACCGACATCACTTACGACACTCCTACCGGTGTAGCCGACTTCATCAAATATATGCAAGACAAGGGTTGCCACATCATCGGCCCGGCTATCTCAGGTGCTCCTAACAACTATCCCGAAATGAACTGCCCATGGCAAGCCTACATGGTGCGCAAGGCAGGTATGATCAACCACCCATACTCGTTCGACTCACAAGCTCAAATCACCAAATACATGGGCTACTGGAACTATGGCTTGGCAACCGAATTCGACGAATGGATGAAGGTTACCATACCGGCTACCAACTACAGCACATTCCCGGGCGAATCGGCTACATGGCCTATCTATATGGACGGTTGCTTCACCAACCACACCGAAATGAACCTACGCTATATGATCGACAACGGCATGCGCTGCAACGCCAAGTTGCCTAACCCATTCCACAAGGGTGAATTCTTCGACAATAGCCAAGCACCTTCTGAAGTGCCCGATGCAAGCGAATTGCTCAACCAACTCGGTTACTGATTCTCGGGTGATATAGTGAACAATTCTCAATGAAATAACATCAAGATAAAAAACGAAACACAATGAAAAACTATAAATATATATTATTGTCAGCCGTAGCAGCATTGTCTATCACAGCTACAGCACAGGATTTTGACAACGATCCTACTTTGAAAATCGACAATAAGGAGCAGCAAGTGAAGTTCACCGTGGGTGCTCGCTTCATGGCTGATGCAGCTCTTTATCACACCGATTTCACTCCTCTTCAGAGTGGTGCCACCATCTCGGATGCTCGCATCCGCACCAGTATGTCGTATGGCGAAAACTGGTACTTCTATGCCGACTTCGGCTTCGGTAACGGCAAGTTCTCGCAAAAGAACATTTTCTTGCAGTATGCCAAGAAAGACGCCAACGATGCCACTCATGCCATTAAGGTGGGTTACTACAACGACCCTGCCGGCTCGATGGCTCGCCAAACTTCTTTGGGTTCTTACCACTTCATCTCACGCGCCGGTATGGTAAATTCGCTCGGCGAAGGTCGTGAACTCGGTATCACCTACAAGTACTCGGCTCCTCACTTGTTCCTCTATCAAGGTGTGTTCACCGAAAGCGCTTACAACAAGGTTGAAGCCGGTTTCAACGGCCTCACAGTGAGCGGTCGCTGGGCTTATCGCGATGTAAATGCCAACAATAACGAAGTGCTCCAAGCAGGCATCAACGCTCGCTTTGCTCACCTCGGCGGCGGTGAAACTGTCACCACCAAGGGCTCTACCGTGCTCAAGAAAACCCTTTCACTCGGTCAGTCGCTCGAAACTTTTGTAGATGATGACGAACAATTCGTAAGCTGCCAACTTCCTTGGGCTAACAACGTTATCGACCTCGGCGCTGAAGCTCTTATCATGCAAAAGAACTTCTTCGTTCGTGCCGAATACAAGCACAAGATTGTCACCAAGAAGCGCGACTCTTACAAGATTTTCATCGCTTCGCAAGACAACATCGACGGTTGGGGCGACATCGCATTGTGGGAAAACGCCAATCGCTTGAAGACCAACAACTTCGACGGTGCTTACGTGGAACTTGGCTACAAGATTTTCGGCAACGACTATACTTATAACCGTCACGAAGGCGTGATGAACGGCCTCAATGGCAAGGCTCTCGAAGTAGTGGCTCGCTTCAACTACACCGGCCTCAACGACCTCACCAAAGGCGAATACTTCTCGGCAGGCCGTAACCAATACTATGCAGCCGGCTACATGGAAGACTGGCCAGGCACCGGCGCTACAAGCGTGGGCGGTGGTGACGTCTACTCTACTACAGTAGGTCTCAACTACTCGTTCAACAAGTACGCTCAAGTGATGCTCAACTACACATGGCATCGTCTCGACAAGGACTTCTTGCGCTACGACAAGAACATCCACGCCGTGCAAGCTCGCGTGCAATTCACATTCTAATATAACATAATCTTATCTTGCATTGGTCAGGCAGCCGACATCTACACAGTCGGCTCCTGACTGATGATTTTAGAGCAAAATGTTGGCAAAAACAAAAGCGATGCTCTATTACAAACAAAAACGCGCTGCCAACAAAGAAAACATATATATAAATTAGTGTATCCATAAAAACAACAGAGAGAATATGAGTTTTTTAACACCCCCGGCATTTAAGCCCGAACAAACAGGACCGGAAGCCGATGAAAAATACCGCCGCCTGCGCTGGCAAGTATTTCTCGGCATCTTTATAGGTTACGCCGGCTTCTACATAGTTAGAAAAAACTTCTCGATGGCAATACCAATGCTCGCGCCGCTCGGATTCGACAAAGGCGAGCTCAGTTTAGTGCTATCGATGAACGCCATTGCCTACGGATTCTCCAAATTCCTCATGGCAAGCATCAGCGACCGCTCAAATGCTCAGCGCTTCCTGCCTTTGGGATTGGTGGCAGCCGCTCTGTCGATGCTCTTTATGATAGTGCCCGTGCAATTTCTCGGCGCCGAGCACAAAGTGGCAGCTATCACCCTTATGGCTGTGCTTAACTTCCTGGTAGGTTGGTTCAACGGTATGGGATGGCCTCCGTGCGGCCGTGTGATGACACACTGGTTCTCAATCAAAGAACGCGGCACATGGATGAGCTTCTGGAACTGCGCCCACAATGTGGGTGGCGCACTCGTAGGCCCTATGGCTGTGTACGGCGCCATGTGGTTCGGCTCGTGGTTCTATCAGAATTCCGACTACTACTTCCTCATCGGCACCTACGCATTCCCGGCTGCAGTGGCTGTGCTAATAGCTGTGATAGCCTACTGCATGATACGCGACACCCCTCAATCGTGCGGCCTGCCTTCGATTGAAAAATGGAGCGGTCACGCCTCGAAGAACTACAGCGAAAAAGCCGAGCAAGTGCTCAGCACACGCGAGATATTCAAGGTGGTGCTCAGCAACAAATTCTTGTGGTACATAGCATTTGCCAATGCCTTCGTCTACATGGTGCGCTATGGCTGCCTCGACTGGGCTCCTACCATCCTCACCGAACAAGGCATCGACATCAAGAGCGCCGGTTGGGCTTACTTCGCCTACGAAATAGCCGCTATCCCCGGCACCATATTCTGCGGATGGCTCAGCGACTCAGTGTTCAAAGGCCGTCGCGCTCTGCCCACCATCATTTTCATGGCTTTGATCATAGCTGTGATTTTCGTCTACTGGCAGAATATCACCAACCTGAACATTGTGATAGGTTGCCTCATTGCCATAGGCTTCCTCATCTATGGTCCGGTGATGCTCATTGGCGTGCAAGCGCTCGACCTCGCACCGAAGAATGTGGCAGGCACCGCTGCCGGTTTGACCGGTTTTATGGGTTATGTGCTCGGTACTGCCGTGCTCGCCAACATAGTTATCGGCTATGTGGCTGAAAATGCCGGTTGGGACTGGACATTCATCCTGCTCATGGCTGCTTGCGTGCTTTCGATAGTGTTTATGGGTCTTACCTACCGCGAAGAGCAATACCTCGTGGAGCATAAAGAGTAACGCTCGACGATAATATCATTCGGAGCCTTGTGGCATAGCACTGATGCCCAAGTGCCGCAAGGCACCGTTTTGTTTATCGCACAATGAATTACACCAAACGTCTCAATAAATAACATATCTATCTCCAGCAAGGCTGCGCCCCACAAAAACCCGGGCGCAGCCTTTTGTGTAAATCCGTGGGGTAAAAATCAAAACATTGTGTAAATCCGTGGTTAAAAAGCGCACACAGATTGCCACCTTGTGTTTTCAGTGTTAAAAAAATAATCGCACACAGATCGCACAGATTTTCACAGATGTTTTTATCTCGCAGATTTGCTGATTTTGTTGTGCACTAATGGCCGTTGTATAATTGTGCGTGATGGGGTAAATTTGGAGAACCAATTACGAGACTCATGAATTATCAGAAAAACATAGGCAAAGCAATAGTCCGACTTCGTTCATCTAAAGGTGTTTCTCAGGAAAAAATGGCTTTGGAAGCGAATATCGACCGAAGATATATGAGTGACATAGAAAATGGCAAACGTAATATATCGCTCGACGTGCTATCGAAAATTGCAGATTATTTCGAAATGCCTTTGAGCGACTTTATATCAAGAGCAGAAAATACCGAAAACTATGATGATAGTAACGATGAATTAAAAGAATGGTTGGAGGACCAAGGCTATGAAGAATCGATAGTTTTTGAAAGTCCATCTTATAGGAATGCTGTATTAGGGATTAGCGAAGAAGGGCGAGTAATATACTCAGAAAGAATCATTATAGAGGATATGATGATAGATGAAGGTATGGAGTTGGAAGAAGCAGTAGACCACTTTGAATATAACATATTGCGCTCTTTGCCGTATATGGGTAAAACAGCACCCATTATCCTTCGCGATATATATATGTAACACAACGAAACAAGGAAAAAAATAATAATATTATGGCAAACATCATGGTCAATCCGGGTGTGTATGAAACACTCATTTCACAAGCAATACACGAAAAGCTAAAAGATTTTTCAGAAACGGATTATTTGATAAAAACAGAGAACATCGACAGTGCAGAATCGTATAAAATGCTTGCCGAATATCTTACCGGAGTGGTATCAGCTATTCTAAAAAGCCATTTTCAGTACAAAGACTCCCCAAAAACAATATCCGCTCAAGTGGATGTAGTGAATAAGATACTACGCTTCATAGAGACAGAATGGAACGCTGAGGGAATAGAAACTACTCCCGACCTTCTATCTGACGAGAACAAATACACCTTTCTACGTGGAATCTATAGCAAAATGGGGCTTACAAAGGAGCAAGCAGAAGCCAAAGCTAAGAATCATCCTGTGAGCGGCTACAGAGTAAGCAATTTGTTTACAGGAGGTAACGACCTATCGCTCGACGACGAAGTAAAACGCGATATTCAAACCTCCGATGAAATCGACTTTGTGATATCATTTATCAAATTTGAAGGTTTACGATTGTTGATCGACGAACTACGAGACTTTGTCAGTCGCGAGGGTACACGCCTGCGCGTCATCACCACCACATATATGGGTGCTACCGACCCAAAAGCCATTAGAATGTTGTTTGGCTTGAAAGAAATAGGCAATGTAGAGATAAAAGCCTCGTTTAACACCAAGCAAGAACGTCTGCACGCCAAAGCATACATTTTTTCACGAAATAGTGGCTTCGACACTGCATATATCGGTTCGAGCAACATTAGCCGTTCAGCTTTGACAAAAGGGTTGGAGTGGAATATGCGAGTAACCACCATCGAAAATGCGCATATAATAAACAAAACCAAGGCTACATTCGATAGCTATTGGAATAGCGATGACTTTGAGATAATCGACAGCGAAGAAGCTTTATCACGATTTGCAGAAGCTATATATAATGAGAGAAACAAGGGGAAAAATGACACAGTAACAACAGAATATGTAACACGATTCGAACGAAAAACGCACCAAATAAAGGTGCTTGAAAAATTGCAATTTGAGCGTCAAATAGAGAAAAGCTACAGAAACCTCATAATTGCAGCCACAGGAACAGGAAAAACAGCTATCAGCGCATTCGACTTCAAAGATTTTAATAATCAGTTTATCAAGGAACATGGCCGTAAAGCCCGATTGCTGTTTATAGTGCATCGTGAAAAGATTTTAAAACAAGCCCGAAGCACTTACCGTTCGGTAATGGTAGATGGCAATTTTGGCGAGATTTGGACCGGTCGCATCAGCCCAAGCGTACGTAGCAACCTCGACCATCTGTTTATCACTATTCAGACACTCAACAACAATTGGGAAACATTTGAGCGAATGGGCGCCAACTACTACGACTATGTGGTAATCGACGAAGTGCACCATAGCGCTGCAGGAAGCTATAGAGAACTGTTTTCACGATTAAAACCGACAGTTTTCTTAGGACTTACGGCTACTCCTGAGCGTATGGATGGTGTGGAAATAAAGCCAGACTTCAACGACCGTTTTGCGGCCGAAATACGCTTGCAAGAGGCTCTCAATCAGCAGTTATTGGCTCCATTCGATTATTTCTGCGTTACCGACGATAGTGTCGACCTCAGCCGATTGGCTTGCAGAGGCGACCGCTATGATGTTTCGGAGCTAAATAGGATATATAATAACAATCCTGAACGTTTTGGCATCATACAGAGGGCTCTCGAAAACTATGTGACCGACCCGCACGACTGTAAAGCTGTGTGCTTCTGTTGTAGCATCGAGCATGCCGAATATATGGATAAGCTGTTTAACCAAAATGGCTATAAATCGAAATCGGTGACATCTCGCAACTCCACCGAGATAGATGATGCTTCTATGATGTTGGCTCGCGGCGAAATCAATTACCTTTGTGTTGCCGATATGCTCAACGAAGGCATTGATATACCCGAAATTGACACTGTGTTATTCCTGCGACCAACCGAATCGCTCACTATATTCTTGCAGCAATTAGGCCGTGGACTTAGATTAGCCGATGGTAAAACCTGCCTTACAGTTCTCGATTTTGTGGCTCAAGCCAATCAGTCGTACAACTATGAAAGCCGTTTTCGTGCCCTTGTGGGAAAAACCACCGATAGTATCGAAAAAGAAATTAAGAAAGGTTTTACATTCCTTCCCAGAGGCTGCTCCATTACTATGGAACGCCAAGCGCAGGAATATATTCTGAAAAACATCCATGAGGCTGTGTTCAATTTGAAACGTCTGAGAAAGGAATGTCGCAGTTTTACTCAAAATACAGGTCAGGAACTAACCTACGAAAACTTTATCAATAACTTTAATCTCGATTGGCGATTAGTATACAAAACGCCTGGTTCTTGGTCTCGACTTAAAGTGCAGTCGGGAATAGAAGTAGCTGATTTTGATGTAAATGACGACTATATCAAACTACTTGAAGGCGGTTTATCTCGACTATATCACACCAATAGTCATGAATATTTGAGTTATCTCGATAATCTTATTCGTATGGGTATGAAGCATCCTGAAAATGCTACAACTCGGCAGAATAAGTTCTTAAAACTATTCTACTATACTATCTGTATGAATGACATCGAGAAAGTAAACACAAACTATAATAAAAACTTCAACACCATAGAGGAAGCTGTGCTATCTTTTGCAAACATCAAGTGGTTTATGGAGGAATTACGCTTCTTGGTAACTTTACGACGAAATCAACTCTGTCAGACTACACAATGGCTAAAAGTAAGCGATGAAGCCGAAATAGAGTTATATGGGTGCTATAGCGCTGATGAAATACACCTTCTTCTCGAAGACAAACTCGGCAGATGGCAAGTGTTAGGCACACAATATAATCATGAAAATAAATTCGCTATGGTATTTGTGACCTTGAACAAATCGGATAAAGAATACTCTCCAAGCACACTATATGAGGATTATGCTATCTCGCAGGAGCAATTTCACTGGCAATCGATGAACCAAGTGCGCCAAGACAGCGAAGAAGGGCGTCGTATCACAGAACAAAGAACAAATGGTTGGAAATTTATCCTTTTCGTTCGCGATGCCAAACAAGATGAGTATGGCAACACAAATGCTTATTATTGCTTAGGTTTTATGAATTATCATAGTAGTCATGGAGAATGTCCTATGAATGTGGTATGGAATATGCAGAATAACATACCAGGATTTATTCTTGAAAACGCAAAAGCAATATAAGAGCAAGATGTAATATGAGACAAATAGAAGTGGTTGCAGCAATAATCGTTAAAGACAATAAAGTGTTTGCAACTCAGCGAGGGTATGGCGAATGGAAAGACTTTTGGGAATTTCCTGGTGGAAAAATTGATGCGGGTGAAACTCCCGAAGAAGCACTACGCCGCGAAATAAAGGAAGAATTAGATACAGAAATAGCCGTAGATAAGTTATTTACGACTATTGATTACGACTACCCTACATTCCATATTACAATGCATTGTTATCTCTGCACCATAGAGAATGGCTCTCTTACACTACTCGAACATGAAGCAGCCAAATGGCTTTCGCTCGACCAATTAGATAGCGTAACATGGCTGCCGGCCGACCTATTGGTAATTGCTGAATTGCAAAAATCATGCATACCTTTTGGTTAAATATCTGTGTGAGATAATTAAATAATTCGCGCACCTGTGCTTGAATTTTGCGCAGGTGGGGTGTTATTTTGCTATCGAATTAGATATCAAATAATACCTTTTAGCGAAAAAAATATAACTATGCAAAGAGATAAAGCGATAGTGATAGCAACGGGTGA
>SFTJ01000054.1 GCA_004563195.1 bacterium
GCCGCTTTCAAACCAATAACTATTCAATGTCCTGTCTTGAAAAGCGTTTAGCAAACTGAACGGATTGTAAATATCGGGTGAAGGCCAAGCGAAATGATAACCATCGTATTGACCTTTCAATTCGTTCATTGCCTCTTCAGCAGTTATGCCGTTGAACGAAGCGTAATCTTCCACATAATCAGCCATCTGAGTGCGAATCTCCTCCTCACTGATGCCGCAAACTGCCGCAAATTCGGGGTTCATAGAGATATTTTTCAGATTATTCAATTCGCTGAAAATGCTAAGTTGCGAGAACTTAGTTATGCCGGTAATGAACACGAATTGCAAATGCGGGTCGGAATATTTCAGCGGCGAATAGAAATTTCGCATTATTTGGCGCAGTTGGTCCAAATAATCCTTTTTGTGCACCACATCGAGCAATGGCGCATCATATTCGTCAATCAGCACCACCACTTTCTTGCCCGTCTGAGCATGAGCACGCTCTATCAAACCCTGCAAGCGCTGGTTGAGATTTATTTCATCAGGCAAACCTTTACCATAAACCCGCTCATAGTTCGATAGTTTCCCACTAATTTCCTGCTTCAACTCTTCGGGACCTTCGTGCTTGGCTGTACTCATATCAAAGCGCAGCACCGGATACTCAGTCCACTCCGGTTCCACGCCACCTATGTAAGTGCCTTCAAAAAGGTCCTTTCTACCCTCAAAATACGCCTGAAGAGTAGACACAAGCAACGACTTTCCAAATCGCCTCGGGCGACTCAGAAAGATATAGCTACTATGAGCAATCATCTTTGGGATAAACTCTGTCTTATCGATGTAAAGACAATCGTTATCAACCAATTTTTCATACGTTTGTATGCCAACCGGCAATCGCTTTAGTGTCTTATTCTCCATAACCTTATATTTTGATGTACAAATATAAAGATTTGGCGCGAAACTTGAAAGAAAACAAACTTTTTAAGTCCAATTTCTGCTCTATTGAAGGGGTTCTATAAAAAAAGTGGCGACATAGTATTGGTTTACTATCGCCACTTATTCGGTACACAATATTTCGGTGCAATTAGTAGGAGATAATTGCTTCCAATTCTTTAGCTTGTTCTATAATCTTGGTGAGTTCAGCCTCCGACGGTACGCGATTGCAGAGGTGTTTCTCGTTGTTGACCTCAGTTACCTTAGCGTGAAGGTTGGCAGGAACGCGATGTTTGAGTTCTTTCACGGTGTCTACACCTGCAGCTTCGAGGAGCTCGGCAAACTGACTGGCAATGCCGTTGATGCGGAACAAGTCGGCATGGTTGGTCCATTTAAGGATGAGTTTTTCTGAAATACCGGTGTCTTCAGCCAGTTTTGTGCGGCCACTCTTGCCGGCGCATTTTTCGAGGAAATCGTCGGTTGTCTTAATGCCGGCTTCTTGAAGTTTCTTGGCATATGCTACGCCTATGCCTTCGATTTGGTCGATTTTGTATCCCATTTTTAGTCACTTAAAAGGTTAATAAATAGTGGATTGCAAGTTATGCAATTTCCGTGATTCGTGCAATAGCTTTTGAGGCTTATTTTTGACTGAGTCGGCAATTATTGGAAAAAATTATGTTTTTGAGTGTGATTATCTTCACATATAGTTCGTCTAATGGTTGAGAATTATCAATAGCCTTTGTGGCGCGAGAATGGTTTTTCGCGCGTAGGCAAATTCTCAGCATCGCATTTCGTCCTGAGTGATGTGTCGTGGTGGCTACACGGTGTGGCGTGGAATCATGGTGTGAGGTTTTTTCGGTTCCGCGCTCCCGAGTAGCCACCTTTATTATTCTGCACAATCACGTAGTTATTATTTGTTAAATTGCCCTACGGGGCTTCAACTTTCAAGCTTTTTCGGTGTCAAAACAAACGAAAGCGCTTGAAGAAGAAATACTTTTATTCACCATTAAGAAACCGAATTGATTAAGTTATGAAGAAGTTAGTAATGATAATCGTAATGATGGCAGCAACTATGAGTGCTATGGCACAAACCGAAACAAAAACTGCTGCAAAGCGTAACGTTACCCCCGAAGAGAAAATCGAACGCCAAGTAAAGCGTATGCAGAGCGAATTGATGCTCAGCGATGATGCTTCGAGCAAGTTTGAATCGCTCTACAAGGATTATCTCAGCGATTTGCGCAAAGAAGCCGACAAGGTGACAGAGCTGCGCAAGGAAATCAATAAAAAGCGTGCCGACAACACTCTGAAAGAAAAGGACATAAAGAACCTGCAAGAGAAGCAGCTCGCTTTAGAAAAGAAGCGTGTGGAAATCAGAGAGAAATATTACGACAAGTTCTCCAAAATCCTCAACGCTCACCAATTGCAGAAAGTTATGTTCCAAAGCTTTGAAAAGCGTAACGGCCGTGGCGGCAAGGGCATGGCTAAACAGAGCTGCGAAGGTTGTCAGCAGGATGTAAAGATTCGCGACTCAAAGGTTCGCGCCGATCGTTTCGGTATGCCGCGCGTTCAGCACGATCGCAATGGTGCAAAGCTCGTTCGCAGAGCAAAAATCACCGACGGTCAAACTATCGAAAAGGCACAACAAAGTGTTCGTTCCGACGAATGATATACAAACACTCATTTTTATAAATCATTATTGTTTTGCCAACGAGGGCGAGGGTAATCAAAATAATACCGCTCGCCCTCGATTATTTTATCTATTTTCCTCGCCTTTCAATGCGGTCGGGTAAGGCAGCGTGGAAGGCAAAAATCTTACTCCATACCGATAAAAAATATACCCCCCTCGTGGGTCACCTTAAAAATGTGGAAATCGGTCCCAAAATGCCGTTTTTTGCCCAAAAACATGGGATAGCATAGCGGTAAGTGCTTTTTTTTACCACTTACCGCTATGCTATCGGGGGTTTTTGAGTTTTGGGGCGGATGATGGTATAAGAAAAAATATGCCACCAAGTCGGGTCTCCGGGTGGGGACTGCGGCTTGGTGGCATTGCTATTTGTGTGGTGTGGGTGTTATCAGAATTGCTCTACGCCGAGGCGTTGGGCGGCTACTGAGTCGCCTTCGTTGACCATGCGGGTGGCTTTAAGCACGAGCACGCGGGCCTTGGTGGGGGCGAAGCGCACTGATTGTGCTATAGGGTTATTCTTGATGTTGGAGAATTCTCCCTTGGTGATGAGCTGCACATTGTTGGCCGAAGGTCCGGCATAGAGTTCGTAGTGTGTGATAGTGCCCTTGCCGTCGGTGTTAGGCTTATAGTGGAGCACATTCACGGTGCGTTCGTCGCCGAGGTCGAGCACGAAGCGGTCGGGTTCGGCGGTGGAGGTGAACTCGATTGACGGGAAGTCGTCGGCACGGTCTTCAAACACTATTTCGCTTTCTGCGCCGCCGTAGTAGGCTGCAATGTTATTGATGCACGGGCAAGCGCGCGAACTCTTGATGGTGACTCTCAAGCCGTCGGTTTCTACAGTGGCGAAGCGGAGCAGACGCTTATAGCCTATGGTGGTGGTTTCCTCGTTGATGGTTATGGGCATCCACTCATCGCCTGAGCGATATTCCACGAGAAATTCCTGCACGCGTTGTCCCAGCGGGATATATTCTTGAAGCATCATTCGGTTCACTTTAGTCACTTCGGGCAGAGTGAATGTTACCGAAGCCTCGGTGACATTGTCGTCGGTAGCCCAATAGGTGTCGTAATCGTCGTCGGAGATAGCCTTGGCGCCGAATTTGCCGCCACGGGTGTTGCTCACTTCGGGTTCGATGCCTACAAGGATGTTGTCGGCGAGTTCAGCCATTACGCGCTTGTGGGCATCTACGGCATTAGCCGAGTCGGTGGGGTGAATGCGACCGGTGCGGTCTACGGGGAAGTTGAGCAAGAAATTGGCGTTGTGACCCACGCTGCGATAGTAGAGGTCAACGAGTTTTTCCACGCTCTTCACCTTATCGTTTTCGCTCTCGTGGAAGAACCAACCCGGGCGAATCGACACGTCGCACTCGGCAGGAATCCAGTGAGTGCCGTCGGTGTGACCATATTGCAAGGTGCGATATTCGGGATAGCCCGGATACACCTCATCGCCGCGTAGCAAAGCCCAACTGGTGGCGCTTGCTATGCCGTTTTCGTTGCCCACCCAGCGGCAACCGGGACCACCGTCGGAGAATATGATGGCTTGAGGTTGGTTTTTAAGAATGTGAGCAAACACTTCGGGGAAGTTGTAGTAGGTGCGGCGGTCGATGGTGCGAGTCTCGTTGGCTCCGCCATAGTAGCCGTCGCCACCATTGGCGCCATCGAGCCAAAACTCAAATATCTCGCCATAGCGAGTGGTGAGTTCTTCGATTTGCTTATGATAGTATTCCAAATATTCAGGAGTGCCATAGTTGGCGGCATTGCGGTCCCATGGCGAGAGATACACGCCGAATTTCAGCCCGTATTTCTTGCAAGCTGCTTGGAGTTCGCCCACTATGTCGCCTTTTCCGTCCTTGTAGGGCGAATTGCGAATGCAGTATTCGGTGAGTTCGGTAGGCCATAGGCAGAAGCCGTCGTGGTGCTTTGCAGTGATGATAAATCCCTGCATACCGGCTTCCTTAGCCACGCGCACCCATTGCTCGCAGTCGAGGTTGGTGGGGTTGAGTTCCGACGCCGGAGTGTCGCCATAGCCCCATTCCTTGTCGGCAAAGGTGTTTAAGCCGAAGTGCACAAAGGCATATTTTTCCATTTTGTGCCACTCAACCTGATGCTCTGAGGGAAGCGGTCCCACCGGTGAAGGTGCTTCTACGCTTGCGCACGATGTAAGCATCATCGATGCCACAACGCCAAATCCAAACGATGTGATAGAATTTAGTAGTTTCATGATAATAATAGTTGTGTTGTGTTGGTCTGGTTTATAGTTTAGTTTTTCACAAAGATAATTCTTTTCACTCTGCCAAGCAAGCAAAAAATTCAAACCGTGCCGTCGGAAACAAATATTATCGTGTGATATGCAGATAATTGCGCAAAATTTTGTAATTTTGCGCTTTGCAAAACGAAAAAAATATTTACAGACAATCAATAATATATGAGCATTTTCGATTTAAGTGAACAAGAAATCATCAGACGTAACAGTCTGAACGAGTTGCGCAAGATGGGCATAGAGCCCTATCCTGCAGCCGAATACAAGGTAAATGCCTACACCGAAGAGATGAAGGCCTCGTTCAGCGACGATGCCGAGCCACGCCAAGTGAGCATAGCAGGTCGCATCATGGGCCGTCGCATCATGGGTAAGGCTTCGTTTATGGAACTTCAGGACAGCAAAGGTCGCATACAGGTGTATATCAATCGCGACGAGTTGTGCCCCGATGAGAATAAAGACTTGTATAATGTAGTGTTCAAGAAATTGCTCGATATAGGCGACTTTGTGGGCGTGGAGGGCTTTGTGTTCCGCACTCAGACCGGCGAAATCTCGGTACACGCCAAGAGCCTCACCGTGCTCAGCAAGTCGATTCGCCCATTGCCTATCGTTAAGGTTAAAGATGGCGTTACCTACGACGCTTTCGACGACCCCGAACTTCGCTACCGTCAGCGCTACGTCGACCTCATAGTGAACGATGG
Source organism: bacterium (assembly GCA_004563195.1). Lineage (GTDB taxonomy): Bacteria > Bacteroidota > Bacteroidia > Bacteroidales > Muribaculaceae > SFTJ01. The sequence goes on from SFTJ01000054.1 coordinate 5,549, forward strand.
CGTTAAGGACACTTTCCTCAAGCGTGCCACCGTGCTTCGCACCATGCGCCGAGTGTTTGACGAGGCCGGTTATACCGAAGTTGAGACGCCTACCTTGCAATCGATAGCCGGTGGTGCCTCGGCTCGCCCGTTTATCACTCACTTCAATGCGCTCAACCAAGATATGTATATGCGCATCGCCACCGAACTCTATCTTAAGCGACTGATTGTGGGCGGCTTCGAAGGTGTGTACGAAATAGGCAAGAACTTCCGCAACGAGGGTATGGACCGCACCCACAATCCGGAGTTTACTTGTATGGAGCTGTATGTTCAATACAAGGACTACAACTGGATGATGAGTTTCACCGAAAACTTGCTCGAAACCATCTGTACCGAAGTCAACGGCAAGCCGGAATGTATGATCGACGGCAATCTCGTTAGCTTCAAGGCTCCATATCGCCGTTTGCCTATCCTCGAAGCCATCAAGGAAGAGACCGGCTACGACCTCGAGGGCAAGAGCGAAGAAGAAATACGCGAAATAGCCAATAAACTCGGCATCGAGACCGATGAAACTATGGGTAAGGGCAAACTTATCGACGAAATCTTCGGCGAAACTTGCGAAGGCAAGTTCATTCAGCCCACCTTTATCACCGACTACCCTGTGGAGATGAGCCCGCTCACCAAGAAGCACCGCTCGAAGCCGGGTCTTACCGAGCGTTTCGAACTTATGGTAAACGGCAAGGAACTTGCCAACGCCTACTCGGAGCTCAACGACCCAATCGACCAGGAAGAGCGCTTCATAGAGCAAATGCGCCTCGCCGACAAGGGCGACGATGAAGCCATGATTATCGACCAGGACTTCCTCCGCGCTTTGCAATACGGTATGCCTCCCACATCGGGTATCGGCATCGGCATCGACCGCCTCGTGATGCTCATGACCGGCAAGACCTACATACAAGAGGTGCTGTTCTTCCCGCAGATGCGCCCCGAAAAGGTGGCTCCGCGCGACAAGGTGGAAGCCTTCACTGCTCTCGGCATGCCTGCCGACTGGGTGCCGGGCATTCAGTCGCTCGGCTATCTCACTGTGGCTTCGATAGCATCGCTCAGTGGTCAGAAATTGCGCCAGATGCTCTTCGACCTCAACAAGAAGTATAAGCTCGACTGGGAAATACCCACACTCGATGCCGTTACTTCGTGGATAGCAAAGGCTGCCGAAGTTACTCCTACCGAAGAATAAAACCAAACGATTAGCATAACGCTTTTTGAGGGTGTGCCAACTTGGTTTTGGTACACCCTTTTATAGTTTCTAACAGCAGTTCTCGCTCACCGCACCAAGCCCCACGGCGGCGTGCTGTAATCAAAAAAAAGAAGCCAATAGCTAACGCTGATAACAAAAACCAACTCCCACGCTAATATGCGATTTTCTCCCGCTACCCAATGGCGCTCAAAACGAAAACCGCAATGAGGCGTAAAAAAATAATACTTTGTATCTATGACAAATAATTTTCCGGGCCGAATAGCCGTGATGGGTGGAGGCAGCTGGGCTACAGCCCTTGCCAAACTGATGCTCAACAACAACGAGAGTATAATATGGTATATGCGACGCCCCGACCGCATAGAGAGTTTCAAAGCCACCGGGCACAATCCGGTGTATCTGAGCGATGTGCGTTTCGACACCTCGCGCATCTATTTCACCAGCGACATCAACGAAGCTTGCCGCCTCGCCGACACTCTGCTGCTTGCCGTGCCCTCGCCTTACTTCAAGAATCACATGGCCAACATCACCGAGGACATCAGCCAAAAGCATGTGGTGAATGCCATTAAGGGTATTGTGCCCGACGAGAATATGCTCATCACGCAATATATGACTCGGCAGTTTGGCATCTCGCCCGATAATCTGCTTGTGGCAAGCGGCCCTTGCCACGCCGAGGAAGTGGCGCTCGAGCGCCTCAGCTACCTCACCGTGGCTGCCCAGAGCATCGAGAAAGCGCAAGCCTTTGCCGCCAAACTCGAGAGTGCCAAGATGAAAACCGTGCTGTCGAGCGACATCGACGGCATAGAATATGCCGGTGTGCTCAAGAATGTGTATGCCATAGGAGCCGGCATTTTGCACGGACTGAAGAATGGCGACAATTTCCTCGCCACCTATGTATCGAACGCCATACGCGAGATGGAGCGATTTGAAGACATCGCTTGCCCGCACTCGCAGCGCAATATTTGCAATTCGGCTTATCTGGGCGACTTGCTGGTTACTTGCTACTCACGATTCAGCCGAAATCACAATTTCGGCGCTATGATTGGTCGCGGCTACTCGGTAAAGGCTGCCATGATGGAAATGGAGATGGTGGCTGAGGGCTATTATGCCACCCGATGCATGCATCTCATCAATGAGAAGCACCATGTGGAGATGCCTATCCTCGACACTATGTATTCCATTCTCTACGAGCGCAAAAATGCCGGCGAAGCCATAGCGCAGCTCGCTCGTCATCTCAGTTGATGCTCGTTTTGCCGATTGAAATCACGAATTAATCAGCGCAATATCAATACATCACCCGGTGCTATCTCGGCATCGGGTTTTATTTTGTTGAGTTTTGCCAGACTTTTGAGTTGAATGCCATAATACTGTGCCACCTTCAGCAGCGTTTCGCCTTCGGTTACGAGATGCTCGCTGTGTTCGTCGGATGCTTTCTTGGCTTTCTGCTCCAGCCAAATCACATCGCCGGGTGCTATCACGTCGTCGCGATGCATATCGTTGAATTTAGCCAATTTGTCGGGCTTCACATCGAGTTCGGTGGCGAGCGAGGCGAAGGTGTCGCCCTCGCGAGCGATTATGCAATAGAGTCCTCGGCGGCGACGCACCACATGCTGCTGTCCTATTTCGGCAGCAAGCATATCCTCCACTTCGCTCTCGAGCTGCGAGTCGCTGCCCGACTGCTGCACCTTCTTGGCGGGCTTGGCTGCAGGCTCCGGAGTCTCCACGGTGCGCGCAAGTGCCTGATAGCGCGAGTCGTCGTATTGAAACAATTCGTAGGTCTCTATTATATTGATGAGTTTTTCGGGATATTTGGGGTCGGTGGCATAGCCGCATTTCTTGAGCGTTTGCGCCCAGCCCTTATAGTCGGTGATATCGAGGGCATAGAGCGACTCATAGCGTTTGCGCTTCAGAAATAGCGAATGGTCGTTGTACGACTCCGCCGCCGAGGCATAGCTGCGGAAACATTCTTGCAACTCATCGTCGTCGTGGCGAATGGTGTCGCCCGCCCAACCGGTGCACTTGATGCCAAAGTGGTTGTTGCCCGCCGTGGCGAGGCGGCTCTGTCCCGCCTGGCTCTCGAGCAAACCTTGCGCCAGCGTGATACTCGCCGGTATGCCGTGGCGCCGCTGCTGTTCTATGGCTATGTCCTTATATTCGTCGATATAGTTGAGATACTTCGCCGAGAGGCGTTGTTGAGCATAGGTCACTTGTCCGTCGGCAACGAAAATTGCCAAAATTATGGAGCAAAAAGCTGTCTTCGAAACGATATTTGAAAAAATATCGATATATTTGCGTAAAATCTGATAAATCATGAAAGAAATAAATTTGACTACAAAGATAGCAGTTTACTCTTATTCAGAGCTAACTGCTGAGGATAAAAAACTCACTTCGATGGCAAAAGAAGCCACAAAAAGGGCATATTCGCCCTATAGCCACTTCAATGTGGGCGTGGCTTTGCTGCTTGACAACGGCGAAATACTCACCGGAGCCAATCAGGAAAACGCGGCATTCTCGTCGGGCACTTGTGCTGAACGCAGCGTGATTTATTATGCCGGAGCCAACTATCCCGGCGTGTCGTTCAAGAAACTGGTGATAGCGGCTTGGACCGACGGCGACTTCGTGCAAACGCCCATCTCGCCCTGCGGCCACTGCCGTCAAGCCATTCTGGAATATGAAACCATCGGTGGCAAGCCCATCGAGATTATTCTCTGCGGCCGCGATGAGGTGTATGTGCTCGATAGCATCAAGGCGCTTATGCCGCTGAGTTTTGTGGAATTTTAACATTTTAATACATTGGTTATGAAGCACTTCCGTTTCACCGCCATGCTAATGGCAGCATGCATTGCCGTTGCGGCCGATGCTCATTCTCTCACCGGCAAGTGGACCGGCACGCTCAATGCCGGAATGCAGAAAATGACGCTGGTGATTCGCATAGCCGATGAGGCGCATGCGTGGCTCGACTCGCCCGACCAAATGGCGCTCGACATAGCCTGCGACTCGATTAATCTCTCCCCTACTACTGCTTATTTGAGAATTAAACGCTTCGGCATGGCGCTCAATCTCTCGCTCAATGCCGAGACCAATACGCTCGAGGGGGCGTTTCAGCAGGGTTTGGCGCGTCTGCCCATAGCGTTCGATTTTTCCGACAGCAATCCCTATCTCAATCGTCCTCAGACACCTGTGCCGCCCTTCCCTTACGAGGAGCGCGAAGTGACTTTCTCGAGCCAAGGTGCCACTCTTGCCGGCACTCTCACTTTGCCTAAGGGCAAAAAAGGGCTCACTGCCGTGGTGCTGGTGACCGGTAGCGGCACGCAAAACCGCGATGAGGAACTCATGGGCCACAAACCCTTTGCCGTGATAGCCGACTATCTCACCCGTCAGGGCATAGCGGTGCTTCGCTACGACGACCGCGGCGCCGGCGCTTCGTCGGCGGGCAGCATCGACAACACCACTCTCGACTTTGCCGACGATGCTCTCGCTGCTGTGCGCTATCTGCACTCCGTGCCCGAAATCAATAAGAAAAAGATTGGCATTGCGGGCCACAGCGAGGGTGGCGAGATAGCCGTGATGCTTGCCGCCGAGCACAGCCGCGAGGTGGCGTTTATTGTCTCCATTGCGGGTCCGGTGGTCAAGGGCTCTGACCTTCTTTTGCGCCAAGGCGAGGACTTGGCTAAAGCGGGAAAGGGCACATTCGGCGATGCCGAAAAAGCCAAAATGATGCGCATCTATGCCGCCATCGATAGCATTCACGACACCGATGCCCTCCGCTCGCGTCTCACTCAAATTCTCCGCGAAGGTGCCACTCCGGCGCAGTTGCTTGGCATCGACAAACAGGTGGCTGCATTGACCACACCGTGGTACACTCACTTTGTGCGCTACAATCCCATAATCCACTTGCAGCAGGTGCGATGCCCTATGCTTGCCATTTATGGCGGCCACGATGTGCAGGTGTCGCTCGAGCAAAACAGCACCGTCCTCAAAAATGCGTATCAGGGCAAGCGCCTGAAGCAGTTGCTCTATCCTGCCCACAATCACCTGATGCAGCATTGCAGCCAACCGGGCATCGACTATGGCAACATCGATCAGACCATCGACCCCATTGTGCTCGAAGATATGGCTGAGTGGATAAAAAAGCAATAAAAAAATACCTCCGGCGGAGAGGGTATAAAACAAATTACTTGCCCGAAGAAATAAAATCAACTTCTCCCGAAGGGTCGAAAAATAAAAAAATTATAGTAATTTTGTAGTTAATGGAAAACTATATCGTATCAGCCCGAAAATACCGCCCGTCCACCTTCCGTAATGTGGTGGGACAGCAGGCTCTTACTCACACCTTGAAGTCGGCAATCGATAACTCGCGCCTGGCGCATGCCTATCTGTTCTGTGGACCTCGTGGCGTGGGAAAGACTTCGTGTGCGCGTATTTTTGCCAAAACCATCAACTGCCTCAACCCTACTCCCGACCACGAAGCATGCAACGAATGTGAATCGTGCAGGGCTTTTAACGAGCAGCATAGCTACAACATTGTGGAGCTCGACGCGGCTTCAAACAACTCGGTGGATGATATGCGCACCCTCATCGACCAAGTGCGCATCCCGCCCCCAATAGGCAAATACCGCGTGTATATCATCGACGAGGTGCACATGCTGTCTGCTGCAGCGTTCAATGCCTTCTTGAAAACTCTTGAGGAGCCCCCGGCTCACGCCATCTTCATCCTCGCCACCACCGAGAAGCATAAGATTATTCCCACCATCCTGAGCCGTTGCCAAATCTACGACTTTGCGAGAATCACCACTCAGGACATTGTGAGCCAATTGCAATACATTGCCGAGCAGGAGGGCATCAAGACTGAAAATGCTGCCCTAAATGTGATTGCCCAGAAAGCCGACGGCGCTATGCGCGATGCTCTCTCGATTTTCGACCAAGTGGCTGCTTCATCGGAGGGTAATATCACTTATCAGAACACTATCGCCAACCTCAATGTGCTCGACCACGACTACTATTTCCGTCTCGTGGAAGCGTTCAAGAAGAGCGATGTGCCTGAGGCTCTGCTTATCTATAAGGATGTCCGCGACCATGGCTTCGACTCAAAATTCTTCATCAATGGCCTCGCTCAACACTTGCGCGACTTGATGGTGGCTTACGACCCGCGCACTCGTTGCTTGCTCGAAATGAGCGACGAACTCGCTGATGAGTTTGCCAAACAAGCCGTTTCGCTCAATCCTCGCTGGTATTATGCTGCTATGGACATCTGCAACACTTGCGACCTGAATTATCCCACTGCCTCCAACAAGCAATTTGCTGTGGAATTGGCTTTGATAAAGATATGTCAACTGCTGGCGCCTGCTCCGGCTCCTACGCCGGGCGGTGGTGGCGGCGCTCCGTTGCGCTCAATAGCCCAACCGGCTGCACCGCAACCGGCTGCCCCTCAGCAGCAAGCCGCACCTCAGTCGGCTGCCCCTCATGCTTCGGCTCAGGGGCAGGCGGCTGCCGTTAATCAGCCAAAATCTCAAGCTCAGCAGCCCGAAACTGCGCGCTACGAGAGCCTCGACGGCGGTGGTGTGCACCGTTTTAACGCTAAAAAGACTCTCCGTTTCGAAAGTACTGAGAACCAAACCGCCGTGGTTGATGCGCCGGTGCAAAACCGCAATGCGGTGTTCAATCAAGCCATGCTCACTGCGGCTTGGAACAACTTTATCCGCAACCACCCGCACCGCCGTATGCTCATCAGCGCTATGGGAATGGTGCAGCCCACTCTCGTCTCTGCCAATGCCTTCGAAATATGCGTCAGCGAGGTGCAAAAGAGCATTTTCGACCAGGATACCACCGAAATTCTCACCGCTTTGCGCAACGAATTGCAAAACGACTATGTGGGCATGAATATAAGAATAGTGCAAACCGCTCCACGACCTAAATACAAGACTCCCCGCGAGATAATCGAGGACATTCGCACCGCTTATCCCGCCATCGAATCGCTTATCAACGACTTTAAACTGTCGATGAAATAACCGCACACCCTCTCCCCTATTGCCTCACTCGGCAACTCATTCGCCGTATTTTTTTCACTCCACATTCTGTTTTCTTGATAAAATGATGTATTTTTACACCATTAATCACTCTATTAGCAATAATTATTAACTGAAATGAAGAAATTGTTTATCTTGATAGTGCTGCTGATAGCCGCAGGAGCACTTATTGCCACCAATCCCTCTCGCGAGGACCATGTGGCTGCCGTTAATCAAGTGGTGAGTTCGAGCATCGAACAAAACCTCAGTTCCAACAATCCCGTGCTCGACATTATGGGCAAAGTGGGGTCGGCTATCGGTTCGGAAGTTGCTCGAAATGTGGTTGACCAAAAACTTGAGTATTGCAATTATTACCTATTCAGCCTCACTCGCACTCAATACGATGGCAAAAACTACTACCTGAGCGTAGGCGCTCTCGGCACCGTGAAAGCTACATTCAACGAGGAAGACCTCAAAGATGCCGTAAATAACGGAATCAATAGCCTGCTGAAATAGCAATTGTAGGCATCGCCTTGGTGGCGATGCGGTTAGTAGGCGGCTGCGCCGCGGTTATGCGGTTAGTCGGCATCACCTGGCGGCGATGCGGTTAGCGGATTATTTCGGTGAGGTCGGACCAGTCGGACCGGTCGGACGAATTGCGGCGTGTGTTGGACTTTACCACGGATTTTCACAGAATTAGGCACGGATTTTCACAATATTGTGTTTATCTGTGCCATGTTTTGTGTTAATCTGTGTATATTTTGCCGAATTGCATCGGAGGTAACCAACCTGAAAGGTTGAATGCCGAGGGCGGAGCCCGAGTGCTTGTAGCCTGGGGTTAAGCGTTAGCGCAACCCCCGGAACCATATGCCTCCAAGGAAAGCGTCTGAAAGACGCGAATGTTGCCGCCAAGGAAGCTGATTTTCGCGTCTTTCAGACGCATAATGGTGGGTGGCACGATACCGAGGGTTTCGCTTCGCTACACCCTCGGCTAAGAGCCACTCGCTTCGCTCGGGCGTTCGACCTTTCAGGTCGTGCTGCGGTTATCGTGGCATCGAAGGTATCCAACCTGAAAGGTTGAATGCCGAGGGCGATAGCCCGAGTGCTCTTAGCCGGGGGTTAAGCGTCAGCGCAACCCCCGGGACACATGCCTCCAAGGAAAAGCGTCTGAAAGACGCGAAAGCAGCCGCGGTTATTTGCGCTGACCACCACAAATAATCTGTGAGAGATTAAAATCATCAGCGCTGACCGCCACAAAAAATCTGCGAGAGAGAGATATTGTGTTATTCGAGGTTGCGGCCTTCGTATTTTGCCAGCGCTGTGCGCCATTTTTCGGAGAGTGGCTTTGATGTGTTGGTGGCGAGGTCGTAACTCACCATTACCACGCTGCATTGGGCTTTTACTTCGCCGGTGGTGGTGTTGAAGAGTTGTTGCACCAGTTGTATGCTTTTCTGCCCCACTCGCACTGTTTGGGTCTGCACTGCCACCTTTTCGTGGAAGAATGTAGGGGCGAAGAAGTTGCAGTTGATGTTAGCTATCACGATGTCGGCTTCGGTCCAATTGATTTCTTCGCCGCGCACCTCGTTGAAGTAGCTCGACTTGGCGAGGTCGAAGAGGATGAAGTAGACCGAGTTGTTGAGATGACCCAAGGCGTCGATATCGTTAAATCGGAGTTGCATGTCTTGGGTGTGGCGGAATGGAGTGGTCAGTTCGATGCCGTATTTTTGGTTTTTTGATGTCATTGCAGTTAGTGTTGAGGTGAGTGAGTTATTTGAAAATTATTTCGGTTATTACGGGCGCGCCTACCGCCTCGTTGATGCGTTTGATGAGCAGAGAGCGATTCATCATCAGTTCGTTGCGTAGTGTGGCGGAGGCTATATGCACGGTCATCACGCCGTTGTGCACCGTTCGGCTCACGGTGTAGCGATTGATGCCATAACCCACCACATCGGCCCACACATAAGCGGCTTTTTGCTCGTTCATCTCAGTCTCGAGGTTTTCTTGGCGAATGTAATTGTCGATGATTTCGCCTATTTGCATTGCTTCGGTGCGTTTCATTGTTATGATTGGTGAGTTTGGTCGATGCAATTGCCATGATCGACGGTGAATATTCTGAAATCGCTATTGATGCTCTTCACTATCTCGTCGAGGTGAGTGCGATTGGTGTCGGTGATGAAAATCTGTCCGAAGTCGCTGTTGTTCACCATTTTCACAATGCTCTCCACGCGCAGCGCATCGAGTTTGTCGAAGATGTCGTCGAGCAGCAAAATGGGCATGATTCCGCTCATCTCCTTGAGGAAATCGTATTGAGCCAGGCGCAAGGCTATGGTGTAGGTTTTGCATTGGCCTTGGCTGCCGGTTTTGCGCATAGGGTGCGAGTCGAGCAGCAGGTTGATGTCGTCGCGATGCACGCCGTGGGTGGTGTAGCCCACTATCATATCGCGTTCGCGATTTTGGGCGAGCAGTTGAGCCATCGGGCAGTCGTTGAGGTGGCTGTTGAGTTCTATTTTCACTGTTTCGTTGCTGCCGGCTATGGCGGAGTAGTAGCGCATGAAAATGGGCGTAAACACCTCTATCCACTTAGTGCGGGCAGAGTGAATATAGGCAGCCGACGCTATGAGTTGGTGTTCAACGGTCTCGAAGAGCAGCGGGTCGCGATAGCCTTGACGGATGAGGCTGTTGCGATTTTCGAGAGCCTTGTTGTAGCGAATGAGGTGAGCCAGATATTCGCTGTCGCCTTGGGCAATGATTTGGTCCATGAGTCGGCGGCGTTCTTCGCCGGCGCCGCGTATCAAGTCCCAGTCCATGGGCGACACCATCACCAGCGGTATCAGTCCTATATGTTGGCTCAGTCGCTGATATTCCTTACCATCGCGCTTGAAGGTTTTGCGCTTGCCTTTTTGGTAAGCCATAGTTATCTCTATGGGGTCGCCGTGGCGCAGATAGTTGCCGCGAAGCATCATATAGTCGGCATCGTGGTTGAGCACCATTTGGTCGGTGAGGTTGCCGCAGCTTTTGGCGAAGCTGAGATAGTAGATGGCATCGAGCACATTGGTTTTGCCCATACCATTATTGCCTATGAGGCAATTGATGTTGGGCGAGAAATCCAACTTACATTCAGTGAGATTCTTGAAATTTACTATTGACAGGTTTTGTAGTATCATCAACTGCAAATTTACAAAATTCCCATCAAAAAGAGTAAACCAAATGTCGCTATTTGTGGTGAAAAGCGCAATGGAGCGTGCCGAGGGGCGTCGAGTTTCCGGCGGCGGGTGGTCAAGCAAAGGTTAGTAGATGCCATCAAAAAAAAGCGAGAAAGCTGTGATGTGAAGCTTCCTCGCTTAGCGGAAAGACAGGGATTCGAACCCTGGATACAGTTACCTGTATAACGGTTTTCGAGACCGCCCCGTTCGGCCACTCCGGCATCTTTCCTTATTGGCCTTGCTGTTTAGCGTTGCAAAATTACTGAATTTTTCGTTCACAACAACACTTTTCGCCGTTTTTTTTCAAATTTATTTAAAAATAAGCCGTTTAGAGCCCTTTTTAGCGGGCTTTTTATTTGGCGATGTGGCGCATTTAGCTTTTGCCGTGCAGCAGATAGTTGATGAGCGCTGCTGTGGCGCGGCCGCGGTGGCTGATGGCGTTTTTCTCATCGGCGCTCATCTCGGCAAACGAACGACCGTCGGCTTCGACAGGTGCAAAAATGCTGTCGTAACCAAATCCGCCGGTGCCGTGGCGCTCGGTGAGTATGGTGCCGTTGACTATGCCCTCAAACAGGGTCACATCTTTGCCAATGCGCAGAGCTATGGCAGTGCGGAAGCGAGCCGAGCGTTGGCTTTGGCCCTCGAGGCGGTGCAGCAGCAAGTCGATATTGTTTTCGCTGATGCAGTCTTCGCCGGCATAGCGAGCCGAGCGCACTCCGGGTTCGCCGCCAAGCGCATCCACTTCGAGACCCGTGTCGTCGGCAAAGCAGTCGTAGCCGTAATGCTCTTTTATGTAGTTGGCTTTAATAATGGCATTGCCTTCGATGGTATCCGCTGTTTCGGCTATATCTTCGTGACAGTTGATGTCGGCGAGGCTTAGCACATTGAGCACTCCGGCTGTGATTTCACGCAGTTCGCGCAGCTTGTGAGCGTTGTTGGTGGCAAATACTATATCTTTCATATTATTTATGGTGTTGTTTTTTAATCGTCTCTTGCGGTAGATGTGGTTTTTCCCCCGATTGGGCTTACAAAGTTAGTGAAAAATTTGCTATTTTTGCCATTGTTATGATTCCAATTACTTCGATAGAAAGAGTTATGGTGGCTTATAAGGCTTACCTGAAGTTGCAGCGCGGACTGTCCGACAACACCATGGAGGGCTACACCCGCGATGTGGACAAACTCTTGGCATATCTTCGCACCGATGGTGTAGACCTCGAGGAAGTGACGCTCGACCACCTTGAGCGATTTGTGTGCACGCTGCAAGATGTGGGCATACAGCCCAAATCGCAAGCTCGCATCATCTCGGGCATCAAGAGTTTTTTCAAGTTTCTGAAGAAGGAAGGATATATCGATGTCAATCCTTCGGAACTCCTTGTGTCGCCCAAACTCGGACTGCACTTGCCCGATGTGCTCACGCTTGGCGAAATAGATGATATGATAGATGCCATCGACATGTCGACGCCCGAAGGCATACGCAATCGTGCCATCATAGAGACCCTCTATGGCTGCGGACTGCGCGTGTCGGAACTCATATCGCTGCGCATGTCGCAGGTGTTTGCCGACGATGAATATGTGATAGTGGAGGGCAAAGGCAATAAGCAGCGCCTGGTGCCCATATCGCAGCAAGCCCTGGAGTGCATAGCACACTACATCAAGGAGGTGCGTTGCACACTGTCGGTGAAGCCGGCTGATGCCGATATTTTATTTCTTAATCGCCGCGGCGGCAAACTCTCGCGAGTGATGATTTTCTATATTGTGAAAAGTCTTTGCGAACTCGCCGGTATACACAAGACCGTAAGCCCTCACACATTGCGCCACTCCTTTGCCACCCATCTGCTCGAGGGCGGGGCAAACTTGCGCGCCATTCAGCAAATGCTCGGCCACGAGAGCATCACCACCACAGAAATATATGTACACATCGACCGCAGCACTCTCCGACAAGAGATTCTCCTTCATCACCCTCGCAATGCCCGCCGTTAGACGCCGTTGCTATCCTTATTATCTCTCCGCCCAGTCGGTGCGGTCGAGGTTGCGATAGCTTATGGCTTCTTGTATGTGGCGGGCGAGTACGTTGTCGCTGCCATCAAGGTCGGCGATGGTGCGAGCCACCTTGAGGATGCGGTCGTAGGCTCGGGCGCTCATATTGAGGCGCGTCATGGCATCTTTCAGTTTGGCAAGTCCGGCTTGGTCGGGCGAGGCGAAT
>SFTJ01000012.1 GCA_004563195.1 bacterium
AGGAACGGCTGATTTCCATGTTGTCAGCCGTCGCCTCGGAACGGTATCACGAGTTGTTGGAGAAAGAGCCTGATTTGTTACAGCGGTTGCCGTTAGGAAGTATCGCCACCTATTTAGGCATCACACAGGCAAGTTTGAGTAGGATTCGGGCACAAATAAAATGATGTTTCAACCAACTGAGGAAAGCAAGCGGTTTTGGTCTGCCCCAAACACAAACTTGCTATTCTTCCGCTAGTATTATTTATAATTCCATGCCCTTGTCTCTCCTAAGCGGTTCAACCGTCCTTTTAACGGATGAGAACAGCCTGCCAAACTGCTCCTTGAACCACTCTCCAATCACTTGCCCGTTAATGGCAAGTGCAAGCTTGGACTTGTCTTTCGGGTCTTTTACCACTTGGAAGCCTGCTTCCTCGGTCGTGAACTTCCGCCTGTGCTCTTCCGAATAGAGCTCGCCCTCGTAGAACAGCGGTTTGCCTATCTTCGGACACAAGCAGGAGTATGGGCAGTTTCTGATCGGGGCAAAGGTTGAGCAGTTGCAAGTAGTCCATGCCCAACTCGTACTGTTCGCCGAAGATGTGTCCCACTAACGAGCGGATACAAAGGAAGTAGCCTTGTCGGGGAACATGGCTTATCGGCTCGTAAAGGTTGAGGAACTTGCCGACTACTGGCTTGTAGCCCACATGGTCGGGTACGGTGCAGAAGCCGTCATACTTCGGAACACTTGCCATGTAGTCCGCTTTGAAACGCTATTCAGCCCTCTATCCAACTTCCGCGATTTTCTCATAACTACTTAATTCACAGATTACATTGCGTTAATCTTCCAATTATTGGAGGTTTTTCCATAGATTTTTCGTAAATTTGTAACCAAATTATACAATACATCAGTAATGATAGAAAAAATACAAGCTCTAAAGGAGCAAATCGAAGCATTATCGGCTGCCAACGCCGAAGAGTTGGAAGCCCTAAGAATAAAATATCTTAGCAAAAAAGGCGAAATAACATCGCTCTTCAACGATTTTCGCAATGTGCCTAACGAGCAAAAGCGCGAAATCGGTCAGAAGCTTAACGAGTTGAAAACTCTTGCCACCGACAAGATTAACGCCATCAGAGAAGCGTTTAACGCCAATGCTGTGAATGATGTCGATATCGACCTCACTCGCACGGCGGCACCGCAAGAGATAGGCACTCGTCACCCCATTTCGCTCGTAAGAAAAGAGATTATCGACATATTCTCGCGTCTTGGCTTCACCATCGCCGAGGGTCCGGAAGTGGAGGACGACTGGCATGTGTTCTCGTCGCTTAACTTTGCCGACGACCACCCTGCGCGCGATATGCAGGACACTTTCTTCATTCAGCGCAATCCTGCCGATGTGCTGCTGCGCACTCACACATCATCGGTGCAAAGCCGCATTATGGAGCACACTCAGCCCCCTATTCGCATCATCTGCCCGGGTCGTGTGTATCGCAACGAGGCTATCTCGGCTCGCGCTCACTGCTTCTTCCACCAGGTGGAAGCTCTCTACGTCGACAAAAATGTAACTTTTGCCGACCTCAAGCAGGTACTGCTCTATTTCGCTCAAGAAATGTTCGGTCCCGAAACCAAGATTCGTCTTCGCCCGTCGTACTTCCCATTCACCGAGCCATCGGCTGAAATGGACATCTCTTGCGACCTCTGCGGCGGCAAGGGCTGCGCATTCTGCAAAGGCACCGGTTGGGTGGAAATCTTGGGCTGCGGTATGGTAGACCCCAATGTGCTCGAAGCTTGCGGCATCGACAGCAAAGTCTACTCGGGCTTCGCACTCGGTATGGGCATCGAACGAATCACCAACCTGAAATACCGTGTCAAGGACCTTCGAATGTTCTCCGAGAACGATGTTCGATTCCTCGAAGAATTCAAGTCGGCTCATTGACGCCTCTGAAAATATCACTAAAGGCACTAATTCTCGTCAATTTTTTTGAGAATTGTGCCTTTTCTGCTTAATCATATCAGCCATCACAGCTACTTAACTGTTCCCTATGACTATCAAGCAACGCTATCAGGGCATCATCGAGTGGTTTCAAGCCAATATGCCCGGTGCTCAAACCGAACTACACTACAATTCACCCTACCAACTGCTGGTGGCGGTGATTTTGTCGGCTCAGTGCACCGATAAGCGCATCAATATGGTTACACCCGAGCTTTTCAAGGCGTTTCCCTCGCCTGAAGACATGGCTAAATCGAGTGTCGAGGAGATTTATTCCTACATCAAGAGCGTGTCGTACCCCAACAACAAGGCAAAAAACCTCTTCGGGATGGCAAATATGCTGGTCGACAAATTTGAAGGCGTGGTGCCCGACACTATGGAACAGCTGGTGCAACTCCCCGGCGTGGGCAGAAAAACCGCCAATGTGATTCTCTCGGTGGTGTTCGACCAAGCCGCTATGGCTGTAGATACACATGTGTTTCGCGTGTCGGAGCGCATTGGGATCACCACAGGCAGCAAAAGCCCGCTTCACACCGAGAAAACTCTCATGAAGCACTTGCCAGCCGATGTGGTGGCGCGTGCTCACCATTGGCTCATTCTCCACGGCCGATACACTTGCACCGCCCGACGGCCTCACTGCCTCGAGTGCGGTATTAAACAATTTTGTCGCCACTACCAAAAGGCTGCAAAATCGGAGTAATAACAAAAAACAATTAAAAAATATATACCTCAACACCTAACAACATAATATGCAGACCACATTCCTTCTCCTAGTGGAAATAATAGGAACGCTTGCTTTTGCAATCTCCGGAATACGCTTGGCAGCCGTGAAAAATTTCGACTGGTTCGGAGCATTCATCGTTGGCTTCGTCACTGCCATTGGCGGCGGTACGCTTCGCGACCTGATGCTGGGCGCAACGCCTTTCTGGATGCTCAATAGCTGGTATATGATTGTCACGGCTCTCGCTTTGTTTATTGTGATTGTGCTCAAGCGTTATCTGGTGCGACTCAATGGTACGTTCTTCATTTTCGACACCATAGGATTGGGGCTCTTTGTGGTGATAGGTATGTCGAAATCGCTCGAATACGGTTTCTCACCTTGGGTGGGCATTATTATGGGCACCATTACCGGTGCTTTCGGTGGCGTGATTCGCGATATTCTCATCAATGAGATGCCGCTGGTGTTCCGAAAGGACATCTATGCCTCGGCTTGCATCGTGGGTGGTTGCATCTACTGGCTTTGCGATGTGGTGGGATTCTCGCCAGAAGTGCAACAGTCGGCTTGTGCTCTTTTCACCATCTCGGTGCGTTTTCTTGCCGTGCGATTTGGTTGGGAACTACCAAGCCTCAACAATTGGACCGACGATAAAGTGAACTGACTAAACTTATAAATCTGATAATGGAAAAGAAAGAAATACGCACCACTATGGTGCAACTAATAAAATACGGCATAGTGGGCGTGAGCAATTCGCTCATCACGCTCATAGTGATTTTTTTGTTCAATAGTGTGCTCAACCTCAGCTTGCTGCTTGCCGATGTTGTGGGATATGTAGCGGGCGTAATCAATAGTTTTATCTGGAACAAGCAATGGGTGTTTAAGACTCACGACACCAAATTGGTGAAGGAAATGAGCCTCTTCGTCACCGGATTTCTCATCTGCTTCGGATTGCAATTTATCACATTGCTCATCATCACCAAGCCCACCATCGCCATAGCCGAAACTTCGCTTGGCAGTGACTTCTCGGCTTTCGGCATGTCGGCGAAGGAGGTTGGCGAATATGCCGCGGTAATCATAGGTATGGTGGTCTACACGCTCAGCAACTACATCTTCAATCGCTTCGTCACTTTCAAAGCCAAAAAGGAGGCTTAACCACCACGCCCGCAGCGGGTTACAAGGGTGGAACAAACTCTTTCATTTCACCGGCGTCAAACCGTTTTCAGCCGCTACTTTAATCATAAAGTCGCGTGCTTGCTCATAGTCGTTGGCTATCACACCATCGAGTATGGCGTCTTTTATGGCTGTCTTTATCACACCCACCATCTTGCACGGCGTGAGATTGAATGTCTCAATTATCTCTTCGCCGCTCACAGGCGGTTGGAAATTGCGCACTCGGTCTTTCTCCTCTATGTCGATCAATTTCTGACGAACAAGCGCAAAATTATCGAGCAATCTCTTCACCTTGGCGGCATTTTTCGATGTGATATCGGCTTCGCACAGCATCATCAAGTCGTCGATATCGTCGCCGGCATCGAATAGTAGGCGTCGCACTGCCGAATCGGTCACCACATCTTCCACAAGGGCTATGGGGCGCATGTGCAGTCCCACCATTTTCTTCACATATTTCATGTGCTCGTTCATGGGGAACTTCATTCGGGCAAAGATGCGTGGCACCATCTTCTCGCCCACAAAATTGTGGTTATGAAAGGTCCACCCTATCTCATCTACCCAGCGCTTGGTGGCTGCCTTGCCGAGGTCGTGAAATACTGCCGACCAGCGTAGCCACTCGTTGTCGCTCTTCTGCGCCACATTGTCGAGCACTTGCATGGTGTGAAGAAAATTGTCCTTATGTCCGCGTCCGTTTACGGTTTCTATGCCTTCGAGCGCCGACAATTCGGGGAAAATTATGCGCAGCAATCCGCAATCGCGCAGCAAGATAAAGCCTCGCGAGGGCTTGGCTGAACGTATTATCTTGGTCAATTCCTCAAATACGCGCTCGGCTGAAATAATCTTTATGCGCTCAGCATTGCGCGCAATGGCATCGAATGTCGCGCTATAGATATCAAAACCGAGTTGTGTGGCAAAGCGCACAGCACGCATCATGCGCAGCGGATCGTCGGAGAAAGTGATGTCGGGGTCGAGCGGTGTGCGAATTATGCGACGCTCCAAGTCGCCAATGCCGTCAAATGGGTCGAGCAGTTTGCCATAGGTGGCTTTGTTGACCGATATCGCCATGGCGTTGATGGTAAAGTCACGACGGCACTGGTCGTCGTGCAGAGTTCCGTCCTCCACCTTTGGCTTGCGGCTGTCGTGGCTGTAGGATTCGCGACGCGCGCCCACAAACTCCAATTCCTCGCCATAGCGCTTCACTTGGGCAGTGCCGAAATTGGGGAATACCGCCAGTTTTGCCTTCTTGCCCCAGCGCTGTGCCACCACTTCGGCTAACTCAAGTCCGCTGCCCACTGTCACAAAATCTATGTCCTTCGAGGGCCTCTCCAAGAAGATATCGCGAACATATCCTCCCACCACATAGCATTCGCGCTGCAACTCATCGGCCGCTTCGCCCACCATGTGAAAGACTTCTTTGCTCAAATGTTGTTCTATCTTCTTTTCGTCGATTTTCATATCTTGTAGAATGTGGTTTGTTGTAATGAATTTATTTGTTGGTCGATTATTATGTTCAATCGTCAGCTATTACATAAGCTGCTGCAAATCTTCGGGCATATTGGTGAGACATTCGGTGCCTGTGGCTGTGATGGCATAGGTGTTCTCAATGCCCACTGCGCCCACGCCGGGAATCACAAACTTCGGCTCCAAGGCTATCACATTGCCTTCCACAAGCACATCTTTGCTGCGCGCCGAGAGCACCGGCAGTTCGTTAATCTCTATACCCACGCCGTGGCCTATAAATCCGGCTTTTTGCTTATGACCCATAAAGTAATCGGCGAGTCCGGCTTCTGCCACTGTAGCTTCGGCAAGTGCCACGAGGTCCTTGGCTGCCACTCCGGGTCGCGCCGTTTGGGCTATCTTGTGGCATATTTCCACCGAGCAGCGGTGTGCGCGCTCGGCAAGTTCGCCCACTTCGCCCACCTTATAGCTGCGGCTCATATCGGTCATATATCCGGTAAAATTGCCGCATGCATCCACCATAATGGTCATGCCGGGCTTGATGATGGTGCCATTGGCTCCGATAGGTATCGACTTATCCATTCCGGCGCCGCCCATGGCAAAATCATAGGGCGCGGGATTATCGGCATTGTCGCCCGCGAGGATGTTTCCCATAAAGAGTTCCATCGATTGGCCCGATATCCTGAATAGTCCCAAGCAACCGTCGAGGCGCAGACGATGCTCAAGTTCCACTTGCAATTCCACATCGCTCATTCCCTCGCTGAAGATGTGTGGTATCGACTTATACGACATAGCATGGCTCACTCCGCTTCGGCGAATTAAATCCAACTCAAACGGGGTCTTCACGGCGCGCACACTGCGCATGATTGCCGACCCGTTGACAAATTTTGCTCCGGGGAATGCAGCTTGCAAGCGCATTATGTCGGCATACGACATATCGTATTCAAGCGCCAATGTGCCCGGCACGCTGCCAAGCATCTCGGCTATCTGTTCGGGCTTGCGTATGTATGCCACATTGTCGCCCTCGAGTTCCACCGGGCGGCGCACAAAGTGCTTCACCTCGCCTTGGGCTGTGACGAGCACATATCCGGCTATCACGCGTCCGGTTATATAATATAGGTTGGCATTGCCGCTGATAAGTATGGCATCTGCTCCGGCTTGGCGCAATGCCTCAGCCACTCGCGTTTCTCGCTGGGCTATCTCTTTTTCCCATCCTTTGGGTACGATGTTGCTCATAGTAATGTATCCTTTCTATAAAAAATAGTCAATAATTTGTTTAAAATTATCTGCTTTCATATCGTAGTCGGCACAATTGCCGAACCCATAACTGCAATATACAAATTTCATGCCTGCGCGGTGCGTTTCGTTGCAATCGCCTTGTGTATCACCCACATATATCGGATTTTGCAACCCATAACGCTCTTTGAGCAGCAACATATTGTCTGATTTTGCCATTTTAGTCATGCCGTAGGTCAAAAAGTCGGTGACATATTGGCGCAATCCGGTGAAATCCATAAAGTTCGACAGTCCGTTGGAGCCGCAGTTGCTCACCAGGAATATTTTGTAGTGCTGTGATAGCTGCGCTATGCCTTCTTTCACATCGGGATAGAGTGTTCCGCCCATGCGTGGCAGCAATTCGTCCTCTATCTCATCTACGCGTTGCAAAAATCGCTCGCCGTAGTTGTTGGTGCCGAAGTTCGCACATATCATCGCCAGTATTTGGTCGAGGGTCTTGCCCATACCGTGGAGCAGGTCGCGGCCGGTAATATGCACTTCTTCGCCATATTCGGCAAATGTTCTGTTCCACACCTCGGCATAAGAGTCCATGGCATCCCACAGAGTGCCGTCCATGTCGAACATCAGAGCATCTACTCGTGTCTTGTCAATCGCCATTTAGCTTGCAGATATCTTGAGAATGTTATTTATTTTTACTGATTTCACTGCACTTCGCTCGGGCTTACTATGATTCCCACATCAGTGATATTGCCCACGGTGTCGCGGTCGCTCATCGTCTGCCACAGCACTATGCGCTTCACCGTGTGTGCCGGCACTTGCTCGAGCACCACTTGCTTAAACTGATAGAGAGCACCGAAGCCCGACCCTTTCCAGGTGCCGTACTTATCGGCGAGTTCCACATTTATGATGCGACGCTTGAGTTTCTGATTCTCACCTATGAAATCGGCGGTGATGCTCAGATTGCGATAGGCATAGTCTTGATCGTGTCGTATAGCCACCGATATGTCGTAGCAGGCAGCGGAATCACCGTATTGCGGCGTGAAATACAGTGGACTATTGTGAGTCCAACCTGCTGCGGGCACATCGGAAAATTCGCTATAAGAAGAATGCTTAGGCGAACAAGCGCCCAAGCATACCATTATCGATGCAAAGAGGCAACATAGCCCCACAGCACGGCTTTTCAGTGCCTTACTACTGCTGACTACCGTTATCACCTCCCGTATTTTTCTCCTGACGTCGGTCATTACCTTGCGATTCTCTATTGTTTGCGCCGCGGTTGCCTCCACCTTTTCGGCGGTTGTTGTTCTGTCGTCGGTTCTCGCCTTGTCGTTCCTGTGGCTGGTGTAGCTCACCTCCGTTTTGGCGTGGCTGATCGACTTTTGCTTCGCGTGGCGCTTGTGGCTGCTGTTCGCCGCCTTGGCGCTGTTGGTCGCCTTTACGATTGCCGTTGCGACGCTCTTTGCCTCCCTGGCGCTGGCCGCCGCCTTCGGCGCGTTGCTGATTGCCGCCGCCCTCTTGCTGCTGCTTATTGCCGCCTTTATTGCCATCGCGGCGCTTCTTTTTCTTCTTGTCGAAGCGCGACACGCTGTCCTGACCTATTATGTCGCCGTATGCGCTCATTTCCTTTTCGCGCTGGTCTTCATCGGGCAGGAGTTTTTCGGGGCGCACACCGTTCTTGTTGAGCGCCATCACCTCAAACACGCGTTCTGCCGACAAGGTCACCAAGTTGGCGGCTATCTGCTTGTCGGTCGAATAGGTGATTTCGCGCTTAAAGATGTCGGTTTTGAAGTGGAAATAGGTGTTGTCTTTAGTTTCGAGGCGCACGTCGCGTGGCGGCAGCTTCTTGCTGGCTTCCACATAGCCGTCTACTTCGAAATTGATGCAACACTTCAACTTGGCACACTGTCCGGCAAGTTTTTGCGGATTGAGTGATATGTCTTGATAGCGTGCAGCGCTTGTTGCCACCGACACGAAGTTGGTCATCCAACTCGAGCAGCACAACGGGCGTCCGCAGGGACCTATTCCGCCTATGCGTCCTGCCTCTTGGCGCGCACCTATCTGTTTCATCTCTATTCTTATCTTAAACACGTCGGCAAGCACCTTGATAAGTTGACGGAAATCCACGCGTTCGTCGGCAATATAGTAGAAAATAGCCTTATTGCCGTCGCCCTGATACTCCACATCGCCTATCTTCATATTGAGGTGAAGGTCCTCGGCTATCTTGCGCGAGCGTATCATAGTGTCGGTCTCCTTGGCCTTGGCTTCTTCGTAGCGCTCGAGGTCGCTGGGCTTGGCCTTGCGGAACACTCGCAATATCTCGGCGTCCTGACGCAGGTTGGCGCGCTTCATCTGCAACTTCACCAACTGACCCATCATCGACACTCGACCGATATCGTGGCCGGGATATGCCTCCACTGCCACCATATCGCCTATCTGCAGTGGCAGATGGGTGCTGTTGCGATAGTAGCCTTTGCGGGTGTTCTTGAATGTAACTTCCACTATTTCGTAGTCGTTAAACGACCCGGGCACATCGCTCAGCCAGTTGTAGCTGCGCAATTTGCTGCGCATCTCCTTGGCGCCGAAATTGCTGCGGGTGTTGTGACATCCTTCACACCCGTCGCACTCCGGCACTGCCTTGGGGCAGCAACTGCATCGCCGCTTTGCTACTTCTTCTTTCTCTTTTTCTTCGCTCATCGTTTTATCCTCACAATGATGTGTGATAACTCAATTACTTGGCGAAACTTACGGCACGGGTCTCACGAATTACCGTGATGCGCACCTGACCGGGATAGGTCATTTCGTCTTGTATCTTCTTTGCTATTTCGCCTGAGAGCTTTTCGGTTTCGGCATCCGATATCTTGTCGGCTCCCACTATCACGCGCAATTCTCTACCTGCCTGTATGGCATAGGTCTTGATTACGCCGGGATAGCTGAGTGCCAGATTTTCCAAGTCGTTGAGACGCTTAATGTAGGCTTCCACCACTTCGCGGCGAGCTCCCGGACGGGCACCTGAGATGGCGTCGCACACTTGCACGATTGGCGCCAAAAGGCTGCTGGCTTCTTCTTCGTCGTGGTGTGCACCTATGGCGTTGCAAATATCGGCTTTTTCTTTAAATTTCTCAGCGAGTTTCATACCCAACAATGCGTGTGGCAATTCAGGCTCTTCGTCGGGCACCTTGCCTATATCGTGCAAGAGTCCGGCACGGCGTGCCTTCTTGGGGTTCAAACCGAGTTCGGCTGCCATGATGGCGCAAAGGTTGGCTGTTTCGCGCGAGTGTTGAAGCAGGTTCTGACCGTAGCTCGAGCGATACTTCATCTTGCCCACAAGGCGAATCAATTCGGGGTGCAAGCCGTGAATACCGAGGTCGATAGCTGTGCGCTTACCTGTTTCGATAATTTCTTCTTCCACCTGACGGCGCACTTTAGCCACCACTTCCTCGATGCGGGCAGGGTGAATACGTCCGTCGGCCACCAATTGGTGAAGTGCCAGGCGTGCTATCTCGCGACGCACGGGGTCGAAGCCTGAGAGCACTATGGCTTCAGGGGTGTCGTCTACTATGATTTCTATTCCGGTAGCGGCTTCGAGTGCGCGTATGTTGCGACCTTCGCGACCTATGATGCGGCCCTTGATTTCATCGTTCTCGATGTGGAACACGGTCACTGCATTCTCTATGGCAGTTTCGGTGGCGGTGCGTTGTATGGTTTGCACCACTATGCGCTTGGCTTCTTTGTTGGCTGTGAGCTTTGCCTCATCCATAATATCGTTGATATACGACTGGGCTGCGGTTTTTGCCTCATCTTTAAGCGATTCCACGAGTTTTTCCTTTGCCTCTTCGGCCGAAAGACCCGACACGTGTTCGAGGGTTTCTTTCACTCTTGCCTGCATCTTCTCGAGCTCTTGACGTTGCGATTCGAGGTAAGCTTGCTCTTTCTCGAGGGTTTGCTTCAGATTCTCGTTCTCGTTTTTCTTGCGCTGCACTTCCGACTGCTGCTGGTTGAGCTGCATTTCGCGCTGCTTGAGCTTTGCTTCGGTCGATTGCACCTTCGAAAGGCGTTGGGTAGCTATTTTTTCGGCTTCTGCCTTTATTGCCACTCCTTCTTCCTTGGCCTCGAGTATCTTATTCTTTTTCAGCACTTCAGCTTCGAGTTTTGCCTCCTCTATTATGCTGTTTGCTCGCGATTTCGCCAGCGATTTGTTGATTGCCATTGTCACTCCGGCGCCCACCAAGAGTGCCACAAGAGCAATAGCTACGTAAATAATTATTTCCATTCTTTAGTCTATAGGTTGTTATTATTAATTTAATAAAAAAAGCACCGCCAAAAGTATTCAGGCCATAACATTACAGCAAGTGTCTCTTACGAGCTTCTTGCCTCATTTCCGGCCGCTTTTGTCAGTGCAGGTTAATTATCGCTATTATGTAAAAATCAAGTTTTGCCTTTGGGCTTGATTGCCGCATTGGCGGGCTTGAGCTTTCTTCGAAAACAGTTTATTTCGAATCTGCCGTTATATTGATAACCAGTTCATCGAGTTCTTTCTCGAATGAGGTTAAAAATTCTTCCACTTTCACATTGGCGTTGCGCGACTCCACATAGAGTCGGGCAAATTGAAATGCCACTCTCGCCATGACTTCCTTCGATGTGCATTTGTCCTTGAACGTTTGCATCCATTTCAGCCACAAGCCATTGACCAACGCTTCGGCATCGCGATAAGTCTTTTCGTCTTCCAACTTTATCTGCAATGGTATCGGTGTCAGGTCGGCTATCTTTATGTTGATATTATGCTTAGTCTGTTCAGCCATTCTTTATCAGTCAGTCAGTTGTGAGATACATTTATCAATGTCCCGCACCAATTTGGATATCCTGGCTCTGTTTGCCTCGGTCTGCTCGGGAGTCGACGATATGCTGCGCGCCAGTCGCAAATATTCATTCTCTTGTCGCAATCGCTCTATCTCCTTCTCCAAAGCCACATTCTTGCTGCTCAAACTTTCGTTTGCAGCATCCACACGACGCTTTTCTTCAAGCAAGGCTCGATATTTTTCTATCAATATCTCACTCTTGTTGACCACTCGCTGTAATGTGTCTTGCAGGTTAGAAGCCATTTTCTTCCAAATTTTTACAAAATTAAAAATAAAATCGCAATTTCACCACATTTTTTGCACATAATTTATCGTCTGAAGGCAATTTTTTTGTCTGATTCCTGCGACTGCATCTTCAAAATGCCTTACGGTATTTATCGTCGTCGCCATCGTCCATTATGCTCAGATAGCTGGCATAACGCGAAGCGCTTATGCGATGCTCATCCACTGCCTGCAGCACGGCGCATCCGGGCTCGTGGGTGTGGGTGCAATTTCCATAGCGGCAATTTTTCGATTCTTCGAATATCTCGGGAAAATAATGCGATATTTCTTCTTTTTTGAAGTCGATGGTGCCAAATCCTTTCACCCCGGGAGTGTCAATGATGGCGCCTCCGTCGGGAAGGTTATACATCTCCGAAAATGTGGTGGTGTGCATGCCGGTGTGATGACTGTCGCTCACCTCACCCACTTTCACAGCGGCTTCAGGCACCAATTCGTTCACTATCGTCGACTTGCCCACGCCGCTATTGCCCGAAAGAAGCGTCAATTTGTCCTTCAATGCCTCGCGCAGTCTGTCCATACCGGAACCGTCCTTTGCCGAAATGCACACCGTGTCATAGCCTATGCTCTCATAGAGATAGGTCACGGCATCGAGCAGCTCTTTATCTTCATCGCTCGAGAGCAAGTCTACCTTGTTAAACACCAGCAGCGCAGGCACATTATACGCCATCGCCGTAGCCAGGAAGCGATCGATAAATGTGGTGCTGGTCACCGGATTCACCAAGGTCACCACAAGGGCTGTCATATCGATGTTTGCAGCCAAGATGTGCGATTCTTTCGATAGGTTGCTTGCCCGACGTATTATATAGTTGCGTCGGGGTCGTATGGCTGTGATAAATGCGGTGCCATCGGCATTTTCGCTCAGTTCCACTCGGTCGCCCACCGCCACCGGATTGGTGCTTCTTATGCCTTTGAGCCTGAAATTGCCTTTTATCTTGCAGTTGTATGTAGCGCCCGCATCGGTGGCTACTACATACCAACTTCCTGTATTTCTTATTACTAATCCTTCCATATTCATCTTTTACTCGAACAAAGATACATCTTTTATCACAAATTACCGACAATCATCCACCGATATTACCCACAGAATGGCAATTTTTAACCACCAAATATGCATTTTTGCACACCTAAAATAGCCTAATTCCACTTTAATTGCCTGAAAATTTGCATATTCCATATTTTATACCTAACTTTGTCGGCGAAATAAAATGTATAGATTATTTTAATAGGTATTATTTTTAAAAATTTAGACAGATGAATTTAGAAACTATCGGCAATTGGGCTGGTCTTATTTGGACTGCTCTCAATGGCGCTGAAGAAGCAACTCTTACAGTTAAAGGTTTGAAGAAAGCTACAAAGCTTAAGGAAAAGGAAATCTACGCAGCACTTGGCTGGTTGGGCCGCGAAGGCAAATTGGCTATAGCTGAGACTGAAGCTGACATCACAGTTACTTTGATTGGTTAATTGATATCCGGAGCCTCGCGCTCTTGATATTATTTTTTTAACGACCGATTATTTTAACTCCTATCGATATTAATGGGCCGCACTTTTTTTTTGAGTGCAGCCCATTTTTGTTTTTTCTCTGTTTTGCAATGTGTGATTTTGCCACATAAACTACAGCATTTTCGGCATGCTGCCCGTAGTGTGCATAGCGCATTTCGGCAAGGCGTCCGGCGTCAGCGCGTAGCGCACTGCTACTTGAAGTTCTTCTTTAAGAAATATGCCTTGCGCAAATCTGCCACCTGGTCGCGTGTCATATCCTTGATATGATTGCACGATTTGCCTATAAACTTCACTCGCACATAGTTTGCCATACCCATTGCCTCCACAAGCGCATCGTGCTCGCCTTCGAGTATCATATCAAACCATTCCGACACATATTTGCCGTTCTTGCGCGTGTCGAGATGATTGGGGGTAATGCGATATTTCTCTCCGTTAATCTGAAATTCCACCGCTTGGGTGTCGAGACGGTCGTCGGCATAATACTGCACTTTGATGCGCATCGGTCCGGGTCGGCCGCCTGTAGGAACTTCGAAATAAAGGTATATGGCATTCTTCTCCACCATCGAGGGCGCCGACTTGGGCTTATACACCGTAGCGCCAAGGCGATGCTTGGCATCGAATGAGGCAAGCAGCTGGTCTTGGGTCATGCGTTCCTCGTCGTAGATGCGGCGGGTGACGTTGCCAAAGGGGCGATAGGTCTCGTGTTTGGGGGCTTTGGCGCGAGCCTCGGCTATATACTTCTCCACATTGGCGTCGATTTCTTCTTGTGTCTGCTTGCGCTGTGTGCGCTGTGCTTGCAGTGCGCTCGACACCGCTGCATTGCCTTGCGCTATCACTCGCTTCGACTCCTCCTGCTTCTCGGGCACCACTGCCAACTCGGCAAATCGGGCTATTGCCGCCTCGCCGCGAAGGGTAACTATGGTGGGCACAGCGTGGTCGGGACGACGCACCGGCATGCGCGCCAACTCTATGTCGATGGGCTCATCATCGGGATTTGCGGCTATACTGTCTTGCGAATATGCACTTAATGCTGTGGTCAATGCCACACACAATACTATTATGTTTCTACTGATTTTCTTCATAACGACTGCAAAGATAACACTTACCTGCCTATTTCGTTGCCATTTTTTCGGAAAATATCGCCTTATGAGCTCCTCGAGCACTTTTTATGCCTCTGCTGCTGTGAAAATTTTTTTTATTCGTCAATATGGAGTAAATTTGTGACACCAAAACTTTAAAAAACTATTTTATTATTCAACTATCATGACAAGTATCGGATCAGTTATGACAAGCAAGGGCAAGAAAGCTCTGTTGCTCGGAAGTGGAGAATTAGGCAAGGAAGTGGCAATCGAACTTCAGCGCTATGGCGTGGAAGTGGTGGCGTGCGACAAATACGACAACGCGCCGGCTATGCAGATTGCTCACCGTCGCCACGTGTTCAGCATGCTCGACGGGGCTAAACTGCGCGAGGTTATCGAAACCGAAAAGCCCGATTTCATCATTCCTGAAGTGGAAGCTATAGCCACTCCCACGCTTGTAGAACTCGAGAAAGAGGGTTACCACGTCACTCCTACTGCCAATGCCGCCTACCTCACCATGAATCGTGAAGGCATTCGCCGCTTGGCTGCCGAAACTTTGGGCATCACCACTTCGCGCTATCTTTTCGCCTCTACCGAGGAGGAATTTCGCAATGCGGTACACACCATTGGCGTGCCTTGTGTGGTAAAGCCCATCATGAGCAGTTCGGGACACGGTCAGAGCGTTTGCCGCTCGTTCGACGACATCGACCGCAGCTGGCACATTGCTCAAGAAGGCGGTCGTGCCGGTGCCGGCAGAGTTATCGTGGAGGCTTTTGTGGATTTCGACTACGAAATCACGCTCCTCACCGTGCGCAACATTCTCGGCACTCAATATTGCGAACCTATAGGACACATTCAAATCGATGGCGACTACCGCTATTCTTGGCAACCTCAACCCATGAGCCCCATTGCCAAGGCTAAGGCTCAGGAAATAGCCAAGAAGGTTACCGATGCACTCGGCGGATACGGTATCTTCGGCGTGGAAATGTTTATCAAGGGCGATGAAGTGATTTTCAGCGAGGTTTCGCCTCGTCCGCACGACACGGGCATGGTGACTATGATTTCGCAGGACCAAAGCGAATTTGCTCTGCACGCTCGCGCTTTGCTCGGACTTCCGGTGCCTGAAATCCGTTTCTACGGCCCTTCGGCTTCGCGCGCTGTGGTGGTGGAAGGCGACTCCGATACGCTCGATTTCAAAAACCTCGACAAGGTACTCGAAGAACCCGGCACTCAAATGCGCATCTTCGGCAAACCTGAAGTTGTGGGCCACCGTCGCATGGCTGTTATCCTCGCCACCGATGTTGATGTGGAAGCCGCCAAGGCTAAAGCCGAACGCGCTTACAACAAACTCACCGTTGAAGTTTGCCCTCGCGAAAAGTAAACGATTTTTCATTCAGCATAAGCATAATTAAATTAAGGAGACCGATGCACTTGGCGTCAGTCTCCTTTATTATTATGTCCGAGTGCCGAGGCATTGTCTGCAACCCGGCATGACCTGTCAGCTATGTTTACTTGGCTTCGCTCATTATCTCATCCACCTTCTTCATCAGTTCATCGCCTTGCAGACCGCGCGACAAGATGGTGCCGTCGGCTGAGAACACTATGATGTGTGGTATGGAGTTGAAGCCGTAAGCATCCGATGCTATATACTGCGAGTCGAGTATCTGCTCCCATGGCAACTGCATGTCGGCTATAGCTTGCTTGGTGTCTTCCGGCTTGTCCCAGCATGCCACGCCTAATATTTTCAATCCCTTGCCGTCGTATTTTGCATAGATATCCTTGAGCGTAGTGCTTGCTTCGCGGCGGCATGGTCCGCACCAACTTGCCCAGAAGTCCACTACCACTACATCGCCCTTGCCTACAAAGTCCGACAATTTCACTTCCTTGCCATTGGCTCCCGATACGGCAAAATCCACCATCTTGCAGCCTTCCTTGGTGTTTTCTATAGTCTCGGCTGCTTTGATGAGGCGTTCGATGCGCTTCGACTGCATATATTCGGCAGGCGCCTTTGCCAATTCTGCTTTAAGTTCATTGAGTTCATAGCCCTTTTCTACAATATTCTGATAGTAAGCATACCATCCGAATGCATTGAGTTTATTGGCTTCGTAGTGACGAATCAAGATGTCACTAAACTCTTTGTCCAACTTCGACAATTCCTCTTCAAGCTTATCTTCAGCCCATTGTTCTTCCTTAGCTTGCTTGCTCATTGCAACTGCTTTTTCCTGAAGTGCCGATTGTTCGGCATTAAGTGCCGCTACCGAATCGTTGAGGGCGCCGCCCTTCACTTCCTTGGTTTCCCAGTTGAGTTCGAGCACGCCGGGTTCGAGAATAAATGAGGCTCTCGACTGGTTGGCAAGCACTCTTGCCACTATGGCATGGTCTACTGTGCCGGCAAATACGGCTTGCTTGTCTGCTACTACGGCGCTATCGATGGTGTCGCCCTTATCGTAGTTGATAAGATACACGGTGCTGCCGTCCTGGGCTTCGTCGACAAAGGTAGTTGTCAATTTATACTCTGCCTTGCCGCACGACATCGCTGCCACCAATGGCAACAGCGCTAAAATTTTCACTGATTTCTTCATCGCTATGTATTTTGTTATGATTTTAATTATGAGTTGATTTTTGCGTTGACTTTATTTTGCAAATATAATGCAAAAGATTCACATTTCTCACCTATCGGCTTGAAGATTGGCATACACGGCTTCTTGCATCTTTTTGCGAACATTGAGTTTGGTGAATGCTGCGTTGTTACGCGTGGGATACACGCGATTGCACAGGAAGATAAATATCAAGTCGTTCTTAGGGTCAACCCAAAATGCTGTGCCGGTGTAGCCTGTGTGCCCCACCACTTCGGCTGGCGCCGATTTGCACGCCGGCGACTTGTCGGGGTTTTTCATATTTGGCTTGTCGAAGCCCAAGCCACGACGCGAATTCTCGCTTTGGGTGGTAAAGAAGAGGTTTACAGTCTCTTCCTTCAAAAATCGATGACCACCGTACTCTCCGCCATTGAGCCACATCTGCATGAGTTTTGCCAAGTCGGTGGCGTTGCCGAACAGCCCGGCATTGCCTGCCACTCCGCCCATCATGCATGCCATCTCGTCGTGAACATAGCCTTTGAGCAACTGGCGGCGCAGAAAACTATCGTATTCGGTGGCTACCACTTCATCTACATCGGCCCACTCAAGCGGACGATAGCCGGTGCGATAGGCTCCAAGTGGCGCAAAAATGTGTTTCTTCACATATTTATCGTGTTCTTCGCCGGTTATGCGTTGCTCGGCATCGAGCAACAGACAGAAATTGAGACAGCTATAGCGAAAATTCTTGTTATTGCGCAATTTTGTCCTGTATATTCGCTGCATTATGGTGTCGCTCGTCGATTTGCCCACATACATACCATTGGCGGCTTCGATGTCGAATCCCTCCTCACTCTGCGTTTTCACAAGGTCGCTGCGCAAGCGGGCTTTTCGGTTGCCGTAAGCGCGATTGTAGAGTTTTATGGTGTTGTCGCCGCGGCGTCGACTTCTTATAAGGCTTCCTCTATAACTTCGGTGGTCGAACATCAGCGTAGGCATAACGAGCGCCGCCGGCATACCCGTTTCATGAAAAAGAAGATCTTTTATTGTAAGATCTTCTTTATCAGTGTCCTTGAGTGGAGTTACATATTTGCTTATTTCATCGTCGAGGTCGAAGCCTCCGTCGTCGTAGCATTTCATCAGTCCCGCCAAGGTGCCGGTGGCTTTGGTCACCGATGCGAGGTCGAAGATGGTGTTATCGTCTATCGCGCGCCGGGTCTTGCTGTTATCGGTGTATCCGTAATTGCGATTGCATATCACCTTGCCGTGACGCGCCACAAGCACTTGCAGACCGGAGAAGGCTTTGAGTCGGAGTGCTTCGCTTGCCATATTATCCATTTGGCTGAGCATCTTCGAGTTCACTCCCACTTCTTCGGGCACGGTATACCCGAGTCGTATCTTGCCGTATTTCGCTCCTGTGCCTGCCTTGGCAAAGCCGGCTATGCTCACCGGGAGTTCTCCGTTCACGTCGATGCCGCCAAATATGGCTTGCGCTGCATAGTCCTGTGTCATATCGGTGTCTTCGTATGCCATCAGCACCGACTCGCAGTGCTTGAGCGAACCGGCAAATCGGGCTGACTGATAGGGGCTGATAAACAATGCCGCCGACACGTGTTTCACCGCCGTTGCTATGTTCGACATTGCCAACCTATTGGCTTCGCTATTGCTGTGCACTGCCATTATCACCATTTTGTAGCCGCCGGTCTGCAATTTACTCTTTAGTTCGCCTATGCTTTCGGCTCCGGTGTAGTTGTAACGGTCGATTTGTGCATAGTTGGCGCAGCGTTTCTGGAACATTGAGTTCTCGCCTCGAGCGTCGCCCATAGTTACCACTGCTATTTTGGTCTTTTCGAGGTGCTTCACCGGCCATGCATTGCCGTGATTTTTAACCACGGTCATCGAGGCTGCCACAAGGCGATGTATCAGTTCGTTAGCCTGGGGTGAATTAACGCGGTTCACCAAGCCTTCGATGGCTATTTGGCTGCTTTTCCACAGCCCCAAAGCATATTTATATCTTAGCATCTTGCGGCACTTTTCATCAATCAGACTTTGCTTTATGATGCCTTTTTTCACCGCTTCGAGCACATAGTCAATCTGCTTTTCGGGCTCGGGCAGCGAGAGCAATACGTCGTCGCCGGCAAGCAATGCCTTCACTGCGGTGCTGCCCTCGGTCTTGGCTCCGTTCATGGTGAGTGCATCGGTAAATATCAGTCCCTCAAACCCCATCTTGCTTCGCAGCAGTTGGTTGGTCTTGGTCGATAGCGATGTGGGCACACCGCTTGGGTCGATAGCGGGCACCGACAGGTGTCCTACCATCACGCCCGACAATCCGGCTTCGAAATATCGGCGAAATGGCAGCAATTCGCATATAGTGAGTTCGCTGAAACTCTTGCTCACTGTGGGCAGGGTCTTGTGCGAATCGGTCGATGTACTTCCGTGACCGGGAAAATGCTTGGCTGTAGACAGCACTCCGTTGTCCTCGAGGCCTTTGGAATAGGCTATTGCCTTACTTGCCACTCGCTCGGGAATCTCGCCGAACGAGCGATTGCCTATCACGGGATTTTTGGGATTATCGTTAACGTCGAGCACGGGCGCAAAGTTCACCTGTATGCCCAGTTCACGACATTCGCGTGCCACTTCGACTCCATAGCGATAGAGCAGTCGCTCGTCGGTGATGGCGCCGAGTATCATATTGCGCGGAAACATCGGCGCATCGGGCATGCGCATCGCCGGACCCCACTCGCCATCGAGGGTTACCATCAGCGGCACACGGCTCTTGCTTTGGGCATAATTTACGGCTTTGGCTTGATTGGTGATTTCGCCTTTCGAAAACAGCAAACCGCCTATATGCATCTCACCCACCATGTGGTCGAGGCGCTTATACAGTTCGGGCGTATCGTCGGGCAAAAAGGTCACCACCATGAGTTGAGCCACCTTATCGCGCTCGCTCATCGTGGTCATCACCGAGTCGACCCACCGATTCATTTCGGCTTTGTCGGCTCGGGCAAGTATGCATGTAGTGGCTTGCATCGGCACTCCTACCATTGCCAAAGCCATACTCAGTATCAGTTGTTTCACAATTCCATTCATTGCTATTTATTCGTGTTAATATCAATTTGCTTCAAAATACATACGCTTCTCGTTGCTCGACTTGATGGTCTTGCCTTGGGCATCGAGTTGTTTCACATATTCAAGCACATGTTTTCCGTAGGGCTCACTATCTTCAAAGAGTCGTTCGCCATACTTTAAGTCGCCCATACGACTTCCGCCATTGGCGAGATAGTCGATGGTTATGAGTGTGTAATATTCGTTAGGATTCACATTTTTGCCGTTGATTTTGGCGCTGCGCACAGTGCCGTTGCGGTGATACACCACCTTCACTGCGCTACTGGCTGCATCGCCTCCACGCACTCCGAGCGCTGCAAACACGCGCAGCAAATACTCACCCTTTATCCTTATCACCACCAGACGATTGTCGAATGGCAACATCGATTCGATATCGCCTTCCGTAACATCGCCCTTAGGCATATTCTGGCGTATTCCGCCGCGATTCATAAGCGAAAATTGCACATCCTTGCCATAGAGCTGACGTCCCACTTCCACCACGGCGTCGCACACCCAGTTGCCCAAGCGCTGGTCTTTGCTTGTCATTTCGCGCTCCGATGTGGCTATGCGGGTGTTCATCTTCTTATCCACTTGCTCGGCATAGGGGGCAAGCCACTTGTTCATCGCGGTATATTGTGCTATGCGGCTGTCGAGGCGGCTATCGATGATTATGTGCGAGAACACTGCCTTGCCGGTCTCGGTATCGAAGTCTATCTTGCCCATCACCTCGCCTTTGCTGCCGCTCTGACAGATGGCAATGGTGCGGCCATCGGCATTTTTCACCAAGTGCGGACTGCGGGGATGCGAATTGGTGGGATCTACAAGTGTGTGCGAGTGGCCGCCTATCACGAGGTCGATGTTATGGCTTTTGCGCACTATCTCCACGTCGTTGAGTGTGCCGGGACTGCCCACATGGCCTATGTGCGACACCATCACCACATAGTCGGCTATCCCTGTCTGCTTCAGATAGTCGGATAGCTGCAATGCCACTGTCTCGGCATCGATGTAGCGTATGCCCACAAAACTTTTGTCGGCTATCATACCCTTGGGATTGAGATTGATGCCCATAAAGGCTATGCGCTTGCCGCCCACATGCTTTATCACATAGGGCTGAAGCACGCCGTCGAGCGCTGTGCCCGACACATCGTAGTTGGCCGAAAGTTTGGCTGCTTTCACATGGCGCAAATGTGCCGCAAGTTCGTCAACGCCGTTGTCGAATTCGTGATTGCCGGGTATATAAACATCAAACCCGAGGCTATCGATTGCCGCATACTCCACGTCGCCGCGGAAAAGCGAGAAAAACACGGTGCCTTGCACTGCATCGCCGGCATGCACGGCAAGCACATTGTCATCGGCACGGCGCACGCTGTCCATCACCACTCTCCAGCGCATCAAGCCGCCTTTTCCGCTCTTATTGGGCATCACGGCGCTATGGGTGTCGTTGGCTGTTAATATTGTAAGATGCTCGGCATCTGCATTTATGCCTATCGCTGTCATCAGCACGAGCAGCGACATCAGTTTTTTTATCATCTCTAATGGTTTTTTTGTAGTTATTTGTTGGTTGTTATGTTTCAGTTTGGTCACCTGCGGGCATTAGTAGTGCATTCGGTTATTGCTTGCAGGATTGATGGTCTTGCCTTGTGCATCGAGTTGCTTCACATACTCGAGCACCAAGCCGCCATAGGGCACATCGTCCTCAAAGAGGCGCTCGGCGCGTGTCAGCGGCTCCATATATTCGCCTCCATTGGCAAGATAGTCCACTGTGACCATGGTATATGTGGCTTTGGGGTCGATTATTTTGCCATTTAACTTCGCCCACTCCACTTTCTTGTTTTCGCTCATTTTCACCTCTATCTCTTTGCTCACTGCATCGCCGCCACGGCTTGCCATCACACCAAAGGCTTCCATCAAGTCGCTTCCCTTGATGCGCAGCACGGTGAGGCGATTATCGAATGGCAACATCGAGGTTATCATACCTTCCGAAATGTCGCCTTTGGGCAACGATTGGCGTATGCCGCCGCGATTCATTATGGCAAAATCCACTTCTCCCCACTTCCGAGCTATGATTTCTTTCACGGCATCGGTCACAAAATTGGAGAGATGGCGCACTTCGGTGTTGAGCATCTCGCATTCCGATGTGGCTATGCGCTTATTCATCACTTCATACACGCGCTCATCGTAGGGTTTCATCCACTCGAGCATGGCTTTATTTGCTGCCACTGCGGCATCGTAGCGCGCATCCACAGGCAGCAACTCATATTCGGTGCTGCCGTCGGAGAGGTCGAATATGGTCTTGGTCACATATTTGCCATATCGGCCTGCTTGGCAAATGGGTATGGGGCGTCCGTCGGCATTCTTCACCAGATGCAGTGAGTCGCCGGGCGTTATCATAGTGTGTGAGTGACCGCCTATCACCATATCTATGTAGCGACTTTCCTGCACTATGTTATAGTCGGTGTCGCTGTCTTCGTCGCGATAACCTATGTGCGATATCATCACCACATAGTCGGCAAGCCCGGTGGTCTTGAGATACTCTGAGAGCTTCAGCGCCACAGTCTTGGCATTGGTAAACACCAGTCCGGTCACATTCTTGTCGGCTATCATGCCCTTCGGCTCCAGATTGATGCCCATAAAGGCTATGCGCTTATCGCCGTAGCGGCGTATGTGATATGGCACAAATGTTCCGTCGAGCGGCGTAGAGGCAAAGTCGTAGTTTGCCGACAACTTGCAAGCTTTCACATCTTTATATCGCTCGGCAAGTTCTTCTATACCATTGTCGAACTCGTGGTTGCCAAGCACGCAGTAGTCATAGCCTATGCTATCGTGCAAGGCATATTCTATCTCGCCACGAAACATCGAGAAATACACCGTTCCTTGCACGGCATCACCGGCATGCACTGCCACCACATTCTCATCGGCTCGGCGAACGCTGTCTACCAGCACTTTCTGTCGTAGCAAGCCTCCCATTCCATCGTCGGTGGGCAGCACTGCGCTGTGCGTATCATTTGCCGACAATATAGTTATGCGTTGTGCCTCGGCTGTGCAACACATCGACGCAGCGCCGAGCAACAACATTCCTAATAGCTTCTTGTTCATTTTTTCTTGTTTACAATAGTTTTCGACTGATACCACAAATTTACCAAAAATATTGCAATCTCAGGCAATTAATCGCTCCTTTTCACACATTTTATCGGTTTCAGGCATTAGCTGCTTAGTCTTTTGGGAAAATTCCGCTTATATAATAGTCGCCTGCTACGACATTGCACTGAAATATTTTTGAAATAAAATTAACTTTGCTAAATATGCTCTTACAATAGATTCACGCAAAGAATAATGAAAAATACCAAATTGAAATTAGTCCAAACTTCTACACCATTAAACATTTAACGTCACCCAAAATATGAATTTACTACCACTAATTGATCTTTAAACAAAAAAATGCTCATACATAACGATATCATCTTTCTCATCTATTCCCCATCCTATTCCTCGCCCTCCATACTACGAAAAACGAAAATCGTGAGAACTGCGACGATGATTTCTTTCGCAATCCCCACGATTATAATATTTGTAGTGCTTATCTAAGCCGATATTTCGAAGTATCAGTCTTCGATAAGGTTGTTGCCTGTCATTTCTTCAGGTTGCGGCAGACCCATAATCTTCAAGATAGATGGAGCCACATCGGCAAGCACGCCGTCCTTCACCTTTGCATTCTTGTTGGCTGTAACATAAACGAATGGCACAGGGTTGAGCGAGTGAGCTGTATTGGCTGAGCCGTCTTCGTTGAGTGCATTGTCGGCATTACCGTGGTCGGCAATTATCACCACTTCGTAGTCGTTCTTCTTGCATGCTTCCACGGTGTCCATCACACATTCGTCGATAGCCACACAAGCCTTTTCGATGGCTTCGTACACGCCGGTATGTCCCACCATATCGCCGTTGGCATAGTTAACCACGATGAAGTCATACTTCTGTGTGTTGATAGCTTCCACGAGTTTGTCCTTCACTTCGTAGGCGCTCATCTCGGGCTTGAGGTCGTAGGTTGCCACCTTGGGCGATGGAACCAATATGCGATCTTCGCCTTCGTATGGGTCTTCGCGTCCGCCGTTGAAGAAGAATGTTACGTGAGCATACTTCTCGGTTTCGGCTATGTGAAGTTGCTTCTTGCCAAGTGCACTGAGGTATTCGCCAAGCGTGTTGTTCACATTGTCCTTGCGGAAAAGCACGTTAATGCCTGTAAACGAAGAGTCATAAGGAGTCATGCAGAAATATTGCAAATCCTTGATTCGCATCATGCCGTGCTCGGGCATATCCTGCTGAGTGAATGCGATAGTGATTTCCTTAGCACGGTCGGGGCGATAGTTGAAGAATATCACCACGTCACCTTCCTTGATAGTGCCATCGATGGTGCTATTGTGGATAGGCTTGATAAATTCGTCGGTCACACCGTTGTCGTAGCTTTCTTGTATTGCATCGGTCATCGAGGTTGCTTCTGCACCTATGCCACTCACAAGAAGGTCGTAGGCAAGCTTCACACGATCCCAGTTCTTGTCGCGGTCCATTGCATAGTAGCGACCTATCACCGATGCCACTTTACCGGTGCTCTCGGCGCAGTGCTGCTCTACTTCTGCCACAAAGCCCTTACCGCTCTGCGGGTCGGTGTCGCGTCCATCCATAAAGCAGTGGATAAACACATTTTCGAGTTCATACTTCTTGGCTATGTCGCAGAGTGCAAAGATGTGAGCGAGCGATGAGTGCACGCCTCCGGTCGAAGTCAAGCCCATGAAGTGAATGTTCTTGCCGTTGTCCTTGGCATACGAGAATGCTTTCTTCACTTCGGGATTGTTGTAAATCGAACCGTCCTTTATCGACTTGTTAATCTTCACCAAGTCCTGATAAAGAATACGGCCGGCGCCAATGTTTTGGTGACCTACTTCCGAGTTACCCATCTGACCGTCGGGCAAACCCACATTTTCACCGCTGGCTTCCAACTTTGAGTTTGGATAATTGGCTATCAATCCGTCCCAATAGGGAGTTGGTGTGGTTGATATTACGTCCGATTTCGATTTGTTTCCGATTCCCCATCCATCGAGAATCAGCAATAGAGCTTTCTTTCCCATTTTCGTATTGTTATTATTAACTTATTTATTCTTTTACCTTTATTTGATTTTTGGCTATGCAAAGATAATACTATTTCCGCAATTTTTCCACACTCACCGATAGGTAATTATCACATTATCTTCATCGATATGCCCGAAGTTCACTCAAAGCAAGAATTATTGCTAAGATACAAAACCACCACCCGGCCTCCGAGAGGCTGATTTTTGGTTAGCACCACATAGAGAGAGCGAAGCGACCGGTGTGGTGTCGTCATCATCCCAAGCAAAACGACCTCGGAGAGGCTAATCATCACTTGCTTAACCGCAGCACGACCTGAAAGGTCGAATGCCCGAGCGGAGCGAGTGGCTCTTAGCCGGGGGTGTAGCGAAGCGAAACCCTCGGTATCGTGCCACCCCGCGATGCGAAGAACGCGAAAATCGGCTTCCACAGCGACAACATTCGCGTCCTCCAGACGCTTTTATTATGATTGCTTGCATTCCGGGGGTTGCGCTAACACTCCACCCCCGGCTAAGAGCACTCGGGCAAAGCCCTCGGCATTCAACCTTTCAGGTTGGATACCCCGCTGCGCAGCAAAAAAATCTGTGAGATATACACAAAAAGCAGCCGCAAATCTTTCGACCTACAGCTGCCTTTGTATCATTAAGCACAAATCTTGCTTATTTTTAAGATTAGTCTTGCTTCAAGTTTACACGACGTTCCTTGATGCGTGCCTTCTTGCCTGTGAGACCACGGAGGTAGTACAACTTAGCACGACGTACTCTACCATACTTGTTGATAGTGATGTTGTCGATAAACGGCGATTCGATAGGGAAAATACGTTCTACACCTACGTTGTCGCTCATCTTGCGTACTGTGAAGCGCTTCTTGTTACCTTCGCCTGAGATGCGAATTACCACGCCCTTGTACTGCTGGATACGTTCCTTGTTACCTTCCTTAATACGATAGTCTACTGTGATAGTGTCACCCGGCTGGAATGCTGGAAATTCCTTAGCTGTTGCAAATGACTCTTCAACAATCTTAATCAAATCCATTTTTGTCTTAATTTTTTTGTTCTTATTACCCTCCTGCAACATTCACGAGCCACACTTCTTCTCGTCAGAGGTTGCAAAAGCGGTGCAAAATTAACCATTTTTTTTCATTCTGCAAAATATTATTTGCCTTATTCAGCGATTTTTATAGCCAAAAATCGCATTATAGCGCTTCATTCCTCGCCGTACTCCTTGAGATACTGCTCACAGGTAAGCGCCAACTCGTCGTACCACTCCTTTCCGAAGCGGCGTATCAGCGGCTCCTTCAGAAACTGATAGGCGCGCACGCCTTGCTTGCGTCCAAGCACCTCGGCACACTTGCATATCTTCCATCGGTGATAATTCACTGCCGTAAAACTCGGATATTCCTTGATGCGCACCGGATATAGATGGCACGAAATGGGCTTATAGAAGTCCACTCTCCCCTCGCGATAGGCTTTCTCGATGGCGCAATAGCACATCCCGTCGGGCCCGTAGCATGTAAACACGCAGTTCTTGCCATCCACTATCGAGGTCACGCGGTCGCCTTCCTCGTCGATGTAGCTCACGCCGTTTTCCTTTATCTCTTGTTGTGCCCGCGGCAGTAGGTCGTTCCATATCTCTGGCAATATGCGCTCTATGGTAGCTGCCTCCTCTTCAGTAACAGGCGCTCCGGCGTCGCCCTCTATGCAACACTCGCCGTGGCAACTATCCAAATCACACAAGAAAAACTGCTCCACAAGGTCGAGACTCACAAGCGTATCTTTAATCTGTAGCATAATTATTTCAGATGGTTGATAATCAATCTATTTCATCGTCGCACTCCCGGCATTTGTTCTCCCTCGGGATGCGCCGATTCATTTTTGCCGACAAAGATAACACTTTGCCACAAGATTTTGCTATTATTTCGCCAACATCTGCCAAGTTTTTTTGCGCACTTGGCG
This sequence comes from bacterium, assembly GCA_004563195.1. GTDB lineage: Bacteria > Bacteroidota > Bacteroidia > Bacteroidales > Muribaculaceae > SFTJ01. Next base: position 27,014 of record SFTJ01000012.1, read on the forward strand.
ATGCTATTTTATGGGGTCGGAACAGTAATCGCGGCGCTTACACTGCTTGCAATGGCTTCCCATCCACACGCCATCGAACTGCGCCATGGCTTGCTCCACTATATCAGGGTCGTCGGTAAAAATGCCCGATTCGAAATTGCGTCGATTCTCACCTTTCATGCCCATGCCCGCCCCGGTGAGGTTTGCGCTGCCCACATACACCTCTCGGCAATCGAAAACTATCATCTTAAAGTGCACACGAGGGCACAACACTCTCTCCAATCCGGCATACAGCACAGGATACTTGTCGAAATCCTCACGAAACGCAGGTCCCGGCTCCTTGGCATGAATCAGTCGCACCTCCACACCCCGGCGTATAAGCTGAGCCAGCAGTTTCAAGAACGGCACCTTCTCGCCCTTCACATCCACATAAGCATCCTTAATGTCGGCCGTCCCTATCCACAACGTGCGACTAACATCCTCACAACGAGCCAAAACCGCCTCATAATGCTCCGCATTTGAGATATATTTTATCATGGCAACATCACATTAATTGATAGAAATACGACCTACAATATCTCCAACGCTATGGCGGCGCAGGCTTCGGCGTCGGCTAAGGCGTGGTGATGGTTATTCATATAATAGCCACAACGGGCTGCTGCCACATCGAGGTTGTTGGGCATGCCGGGCCACCGGCGCCGCGAGGCTATGCAGGTGCAGTAGAATTCATAGCCGGGATAATAAATGTCATACGCCTTGAAAACGGCTTTCAAGCAACTTTCATCAAACGACTTATTGTGAGCCACCAAGGGCAAGCCCTCGATAAGAGGCTCTATCTGCGCCCACACCTCCGGAAATTCGGGAGCATCGTCGGTGTCGGCTGCTGTCAGCCCGTGCACCTGAGTGCATCTATAGTTATAATACTCCGGCACGGGCTTGATAAGCGAGTAGTATCGGTCTACCACCTCGCCGCCGCGCACTATCACCACTCCTACCGAACAAACCGAGCTCCGGCAGTAATTGGCTGTCTCAAAATCTATTGCCGCAAAGTCTTGCATAAGTATTTTAGTTTTTATTAAGTTCCCAAGTCACACAATGCAATGCACCTCCTTTACTGATTAATGGCAATGCATATATTTGAATAATTTCCTTGTTAGGAAAAAGGTTGATAAACTCAGTTTTCGCCGATTGGTCGTTTTCGCAATCCAAATCCTTCGACAGCCCGGGTATGATAACTATATTTGGCGTTTCTACATAATTGAGATAACACCACGCATTTTTCCTAAGTCTCCCACTATACGATAGCTCTTTTACATCAAAATGTGCGTCAAGAATCTTATGCAGTCTTTCACGAATCAGTTCGGCATCCTTACCCATTTGTCCATAATTGTTCAGCAAAAGTTTCCTTCCACCAAGATAAGCCACCATTCCATCGGCATGCCCATATGGTTCTTCCATATCCCAAGGAATCAATATTAACTCCGTATCAAGAGTTTTCTCTATCATATCTATCAATTTAACAGGACGAATATTCGGATTTTCCGAAAAAATCTTATCCGTCATTATGGTTTTATCGCCACATCTTACCACGTTGCCTCCATCAAGCACAATATTAAGATGCGCTACTACATCTATGTCAAGAGTTTCAATAACAAGCTTTTGGTCGGTGCAATATTTGCTTGAATTACCGGCAAGATAGTCGGGAGAGAAATTAAAAGTCACATATTTTCCATCGCCCAAATGAAGTGGCATATAATCACGCGCCCACACCTCTTTAGTTTGAGTCAACACCTGCCACTTCAATCCACTTTTTTCAAAAGCATCGCATAACGCGGCATACACTTGGCCATAATCGTTCTGTAGCCACTCCGATACACATATTTGCATATTGCTCATAATCAATAATTCACTATCGAATAATTCCACATCCGTTTGCATCGCTTTAATCTCTTGCCACAATCTGAGAAGTATTCCTTTTTTTCATTGCTCGAAAGTTTATTGTAGTCCTCTTTGGTTATCTCTACCTTTACAAACTTGCCTTCGTTATTTTTCTCATATTCGGCAACATTAATTCTTGGATTGACAATTATTTTCTTGTTGCAATGTGGTGAGGCCTCCGATATCCATTTAACATTGATGCCATTGAATAATGGGATATGCATAAACATATCTTCGTATATATAGGTAGAGCGACTCTCGCATTCTTTATCCACTTGCCACATTTCCCCATCGTATTTGCACACCTTATACTTCCTGATTAAAAAAGATGCCCTATATCGCTTCTCTTTATTCTCAAAAGTAATGTCTATGCCCGACACATGACAGTTAAGAGAGCCTAATGGGAAGTATTCAAGCTTCCTACCATCATGATCATCAGTATGATACATCACGGGATCTTTCAGCCCGTTTTCTTCCTCTTCATGGTAATAAAACTCCACCTCAAGTGGGTAAATCCTTCTTTTACCGTCAATTTCAAAACATCCGCCACAGATAACTACTTTTGCAATTATCGCAAACTGTAACGAAAGAGCGGCAAGTTTCTGCTTCTCGTCAGCAACATCCGTTACACCACTAAAGTCATTTAACACTCTAAACAATGTATCTCCCATTTTACAATTCTCGGTAATCATAATAGTTCAATTCTAAAAAACGTCCATCATTGCTACAATAACCACTTGGTTGTCGCAAATTTTGAGCATACCACTATTTGCTCCAATTTCTCCTCTTCAAAGATGTTTCTTTCGCATTTCGGCGCAGAGTTATAGTGGGACACCTCGCCGCCGCGCACTATCACCACTCCTACCGAACAAACCGAACTCCGGCAGTAATTGGCTGTCTCAAAATCTATTGCCGCAAAATCTTGCATAATGATTATATGTGTTTTTTCGTTAATATCGTTTGTCAAAAAAAATCATCGCTTCTCTCAAAAATATCCTCCATCAATGATTTCTCACAAAATTAACAAATTTACGCGTCAATTCAAGTCTATTTCATAGTTTTTTCTCGCTCGGCACATCGGTGCACCGCTATGCCGGGAATAACAAAGCGCCGACTATGCTCGTTAAAGCATCGTCGGCGCCGACTTGTTCACACAATTTTATATAATTTATTTCTCAGGATCCAAAATATAGATTTGGAAATTGCCTTGCTTCATAAGGGCCTTCATATATGCATTTACGTCGGCCTTTGTGATGCTGTCGATTATCGATTGTGCATTTTCCAACATGTTCACTCCGGTGAGTTCATAAACACACATTGCTTGTGCCCAATATCCGTTCAAGCGAAGACCTTCGGCAAGCGACTTGGCGTTATATTCCTTTGCCTTCTGCAATTCTTCTTCGCCGCAGTTGGTCTGCAAATCGTTGAAGGCGGTCTTTACTATCTCTACCACGCGGTCGCGCTTTTCGGGCTTCATCGGCAAGGTGGTATCGAACTGTATATTGTAGTCGGCCATGCCATTTACCACGCCGTTGGTGTGAACGCTGTAGGTAGCGCCTTCTTTCTCGCGAATTTGCTCGATAAATCGTGCCGACAATATCTGCGAAACCATGCTTCCAAGTTGCGAATTCTTCGAAGTGAATGGCATATTGCCCGAAACGATAAACGATGCATAGGTTTGCGGAGTCTGCATTGCCATAGTAGAGGTCTGTGTAGAGCTGCCGGGGGTTACATTAAGTCCTATGTACTTCACATCCTTGGTCAGCTTCTTTACGTCGGTTGGCAACGATGCCAAGTATTGTTCGCAGTATTCTTTGAGTTGAGCCTCATCGAAGTTGCCGGTGAATACAAATGTAAAGTCGGCTGCATTGCTATAGCATTGCTTAATGATTTGCTCTATGCGGTCGCATTTTGCATTCTTAATGCCTTCGATGGTTATCATCTGTTCGTGAGCCGACTTATAGAGGGCCTTGCGCATGCGTGTTTGGAACACAAATTCGGGAGTTGTAATCTGATTTTGCAGCACGCTCACCATCTGATTGCGCAGCGCTTCAAATTCGTCGGCATCCAAGCGTAGATTGGTAAACGACATATAGAGCATTTCCATAAGTGTCTGCAAATCCTTGGGAGTGGTGCTGCCGTAGATGTTGCGGGCATAGTATTCGGGAGCTCCTTGCAAGCGCACTTGCTTACCGGCAAGATACTTCTCCAAGTCGCCGGCATTGAAGTTGCCAAGACTTATTTGCTGCATTGCTATTGGCAAGAATGCCAGGTTGTCGGCATCGGCTTCGCTCACCCACGATGTGCCACCCTTTGCCATTGCTCTGAGCACTATCTCATCGTCCTTGAAGTCGGTCTTCTTTGCCACTACCTTCACGCCGTTGCTCAAAGTCCATTCCTTGGCTCCGAAACGGCTGTTTACAGTCTCTTTCACCACCTTACCCTTGGCTGGAAGTTGTGCTATGAGAGGTTCGGTCTTCACATTATCAACAAATGCTTCTACTTGCATCTGTGCCACTTCTTTCTCTATGCCTTGCAATTCTGCCTTGGTGGGAACTGCCAAACCCTCTTTCTCGGGCATCATGCAGAGCACCACGCGGTTTTCGTCGCCCAAAATCTGCATCACTGTTTGGTTGATTGCTTCCACCGGCAGATTCTTGGCAAGCATATTCATCATGGTGTATTCATATTCTATGCCGGGAATCGGCTCATTTGCGAGGAAGTGCTGGGTGTATTCACCAACCAAGCTGCCTGAGTCTTGCTGCTTGCGGTTGTTATACGCTTTTTCGAGATTCGACAAATATTCGTCGCGAGCGCGCAAATATTCGCTTGCCAGGAAGCCGTGCTGCTTGATGCGTGCTATTTCGGTCATCACTGCCTTGAAAGCCGACTTCATATCGTCGTTCTTCGGCACTACCACAAATGTCATAGCTTTCTTGGTGCCGGCTATCAGATAATCGCCTTCCATTGCACCTGAGTAAGCAAACGGACAGTCATTCTTCTTGGTCATTTCGCTCAAGCGGGCATTTGCTATCGATGTGGCCATATTGAGCACATATTTATAAGCAAGATAAGTGATATCCGATTTCAAAGAGTCGGGATATGCATCGTGCTTAAACATTATCTGAGCTATGCTTGTGGGTTGCTCCTTGTCTACGCCTATGGCATAGATGGTCTCCTTGTTGTCTTCCACAGGATAGTATTTGCGTGGCTTGGGGTTAGCAGGCATCTCAATGCCGCCAAAGAGTTCCTTTATCTTGCCTTCTATGCGGTCTACATCTATGTCGCCCACCACTATCACGCCTTGCAAGTCGGGACGATACCATGTCTCATAGTAGTCGCGAAGCACTTGGTGCGGAAAGTTGTCCACCACGTCCATCGTACCTATTGGCAAGCGATAGCCATAGCGGCTGTTGGGATAGAGTTCGGGCAAAAGGTTTTCGAGAATACGCATCTGTCCCACCATGCGCATACGCCACTCTTCGTGTATCACCTTACGCTCTGAGTCGATTTCATCGCCGTCGAGCAAAAGGCCGTCAGCCCAGTCGCGCAATATGATAAGACAGGTGTCTTGTATGCCTACGCGTGCTGTTGGCACTTTCGAGATGTTGTAGATGGTCTGGTCGACACCGGTTGCTGCATTCACGTTTGCACCAAATTTTATACCATTCGATTCGCACCACTTGAGCATATCATTGCCCTTAAATGTCTTGGTGCCATTGAAGCACATGTGCTCCAAGAAGTGCGCCAATCCGCGCTGATTGTCGTTTTCCACTATCGAACCCACTTTCTGAGCTATATAAAACTCAGCCTGGCCCTTGGGATAATCGTTGTGGCGGATGTAGTAAGTCAATCCGTTAGGCAATTTTCCGATGCGAACTGCCTCGTCCACGGGCACTGCGGTCGACATCTGTGCATTTGCCTGCATCACACCCATAGCCATCAATGCTATGAGAAGTAGTCGTTTCAATCGTTTCATTTGTGTTTTGTTTAGTGTTATTGTTAATATTAATATTTTCACATTTTTCATTAGTCGAGAACTATCTCGACCGATTTCAAAATTTTCAACATTTAGACGCACCCTTTGCTTGATATATTACACCACACAGAGTTAAAAAGTGTTAATGCACAAAATCTATCCACAAGAACTCTCCCAATCGCCTTTGGCTGCGCCGATTATGTGAAAGGATGCCTACATGCGCACCGTCTCACTTGCTCGCAGCACAAAGAAAAGGCGCAGACACCACTTCAAAAAAAGCGATGTCTGCGCTAAAAATTATGATAAAGTAAAAATTATCAGAATTATTGACGACCTGAGATAGTAACGTCGCGGCTAATCTTCGAAATCATGCCCTGAAGAGCCTTACCGGGACCGCATTCCACAAATTCGGTTGCGCCGGCTGCTATCATATTCTGCACTTCGTAAGTCCACTTAACCGGTGCTGTGAGCTGTGCTATAAGGTTTGCCTTGATTTCGCATGGGCAAGTGTGTGCCTTAGCATCTACATTCTGATATACAGGGCACTTGGGAGTGCTGAACTCAGTGGCTTCGATGGCTGCCTGAAGTTCGTCCTTGGCAGGCTGCATAAGTGGCGAGTGGAATGCACCGCCCACAGGCAATACCAATGCGCGCTTTGCTCCTGCTTCCTTGAGCTTTTCGCATGCTGCTTGCACTGCTTCTACATTGCCCGATATTACCAACTGGCCGGGGTTGTTATAGTTGGCAGGTACCACTACTGCACCTTCCTTATTGATTTCTGCACATATTTCTTCTATCTTTTCGTCGGGCAATCCGATGATGGCTGCCATAGTAGATGGTGCCACTTCGCATGCCTTCTGCATTGCCTGTGCGCGTTGCGACACAAGCTTCAATCCGTCTTCAAACGACATTGCTCCGGCTGCTACAAGTGCCGAGAACTCTCCAAGTGAGTGGCCGGCTACCATATCGGGTGCAAACTCTTCGCCCATTGTCTTTGCCAATATCACTGAGTGCAAGAATACTGCCGGCTGGGTAACCTTGGTTTGCTTCAAGTCCTCAGGAGTGCCTTCAAACATCAAATCGGTAATTCTAAAACCTAAAATCTCATTTGCTTTTTCAAACATCTCTCGTGCTTCGGCGTTGTTCTCGTACAGGTCCTTACCCATTCCTACAAACTGTGCGCCTTGTCCAGGGAATACGAATGCTTTCATCTTTTTTTCTTATTGTTTTTTTAAACTTTGAGTTTCAGCGTGCAAAGTTACTAATTTTTGTCTTGATTTCATTGTTTTTAATCACAAAAATGCTACCTTTGCATATATATCTATTTATTCGCGTATAATTTTTTAACACATTATATAATGAACAACTTGCTTCTTATTTTAGGATTTATTGGTACACAAGAGGTTATTATCATCGCCATCATCATCCTTTTGCTCTTCGGTGGCAAGAAGATTCCCGAACTTATGCGTGGCATAGGCAAAGGTGTGCGCAGCTTTAAAGAAGGCATGGACGATGTGAAAAACGAAATGGAAAAACCTATCGACCAAGAGAAAAACGGCTCGGAAAACAAATAATGCCACACTCTCTCTTTGGCGATTTGATATCTTAATACTAACCCGTCTTATATTTGCATCGGCAATTTTTTCACTTTGGAGGAAGATAACGAACAACTCAGCGAAATGTCGTTTTGGGATCACCTCGAAGACCTTCGCGTGACCCTGTTTAAGGTTGGTGGCGTGCTTTTGATTGCCACCATAGTCCTTTTTGTGTTCATGCCTCGCATCTTCGACAACATTATTCTCGCGCCTTGCAACGGCAATTTTGCCCTCTATCGCTGGCTCACAGCGCTCGCTGAATGTGTGCCGGGGCTGGGTTCGCTCTCGTCGACCGACTTTCGCGTCGAACTCATCAACATTCAACTTGCTTCGCAGTTCTTCGTGCACATGTCCACTTCGTTTTGGCTCGCTGCTGTACTTTCTTTCCCCATCGTGGTGTTCTTTCTTTGGCAATTTGTGAGTCCGGCACTCTACGAGAACGAGAAGCGAAATGCCCGCACCGTGTTTGTTATGGGCAACCTGCTCTTCTTTCTCGGCATCGCCGTGGGTTACTACATTGTGTTCCCGTTCTCACTCCGATTCTTTGCCACTTATCAGATTAGCGAACTCATCCCAAACCAGATTTCGCTCGACAGCTACATCGACACTTTCCTTTCGCTCATCTTCACCATGGGCATAGTGTTTGAATTGCCGCTACTCTCCATGCTTCTCTCTCGTCTCGGCATCATTCGCCGCAGCTTCTTCAGCCGCTACCGCCGCCATGCCGTGGTGGTGCTCCTCGTCATGGCTGCTATCATCACACCCAGCGACCCTTTCTCTATGATTGCCGTTTTTCTCCCACTTTACGTACTCTACGAAGCAAGTTCCCTACTCGTAAAAAAGTAAAAAATTTTTTACGCACACACATCATTTATAGTTCTCGCAAAATTTCGAGTACAGCTTTTGTTCGTAGCTCGGCTCCGTAGGTTGTCAGGTGATATGATGTATCGTAATAAAGGCTATCGGCGTAGACAAAGCGCTCCGGCGGCGCCATATATGGTATTCCAAGCGCCGACATTTGCTTCGCAAGCATTTGAATTTTTGCCTTCTGAGTTCGATAATTGCTTTCGCAAAATGTAGGCGGCAGATACACAAGTTTTATGCCTTTTTCCTTTGCAAATCGGTGTATATATCTATAATATTCCGCTGTTTCTTCATCCATCGAGCCTATCAGCCCATAATGTATCAACGTCGGCTTATGTTCTCTGGGCATAGCCATATCGCCATACTCATTTATGGCATTGGCAGCAAATATGCCCAAATCTTTCGTCATTCCCCTATGCTCTATGGCTTCGAGATAATGCTGCCAAACATATTTCAACGAGTATTGCCAATGCTTAACACTCATTTTCAGGTATGCCGACGGCATATGAGTACTCACTATTCGCAGCAGAGGCTCTCCGCCATACAAGCGCCCCTTACCGTTATAATACTCGGGGCAAAATATCACTATATCTCCTCTTTCAAGCAAATCTTTATATATCTCAAACTGCATTCTCACACCTATCGATGCATGCACCGAGGTGTTCACCACCGGCATTCGCATCGAGTCGGAAAGAATTTTTGAGTTAAAGCCAAATCCGCCATTCGATCCTGCTATTATCACTATCTTCTGCGTGCCGCTTAGCTTATCGAGTTTATTATAGGCAAGGCGCACATTCACTCCATGCGAACGTCGGCTATAATCATCGGTAATCAGCAGCATGCGCAGCATCACTGCCACCACCGGCAACACCGCTATAAGCAAAATCTTAATGATAAACCTTCTCATCTCACCCAATAGTCTTTAGAATTGAAAATAGATAAACTCATTGTCACGCTCCATCGACATCATATACGCAAAATACACAGCCAAAACCAGCGCCACATACACCAAATATCTCACCACCGTGTTCGGTATCACTCGATGAAATTCGTGCTCAGCATTGCGATTTTTCCATTCCACGCCGAACATTAGGGCTATGGCTCCGAATAGCCAACCGCTGTCGCGAAGCGAAACACCGAAGGTGCTGTTGGTCTCCAGCGACACCATTCGTGCCACATATTCACACGCTTGTTCTATCGATGTGGCTCGAAACACTATCCACCCCACCATCACAAGCACAAAGGTGAGGCACATATTTGCCATTTCTTTAAGCGTTGGCAATGCTCTGCCTTGCGATAGTGCGGCATCGTAGCGATGATTCTTGTTCAGCAATATCAGTGGCACAAACAGGCACGCGTGATATGCTCCCCAGGTCACATAGGTCCAATTAGCTCCGTGCCACAAACCACTCAGCAGAAATATCACAAATATATTGCGCACCACCTTTGACTTCGACACTCTATTGCCACCCAACGGAATATATACATAGTCTACAAACCACTTATTGAGCGATATATGCCATCGTTTCCAAAATTCTGCCACATCGCGGCTGAAATAGGGCAATTTGAAATTGGCTTGCAACTTTATCCCGAACAATTTGGCACATCCTATCGCTATCGACGAATAGCCCGAAAAGTCACCATAAATCTGTATCGTGAAGAAAAATGCACCTAAGAGCAGCGACAGGCTGCCCACTTCGCTGTGATTATCGAATGCTATGTCGGCATAATAAGCACAATTATCGGCTATTACCACTTTCTTGAAACAACCCCAAAGCATCTGGCGGCATCCGTCTACTGCCATATCGTAGTCGAATCGGCGCTCGCGCTGAAACTGCGGCAACAAGTTGGTGGCGCGTTCTATTGGGCCTGCCACCAATTGCGGAAAGAACGACACAAAGGCGAAAAACGATATCACATCGCGCGTGGGTTCTATCTTGCGCCGCTTCACGTCGATGGTGTAGCTCAGCGCTTGAAAGGTGTAGAAACTTATCCCCACCGGCAATATTATATTTAATGTGGGATAATCGAGATGTATCGAAAATGCTGCAAGCAAGTCACTCAAACTATCCACAAAGAAATTGTAATACTTAAACACGCCGAGTATGGCGAGATTCACCACCACATTGCCTATCGAGTAACAGCGAGCCAAATTGTCTTTGCCACGGTCGAGATTGCGCTTTATAACCAAGCCACAAAAATAGCTGCAGCCCGTGGTAAACGCTATCAAAAACAGGAAACGCCAATCCCACCAGCCATAAAACACATAGCTGACAATGACTATAAACAGATTTTGCAATTTCAGATTCTTCGCTAAAGCCTTCCAATAGAGCAAAAACACTATCGGCAAAAATACGGCGAATGCAAATGAATTAAACAGCATGATTATTCGTTTAAATTATCCTCGCATCAAGCCACAGCCGGCGCCTATATCACTTCAATATCGCACACCTCAGCCCATTGCTTCATTATTAGTATGCAAAGTTAAGCAAATCGGCCGAAAAAAGCATCGAAATTTTGCCTTTTCAGCTATTTAGCCACACACCTCTGCAGCCCCAAAAACGGGCAAAAAATTGGGGTAAATACAAAAAAAATTGATTGTCTCACGACAACCAATCTTGTTAACCTTAAATCTAATACCATGAAAAACACACTGCAAAAGTAAGCACATTTCCACCATTCTTCAAAATATTTTGGCGACGAAGTGCTAATATTTAACTATTTTTAGTAATTTTGCATCAAAATATCCCCAAAAACAGCGAAATAGGTATGAAAATCATAGCCAGAATTGAGACCGAATTCGGTTCAAAATTTGGTGTTCCGCGTCAGAGCGGATTAATCGATGAATTGCGCGGACGCATAGTGTTCGAGCCGGAATATCGTGTGCCGGAAGCTCTGCGTGGAATTGAGGGTTTTTCGCACATTTGGCTCATCTGGAGTTTCTCTCAAGCGCAACGCGACTCGTGGTCGCCTACGGTGCGCCCGCCTCGTCTTGGCGGAAACACGCGTATGGGGGTTTTTGCCACTCGTTCGCCGTTCCGACCTAATGCCATAGGACTTTCGTCGGTGCGCCTCATTGGTGTTGACTACGATTGCCCCGATGCTCCGGTGCTCATTGTGGCTGGTGCCGACTTGATGGATGGTACGCCCATCTTCGACATCAAGCCCTATCTGCCCTACACCGACAGCCATCCCGATGCCACCGGCGGATTTACCGACGCTCACCCGCAAGAACGCGAAATGCTCGATGTGGTGATTCCCGAGCATCTCGCAGCACGCCTCGACCACCATTCGCTCGCGGCGCTGCGCTCTACTCTCGCCCGCGACCCTCGCCCACGATATCAAGACGACGTCTCGCGCATCTATGGCATGTCGTTCGCTCGCCACGAGATAAAATTCACTGTTTCCGACCACACCGCCACTGTGGTGGAAATTATATAATTATTTTTTCGTATCTTTGCACCACCTGAATGTAGGGGCTAATTAATCATTAATAAAATATATCATACCCACACCCTAAAACCGTATGGATTATATTCTTCTCATAGCGGGCTTGTGCTTGCTGCTTTTGGGCGCTAATGTGCTCGTCGATTCTTCGGTGGCTATCGCCAAAAAAGCGCATCTCAGCAATTTTATCATTGGTTTCACCATTATAGGCATGGGCACTTCGTCGCCCGAATTGTTTATCAGCATATCTTCGGCTATCAATGGTAGCGGCGATATGGCTCTGGGCAATGTCATAGGGTCGAATATCTGCAACACGCTGCTCATATTGGGCGCTACGGCCACCATTCTTCCCTTTGCCATTGAGCGCCAGCAGACGCGACGCGACATCCCTTTTGCCATAGTTGCTTCCATCATCATGGCTTTACTTGCCTGCGACCGCCTGCTTTTCAACTCCGAAAACACCATCTCGCGCATCGACGGCATTGTACTCTTAGGCTTATTTGTGGCATACACGGCATATGTGCTCATTAAAAGCAAAGGTTCCAACGAGGAAACCGGCGCCGAAGAACCCACTCGCTACGATAAAATTAATGTTTTCTTGCTCATAGTGATAGCCTTGGCGTCTCTGGCAGCTCTTTTGATGGGCGGAAATATGTTTCTCGACTCTGCCAAGTCGCTGGCACGCACTTGGGGCATGAGCGAATCGGTTATATCCATCACCATAGTGGCTGTGGGCACTTCGCTGCCCGAACTCATCACTTGCGTGGTGGCAGCCCTGCGTGGCAATGCGCAATTGGCGCTCGGCAATGTGCTCGGCTCGAATATCTTCAACATTCTTATGATTCTCGGCATCGCCGCCACCATTAAGCCGCTCTCAATAGAGAACATTATGCCTGCCGATATAATGATGCTTATCGCCTCGGCTGTATTGTGCTACATCGTGGTGTTTACCTTCGGAAAACACCGTTTCGACCGCATCGAGGGCATCATTTTCTTCTTGCTTTTTGTGGCTTACAATGTGTCGCTACTGCTCCGATAACGAGCACAAGAGTTCTTTTACCTCATTTTTATTTTGCTCATAACGAATATTTTCGCTAACTTTGGTATTACCAATACTAAAGGCTATAAACAAAACCATAACAACTTATCTATAAAGATATTATGAAGAAAATATTCGCATTTCTACTATGTGCGTTGTGCGTTGCACCATTCGTTGCCGCACAACCGCTTGCTCGCGTTGCTCCTCAACAAGTGGGTATCGACCCCGAACGGATGCTCAACGCCGATCGCATTATCCTCGATGCCATCAACAATCAGGAAATTCCGGGCGCCGTACTCGCTGTGGTGAAGGACGGCAAGATGGCTTACCTCAAAGCCTATGGCAACCGCCGTATTGTGCCAAACACTGAGCCCATGACTGCCAACACCATTTTCGATATGGCTTCGTGCAGCAAGTCGCTCGGCACTGCAGTGTGCTTTATGTCGCTTATCGAGAAGGGCTATGTGCGATTGCAAGATGCCGTGAGCACCTACATCCCGGGATTCACAGGCTGGACTTCTGCCGATGGCAAAAACAAAACCACCATTCGCGTGGAGCATCTGCTCACTCACACATCGGGCATCCCGCCTTATGTCACTCCTACCGAACTTCGCAAGCAGTTCGGCGAAAAAGCCAATGCCGACTCGCTGATAAAGTACATCGCCACTTGTCCTCGCGATTTTGAGCCGGGTACCGACTTCCAATACAGTTGCCTCAACTTTATCACTTTGCAACGCATCCTCGAAAGTGTTACCGGCATGTCGCTACGCGATTATGCCCAAAAATATGTGTTCCAACCTCTCGGCATGAAGCACACCGACTATCTTCCTTGTCACCTCGACGAGAAATCGGGCCTTTGGGTCAACGACCAAAATGTGGTGGTTACCGACGAGGCTTTGTTTACTTCCGACGATAAAAAACTCAAATCGGCTTCTTCGAAGGGTTACTACATAGCTCCTACCGAAAAACAGGCTGCCAACCCCAAGATATGCTTCACCGGACAGGTGCACGACCCGCTCGCTCGTGAAATCAACCTCGGCATTAGCGGCAACGCCGGATTGTTTACCACTGCCGAAGATGTGGCTATACTCTGCGCTGCGCTGCAAAATGGTGGCGAACTCAATGGTGTGCGCATCCTCAGTCCTCTCACCGTGAAAACCATGCGCACCGTGCCTCGCGACGAGTCGTCGTTGGGTCGCGCTCTCGGTTGGGATGTTTTCTCGCCCTACGCAAGCAATGTAGGCAATCTGTTCTCTCCCGAAACCTATGGGCATACCGGCTACACGGGCACAAGCGTGATTATCGACCCGGTTAACGACGTAAGCGTGATTCTCCTCACCAATCGTGCTCACCCCGACGATGGCGGTGCTTCGGTGCGACTTCGCACTATCGTGGCTAACGCTGTGGCCGGCGCAGTTATCGACACTCGTAAGGGTTTCTCCGACGATAACAAAGCCGCTACCGAACTCTATTACCCCTACTATTACACTCGTTTTATGGAATTTATGGACCAACCCGCCATCACAGAGAACGACATAGTAATGCTCGGCAACAGCCTCACCGAGGGTGGCAAGGACTGGGGCAAACGCCTCGGTTGGAAAAATGTGGTGAACCGTGGCATCATTGGCGACGAAATAAATGGCATCTACGATCGATTGCACCAGATTCTTCCGGGCAAACCCAAGAAAATCTATCTGCTCAGTGGAGTTAACGACGTTAGCCACCACTTGTCGACCGACGAAATTGTGGCTCGCATGGCGCGTCTTCTCGAACGTATTCAGTCCGAAAGCCCTACCACTGAGATTGTTCTGCAAAGTTTGTTGCCTATCAACGAAAGCTTCCATCGCTACAAAAACCTCAACGGCAAGACTTATCAAATCCCCGAAATAAATGCCCGTTTGGCTCAATTGGCTAAGGAAAAAGGTATTCAGTTTATCAATCTCTTCCCGCTCTTCGAGAATCCCGGAACCAATGTCCTTCGCAAGGAACTTACTTCCGACGGTCTTCACCTCAACGAGGAGGGCTACAAGATATGGACCAAAGCCATACTCGATGCCGAAAAAGCTCGAAAATAACTCGCGAATAATCGTTGCTGACTCATAAAATCATCACCCCCTGCAAGCTCGACTGTTTTGCTTATGCTTGCAGGGGGTGTTAGTGTATCTTTGTTTTTGACAATCTATCTCCTAACTTATGCCGAGGCGGCAAGATTGCTGCCGTGTCGGCGCTTGAGCCACAGCAACGCGCCCACGAGCATAGCCAAACCTGCCACCCACGATATGGCGGCAGAGCTTGCTACACCAAGCGAATGGCTGAAGCCCGCCACTATGAAGGTCGCAAACGACACCACAGCCACCGTCACCACATAGGGCATCTGCGACGACACATGATTGATGTGCTTGCAGCCTGCTCCGGCGCTCGCCATAATGGTGGTGTCGGATATGGGCGACACATGGTCGCCGCACACTGCGCCTGCCATACATGCCGATATCGAGATGATGCGCAGTGTCTCAACATCGGCAAACACTGCCATACATATAGGTATCAATATACCGAATGTGCCCCACGACGTGCCTGTGGCAAATGCCAAAAACGCCGCTACTACAAATATTATTGCAGGAAGCAACATCTGCAATCCGGCTGCACTGCTCGCCACCGCACCCGACACATATTCGGCTGCTCCGAGCGAATCGGTCATACTCTTCAAGGTCCAGGCAAGCGTTAGTATCAGCACCGCCGGAACCATCGACTCAAATCCCTTCACTATGCTACTCATGGCGTCGTCGAAACTCAGAGTGCGTCGGCTCACAAGCATCGTTATGGTGAGGATTAGCGTTGACATCGACCCCAACACAAGGCCCACCGAGGCATTGCTCTGCGCAAACGCATTCACAAAATCGTGATAACACTCGCTCCCGGCATCGAAAAAGCCTCCTGAATATATCATTCCCAACACACAAAGTGTAATCAGCAGCGAAATCGGCACCAACAGGTCGATTACCGACCCTTTCACCTCTTTTTCGCCGCTCGGCGCATCCACACCATGCTCCACCACATGCAATTTGGTATCCATCACCTCGCCCGCCTTATTTCGTATGCGGTCGTACCAATCCTTGAGTTCGGCATCATATTTGCTCATGGCTCCGAAATCAAAACCCATCATCACCACACCTATCATAAAGGCGAGTGTGAAAAATGCGTAGAAATTATACGGAATAGCTTTGCAGAACAGCGCCAAACCGTTTTCACCGGTGGTAACAAAGCCCGACACCGCCGCTGCCCAGCTTGATATGGGCGAAATGATGCACACCGGAGCCGCTGTCGAATCGATGAGATAAGCCAGTTTTTCGCGAGTTATGCCATAGCGCTTGGTTATGGGGCTCATCACCGAGCCCACGGTGAGGCAGTTGAAATAGTCGTCGATAAATATCATTATGCCCAAAATGATGGTGGCAAGTTGTGCCCCGCGACGGGTCTTTACGTGCTTCACCGCCCAGCGCCCGAATGCAACCGACCCGCCTGCTTTATTCATCAGCGACACTACTGCTCCCAGCATCACCAGAAACACCAATATGCCCACATTCCACGAGTCGGAGAGGCAATGTATCAAGCCATACGACTTGGCTTCATCGCCCTCACCCACCGTATTGTTAAGCATGTGACTCAAAAAGCCGTCGATGCCCGTGCCTGCCGACATACTGAAGAGCGCAGCCCCCAGTATGATTCCCACAAACAGCGACGAATACACTTCCTTGGTCTTCAAAGCAAGGCAGATAGCCACTATCGGCGGCAACAGCGACCACACACTGCCTGTTACATCTATATCCATCGTCTAAATATCTAATATAATAATTCCATTCCCCGGTTGGTTACTGTTTATTACCGAAAAAAAGGATGACGGTGCAGTCATCCTTTTCATCGGGTAATATTATCGGTAACTCACCACACGCCCCCGTAAGAGAGGGCCGCAGGTTGGTTATTGGTTATGCCATCAGTCAATTACAGTCACCCAGTTGTGAACGTCGGGCTCATCGCCAAGCTGTATGGCACGAAGTGTGTTATACAACTTAGTGGTCCAAGGACCGGGATTGCCGTCCTTGCTCATAATATACGACTTGCCGTTATCTATATCATCTACTTGCGAGATTGGGGCTGCCACTGCTGCTGTTCCACATTCTGCTGCTTCGTCCATTTCCTCGAGTTCTTCGAGCAATATCGGGCGACATTCCACTTCCATACCCAAGTCCTTGGCTATCTGCTGCAAACTCATATTGGTAATCGACGGAAGTATCGAACCGCTCTTTGGGGTGATATAGGTGTTGCCCTTCACTGCGAAGAAGTTGGCAGGACCGCACTCGTCGATATATCTCTTTTCCTTAGGATCGAGGTAAAGCACAGCCGAGTAGCCGCCTTCCTTAGCCAATGCGCCGGCTGTGAGGCTTGCTGCATAGTTGCCACCCACCTTCCAACGGCCGGTGCCACATGGCGCTGCTCGGTCGAACTGGCGATAGATTGCCACCTTGGTAGGCTTGAAACCTTCTTTGAAATACGGACCTACCGGTGTAACAAATATCAAGAACAGATATTCCGTAGCCGGACGCACACCCACCTGTGCCGAGGTTCCTAATTCGAGTGGACGAATATATAGCGACGAACCACTTCCATAAGGCGGAATAAAGTCCTCGTTGAGTTTCACCACTTTCTTAACCATTTCGCAGAACAAATCTTCGGGAATCGGTGCCATAAGCACACCGTCGGCGCTGCGACGTATGCGTTTTGCATTTTCCTCAAGGCGGAAGATTCTTATCTTTCCGTCCTTACCGCGAAAGGCCTTCAATCCTTCGAATATTTCTTGTCCATAGTGCAAACAAGTTGCTGCCATGTGTAAGTCTACTCTTTCTGAATCTGTTACCTCTATTTCGCCCCACTTGCCATCCTTATATGTGCAGCGCACATTATAATTGGTCTTCATGTAGCCAAATGTGAGGTTCGACCAGTCTAATTCCTTGCTCATTTCTATTTATTTTTAATATTTTTTATTCCGCTTGCAAATTTACAAAAAACCATCAACATTTGAGCACATTTTGCTTATAATTCATAACCCGATGCACATATTATGTTAGCAATATTGACAAATTTTCTTGCCTCTAACACACTTGCGCCGACGAATTTCTGTTTTTTCATTCGGGTTTAACCCTCCCCGCTTGGGTTTCAGTCGCCTACGCTGCCATGCTTACCTGCCACATATTATAAACTCAAATGCTTGCCGTGTGGGGCAAGCACTTAAATATTATAAAAAAGAAGCCTTGATAATTGCTCTATACCATTACATCGCTCTAAGGCGGCTGTTACAAAGCCACTTTTTGAGTGCGATTTTCCACCTTAACTATGTAGATGCCGCGTGAATTCACTCGCAAATGGTTCTCGCCGGGATTAAGTGTTGCCTGATTTACAAGTTGCCCCAAAATGGTGAACACTCTCACATGTATCTTCCGGTTGGTCTTAATCACTATCTCACCATCTTTGCCGAATATTTCTACATCCGAATCGGAGATTGAAGCATGCTTGGCCTCTTGCCACTGCAACTGCTGCGCCGTGACATATCCTGCCCCGCTCATCGAGGCAAGCAGAAGTAATATTAGCAATGCTTTCTTCAACATAATTAATCCTTGAGGGTTTGATACCTTTTTAGCGTGCCTTATCTTTGCCCATGAACCTCTCACGCTCAAGCACTATATGCAAAGTTAACTGATAATTTCCACTTATCAAGTGGTTTTGTACACTTTTTTAGTTATTATGCTCTTTTTTAGCATTATTTTGTTCGTCGAAAGGATATTTACGCTTTGGATTGCGCGGAAACCAACCTTTGCGCACGCGCTCTTGCTGCTCAAAGATTTCGAGTATCGACCAAAAACTCGAGAATGCCGTAACGCCAAGCAATGCCGATGCCATAATGCTCTCCACAGCCATCGCTGCAAGCAGCAACACCACGCCAAGCACAGCAAACCACCACCAACACTTGGTGCCGAAGTAATATTCACCCTTTATCACTATGGGGTGAAACAATCCTATTATCAGAAATGTGCACAACCCTATCACCACGCCTTGCCAATTGGCTGCACCTATGAGTTCTACTATATTCATATATTAATGTTATTATTTTTGATGTTACATCTTTGCCACCGCTTTGGACACAACCCCAATAGGGCATCACCCGCCTACGGCAACGCAAAGATAGCAATTTCCGCCCAATCATCAGCACATTATTGCACATTTCACAGCCACCGCAGAGATCAGAAAAGCCGAAAGGGTCAAGAAAGCCGAAGGGGTCAGGCAGGTCGAACAAGTCCGAATCGTCCTACAGCTCCTACATATGCCGTTTCATTTTACAAGAAGCGGGGTGCGACCGTTGGTCACACCCCGCCAAGTACTTATTTTCTTAAGAGCAGTTATTACTTCTTAGAAAGCTTTTCCTTCAATGCAGCCAATTCTTGGATGTCACCAAGAGTTGTCTTTTCGATTTGCGAAGTAGCAGGAGCTTCTTCTGCAACAGCGGCCTTAGCAGCCTTCTTTGCCTTGCGTTGTTCAGCCTTTGCTGCGTCTTCGAAGATGCGGCTGTGCGAAAGGATGATGCGCTTAGCGTCCTTGTTGAATTCGATTACCTTGAATTCAAGTGTTTCGCCTTGTGCTGCTGTTGTGCCGTCTTCCTTAACCAAGTGCTTAGGAGTAGCGAAGCCTTCTACACCATGAGGAAGTGCTACTACTGCGCCCTTGTCGAGCAATTCGGTGATAGTACCTTCGTGGATGCTACCTACTGTGAAGATAGTTTCGAACACATCCCAAGGATTTTCTTCGAGTTGCTTGTGGCCGAGGCTCAAGCGACGGTTTTCCTTATCGATTTCAAGAACTTGTACGTCGATGTCTGCACCGATTTGAGTAAATTCTGATGGGTGCTTAATCTTCTTGGTCCAAGAAAGGTCGCTGATGTGAATCAAGCCGTCTACACCTTCTTCGAGTTCTACAAATACACCAAAGTTAGTGAAGTTGCGAACCTTTGCAGTGTGCTTGCTGCCTACAGGATACTTAGCTTCGATGTTTTCCCATGGGTCAGCCTTCAATTGCTTGATACCAAGCGACATCTTGCGCTCGTCACGGTCGAGTGTAAGTATTACTGCTTCTACTTCGTCGTCCTTCTTCATGAAGTCTTGAGCAGAACGCAAGTGTTGCGACCACGACATTTCGCTTACGTGGATAAGACCTTCCACACCCGGAGCGATTTCTACAAATGCACCGTAGTCGGCCATAACCACTACTTTACCCTTAACCTTGTCACCTACCTTCAAGTTAGGATCGAGTGCATCCCATGGATGTGGCTGAAGTTGCTTCAAGCCCAATGCGATGCGACGCTTGTCGTCGTCGAAGTCAAGGATTACTACATTAAGCTTCTGGTCGAGCGATACGATTTCTTCAGGGTGATTTACGCGGCCCCATGAAAGGTCGGTAATGTGAATCAAACCGTCTACGCCACCAAGGTCGATAAATACACCGTAAGATGTGATGTTCTTAACAACACCTTCGAGTACTTGACCCTTTTCGAGCTTAGAGATGATTTCTTTCTTCTGTTGTTCGATTTCGGCTTCGATAAGTGCCTTGTGCGATACAACAACGTTCTTGAATTCTTGGTTGATCTTAACAACCTTGAATTGCATTGTCTTTCCGACGAATACATCGTAGTCACGGATGGGCTTAACGTCGATTTGGCTGCCCGGCAAGAATGCTTCGATGCCAAATACGTCTACTATCATACCACCCTTAGTGCGGCACTTGATGTAGCCTGTGATTACTTCGTCGTTTTCAAGCGCTTCGTTCACGCGATCCCAGCTCTTGGCTGCACGAGCCTTGCGGTGCGATAGAAGTAGTTGACCTTTCTTGTCTTCTTGGTTCTCGATGAACACTTCTACGTTGTCACCAATCTTCAAATCCGGGTTGTAGCGGAATTCGTTTAATGGAATAATACCATCTGACTTGTAGCCGATGTTAACCACTACCTCGCGCTTGTTAATTGCGATAACGGTACCTTCAGTTACTTCCTTGTCCTTAATTGTGTTAAGGCTTTCGTCATAGGTCTTTTCCAACTCTTCGCGAGATTTCTCTCCTTGAGTTTCGCCTTTTTCAAAGGCTTCCCAATCGAAATCTTCAATTGGAGAATTTTTCAATTCGCTCATTTAAAATTAGTTAATAAATTAGTTAATTACAATATGCAGATTCGTTCCCGCACACACGGCTGCAAAGTTACGCATAATTTCCTATTTATCAATAGTTTTTCGCAACTTTTTTATCTACTATTTTTGCAATATATCGCATTTCTTGTCGCCGCGATGCCTTTTTATGGCGATTGGGCGCTCATTATGCCGCTTGGGCGTTATTTCGCTGGGCAATGCGGTGCTTCACAGCGTTATAGCCCTGCATCCACAGCAGCGGCAGACCCACTCCGGCTATGGTATATAGCACCCAGAAGGCATCGTCGTGATGGTCGTGTATCACCATGTGGCACCCTATTTGCCCCCAGTCAAGGCCATACCACATTATCTTAATGGCACTTACCACCTTGAACGATATGATGTGGAACACATAGATATAAATCGTCATGCTGCCCGCATGCACCAGGAATCGCTTGAGCCATCCTTCGTGCGAGTCGATGATGCGCGACACGTAATGCACCATCAGAAATCCTATCGACCCCGTTATGGGCAGAGTGAGCACATCTATGAGTTTCGGACTTAGGTTCATACCTGCCAAATGGAGGTGTGCTCCGCCCAGAAGCAATCCGAAATACACCAGCGCCAACCACCAGTTTTCGCGTGTCTTGCCTTCCCATGAGCGATAGAGCACTCCGAGCCCGAAGAATATCACGCCCCAATTCTCTCTGATGCCGCCTTGCACTATGGTCACCACCTTAAGTCCGTTGCCGATGCGGAATAGCGCAAACACTAAGGCTGCCAAAATGATAGCCACTACTGCCTTATTGCCCTCAAGCCAGCGCTGACGGCCGTCTAGCACTCGATACAGCGCCATAAACAGGATGCTCGACACCAGCAAAGCCCTGAAGAACCAAAACGCTCCAAGCAGGAATTCGTCATATCCTGCCATCGAGAACACTATATTTACGGCTCGCTGGCACCCTTGACGCCATGTATAGGGGTGCGTAACGCCATTGCTCCAGTTGCCGAACTGCTCGTTGAGCAGCCCGATATCGAAAAACAAGTTGTGAAGCAGCAGGAATATCAGCGACCACTTCACCATAGGCACATACAAGCCCTTGAATCGCTTCTCCACATAGGTCCATGAGTCGGTGAGATAGCGTCGGCTAAAGAAATAGCCTGCCGTGATAAAGAAAATGGGCATGTGAAAAAGGTAGATAAAGTTCATCAGCAAACCGGGACCTTCGGCATGCCCCATCACCATCAGTATGATGGCGATTCCTTTACATATCGATATTGTGGTATTCTGCTGTTTCATAAGCATTGGCAGTTGGTTACTCCATGTAATTTCAATCATTTATTTTGACGCCGCAAAATTAGCAACAATTTTCGACATAGCATTTTAGTGCTGTTCACTAATTTCCGCGCAATTCGTCATTTTTGCCATTTCATATTTGCTCTCGAAATCAGCATTTTAGCGATGCAGTGCCCAATTATTTTGCATTTTCGCCTCGATTTGTGTAATTTTAGCACCGCGTTTTGCGTCTAATTTTCAGAAAAAACGATAATAATAACCCATTTAATATTTCAACTTTATGAAACTACACCGATTTGGCTTAATAGCCTCAGTTATCGTAGCATTCGCATTTTGCGCTAATGCTCAACTTCTTTGGAAAATTTCGGGCAACGGTCTCGAAAAACCATCCTATGTATTTGGCACTCACCATGTAGCACCAGCCTCGATGCTCGACAGCATTCCGGGATTCAATCAAGCCATCGCCGACTGCGATGTGGTATACGGCGAGGTCGAAAAAGAGGGCCTCATAGGCACTGAAACTCAGCAGAAAATGATTGCCATGATTACGGCGCCTGCCGATAGCACTCTCTCGGCTGTGCTCGACGCTAAAACCATTGCCACCATCGACTCAATTTTTAAGGATTTCTCAGGTGGCATGGCGGGCGTAGCTCAACTCGAACCCATGAAGCCTGCTTTCGTCGAAACGCAACTCACTCTCATTGCCACTATGAAGCTTTTTCCAACCTTCAACCCTGCCGAACAAATCGACATCAGTGTCCAGACGCGCGCTGCCCAACTGGGCAAACCTACCGCAGGTTTTGAATCTGCCGATTTTCAGTTAGGCCTTCTTTATGGTGCACCTATCAGCCTTCAAGCTCGCGATTTGACTAAAACCGTTGCCGGTTTCGACAAGAGTCAACAGTCGGCATTAGACCTTACCGAAAGCTATAAGCGTCAGGACCTTAACTCTCTATACAGTTCTATGCTTAAAGAAATCGAAGAGAGCGATTATACTCCCGAAGAGAAAAAGATTCGGTTCGAAAAGCTTTTCACCTCGCGCAATAAGAACTGGGCTGAACAGCTCAACACACTTATGCCACAAAAGTCGATTTTGGTGGTGGTAGGTGCCGGCCACTTGCCCGGCGATGATGGCCTTCTCGACCTCCTCAAACGCAAAGGCTACACCGTAGAACCCGCAAAATAATCCGAGCCATACGCGAAAAAAATTATTGTCATCTCCCGCCTCATCACAGGCAAGAGATGACAATTTTTTGTTCACGCTTCGAGCCACCTCGAGTGCTCTCACTTTACTGCACCACCACCTTAAAGTCGGTGATTCGGCTCTTGAAATTGCCGGCTTGGCGTAGCGGAAACACTAAGGTGCGCTGGTAGTTTATCTTGGTCTTGAGGTCGTACACTATAGGTTCGGCGGTCTTATTGTCATCCGTCAAGAAGTGTGCGCGGTCTTGATCGCGCACCACATAGAGCGGTTTTGCGCCAAGTGTTTCTTTCAACTTGCCATCTACCCACAATTGGGTACCGCGATTATCACCCATAATGGTTATCAATGCTGTTTTGCCTTTCGCGATGCGATATTCAAAGGTGTTGAGATAACCTTCGCGCTCAAATGCGAGTTTGCCGCTCTTGGGGTCGGAGAGATAAAGCACTGCATGGCGGGAACGCAGCAATTCGGTGCCGCGCGATTCTTCCTCTCCGGTTATTTTGAACGACACGGCATAGTTATAGCCTATTTCTTCGGCATCGAGGGTTTCGCCCGATTTCAATTCATCTTTAGCTATCACTGTTTCGCCTTTCTTTCCAAGCCGACCCAGTTCGTTCACTCCGGGGGCTTCGCTGAGTAATTGTCGACGTTGGTCAAATTCCTCCCATGCGAGCGAAGTGTGTTTGCCGGTCCAGCATTTCACCGCCAATGTCTGCATTGCCGGGAACACGCGGTGATGTATGTCCTTTACGGTAATTCCGTTGCCCACATGGTCGTTCCAAACGGCAAACATGCCACCCTCTATAGCCGGATCGTTCTCTTCGAAGCGTTCTCGGCCTATCACCGCCGGTGTCCAATTGGCATACAAGTGGCGGCAATTGAGGTAATCGTAGTAATAGCCTGCTGCCGGAACTATATACACCAATCCATCGGGGATGCTCACAAGCTGATAACCAAGTTCTTTCATCGCGCGAGGGTCGGCATAACCGTTATACCAGCAGTCCATTATCACGCCATCGCTTTTCACTGCCGTAGCGCCGTTGGCGTGCGTCAAAGCGCCCCACAACACCACTTGCTTGCCATAACTCTCCACATAGCGAATATAGTGGTCGGTGTAAGCGCGAAACTTTTCCACCACTTCTTGTTTGGCGTTGGAATATTCATCGGTGCCTATGTGCACTCTTTTGCCTCTGAACACGGGCTGATTGCCTTCGAGGTATTCGCCGAAAAGGGTGTCCATAAATTTATACACCTCATCGTTGAAAAGGTCGAAATGGTCCATACCATATTCTTTACTGCCGAGTTCGGACTTATATTGGGTGAATGCCAACACATGGGCCGGCGAGTCGATTTCGGGTATTATCTCCACGCCGCATTGCTCGGCAAGTATCTGAAGGTCGATAAATTGCTGCTTGGTGTAATGCCCATCGCGAGCTGCAAGCCCGGGAAATCTCTCACTCTCGAGGCGAAATGCAGCTTGTGTCTTCATCCAGTCGCCACCGAAAAATTGGCGAAAACCGTTGTCGTTAAGGTGAATTTGCAGGGTGTTCATTTTATAATATGCCATCACTTTCACCAGATTGCGTAGATAGTCGATAGGAATAAATTTTCTTCCGCAATCTATCATAAATCCGCGCAAGGCATATTGCGGCACGTCTTCTATCACGCCGCGAGGCAACTGATGCTCAGCACTTTGCTCCGACAATTGCAGCAATGTGCGAGTAGCCCAATATGCCCCTTGTGCGGTAACGGCTTCTACATTAATGTTTTTTGCTATATCCATGCGATAGCCTTCTTTGCCGAGCGAAGCTATCTTACTCTTGCTCAGCACAATATCGCCGGGGCGCACCTTTCCGCTTGCCACGGTGAGTGTTCGACCAAACATCTGCTCATAGTCGGCAGCAAGTCGGGTTGCCACTTCGCGCATCATTTTGTTTTTAACCACTATTCGTCCCGAGGGGACTACGCTGCCTTCGGCGCCTGCCCACGAGGTCAATTCCGGAACTACAAACGGCTTTTCATTCACTTTTGCACTCACTGCCATGGCACATGCCACAGCCATCACTGTCAGCACCAATCGCAGCATTCTCATTCCATTCCTATTCATATTCATCTATTCTTTGGGGTTTATGGTTTCTTTTGCCACAAAGTTAATCTTTTATGCTCTAATAAGCAACACCACGCTTAGGCTTATAACGCAAAAAAGCGCATCGGTTATCCCGATGCGCCATATAACAAATCACTAACTACTAACTCATAAAAGCTATTTCACCTATGTCTAACCAACATCGCCACACTTAGTGTGGCTTGCTTAAGAGAGCCTTACTGAATATCTATCAATTTTGCCTCTTTCTTGAGAGCTTCGCTGTCGAGCTTTGGCAACGACACGGTCAATACACCATTGTCTACCTTTGCACCGATTTTTTGCTTGTCTACATCGTCAGGCATGATGAAGGTCTGAGTGAACTGGGTGTAAGAGAACTCACGACGCAAGTAGTGATACTTCTCTTCTTGCTTCTCCTCGTTGCCTTCTTCCTTGCTCTGCTCTTTCTCTACTGTGATTACGAGGTTGCCTTCGGCATCGAGCTGTACCTTGAAGTCGTCCTTGGTCATACCCGGCGCAGCCACCTCTACCTTATAGTCGTTGGCTGTTTCTATCACGTTCACTGCGGGCTTTGTTGTTGCCACGTTCATGTGTCCCATAAAGTCGTTGTCAAAGAAGTTGTTGAACAATACTGTTGGCAACCAATCTTGATTCTTTCTACTAAGTGTTAGCATAATTTTATTCTCCTATTTTTAAGTTTATTAATTCAAGTTTGTTCCGAACGCCCCGCCTTTCAGCTTCGCGTTCACCTATCTATTATGCAATGCCCGTGCCAAACTCAAAAAGGTCATTTTATCGCACCACAAGCAGCAATTTTGGCATATTTGTTAAAATTATTGGTCATTTTGGCAGATTTTGACTTACATTATGTCATTTTTCGTAAATAATATTTACAAAAAAAGCAGCCTCATCCTCGCGGAGAGCTGCCTTTGCTCATTATAATATGTATTATCTATTTCACCTCATACGGATATGCCACATCCCATAGAAACAAGGCATTGCCGGGCATCGATGTTCCTGCCTTGCAGCGGTCTTTTTTCTCTATTATCTCGCAGAACTGTTCTACGGTGATTTTATGCCTGCCCACATCCACCAATGTGCCCACTATGGCTCGCACCATATTGCGCAAAAATCGGTCGGCGGTGATGGTAAATACCCATTGGTCGCCTTCCATTGCCCATCGAGCATAGGTCACTCGGCAGTTATTGGTCTTGGCATCGGTGTGAAGTTTGCTGAAACTGGTGAAATCGGTGTAACGGAGCAGATGCTGTGCCGCCTCGTTCATCACCTCAAAATCGAGCGTGGGCGGGCATTGCCAACTAAGCGGATAGGCAAACGGATTTTTGCTCGTATGGGCAAAATACTTATATGTGCGACTCACGGCATCAAATCGCGCATGGGCATCGTCGTGAACGGCGAAAATCGAATAGATGGCTATATCTCGAGGCAACACGCTGTTGAGCTGATGCACCAGCTGCGCGGCATCGGCTATGGGCGTGGCATCGAAGTGGGCTATCATGGTGGCGGCATTCACTCCGGCATCGGTGCGCCCGGCGCCGGTTATCTTCACCGGCTCGCGCATTATCATGGTCATAGCTTTCTCTATGGTCTCTTGCACCGATATATCGTTTGGCTGGCTCTGCCATCCGTGAAATTCTGCCCCTCGATAGGCTAAGCGCATAAAATATCGCATTTTCGTCAGTGTTTCTTTATTTATTATTATAGTGCGTGCAATCTCCCCTACTCGTTTGCCGGAGAAATTGCACGCATTTTAGTTTAATGTGTTAATTTCAGTCACGCTCAAGATAGGTGTAACCATATAGACCTGAGCGATAATTGCTTATAAATTCACGACCTTCTTCGGGCGTAATCTTGCCTTGCTTCATCGATTGGGTCACCCATGTCTCGATGTTGCGCACAAGTTTGCGTGGATTATATTGCACATAGTCGAGCACCTCTGCCACGGTTTCGCCATCTATTATTTGGTCGATTTCGTAGCGATCCTTATACACGCTCACATGCACGGCATTGGTGTCGCCGAATAGGTTGTGCATATCGCCCAATATCTCCTGATATGCGCCCACCAGGAACACGCCGAGATAATACGGCTCGTTTGGCTTAAGCCCGTGCACCGGAATAGATGGCGACACGCCATTGGGCGACACAAAATTGGCTATCTTGCCATCGCTGTCGCAGGTCATATCCTGTATGGTGGCAGTGTGCGTGGGGCGCTCATCAAGGCGCGAAATGGGGATAATGGGGAACAGTTGGTCGATAGCCCAACTATCGGGCAGCGACTGGAAGAGCGAGAAATTGCAGAAATATTTTTCGGGCAATTTCTTGGCCACTTTGCGCAATTCTTCGGGCGCATGCTTCATGCCTGCTGCCATATCGCTCACATCGCGTGCTATGGCCCAGAAGAGCTTTTCTATCAGTGCGCGGTTACGCAGGTCGAGCAAACCGAGGCTGAAGAGGTCGAGCGCCTCCTCGCGTATCTGCAATGCGTCGTGCCAGTCTTCCATCATGCGAGACTGGTTGATTTTATCCCATATTTCATATAGCTCGTGAGCCAACTCGTGGTCGGTCTCTTCTATCTTGTCGGTATCGTCGTTCCAGTTGGGCAACTGGGTGGTCTCGAGCACATCAAACACCAATATCGAGTGGTGTGCCGTGAGCGAACGTCCGCTCTCGTTGATGATATTAGGCTGCTTGAGCCCGTTTTTCTCGCATGTGTCCACGATAGCCGACACGGCATCGTTGGCATACTCTTGTATCGAGTAGTTCATGCTGCTCTCATTGGCGCTGTTACGTGTGCCGTCGTAGTCCACACCGAGGCCGCCGCCTATGTCGATAAAGTCGATATTAAAGCCCATTCGCGACAGCTGCACATAGAATTGTGTTGCCTCGCGAAGCGCATTCTTTATGTGGCGTATCTTGGTTATCTGGCTACCAATGTGGAAATGTATCAATTTCAGGCAGTCGCTGAGTTGCTTCTTTTGCAAATAGTCGATGGCTTCGAGCAGTTCGCTCGAGTTGAGGCCAAACTTGCTTTGGTCGCCGCCCGATTCTTCCCATTTGCCGCTACCCGAACTCGACAACTTGATGCGTATGCCTATGTTGGGGCGTATGTTCAGTCGGCGCGAGATGTCGGCTATCAGGCGCAATTCATTGAGCTTTTCCACCACCAAAAATATGCGGCGGCCCATCTTTTGTGCCAATAACGCAAGCTCCACATAGCTCTCGTCTTTATATCCGTTACAAATGATAAGCGACTTTTCATCGATGCTTATCGATAGCACTGCATGCAGCTCGGGTTTGCTACCTGCCTCAAGTCCTATATTGAATCGCTTGCCGTGGCCCACTATCTCTTCCACCACCGGTCGCATCTGATTCACCTTGATAGGATAAATAATGAAATTTTCGGCTTGGTAGTCATACTCTTTCGATGCCGATTTGAAACAATTGGAAATCTTTTCGATTCGATTATCCAATATGTCGGGAAAGCGAAGCAATATCGGTGCCGTGATATCACGCACCTGCAATTCGTCCATCACTTCTTTCAAATCCACTCCTGCACAGCCTTCACGCGGCGTTACTTGTATGTGTCCTTTCTCGTTTATCGAGAAATACTTCAAGCCCCAGCCGTTGATGTTATACAGTTCTGCACTGTCTTCAATGCGCCATCTTCTCATTACTTTTCGTTGCGTTTGTTTTTTAGTTTTGTTGTTGGGTTGTGAATTCTTATTTATTTCTCTCTATTGCGCCTTTCATTTTGGCCATAAAAAGTAAACAAAGATAATTGATTATCTTCACTTTTCATCCATTTAACCTTAAAAACATATTAAAAGTTTCACAAATTACCTCTTTTTGCATAATTAATAGCCATTACATTCGTTATTACTATATAATAATGAGTAGTGCCGTAGCACTGTTTGCCAAGCATAACTCGCATTATTTTTATTACTTATTACAAAAAAAACACTATTTTTTGTTTGAAATGAAGATTACTTTTCTCACACCTCCCGAACTCATAGGGCATCAGCCGGCCGAGCGCACCGCCGGATGCACTCGCATGGTGTATCCCATGCCTAATATCTACGAACTCTCCGTGGCTGCCGTGCTCGAGGAGGAAGGTGTGCACGATATCACTCGGCGCGACTTTGTGTTCGACGGCAACGGCAACGAAGCATCGCTGCGCCAATTCATCGCCGAGCGCAATGCCGACATTTATTTCATCTGGACAGTAAATCTCTCTATTCAGAGCGACCTCAAGGCTATG
>SFTJ01000120.1 GCA_004563195.1 bacterium
GTTTCCCCTGGAGGTAGCAGTAGAAGACCAGGAAGCGTTTGTCAAGCACCTCCTGCCTTTGGTTGACAACGTGTATTCCATTTACGACCTCACCGATGACGATTTTGCCCAGTCACCGGACTATGACCAGCTCTATACAGAGCTGACTGGAGCCGTAGCCCTTTTCATTGAGTCAAATGGCGTACAATAGGAAACAACGTCTGAATGACAACATCAAGGCGATAGAGACAGCATTCATCCTTGACAGGGAACAGCGCACGCCGACCGCCCGTGAGCGTCTCCTTCTGGAGCGTTACTGCGGATTCGGTGGATTGAAGTGCATCCTGAACCCTGCCAGGGAACTGGCGGATGCCGTCCATAGACTTATCCGTGAAAACAGCAAGAATGAAAGCGAGTACAAACAGTTGATGGACAGTCTGAAACAGTCCGTCCTTACGGCATTCTACACGCCGTCAGCCGTTACGGAGGCTCTGATGGATGTGTTGAAAGAGCATCAGATTATCCCCGAAAAGGTACTTGAACCCTCGGCAGGCATCGGTGCCTTTGTCGATTCCGTCTTGGATAACAATCCCAAGGCAGACATTATGGCATTTGAAAAAGACCTGCTTACGGGAAAGATACTCCGCCATCTGCACCCGGAGCAGAAAGTGCGCATAGAGGGATTCGAGAAGATAGAAAAGCCTTTCAATGACTACTTCGACCTCGCCATCTCAAATATTCCCTTTGGCGATGTTGCTGTATTTGATCCGTCTTATACAGCCATGAAAGGCATGAGGGCACTTGTCACCAGACGCATACACAACTACTTCTTTGTCAAGGCTCTTGATACGGTAAGGGACGGCGGGTTGGTTGCCTTCATCACCTCACAAGGCGTATTGAATGCCAAAAACAACAGTGCCGCACGTTTTATGATGCTCTATCATGCAGATCTCGTGTCAGCGATTCGTCTTCCCAACAACCTGTTCACGGAAAATGCCAATACGGAAGTGGGCAGTGACCTCATCATCCTCCAGAAAAACAGCCAAAAGGAGTCGCTGCGAGGAGACGACAACCTGCTTGATACCGTCTATAATGACGAGAACCGCATTCCGACAAACAACTACTTTCTGGAGCATCCGGAACGCATTATCCATACAACAGCAAAGTTGGATACTGACCCGTTCGGCAAACCTGCAATGATATACACGCATGAGGATGGTGTGGAAGGCATTGCAGAGGATTTGCGAAAGATGCTCCATGAAGACTTTAAGAAGAACCTCAATTTGAACCGATACTTGGGGATTGAGGAAACAATGTCTGAGGAAGTTAAGGAGGTTGAAGAAACAGAAAAGATAGAAAAAACAGAGAAGATAAAGCCTTCCATTGAGGAAAAGCAGAACGATACGGTAGTATCCTTGCAAAAGCAGGAAAAGCCTACTGATGATGCAGAGCTATCCCAAAAGTCCAATCATCAGCAGCCACCAGTGCAAATGACGCTGTTTGACCTTTGGGGAATGGAAGAAGAAAACCGTCAGGCTGTCCATGCTACAAAGAAGAAAGCAGAGGTTACAGTGGGTGCTGTCGCCAAGAAAGTTTCAAGGAAGAAAGCAAGTCCGTTGGTAAAAAGCGTAAATCCGACTTTTGAAGTTGTGACAAAGCCTGTGGAAAAAGAAGAAAAGCCTTCGTTGACAGATGCAAAAGAGCAGGAAACAGCACAGGAGACAAAACCAATCCTGCCTGGGGATGAGCCATATGCAAGCATCTCTTGGGAAGAGAATCCGCCAATCAACGGCTTTTACGAGATGATGATGACCATGGCTCCCGAAGACAGGGTGCTGCTGCGCCAAAAAGCGGAACTGCACCGTCAGGAACAACTCAAGGCTCTGGGCGTTGAAGATACGCTTGATCCGAAGTTCAAGCCGCCGATGGAACCGATAGAAGTTCTCAAAGTTCAAATCGGGCATGGACAGTCGAAAGGGAATGAGGTAAAAGAAGATTCCAAGACTCAGAGCACATTGAAAAAAACAAATCATGAGCGGGAACAACAAAAAGAGCAAGAAAGAAAGCGGGAAGAGCAGGCAAGGAAGAAAGAGGATGCTATGAAGCCCCGTCCATTTGATGAGAAACTGGAAAGTTTTCATCGTGAGGGTTCTATGGTGCTCGACTCTGCCAGAAACGTCGGTGTATTGAAAGACCTTACCAAGTATGGTGCTACCTTCATGCCGTTGAATCTGAATATGGAGCAGAAAGAAAAGGCGGTCTTGTATATCGCCCTCCGTGATGCCTATCAGAAACTTTACACCTATGAAGCGGAAGAACAGACGGAAAACAAGCAGATGCGTGAGAGTCTGAATGTCTATTATGATGCTTTCTTCATCCGCTTCGGCAACCTCAATGCCAAGCAGAACGTGAAGTTCATCCTCATGGATGCCTCAGGGCGCGACATGCTGTCGTTGGAACGGGTAGAAAACGGACAGTTCACAAAGTCAGACATCTTCGACCACCCGGTCTCTTTTTCGCTTGACGAGGTCAGTCATGTCGATTCTCCAGAGGAAGCGCTCACCGCCTCACTCAACAAGTTCGGCCGTATCGACTTGCCGTATATGACTGAATTATCGGATATGCCGGAACAGGAACTGACGGAAGCGCTTAAAGGACGCATCTATTACAATCCACTCATAGACGGCTACGAGATAGCCGACCGCTTCATTGCTGGCAATGTAATAGAGAAAGCGGAGCGTATAGAAGAATGGCTGAAGGAAAATCCAGACCATGCAATCGTGAGGGAGTCGTTGGAAGCCTTGAAGGCAAGCATTCCCGAACCGATAGCCTTTGAGGACCTGGACTTCAACTTCGGTGAGCGTTGGATACCTACAGGTGTGTATTCCGCTTACATGAGCCACCTCTTCAATACACAGGTCAGCATCGTCTATTCCGACAGCATGGACGAATATTCGGCAAAATGCAGTATGAAGACCATGGCCATCACGGATGAGTATATGGTGAAGGGATATTACCGCCACTATGACGGCATGAGTCTTCTGAAACATGCCCTGCACAACACCTGTCCCGACATGATGAAGAGCATCGGTGAGGATGAACACGGCAACGACATCAAGGTGCGTGACAGCGAGGGCATACAGCTTGCCAATGCCAAGATTGACGAAATCCGCAACGGGTTCACTGAATGGCTGGAGGAGCAGTCAGACTCCTTTAAGGAACGCTTGACCACGATGTACAACCGGAAGTTCAACTGCTTCGTGCGTCCGAAGTATGACGGTTCTCACCAGACCTTCCCCGGCTTGGATCTGAAAGCCCTTGGCGGAAAGTATGGTGTCAAGAGTGTGTACCCAAGTCAGAAGGACTGTGTATGGATGCTCCTGCAGAACGGTGGCGGGATATGTGACCACGCCGTAGGTACAGGCAAAACCCTCATCATGTGCATGGCTGCGCATGAGATGAAACGCCTCGGTATGGCTCACAAGCCGATGATTATCGGGCTGAAAGCCAATGTCGCGGAGATAGCTGCCACCTATCAGACAGCTTATCCCCATGCGAGGATACTCTATGCCTCGGAGAAGGATTTTTCCACCAAGAACCGTGTCAGTTTCTTCAACAACATCAAGAACAACGACTATGACTGTGTAAT
>SFTJ01000055.1 GCA_004563195.1 bacterium
CCTATGGCAGCCGGATTGCAGAGAGTGGCATTGAAGAGAGCCTCGATGTCGATGTTGGTCTCCACATTGTCGATATTGGGCTTCACCACCATGTTGCCGTTGATGGTGGGCTGATAGTAGATGGCACCCTCCACATTGTTTGAGATTTCGAACTTCAGGCGTTGGCCAATTTCGGCTATCGAAGCATCGAGCAGTGTGCGATTGTTGTCGATGATGAGCACATAATCGAGAATCGAATCTACGTCGCGCACCTGGTGAGTGGAAAGCACCATAATCTTGTCGTCGCTCATGCCGGTTGCCACTATCTTGCGGAATTGGCTCTTGCTCGGAATGTCGAGGCCGTTGGTGGGCTCGTCCATAAGCAACACGCGAGTGTTGGTGGCAAATGCGAAGCTCATAAACGCCTTTTTCTTCTGACCCATCGACAACGCCTTGAGATTCACATCGAGGTCGTTCATTTCAAACACCTTGAGATAGCGCATCATATCATCCATGCTGAAACGCGGATAGAATGCTCCATACACCTCGGCATATTTGCGAAGCGATATCGATGGCAACTCAAATTCCTCGGGCACGATAAAAATATCGGCGAGTTGCTCGGGCAGACGCTTGCGCATATCCTTGCCACAGAACACTACCGAGCCCTCCACAGGCGACAGCAAGCCTGTCATCAAATACATCAGAGTGCTCTTGCCGGCGCCGTTGCGTCCGAGCAATCCACACACTCTACCCGGCTCAAGATTGAGCGAGAAATTGTTGAAAATCTGCGGTGATGATTTCCTGTAACCAAAAGTGATATTTTTTACCTGTAACATAATTTTATATTTTTCGATTTTTAATATTTTTTATATGTTATTTCGCTGCACCACCTTCGCCTTTTTCACTCTGCCTATGATGGCTTTTTTGCCGCCTCGTGTTTGAGGTATTGAGTGCATTAGTGTGGTAGTACACTGCAAATGTATACACACTTTTTCATTCCACCAAATATTTTTGCAACTTTTTTTGAAAAATTTTTTACCAAATTGTTACATCGCTGATAATCGGCATTTTAGCACAATAAAAATTTTTCGAAAAAAATTGGCATCAGGCACTCTCGAACCCCAAAATGGCAGTCGCGAGTGTACTACTTGAGTGTACTACTTGAGTGTACTACAAGGGCGGAGAGCCTGCCCGAAGCAGCCCAAAACGCCCCAACGGTGCATCATCTCACACACAGCAAAAGCCACCGCCGCAAACCCGCACATAATCAGCCGAATTGCAACGGATGTAAAAATTAAAGAAAAATTTCTTTAATTATTTTTCTAATAGAAAAAATTATACTATCTTTGTAGTCGCTAAACGAGGTCTTGGTCAAAGCACTCCGGCAAGCCACGAACTCGCGAGGCTAAAATGCGAAAAATCAAAACATTATTCATCATAACACAAATTTTTTAAGGGAAATGTTTAAAAAAGAAGATTTATTGAAGTACGGCATCTCAGGCACCACTGAGGTAGTGTACAATCCTTCTTACGAAGTACTCTTCGAAGAAGAAACAAAGGCAGGCCTCGAAGGCTATGAAGTAGGTCAAGACACAGAACTTGGCGCCGTAAACGTAATGACTGGTATCTACACCGGTCGTTCTCCTAAAGACAAGTATATCGTTATGGATGAAACCTCAAAGAACACCGTATGGTGGACAACTGAGGGTTACAAGAACGATAACCACCCAATGACAGAAGAAACTTGGGCACACGTTAAGGAAATCGCAAAGAAGGAACTTTCAAATAAGAAGCTTTTTGTAGTTGACGCATTCTGCGGTGCTAACGCCGACACTCGTATGGCTGTTCGCTTCATCGTGGAAGTAGCATGGCAGGCTCACTTCGTGACCAACATGTTTATCCGTCCTACCGAAGAAGAACTCGCTAACTTCGAGCCAAACTTCGTTATCTACAACGCTTCGAAGGCTAAGGTAGAAGACTACAAGGAACTCGGTTTGAACTCAGAAACTTGCGTTGCATTCAACGTAACAAGCCGCGAACAAGTAATCATCAACACTTGGTACGGTGGTGAAATGAAGAAGGGTATGTTCTCGATGATGAACTACTACTTGCCACTCCAAGGCATCGCTTCGATGCACTGCTCGGCCAACTGCGACATGAACGGCGAAAACACCGCTATCTTCTTCGGCCTTTCGGGTACAGGTAAGACCACTCTTTCTACCGATCCTAAGCGCCGCCTCATCGGTGACGACGAACACGGTTGGGACGACAACGGCATATTCAACTTCGAAGGTGGTTGCTACGCTAAGGTTATCGGCCTCTCTAAGGAACACGAACCCGACATCTACGGTGCTATCAAGCGCAACGCTCTTCTCGAAAACGTTACTGTAGACGCTAACGGCAAAATCGACTTCAACGACAAGTCGGTTACCGAAAACACTCGCGTTTCTTACCCAATCAACCACATCAACAACATCCAACCGGGTAGCTCGGCTCCTGCTGCCAAGAACGTTATCTTCTTGTCGGCCGACGCATTTGGCGTGCTTCCTCCAGTTTCTATCTTGACTCCGGAGCAGACCAAGTACTACTTCCTCTCGGGCTTCACTGCTAAGTTGGCAGGTACTGAGCGCGGTATCACTGAACCTACTCCTACTTTCTCGGCTTGCTTCGGCCAAGCTTTCTTGGAACTTCACCCAACCAAGTATGCTGAAGAACTCGTGAAGAAGATGGAAAAGAGCGGTGCTAAGGCTTACCTCGTTAACACAGGTTGGAACGGTACAGGCAAGCGTATCTCAATTCCTGATACCCGCGGTATCATCGACGCTATCCTCGATGGCTCTATCCTCAAGGCTGAAACCAAGAAGATTCCTATGTTCGACTTCGAAGTTCCTACCAGCCTTCCTAACGTTAACCCTGCAATTCTTGACCCACGCGACACCTACGCCGACGCTTCTATCTGGGAAGAAAAGGCTAAAGACCTCGCTGCTCGCTTCATCAAGAACTTCGACAAGTACACCAACAACGAAGCCGGCAAGGCTCTCGTAGCTGCAGGTCCTCAACTATAATCGTTCGGCAATAATAAAACAAGAACAATTATATTTTCCACTAAATGCCTCGTCCCTTCCGGGCGGGGCATTTTTTATCCGCCCCTATTAAATTAAATTATCAGCCTCTCGTGGCTGCAGTATGGGTGGGGATCGGGACACTACACCGGTCGCTACGCTCCCTCTGTGTGGTGCTAACCATAAATCAACGTCTCCGACGTTGTGCGGCGGCCAGCACGGCGGTTAGTGCGAGTGCAGGCTGCGGCGGTCATAGTTTCTGAGGCTGTGCTGCGGTCTGCTCGTAGGATTTCTTTGAACACAAATGTTGCAACATGCTCGTGAATATACTTTTATGAGTATTTTTACAATAAATACGCCGGGCATTGTTGAGATAACCAGTGCTCCGCATTGGCTCGATTTCTAAAATTGATTAAGTCTGCTTATCGTTTGGTTGAAATATTTAGACGAGTGTGAATTGTTACAGTTTTGTTATATTTGAGCTGTCCTAAAGAATTAATTTTGTTAATAAATTATCGGGGAAAGCAAATCCATTTCTAAAACGATAAATTGAACCAAAATTAACCAACTAACCAATAAATACAACGAAGAAAAAGAGTACATTACTTCTATTAATCTCGCTAATTGTTGCCTCTTGCAGCGATGAGATTGAGCAGGTCACTGTTCAAAGCACACCTCAAGTATTAACACGCGCCGGATACGATGAGGGTGCATTTCAATGGGACAATGTCGATTATTTTAACTATCGACTCGAATCCGATGAAATCAAAAATTACTTTGTTTAAAAGGAAATTATATATATCTTTACAAAATAATAACAAAAGAAAATTAACCGCAATATGAAAAGAATAGCATTATTATTGACAGCATTGGTGGGTTTAATCGTTGCCTCGTGTGGTGATGATAATACCGAGCCGTCGGTAATATTATACGGCAAATATTCAGCAGAAAAGGTTACTATCACTGAAAATGGTAACACATTTACAGCACCGGGCGAGGTAACTCTCACAAAATATGACATCTACCAACCGGATAAAGCAAAACTGACCATTTCCTCATTTCCTCCCTTCGACAGAAAGGTGGATCTCACAGTCTCAATAAAGGAGGAGTACAATAAAATAACGTTTATGGGAGATTTTCGTTGCAGTGAAGGATACACAGGTGGTTATAGTGGCTTCAAGGGGACTGCATCGGGAACATGCACTCCGGGAAAAATAAATATTGAATTAAACTACCAATACTTTAATACAGAGGATAACTTGCATTATTTTAGGCCGAATACAGTAATAGAATTGGAATTAAAGGAAGATTATTTTCAAAGTAATGGTACTTACCAGCAGACTATGCATTATAACGGCAAAGAATATTCACGTTTTAAGCTCCTACAAGAGGCATTGCCCCCAATTGCAGAGGCTCTTAGAGAAAAAATAGAGGGAAATATTATCGGACTAAGCTACGATGAAAACGGTGACATTGAGTTATACTCAAAGAAGACATCAAATAGTGAACCTGAGATGTTTAAAGGCAAATTCCGAATGATGCTTTCCAATATTGCAGCCGATGAGGAGGGTGCCCGATATGTTTGCAAGAAACTATTTGGCAAGGATGAGATAATTCCTGAATTGTATTCACAGAAATTGGGCGATTACTATTTGGTCAACCTCAGAGGACCTTGGAAGTATGGTCTGACAGAAAATGGGCTAAACATACAACATCGACTCATTTGTTTTAATCTCAACTTAGACTTTTGGCGCAATTTCCTAATCGAAAGCGGAAGAGAAAGTGATACAGATATCTTGACATTCTGCATCAATAATTCTTACAACCCTAATGAGTGCTTTGAAGCAAGGGCGTTAGAACAGAAATAAGATTAGTAGTGATAAATTCACACGAATAATCTGCGCAACGTAATTAATAGTTGTGCAACGATATTACATAATGTAAAATCATAGAATCAGTTAGGGGCGCTATGCATAATGGCGCCCCTAATAAGTACTGGCAGCGGGCGCTGTTTTCGAGAACACAAATCTCAACAATGGGTTTTGTGTCATAGGATATTTCACTTGAGGAAGGGCGTTTTGGGCGGGTGACTGTCAGCCTCTCCAGGCTGTATTGTGGGTGGAATCCGGGACACCGCACCGGTCGCTGCGCTCCCTCTGTGTGGTGCTAACCATAAATCAGCCCCTCCGAGGCTGCGCTGCGGTGTAGCCGTGAATAAAAATCTGTGGAATCTGTGTGAGATTAAAATCATCAGCGCTGACCGTAACAAAAAATCTGTGAAATCTGTGTGAGATTTAATCATCAGCAGGTGACTATCAGCCTTTTTGAGGCTTTGTTAACGGCGGAATTGCTTGGTGAGTGCTGCATAGCCGCATCGGCGGCAGAGTGGTTCAACGGCCGTGTGACGCGAGAAGCCGTGGTAGATGGCTTGCGCTCGCGGTGAGGCAATAATCTCGGCAAGGGGTTGCTCAAATAGGTTGCCCAGCACCACGCTACCGGCATGGTCGAGGCAACAGGGCACCACGCTACCGTCTACGAGTACGCCCACCTGATTGCGCAAGGCATAGCAGAACACGCCGCCGTCGTGGTGGCAACACTCCTCGCCTTCGGTATCGGGCCATTGAAACATACTGTCGTGTTCGATATAAATGTTTTGTGCCACTTTCCAACCATCGTGGCGCTCGGTCCATGGTTGCGGAGCATAGTTGGCCACGAGTTGCAACACTTGGCGATTGGTGCTGTCGAATCCGCCTTGATTCCATAGCCGCAGCACCACTATGGTACCTTTGGCTGCTATTCGGAGCGAAAATTGCATTACTTTTGCCATATATGCCTCGAGATGTGAGCAGCCATTGCCTTCGTGCGAATGGAGTGAGATTTGCACCTTGTGCAGACCGGCATCTATGAGGTTGTCGGCGCTGTGAAGCAGCGTGCCGTTGGTGGTCAATACGGGCACAAAGCCTTTGCGACGCGCCTCTGCCACAAACCGGGCAAGATGAGGGTGCAGAGTGGGTTCGCCCATAAGGTGAAAATAGAGAAA
The DNA here is from genome assembly GCA_004563195.1 of bacterium. Classification (GTDB taxonomy): domain Bacteria; phylum Bacteroidota; class Bacteroidia; order Bacteroidales; family Muribaculaceae; genus SFTJ01. The sequence goes on from SFTJ01000055.1 coordinate 6,082, forward strand.
TTTTATCTCGCCTTGCAGTCGATTGGTAAGCAGGTGAAATTCATCGATGGTCATAACGCGCTTTGCCCTATCGGTCTTAGGGCAGAATAGGCAATCGAGGTTGCAGATATTGGTGATTTCGAGGTAGCAGCGCGATATCATAATCGTGGTATTAAAAAAAGTGCAGCCGGGTCAGAGTTTTATTTTCTGCCCTATGCGCAGGGTGGATGTGCGCGAGATGCCGTTTTTCTTGCAAAGGTGGTCGACCGTGGTGCCGTTGCGACGAGCTATGCGGTCGAGGGTGTCGCCGCTTCGCACGGTAACCGTGCGAGAGCGAGTTTCGGCAGCCGGTTTGGTGCTCGATTGAGGCTTTGCGGTCGATTCGTTGCCGGAGATTTTGCGACGGCCTTGCTCGTTGAGCATCGACTTGCCGTTCGACGACTCGTCATCAAATCCGGCAGGCACAAAATCGGAACTGTCGAAATCGATGTCGTCGTAGGTGATATTCTCATAGGGAACCATATCGAAGTCGTCGCTGTCGAATTCAGCATCGGTGTATTTCTTGATGTTACCCGCATGGGCATTTTCCACAGCCACCACACCGCGCGGCATAGAGTTGTAGGCTCCGCGCAATTTTGCCACCGAAAAATCGATGTCGCGATTCACGGGGCGGTCGGAGTCGTTGAGCGAATGACTGAAGAGCCACTTATAGGTGTCGCTGTGATAGAACACGCGCGCCGGAGTGCCGTGATTGCCGCCCTGCAGCCAAGTGGTGCGCAATCGCGACCCACCCTCAGGAGCACTAAGCACATTGGCTTCCACTTTCTTCGACTCAGCGATGCGCACAGCACGGTCGGCAGTGCCATGAATAAGCCAGAAAGGCATTTTTGCCAAGTTTTGCTGACGCGAAGCACTCACCGTGCCACCGCCGCACATACCTATTCCGGCAGCCACCTCGTCGGGATAGGTGGCGCAGTAGTCCACCGTGCCAAATCCGCCGAGGCTCATTCCCACCACATACACTCGCGAAGCATCGTAGGGATAGTTTTGCTTCACCCATTCCACGGTGGCATGCACCCGCTCGGGCTTCCAACCACCGCCGGGGCATTGCGGAGCCACTATCACGGCATCCACACGTCGACCCTCCTCCACAGCATCGATCAAGCCATAGCGCTTCACTGAGTTGAGGTTGTTGCCGCACAAGCTGGCGCCGTGCAAAAACACTATCAGCGGCACAGCGCCCACACGGTGTTCGTAGTCGTCGGGCAGATAGAGCCAAAAGTTATATGTGTCGCCGCCCACATTTCGATGCGCAGTGAGCGAAGCCTTGGCTGCCGCCACCTGGGCAACGCAAGCCACAACCAGCGCCACAAGCGCCAAGCGTAGCAGTCGAGAGCTTCGGCAGCAACGGTCAATCATGCTCTTCATCATCGCCTCCTTCGGAGAAAAGTTCGGGATGTTCGCCGAAATAGCGCCAAAGCGGAGCCGCCATAAGCGCCTGCATTATCTCACCGCTGAGCAACTTGCTTCGCACCTCGGCAGCAGTCATTATCACCACATCGATGTCCTCGGTAGCCTCGAGGTGCTGCGATGACACCGGTTCCACACCCTCGGCGATATAGCAGTGAGTGAGGTTGCTCGTGGTGCTCGGATTGGCTGAGATAGCCATATATTTAGTCCATTTGCCGCCACCGAAACCTGTTTCCTCATATAGTTCGCGGCGAGCGGCATCCACCGGGTCCTCCCCGTCCTCCACCACACCGGCACAAAGTTCATAGCCGCAGCAGCGCAGTCCATGGCGATATTGATATTCCATCACAAATCGACCATCGCGAGTGATGGCAATCACATTCACCCATTCGGGATATTCGAGCACCCAGTGCTCATCATTCACCACACCGTTAGGCATTCGCACCTTATCCTTGCGAGCCGTAAGCCACGGCCGGCGTATCACATATTCACTTTTGAGGATTTCCCAATTCTTATCTTTGTTTGCCATAATTTCTGTAGAATGATTAATTTTCACCCCCCAAATTTACTCATTATTCTCGACATCTCAGCGCTGCAGCGGGGGTTTTTCGTCGTGAGACATTGTCGGACATGTCGGACAAGTCAGACCTGTCGGACTGAAAAAACTGCTGAGGCTATAAATTTTGCACAAAGCGTATGGCAGCGCGAAATTTTTGAGTATCTTTAGGGTCGAAAACCAAACCTTTTTTTACTTGCCATGACAAGAATAGCAATAACAATCGTGGCCTGCTTGATGTGGCTGGCGATGCAATCGCAGTCGGTGCCTTCGGGCACAATAGTGAGCGGCACTCACAACCATAGCATCATCTATCCCGGCACGGAGCGAACATATAAGGTGTATGTGCCGGCGCAATATAGCGGCGACAAGCCGGCTTGTCTGCTGGTGTGCATGGACGGCATACTCTACGACGCTGCAGCCAAAATGGACACGCTCATAGCCGCAGGCGATATGCCGGTGTGCATAGGTGTGTTTGTGGAGCCGGGCGTGGTGCGCAACAGCCGTGGCGATGTGGTGCGCTACAATCGCAGCCGAGAATTCGACACAATGAACGGAGAATGGGCTGAATTTCTTGAGAAGGAATTGCTGCCCGAGGTAGAAGGTATGACACTCGCCGACGGGCGCACGGTGCACATCTCCGGCGATGCCAACGACCGCGCCATAACGGGAGCCAGCAGTGGCGGAATATGCGCTTGGTCGGCAGCATGGTATAGGCCCGACCTCTTCAGCCGCGTCTACACCGCCGTGGGCACATTTGTGGCAATGCGTGGCGGCAACGACTATCCCGCATTGGTGCGCAAAACCGAACCCAAACCCATACGCATCTTTATGCAAGACGGCGAACGCGATGCCTGGAATGCCCTTTTCGGCAGTTGGTGGGAATATAATCAACTCATGCACTCGGCGCTGAAATTTGCAGGCTACGAAGTGGCAGAATCGTGGGACAAAGGCGGTCACAGTATACGCTACGGCACATTGGCGTTTGCCGATGCCATGCGATTTCTGTGGAAAGGATGGCCCGCGAAGGTGAAAAAAGGCAACAGCGAAAATGATATGCTCAAGCATATAATCGACCACAAAAGCGAGTGGGAATATGTGGCTCGCTACTCGGCTCACTCCGACACGCTCTATCTCAATCCCTCAATGGCTATCGCGGCACAAGAGCAACTGCTGAGCCGCGGACATCACTTTGCCCTCTCGCCCGACCACAAGGTGCTGGTGCAGAGCGAACCGGGCAGCAATTGGCTAATAGCCTATGCGATGGGCGATAATCGCCATCTGATGTATGGCGAACGATTCTACTGGCTTCACAGCGCCGACAACGATGCATTGCAGGAAAACGGACCTATGGCATTCGACACCGAAGGCAATCTGTATGTAGCCACAGCGATGGGTGTGCAAGTGTGCGACCAAAACGGCCGTGTGCGCGCCATCCTCACCTTGCCGCAAGGGGCTGTGACCAACCTGTCGTTTGTCGACAATGTGCTCTACGTGGTGTGCGGCGGCAATATATATCGCCGAACCATGAAAACCCGAGGCTACCACCATAATCAGCCCAAAATAGAAGTAAAATCGCAAGGCCAAGGCTGAAATCGGGCGCCAGGATACCATAAGGCTGCGCTGCTGCGGCGACGATGGTGTGGGGAATTTCTCACAGATTATTTCGCGGCGGTGTGGGAATCTCTCACAGATTTCACAGATTTCACAGATTTTCGCAGCGGTGGGTTAAGCGGGTGACTATCAGCCTTTAGAGGCTGTCGGCGTGGCCGTGTAGCCGTGAATAACATCTGTGTAATCTGTGAAATCTGTGTGAGATTATATCTATCAGCAAGTGATTATCAGCCTCTCCGGGGATGTTTGCAAAACGCACCGGCGCTAATGTTGGAGCGTTACGGGCGAGGGGATTATTCGGTTTTTGGCGATGAGGACTTGCCGAATCGGTTGAAAATACCGGCGAGTATGGTGCCTGAAATTGAATGATAGGCGCACGACAGAGCGCATGGCACCACGCTGAGCGCCGAGAGTGGATTGAGAGCAATGGCAGCCGGTGTGGCGAAGAAGTTGTTGGCAAGCACGGTGGCCATGCCGGCATTCTGCATACCCACTTCTATGCTCAGAGTGCGACTTTTAGCCGTATTGAATCGGAACAGGTGCGCCACCAGATAGCCAAGCGCATAACCTATGGTGTTGTGGCAAAACACCACTGCCATGGTGATGCCCACTATGCTCAAGCCATCGCGCACAAGTTGCGGATGCACCGTAAATATCACGCCTCCCACTATCAGGCACAATCCTATAACGCTTATGCCGGGCATAATGCTCTGTATCTCCTTGAAGTGCTTGTTTTTACCCAAATATTGATTGAAGAGAAATCCCACAATCACGGGCATGAGGGTAATCATAAGGATATTCTTGAACATACCCACTGCGTCGACGTCGACTTCGGTTCCGGCAAGCCAGAGCACCAGCAGAGGGGTCACGAAAGGAGCCAAAAGAGTGGATACGGTGGTCATACCCACCGAGAAAGCCACATCACCCTTGCAAAGGAAACTCATGATATTGCTCGACACGCCACCCGGGCAGCATCCAACGAGAATAATGCCCGTAGCGAGATACGGGTTGAGTCCGAAAACACGAGTCAAAGCCCATGCCACAAGCGGCATAATGGAATATTGCGCCACCGCACCTATGCAGATGTCGATGGGGCGGCTTATAAGCACCTTAAAATCGTCGAGAGTGAGCGTGCAACCCATAGTGAGCATAATGATGCCCAAAATCACGCTTGCGCGGCCCTCTTGCTGCACCCAGCCGAATGTGGCCGGCATAAGAAGCGACCACAATGCCACCCCTATCACAAACCACGATGCGTAGGTCGACAAGCAGCGACTTGCGCCTTGAAAAACCTTTAACATATCTTTTTCTATTATTTATATTTGTGTCTTATAGATATCAATATCGGCACCGCCGTGGTGTGCATTTCAGCACTCGGCTGGGGTGGCGGTTGGCATCAATACCTACTTAGCCATATCGAGGAGGGTGAACACGGCTTCGCGGCCGGTATTGCACAGCAAGTCGAGGATGCTGAGATTGGGCATAAAGCCGTGACGGCTTGCCCAAAGTTGATAGTAAGTGCAGTCGGTGAGGTCGAGCCGGTCGGGGCGGCGCTCGCCCACAAGGCGACGCAAATCGAGGTCGGCTTCAGCAGCCGCAGTGCCGCAAGCCACATGTATGGGCAAATCGAGGAAATCGATTACCATCTGATGCAACTCGTTATTGAGGTCGAGGAGATATTTCTGATTGCCCTTAACTATTCGTTCGAGGTCGTCGGCCACATATTCGAAGAACGGACTTTTGCCATAAGCCGAGAACATAGCACCCCAATGCAGATGCCGCCAATCGCCGTGGTTCGACACCACGATGTCGCGCATGGGTGTGCGGCTATTGTAGTCGGCACGGTCGACGGGAATCACCAGTTGCTGCACGCCATTGGCGCCACTCAGGCGGCAATGGTTATGCGCCCAGAGAGCCGGGATGCCGGTCATGGCATCGTCGACCACCACCGAGCGGGCACGCATAAGTGCGGCGTAGTAGCGCACACTGCCCAGATAGGCACTCTGCACCACAGCACATCGATATTGGGGATTATAAGCCGCCATAGCTTGCACAGTGATAATTGCCTGTTATTTCTTATCGGGGTTGGCAGTCTTGAAGATGCGGTCCCAACGGAATCCCTTGTCGGGGTCGATAGAAATCAGCACCACAATCGGCGTACCCACAATGTGATCCTCAGGCACAAAGCCCCAATAGCGCGAGTCGAGCGAGTTGTCGCGATTGTCGCCCATCATCCAATAGTAGTCCATCTTGAATGTATAGCTTGTGGCAGGCTCATCGTTGATGTAGATAACGCCATCCTTCACCTCGAGCGAGTTGCCCTCATAATTCTTGATGCATCGGGCATAGATGGGCAGATTGTTAACATTGAGGCTAATCTGTTCGCCCTTCTTAGGAATCCACACCTCGCCATAGTCGGCACGAGTCCAGCCATAGCTGTGTTCAATAGGATAAGGATTAAACATCTCGGCAGTAGGTTCTTTCACCACCTTCACTATCCACGGATAATTGGCGGCAATCTTAGCCTTCATATCCTCGGTGAGCGGAGCGTGATAGATGGGCGTAACAGAGCCGTCGGCACCCACATTCATGCCCATCAAAGCCACACTCTGAACGTCTTGTACCGAGATTTGCATCTCGCTGCGGTCGGCAACGCTCACGCCGAGGTCGTCCCACACATCGTCGGTGATGGCGCGGCCATCGGTCTGCAGGAAGTAGTTGAACTGCACATCGTGAGGATTTTTGATAGGTTTGCCGTTGATATACACCACATTATCCACTATCTTCAATCGGTCGCCGGGCAGACCAATGCAACGCTTCACATAGTTTTCGCGGCGGTCGACGGGGCGATAAATAATGTCGCCGTATTGAGCCTTATTGCGATGCACCTCCTCGCGGCCGTAAAGGTGAATGAGAGTATAATAGTCGGGGTTCTGCATCTTCAGAGCCACAGTGTCGCCGGCAGGGAAGTTAAACACCACAATATCGTTACGCTCTATGCTGCGCAAGCCTTTAAGGCGATGATAATCCCATTGTGGCTTATCGATGTAGCTCTTGCAGTTGAGTATGGGGAGCGTGTTTTGCGCCAGCGGGAAGTGTAGCGGAGTGTTAGGCACGCGAGGGCCATACACCATCTTGTTGACCCACAGATAATCGCCCACGAGCAGAGTTTTCTCGAGCGACGACGACGGGATTTGATAGTTTTGACCCACAAAAGCAAAGAGGAAATACACCAAAATCAAGGCATACACAATGGCATCCACCCAAGTCATCACCTCTTTCACCACCTTATTTTTGGTGTGGCGCCACCAAGTCCAGGGAATGAACTGAGTGAGATAGATATCGGCGAGCAAGAACCAGAACACGAGCACCCACCAGCTGCCTAACCAAGCCACCCATGCAAAAAACACGAGCGACACGATGGCAAAACGCACCCAGCGAGTGGTCTTAACGCGGCTTAGGCGTTCCTTCAAGCCGCCGGTTTGCAACTTATCGGTCTCGTTGTCGGTAAAATCTATTTGAGTTTGCTTCTTTTCCATCATGATAGAGTTATTATTATGTAATTTAGGCACAAAGATAAGCATAATGTGCCGATTAGGAGTTGAAATTTTTCAAAAAACGTGATAATGGAGGTTAATACCTCGGCCTTAAGCAGCGATGGTGGGCAATAATACACAAATAATCAGGTAAGTTGGTAAGTTGTTTGCTGTTTTCCCTATTTGTGATTCTAATTGTTTGTTATTAAAAAAAATATCTATATTTGCAAATGATAAACGGCATAATTTTATTATTCAACCATTAAATTCAAATATTATGAAACGATTAAAGTATTTTTTTATTATCGTAGCTTTTGCATCAAGTATTAATTGCTATGCGCAAGATTCTATCCCAGGTTTTGATTGTTTAGGGACATTGTGTACACTTTCGGTAGATCTTAATAATGATCCTACGACAAACGGATATTTAGAGTATGAGATACCTTTTCCGCCAGAAGGTGTTTATTCGCCAGGCGACACGAGTTTATCATATGTTCCTTTGAGTGGCCCTGGACAACCATACGTCTCGAATGTATGTGGACATTTAATGCTTTATATCAAGAGAAAACTTCTCATAATCGAATCAATTGACCAAGATTGTGTAATGAGCATCGAACTACCTGTTAATCAGGTGAGACAGATAGTCGGGTCGCACCCCGAATACTATATGCAATGCTATTATTTAATTAAGCTGAATGTAACGCATAATCGAATTGTTCCATGAAGGTCAAAATAAGACATATCATATCGGTTGTAGTAATGTCGGTTTGCTGTTTTGCCACATGGGCGCAGCTGCCCGACGATTTGCGCACAGAGCAGATATATCTTGCACCTGAGAAATTGTGGTTTGATGCGGGAGATACGATAAGGGTTAACGGGGTTGTTACCAGCCAAGCCCACAATCACATCACGCCATATAGCCGTATACTCTATTTGGAGCTGATTAGCCGACAGGATTCGGTGCTAATACGGCAGCGATTGGCATGCGACAGTTTGGGACAATTTACCACCATCATACCTACCGACGGTTTGTTCGTAAAAGGCATGTATTACTTGCGGGCTTACACCAAGTTGATGCGCAACTTTAACGACGAGGGCTATGCTTATGCCCCTCTGGTGTGTGGAGAACGCCCCATTAACGACAGTCATTCGCTCCATAATGTGCAATGCCATATAGCCCCCGACGGAGGCAAACTTGCAGCCGGCGAGCTTCAAAGATTGGTGATTGTGCTACAAAGTATGTCGGGATTCCCCATAGCCGACAGAACGATATATCTGGAGAATGAAAGTGGAGAGGTGGTGGCAAGCACCAAGACATCACTTTCGGGCACAGCCGGCATAACCTATCTGCCGCAGCGGGGCGACCATTACCGGATTACCATCGATGGCATCGAGGCAAGCGAGCAATCGTTTGCCGTGCCCGATGCCGAGCCGGGAGCCGTTAAGGTGTCGGCATCGCTGAGCGACAACATCATAAACTTCTCCGTGCCGAATATGCCTATAGAGACAGCGGGGTGGCAGCTCTACACCTATGACCGCCAAAACGGGCTGCTAAACTGTGGCGCAGTTCGCCCGTCGGGTGCTATACGCCTAACCTATGCACCAAACACGGCTACCATATTGCTTGCCGACACGGCGATGAATGTAATGGCAGAATACACCGCCCTTCAGCGCAAGCAATCAGGGGCGGATTTCACCGATACAATCATGCCATTGCCGAGTGACACCGAGGTGGATGTGCGTCGGTTATGCCCAATGAGCGACACCACGGGCGTGGTGATGTGCCGATTTGTGAGTTGCGACGAGTTGTGGACGCCTACAGCCGAAAATGCGCTGCTGTATGAAAACGATTATGCTTCGACACTTCCATTTCCCTACTCGTCGTGGAAGCAATCGCCACGACAGCGCCAAGCCGACCTTCAGGCATGGCTATCGACAGCCCACCTCGCCAGGCTCAACCTCAAAGAAGCAGTCACGAAAGGCAAATCCATATATGAGTATATGCCCGAAATGGTGATTACACTCTCAGGTACGGCACTGATGCAGAATTGGCATCCATATAAGAACGGCAGAATCATTGCATACCGCACCGACAACAACTGCGTATATGACACAATAGTCCAAAAAGACGGCAGATTCAGCATCCCGGTAGATAATTTCGAAGAAGGAACTGACTTTTTCGTACAATATATCTCAAAACGCGAAAAGCCGCTAAAAGCAGAGTTGCGATTTGATGACGACGTGTTCCCGGCACCATCGGCAGGCGGCAAAAAATGGGTCTATGCACATCAGTATGCTTTGTCGGAAGCATCTATCGGTTCGTTTGCCAATCTTGAGAAGTATAATTTGCCGGAAATAACCGTCAAAGCACGCATACATGTGGATAAGCGCCACGAAACCGAACGATTCTATGGCACCAACTACAAAAGCCAGGCGACTATTGACGAAAAGAACTATATCACGCTATATGATATACTTCGCGATATTCCTGCACTGATAGTGAGGCGTGCAGGAAGCAGATATGCATTAGGTACCAAAAGAGGCGTATCTGCCGGACTGATACCTATAGATGACAATGATGGAGATGGCGTTGCCGACCGAAAGAATGCCACATCGCTTCCGTTATTAATAGATGGCACACGATATGATGGTGGGCAACTTGATTTCGCCATGGAAATGTCGGCAAAAGAGATAGAGTCGGTAGAGTTTCTTCAGCCATGGCAAGCATTGGCAGTAACTTTTGGAGCATTACATGGAGCCGTTGTGGTGAAGACGCGCAATTATCAAGGCGAAATAAAGCGCCCGAGCTTGGGCACATATTATCGACCTATGGGAATCTACCAAGCGCCACATGCATCAGAAAAGCTGCGCACGCCGGCTACGCCGGGCAAATATCGGCTGATAGTGGACATCATCACAGCCGCCGGCGTGCGCACCCGCAATGCAGTGGTAGAAGTGAAATAACAGCCGAGCGCCACAGTTCGCTATAAGAACTATGACGCTCGGAATGTTTTATAGCTCAGCACGCACACTTCGGGTGAAGGAGTGCGATGCCTTACGGAGAGCCTTACTTCTGGTTCTTCAAAAGGTCGCGAATCTCGGTAAGCAATTTTTCTTCAGCCGATGGTTCGGGAGCCGGTGCAGGAGCAGCAGGAGCTTCCTCCTTCTTCTTTGTCAACTTAGAGATGCCCTTCACCATCAAGAAGATGCAGAAAGCAATGATAAGGAAATCGACCACGTTTTGGATAAATTGGCCGTACATCAAAGCAGCCTCGGGAGTCTCCTCGGTAGCTTCGGCAAACACCCACTTAAGGTTGGTGAAATCCACGCCACCCACCACAAGGCCCACGAGAGGCATAATAACGTCGTTAACGAGCGAAGTGACAATCTTACCGAAAGCGCCGCCGATGATAACACCCACAGCCATATCCATCACATTGCCACGCATGGCGAATTCTTTGAATTCAGTCAAAAATTTACTCATAGTAAAGAAAAATTTTATAGTTAAAAACACAAAATTAATAGCGCATCAAAGTCAAATAGTTACGCAAATAAAATAAAAAGAAATAATTGGCGAAAAATTTCTATTATTTTATATAAATACGTACCAATATTAAAAAAAAAATATTACTTTTGCATCGTAAAAGGCAACTATGGTCCAATCATATACTTATGTCGGGCGAGAAGCCTTAACAAATGCAAAGATATAAAAATATCTGAAAACGATTACTACATATTATTTTAACCAATAAATTTTTTAAGAAAAATGACAAAAGTAGCTATTAACGGTTTCGGCCGTATCGGTCGCCTCGCTTTCCGTCAAATGTTTGAGGCAGAAGGTTATGAAGTAGTTGCAATCAACGACTTGACCAGCCCAAAGATGCTTGCACACCTCTTGAAGTACGACACAGCACAAGGTGGTTTCGCAGGTAAGTTCGGCGAAAACAAGCACACTGTAGAAGCAACTGAAAATTCAATCATCGTTGATGGTCAAGAAATCACTATCTACGCAAAGCCAAACGCAGCAGAACTTCCTTGGGGAGAACTTGGCGTAGACGTAGTTCTTGAATGTACAGGTTTCTACACATCAAAGGCTAAGGCTGAAGCTCACATCCAAGCTGGTGCTCGCAAGGTAGTTATCTCTGCTCCTGCAGGTAACGATCTTCCTACTATCGTTTACAACGTAAACCACAAGACTTTGAAGGCAGAAGACAACGTAATCTCTGCTGCATCTTGCACAACTAACTGCTTGGCTCCTATGGCAGCTGCTTTGCACGCATATGCTCCTATCCAAAGCGGTATCATGTCGACTATCCACGCTTACACAGGCGACCAAATGATTCTTGACGGTCCTCAACGTAAGGGTGACTTGCGTCGTTCTCGTGCCGGTGCTCAAAACATCGTTCCTAACTCAACAGGTGCTGCTAAGGCTATCGGTTTGGTTATCCCTGAATTGAACGGCAAGCTTATCGGTTCTGCTCAACGCGTTCCTACTCCAACCGGTTCTACTACTATCTTGGTTGCTGTAGTTAAGGGTAAGGACATCACTAAGGAAGGTATCAACGAAGCTATGAAGGCTGCTCAAACCGAATCGTTCGGTTACACTGAAGACCAAATCGTTTCTTCTGATATCATCGGTATGAAGTACGGTTCATTGTTCGATGCAACTCAAACTATGGTTGCTAAGATCGACGACGATACTTATCAAGTACAAGTTGTTTCTTGGTACGACAACGAAAACTCTTACACTTCTCAGATGGTTCGAGCTTTTTCTTAACACAAGAAATATAGTCAACAGAGGCACTTCTTTTATTAAAGAGGTGTCTCTCTTTTTTATGCTACACTCACTTAGGCGGAATGGCGCTCCGAACGAAAAAAAAAGAAACGAGCATGCGCAGGGACAATTATCACGCGTGCTAAACAGCGAAAACGAAGAAAATTGGCACATTTTTCACTTTATATGTTCTGTTTGTCGCATTTTTAGAAAAATTAGTATTACCTTTGCACCGGTTTTAACAAAAATAGAAATTTAGATGATTAAGAAATTAGTATTCGGTTTCGTATTTACTGCATTCGGTGCAGCAACAATGATGGCGGGAGGCCTTCTCACAAATACGAATCAAAGCGCATCGTTCTTGCGCCAAATCAGTCAAGATGCAACAATCGACATCACAAGCAACATCAACAACCCTGCAGGTGCAGCGTTTCTCGACAACGGTTTTCACCTAAGCATCAACTTGCAAAACGCCAAGCAAACTCGCGAAGTAGACACTACATTCCCACTTTTCGCCTATAATATCAATAACAACCAGCCCACACACCTCTACAAGGGCGATGCTTATGCTCCGGTTCTCCCGAGCTTCCAGCTTGCCTACGTTAAGGACCGCTGGTCGGTATCGGCCAACTTTGCCATCAACGGTGGCGGAGGCAAGTGCGAATACGACAAGGGCCTCGGCACATTCGAAGCACTCTACGCAAGTCAAATCTATTCTAACGTGGCAACAGCATTGGCTCAGACCAACGCAGCCTATGGCTCTACCCTCGCTTTCGGCGGCTACGACATCAATGCCTATATGAAGGGCCGTCAATACTACTTCGGCTTCGCTGTGGGTGGCACATATAAGATTACCGAAAACTTGGCAGGCTACGTAGGCCTTCGCGGCGTATACGCCAACTGCAATTACAACGGCTGGGTAGAAGATGCCACAGCAAGAATCGTGGCAGGCACATCGCCCGTAGATGCAGCTATCATCTCCACCGTGCAACAGAAATTAGACGGCCAGTTGGCTCAAGCAGCTCTTTCGCTCAACTGCGACCAAAAGGGCTTCGGTGTGACCCCAATCATCGGCATCGATTGGAAGATTAACGAGCAATGGAACTTGGCAGCAAAATACGAGTTCAAGACCCGTATTCGCCTCGAAAATAAGACCGAAATGAACGCCTACACCACACAAGTGGCGCAATCGAACCCCACATTGGGTCAGTTTGCCGACGGCAAGAAAGTGGCAGGCGACATTCCCGCATTCTTTGCTATCGGTGCTCAATACAGCCCAATCAGCCAATTACGCATCAATGCCGGATACCACTTCTACGACGATTGCCACGCCACAGCCTATGGCGACAAGCAAAAAGGCATCGACAGCGGCACATGGGAAATCACTGCCGGCGCCGAATACGACATCTGCAACTTTGTTACCGTATCGGCAGGTTGGCAAACCACTAACTACAATCTCAGCGATGCCTATATGAACGACCTCAGCTTCACCACATCGAGCAACAGCTTGGGTGGTGGTGTTCGCTTGAACGTATCGAGCCGCGCAAGCATCGACCTGGGTTATATGCAAACCCTCTACAGCACTCGCGATGTGACTACTGCCACTCAAGCAGGCGATAAGAAGGACAGCTACACCCGCACCAACCGCGTGCTCGGCATTGGATTCAACTTGAAATTCTAATATCTCGAAGTTTTCATAATTTTCTATAGTCAGGAGGCTACATTCTCTCGGGAATGTAGCCTCCTCGGCGTTTTTTTATACCGAGAAAATGGTGAGTTTGCAATAATTTTCGTTATGCTACCATCTAATATTGCTACAACTCGGCATAATTCGGTAAAGATTCAGCCTACAAGTAAAATATTCGCAAAAAAATGTCTTGTTTTTGTGATTAATACCGGTCGCTGCGCTCCCTCTGTGTGGTGCTAACCATAAATCAGCCTCTCGAGGCTGCGCTGCGGTCATCGCGGCGGCGTGTCGGTGGTTTTAACACGGATTTTCACGGAATTAAGTACGGATTCCCACATTATTGTGTTTATCTGTGCCATGTTTGTGTTAATCTGTGTTTAATATTATCGCGGCAGTCGCGATGGTATCCAACCTGAAAGGATGAAGCCGAGGGCGAAGCCCGAGTGCTCTTAGCCGGGGGTTAAGCGTCAGCGCAACCCCCGGGACTGTGGCCGACCCAAGAAAAGCGTCTGACAGACGCGAATGTTGTCGCTTTGGAAGCCGATTTTCGCGTCTGTCAGACGCATCATCGTTGGGTGTCACGATACCGAGGGTTGCGCTTCGCTACACCCCCGGCTAAGAGCCACTCGCTCCGCTCGGGCGTTCGACCTTTCAGGTCGTGCGGCGGTTATGCAAGTGATTATCATCCTCTCCGAGGCTGCGCGCGTAGTTATCTGTTGTGATAAATCACCCTCTTCGAGGCCGGGCATCGGCTGAGGGGGCTTGGAAATTACAAAAACAGACTCGACCACCGTGAAAACGATAGCCGAGCCGTATCTTCTTGCGTCTGTCAACTTTTATCGGACAGCAATATTATGCAATGTACAAAAATTGTCTCATCTGATGCAAGTTTGCGGCTTCATCAGTGAGCATCGAGCCAGTTGTCGGCTATGGCGTGCGAGGCTGTGAGAGGCACTTCGCCGTGGTAGGCGTTTTGCATGCAGCGCACCACGAGTTCGGTGAGCACTTCGGCTTCGGCGGGCACTACATCGAAGTTGAGTTCGTCGTGCACCTGAAGTATCATCTTCGATTTCAAGCCGCGCTGCTTCATCTCGGCATATATCCGCACCATAGCTATCTTAATGATATCGGCAGCCGAGCCTTGAATAGGAGCATTCACGGCATTACGTTCCGAGAAGCTGCGCACCACGGCATTGCGCGAATTGATGTCGGGGAGCATGCGACGTCGGCCGAAGATGGTGGTAACATAACCCTGCTGACGGGCTTGCTCCACGCTGCGTTCTATGTATTCACGCACACCGGGGAAGGTGGCGAAATAGTTATCAATGAGCATCTTGCTCTCGGCGCGGGGTATCTGCAAGCGTTCCGAAAGGCCGAAAGCCGATATACCGTAAAGTATGCCGAAATTGGCTGTTTTAGCCTTGCGTCGCTGGTCGGAAGTGACCTCCTCGAGCGGAACGTGATAAATCTTTGCAGCTGTGATGGCGTGGATGTCGAGGTCATGCTTGAAGGCATCTACCATAGTGGGGTCGTGGCTGAAATCAGCCACCAAGCGGAGTTCGATCTGCGAATAGTCGGCAGAGAAGAATCGGCAACCCTCGGCAGGGATAAAAGCCTTGCGTATTTCACGCCCGTCGTCGTTTCGCACGGGTATGTTCTGCAAGTTAGGCGCGGTCGACGACAGTCGGCCTGTGGCTGTTACGGTCTGATTGTAGGTGGTGTGAATGCGCCCGGTCTCGGCATTGATGAGTTCGGGAAGTGCATTTACGTAGGTGGAAAGGAGTTTGCGAATGCCGCGAAGGTCGAGAATCTTACCCACGAGCGGATGGCGGTCGCGCAAGTGCATGAGTACCTCCTCGGTGGTGGAATATTGTCCGGTTTTGGTCTTTTTCGCTTTATCGTCGATTTTGAGTTTATCGAATAGAATCTCGCCCACCTTCATAGGCGAAGCAGTGTTAAACTGTTCGCCGGCGAGGTCGAAGCACTCCTGTTCGAGTCGGTTCATTCGTTCGGTGAGCAGCACCGAGTAGTCGTTGAGCGCCTTTACATCCACACGAGCACCATTGTATTCCATATCGGCGAGCACCTCCACCAGCGGCAATTCGATGTCGGTGAGCAGCGGTATGATGTTTTCTTGGGCAATCAAGCGCAATAGCACATCACGAAGCGCAAGCGACGTGTGAGCATAGGTGCAAGCAAACCGGCATGCATCGGCAACCGATTTTTGGCTGAAGCGCAGTCGGTTTTTGCCCTTCGGACCGAGGAACGACTCGATGGTTTCGCACTCAGTGCCAATGAGTTCGGCGCCAATACGCGCCGTGTCGTGAAGGCGTTCGGGCTGAAGCAGATAGTGAGCCACCGCCGTATCGAAATAAGGCATCGAGAGCGTTATGCCGCGTCGGCGAAGCATCACCATATAGCGTTTTATGTCACCAGCCACGATGGTGGTAGTGGTGTTTTCGAAAAGCGGTTTGAGGGCATCCAAGAGGGATGCCGGCACATAGAAAGCCTCGCCCGAAGGCAAAGCCACGCCCACGCCCACCGGCGAGGCAGTCATCGATTCGTCGCCATCGGCAAGGATTTCCACGCCCACGGCAGGGCATTTCATCGCCTTAGCCACCCATTCGCTCAGCGATGCGGCATCGTCGGCAATTGTCGTTTCGCCAAGTGCCGCCATAGGTTTGGGAGCGGCGACAAGAGCGTCAGTTGTGACGGTTTCTGCAGTTTCGACTGCTTCATCTTCGTCATCGTCGAAGAGCGACATCTGTCCCGACTTGGGTTTGGGAGCCGCTTTGGTTTTTTGAGGTGCTTCGGGAGCTGGAGCTGGCAGAGGTGCTCCCTCGATGCCCACATTACCCTCGCCCTGATCGATTATGCGAGTGATAAACGAGCGAAACTCGAGTTCGGTGAACACCTCACGCAGGGCGGCGGCATTGATGGGTCGGCGGCTGAGCGCAGCCTCGTCGAACTCGATAGGGACGTCAATCTTGATGGTGGCAAGCATCTTCGAGAACTTGATTTTCTCCACATTTTCCTCCACTTTTTTCTTGAGAGCGCCTTTGAGGCTGCCTGTGTTATCTATCAAGGCCTCCACGCTGCCAAATTCGCGCACGAGTTTGCCGGCGGTGACCTCACCCACTCCGGGGCATCCCGGGATATTATCGACCTTGTCGCCCATGAGAGCAAGAATGTCGATTACCTGCTCGGTGCGCTCAATTCCAAACTTCTCGCACACCTCTTTCACACCCATAATGTCATAGCCACCGGTATGGGGCTTGTAAATCTTCACATCGTCGTTAACGAGTTGTCCGAAATCCTTGTCGGCAGTGACCATATATGTGAGAAATCCGCGACGGCGAGCGAGCACCGACAGCGTGCCTATCACATCGTCGGCCTCATAGCCCGGCTGTTCTATAACAGTTATATTATAAGCCTCGGCGATGCGCTTGATGTAGGGCACAGCCTTGCGAATATCCTCAGGAGTCTCTTCGCGCCCGGCTTTATACTCAGGATACACCTCGTGTCTGAAAGTGCCACCCTTAGGGTCGAAGCAGATGGCAATATGCGAGGGATTTTCGCGCTTGAGCAAGTCTTGAAGCGTATTGACGAAGCCAAAAATCGCCGACGTATTGAGTTTCTGCGAAGTGTAGCGCGGAGTGCGTATCAGTGCATAATAGGCTCGAAAAATCAAGGCATAAGCATCGAGCAAAACCAGTTTGTTTCTTTCCATATAGCAGGCGTAGAGAGCGGATTAAAAAATTAGAAAATTGAAAAATTATTTAAAATTACGGGATTTTATCGGCTTTTTGAAATTATCCCGCCAAAATTTTCGCTTACTAAGGATATTATTTGCTAATTTTGTGACAGATATATATCACAATGACGAAATTTGAAGAAATAAGAGAGAACTTGCGAGGCGAATTGGCCGAATTGAACAGAATAATCAGTGAGTCGCTGCGCAGCGATAACGCGCTGATGGAACACATCGTTCGAGAGTTTCTGAAATCCAAAGGCAAGCAGATACGCCCCATACTCTCGATATTGACAGGCCGCTTGTTTGGCGGCAATACCGACACCATTATCAAAGCAGCCGCATCCATCGAGTTGCTTCACAATGCTTCGCTCATACACGACGACGTAATCGACGAATCGGCGGAGCGCCGCGGACGCCCCACCATCAATCGCACATGGGACAACCACATAGCAGTGCTTGTGGGCGACTTCTTCGTGAGTTCGGCGCTGATATGTGCCGTGACATCGGGCGAACCGCGAGTGATACAGGTGATGGCAAATCGTGCTCGCATGCTTTCGCTGGGCGAAATAAGTCAGCTCGACAATACTCGCAAGCACTTTGTGAGCGAACAATCATACTACGACACCATACGCTGCAAGACCGCTGCGCTGTTCTGCAGCTGCGTGGAAGTGGGCGGCTATGCTGCCAACGCCGACGAAGAGCGCTTGGCTCGCATAGTGAAATATGCCGAACTCTTCGGACTTTGTTTCCAGATTAAAGACGATATTTTCGATTACTATAACGACCCCGTGATAGGCAAGCCCACGGGCAACGACTTGCGTGAGGGCAAACGCACATTACCACTGATACATGTGCTTGCCAACGACAACGCACCCGGCGTGGATGAAATGCGCGCCCTCTCGGAGAAAAGCCATCTCAACGCCGACGAAATCGACACTCTCATACGCTATGCCAAGGACAACGGCGGCATAGAATATGCCGAGCAGAAGATGTATGAACTGCGCGACGAGGCTTTTGCCATTCTCGACGAATTCGACTCGACGAGCGAAATACAGGCTTTCAAGGACCTGTTCTCGTTTGTTATCGAGCGAAATGTGTAACTCACCTAAATGCGTGACCAACCTATGCTACAGCCATTTTTGACACCGGGAATAGTGGAAGCGGGATGCGACGAAGCCGGCCGCGGATGCCTTGCCGGACCCGTAACCGCCGCCGCTGTGATTTTGCCGCCCGACTTTCGTAACGAACTGCTCAACGACTCGAAGCAGCTCACCGAGCGCCGTCGCGACTCTCTTCGCGCCATCATAGAGCGCGAAGCATTGGCTTGGGCTGTGGCTTTCGTGTCGCCTGAAGAAATCGACAAGATAAATATCCTCAAAGCCTCGATAGCCGCCATGCACCGCGCCATCGATGCCCTCAAGATACGTCCCGAAGCATTGCTCATCGACGGCAATCGCTTCACCCCATACGCCAACATCCCTCACACCACCATAGTGAAGGGCGACGGCAAGATGATGAGCATAGCGGCGGCTTCGGTGCTCGCCAAGACCCACCGCGACGAATATATGCGCCGCATAGCCGAGGAATATCCGCAGTACGATTGGGCTACCAACAAGGGATACCCCACCAAAAAGCATCGCGAAGCTATAGCTCAATTCGGACCTACTCCCTATCACAGAATGTCGTTTCAACTCCTCGACCGGCAGTTGTCACTATTCTAACCACCCACTAAAAAAGCACTCCACAAAACTATGAACGACGACCGCTATTTCTCGCTCGACGAGACCAAACAATATTTCAGCATCATAGAGCGCCTTGCCGAACTCCGCAGTTCGTTTAAGGTGCGCAAACGCCATTACGACCACGATTTGCAGCACGGGTTCACAGCCCTTGCCAATTCGCGCCTCGACGACCTCAAAGAGATAAAAGCCGAGATAGAACGCCTGCAGCCGCAAGCCAAAAAGATAGCACAACTCACTGCCGAATACCTTACCGCCGATGCCAAGGACAAGCGCGTGCGCCTCTTGAACTTGACTTGCGAAAAACTCGTAGCCGCTCCTGCCGATTTGGCTAAGTTGGAGCAGAAAATATCGGCACTCTATCGCCAGGTGTTCGATGCGGCACGCACCCGCACCCGTTCGAGCATAGGCGAGAGCATCACCGATGTGCCATTCGATGATGTAGATGCCGAATCGTATGCCGAACTGAGTCTTGAAACACCGGCGCCCACCGATGCACCTGCCGAAACCGAAGCACCCGCCGAAACCGATGCACCCGCCGCTGCCGAGCCGACAACGGCACAAGCCGACGACGAGGGGCATGCGCCCAAGCAGCTGTCGCTATTCGACTGAGGGCAGCAACAAAGTTTTTCGCCGCGGTATGCCTTTAGTGGAAGGCACACTGCAGTTACTCTAAAATCAAATCGCTGAGGGGAATATGCTTACGAGTTGCTCACCTTAGGCAACTCGATGCGGAATGTGGTGCCATGACCGAGTTCCGACTCCTTTACATAGATTTTGCCACCGTGATACTCCTCGATGATGCGCTTCACAAGGGTTAATCCCAAGCCCCAGCCACGTTTTTTGGTGGTGTAGCCGGGATTGAACACGGTCTTGAAATTTTTACGCGGAATACCCTTACCCGAGTCCTTCACATCTATCACAGCCATTTCGCCGCCATCGGTCACCGTAATGGTGAGCGACCCTTCGCCTTGCATGGCATCGACGGCATTCTTGGTGAGATTTTCCATCACCCACTCGAAGAGCGACTGACACAGCATCACGCCGCTATTGCTCTCGTCGGTAGTGTTGATGGTGAGCATCACGCGCTTGGAGATGCGCGTGCGCATATATTCGAGGCTCGAAATCACACTCTCATTGATAAACGCCAACTCCATCTCGGGCTTTGAGCCGATTTTAGAAAAACGGTCGGCAATCACCGACAGGCGGTGCACATCTTTATCCATATCGCGCACTATATCGGCATCCACGCCGAGCGTATCGAGCATCTGCGTCCACGCCATAAGCGACGAGATGGGCGTACCCAACTGGTGAGCCGTCTCCTTCGAAAGACCCACCCACACCTTGTTCTGCTCGGCTTTCTTCACCGAGATGAGTGCAAAATACACCACGGCTATGAATATCAGCATCACCACGAGTTCGATGTAGGGGAAATAAGCCAAGCGATGAAGCACGGTAGAATCCTCATAATAAAGGTATTGCGTGGTGTTCTTATCGATAACGATGGGTATGATGTTTTCCGAACGCTTCATGCGCTGCAGTTTGCCGCGAAGATACTGCATATTTTTCTCCGAAGTCACCCAAGGCGAGGCACTGTCGATGGGTTCGGGAAGGCGGAAATTGCGATGAAGAAGAATCTCATCGGAGGCATCGGTGAGCAGCACCGGAATGGTGTGATTTCGCTCGATAATGCTCAGCAGGAAGTTGATTTGCGACTCAGGCATACCACCCTCGCCGGTGCTCGACGAAGCAAGTTGCTTGGTGGCATCTGCCCAAATCTCCATACGCTCGCGTTCTTGCCGCGCAAGGTCTTTCACCAACTTATTGCTTATAGCCAAAAACGACGCCACGAGCAGCAGAGCCACGATAAAAATCGCCACCTTCCAGATGCGTCGGGCATCGTATATGCTCTTAACCTTGATATTCACTGCTCTAAACAAAATATGGGTGTTTTCAGCCGCTTGCGCCATGGCTGACAACAAAGTTATGAAAAAACGCCGAAAAACCATGCTTCAGCGCCAATAATCAATCGGACAAATTGCCCGAAGCGCATCACAGAGCCTCACCTTGGGCTATTCGGCGAGCATCTTCTTCTATCCAGCGCGCCACGCTGTGCTCGGTGTTGGGGCCTATCACCTCATGGGCTTGTGCAAGCACCTCGGGCACGGCATTTGCCACCGCCACACTGTGGTGGGCTATTGCCATCATGGGCAAATCGTTGCGATTGTCGCCAAACACCACTATGCGGTCGGCACCCACTTCGCGGGCAAGTGTGGTGATGGCATGCGCCTTATCGGTTCCAGCCGAATAGACCTCCAAAATGCCTTGCTCGGGGTCGAAAATATCGTGATAGCACACCGGCGAGCAGTCGACAGTTGCCACTATCTCGTCGTAAACCTCCTT
>SFTJ01000121.1 GCA_004563195.1 bacterium
ATCTACACCAAAATCCCGTAAAAACACGGGGAAAACACACCTCAAAGCGCAATCTGCGCAAAAACGCCCATACAGCCTCTAACAAGCCCTCAGAAGCCCACAACTCAAACAGTTTCCACACAAAAAAGCGTTTTCCCAAAAACCGGGAAAACGCTTCTATCGCCGTCATTTTTTTCCAAAAAAACGCCCCTTGCCCTCAAAAATCCCCCAAAAACACGTATATTTTCAGTGCTTTCGATATTTCACGTCCGCCCATCAAAATGGTAACATATTGAAAAGCAACCGTTTGCGGCGGACGCGAAATATCGCGTCCCTACCATGTATATTCCTCCACCCCCAGTAAGCCTTCCCTTAGGGAGGGTTTGGGAGGGTCTTTACTTCAAAATCATATTAATCAGGGCGGTGACATCGCTCACGTTGATTTCGCCATCGCCGTTGATGTCGCACACGGCATCGGAATAGGTGCTGCTGCCGAGGATTTTGTTGATCAGGGCGGTAACATCGCTCACGTTCACTTCACCATCGCCATTGATGTCGCCAGGGGCTTGTGAGTATATGTCAATTCCAAAACTGTTAATGTCTTTAACAGCAAAGTCTTGTATTTTCAAGTAAGCGCTCCCCGGCTTAAGTGTGTAAGAAGTTGACGACCGCCAGAAGTTTTTGTTACTCTCGCTGAACAGATATTGCGAAGTCCATTGATCTTTATTGGTAACCACAACTTCTTCACGTGCGTTGCCCACAAGATAGTTTTTGTCGGGTTTTGGGGAAATTGTTTCGGCCTTCTTGAGTTTGTAAATACTATCTGTTTTGAAACCATCAATCAGCAAGCCTACTCCTCTATAGCTGTCAGTCACCTTATGGGTGTAAACCATCTTTTCTTCCACATTATAGCCAGTCACGTAGTAGGCATTCAGTCCAGTCGCATTCCAATCCACATCTTGCTGAACCGAGAAAGCGTAGGCGTTGGCACCTTGATCTGCGATAAAATACGCCTCCAGACGGTCGATTGGTCTGTTGGTATCGCCCACAAATATTTTCCATCCTTCCACACTATCACTATATTTGTAATACGATCTCCAGTGCGTATAGCACTTGAAGCCGGTGGCGTTTTGACCATAGAACTGTCCACCCCATGTGCGCTTTTCATTATTCAAAAGCATCAGCTCAGAGAGTTTTTGGCATGAAGCGAACGCCATTTCGCCAATGTAGACGCATGTGCTTGGCACGGTGAATTTCTGAATACCAGTGTAGAAGAATGCTCTGCGCCCAATGTGCCTCAAGCGCTTCATCTTGTCGATATTCACCTCCGTAATGTGCGAACACATATCTAATGTGCTATCGTCAATCTTTGTCATGAGATATTTCTTATTTGCGCCATTAGTAACATCTGTTTCATAATTGTCGGCTGTGAACCTGTTGTAGGAGGTGAGTTGCATGTTCGCTGGATGATACACATATTTCGCCTCACCTGCATAGGTCACCCCATCTACGGTCACAGGATTGTCACTGGTCACAGTCATGTGATAATGGGTGTCGTGGGCATTTGCGTTATTGAAGGTAAAGTCGTAGGAGCCTTCCGTCACTTTGAGTTTACCCAACTTTGGGTTTTTCTTATATAAATTTTCGCTGCCCACAGGCACATAGAGCTTGCACGATGTGGGAATACCAGTAATATCCCAATCTGCTAAATTTGACCACGATGATTTGTTGAGGATTAATTCCTCCAGGTTTTTATTCTCAGCAAAGGCATCAAGACCTAAAGACGTCACCGAGCCTGGAACCAATATATGCTTCACTTTGGTATTGCGGAACACTCCAGATCCACAGATTTTCAAACCGTATGGCAAGTTGATGTCGTTGGCGATGCCGCTGTTTTGGAAAGCGTAGTTGCCAATATATTTCAAGTTAGAGTTCAACTTGATTTCTGTAAGGTTGGTCAATCCCTCAAATACCCTTTCCCCAATAGTCTCGATGTTTGCGCCAAGTGTAATTGACGTATTGGGTTCCAGCGATGTATTTTCAGGGTTAACAAAGTTGATCGCCGTGACTGCGTAATTCTTTCCGACATCATAAAATTTAACCTCAGCACCATCTTTCAGTGTGATGTTTTTGTCAAAGAAACTGAGATTGGTAACCGTTGCCTTTCCTGCATACGCCTTTCCATTGATGATCACAGGCGTGGTGCTTGTGATGGTGTAACCCACTATATAGTAAGCAGACGGGGTTTTGTAATTCACCATGAAATCGCTTGCTCCCCTGTAAATGTAAATCCAGTTTTTCCATGTGGCGGCTTGACGATAGGCATCCTGCGCATCATGAGGCACAAACAAATACCACTTCTTTACATCTTTGAAATAATCGCTTGCTATGGCAGGAGGTGTCTTGATATTGACGGTTAAATGCTCAAGATTCACAACCCCAACGAAAGCGCCATCTCCGAACTCATTAACAGAGCTTGGGATTTTCAGGAATTTCAGCGAAGTGCAGTATCGGAAAGCCCCGTAGCCAAATGAGGTGACGCCATAGGGAATAGTTATAGATTCAATGTTCTTACACGATTCAAATGCATAATTACCAATGGTGGTAATGGATGAGGGATAATTATCACTTAAGAATGATGTGGACGTATATCCTTCAGGGCATCGTAGTAATGTGGTTTTAGCCTTGTTGTAAAGCACACCCTTGATTGAGGTGTAGTAGCTGTTGTTGCCATTCACCGAGATGGTTTGCAGGTTTGAGCAGCCGTCCACAAAGTACGCGCTACACTCCTTCACACTTGCAGGCAAATTGATAGAAGTCAATGCCCTGCAATTTCTAAAAGCATACGACCCAATCTTAAGCAAACTCGAATTTAAAGCCACCGAGGATAAGGCAGTGCAGCCATTGAACGCCGACTTACCCACTCTTCTCAACTTTGAATAGCCAGTAAAATTCACACTCTTTATTCCGGTGTTGCCCAAACACGCACTGTCGGCAATCTCCACCACATCAAAATCGGCAATGCCGTCATTATAAGCACCCGACCATGAGCTGTTCAGATTATCATCAGCATAAACACCCACAAGCGACATTTCGCCTCTGGTCGTGCCGTCGCTTGCTGGAGCTTTCGTTACACAGAAATATCCATGGTCGACAAGAATGAAGTCGCTGGCATACTCATGCTTCTTAATTGTTGAAAAATAGTCGAACGCGGTCACTTTTCGGGCGTTCTCCCTTGAGTTGGGGTGAGCCTTGCTCACGTATAGGGTCATGCCCGAGTTCTCCGGGAAGGAACCAGGCTCCACAGAAGTGGAACTTGGCGTGGCATTGGCGT
>SFTJ01000122.1 GCA_004563195.1 bacterium
AGCGGTAAATTCGATACTCAAAACTACCAAAGTTCGGTGGGTATGAATGGCGTGGGCCTCAAAGCCACCAATGCCCTTAGTGAGCGTTGCTTTGTGCAGTCGGTGCGCGATGGCATGACGGCTTACACTTCTTTTGCACGCGGCGAGGTGGTGGAAGAAAGCGGCATCACACCTGCCCCTGAGGGCGCGAAAAACGGCACTCTTATTCGCTTCAAACCCGACGACTCCATTTTCCGCAATTTCTCATTCCGCGACGACACCGTGGAGATTATGATCAAAAACTACTCGTTCCTCAACACGGGACTTACCATAATCTACAACGGCAAGAAATATCGCTCGCGCAATGGTCTCGGCGACCTCGTAAAGGAATATATGAGCAACGACCCTCTCTACCCGCCTATCCATTTTAAGGACGACAAGATAGAGGTGGTTATCACTCACGCCAACCAATATGGCGAGGAATACTATTCGTTTGTCAACGGTCAGCACACCACTCAAGGCGGCACTCACCAATCGGCTTTCCGCGAAGCCGTGAGCCGCACCATCAAGGAGTTTTTCAATAAAAACTTCGAATATAGCGACATTCGCTCGGGTATGGTGGCTGCCATTAGCCTCAAAGTGGTGGAACCGATTTTCGAATCGCAAACCAAAATAAAACTCGGAAGCACGCTGATGTATAAGGACGGCCCTACGGTCTACAAATTCATCAACGACTTCATCAAAAAAGAACTCGACAACTTCTTGCACAAGGAGCCTCAAGTGGCCGAAACCATGCTGCAGAAGATTCAAGAGAGCGAAAAAGAGCGTAAAGCCATTGCCGGTGTCACCAAGCAGGCTCGCGAACGAGCCAAAAAGGTGGCTCTAAACAACAAAAAACTTCGCGACTGCCGCGTGCACTACAACGATGCAAAGGGCGACAAACGCGAACTCTCATCGATTTTCATCACCGAGGGTCTGTCGGCAAGCGGAAGCATCACCAAAATTCGCGATGTGGAAACTCAAGCTGTGTTCTCGCTGCGTGGAAAACCTCTCAACTCGTTCGGTATGCAGCAAAAAATCGTTTACCAAAACGAGGAATTCAACCTCCTGCAAGCTGCTCTTAACATCGAAAACGGCCTCGAGGACTTGCGATACAATCGCGTAATCATCGCCACCGATGCCGATGTCGACGGCATGCACATTCGCTTGCTTATGCTCACTTTCTTGCTGCAATTCTTCCCCGAATTGGTGCGCACGGGGCATGTCTACATCTTGCAGACTCCGCTCTTCCGCGTTCGCAACAAGAAGGAAGCAAAACGCAAAACATCCAACTCGTCGAAGGCGGTGAAGGACACCAAAGTGGAAACTTACTACTGCTACAGCGAGGAAGAACGCATAGCGGCTATCGAAAAACTCGGCGACAATGCCGAAATCACTCGATTTAAAGGTCTCGGCGAAATATCACCCGACGAATTTAAGGATTTTATCGGCCCGGATATGCGCCTCGACCGCGTAACTCTGCGCAAAGAGGACGCCGTGCGCGATATGCTTGAGTTCTATATGGGCAAAAACACTATGGAACGCCAAGGTTTCATTATCAACAACCTTGTTATCGAAGAGGAAGATGACATCACCAAAGTGCAATAAACCTCGCATAGCATTTTTCTCGGGCACCTTCGACCCTTTCACCCGCGGACACGAGTCGATTGTGCTTCGCACTCTTGAGTTCGTCGACGAGGTGGTAGTGGCTATAGGCATCAACCCCGACAAAAAACCGCTATTCTCGCTCCAAGCGCGCCTCAAGTGGATAGAACAGGTGTTCGCTCACGAACCTCGCGTGAAGGTGATTTCTTACGACGGATGGTCGGTTGATGCCGCTGCGCTATGCGGAGCTTGCTGCATGGTGCGTGGCGTGCGCAGCCCCGCCGACTTCGCCTACGAGCAAGAAATAGCGTTCTTCAACCACAATGCCTCGGGCATCGACACCATTATGCTCTGCGCTCTCCCCGGCGAAGTGGACATCAGCTCCACTCAAGTGCGAAACCTCATAGCTCAAAACGCCGATCTATCGCCTTTTATGCCGCGCAACGCCGCACAGCACCTGCATATTCTCCTCCACGATTTGAAATAATAATAAAGTATATATCAACATAATATAATAATTGTTATGAATAAGAATTTTTTCTGCATAATCACATTCTTGGCTTTTGTCTTAGCTGCAACAGCTCAAAGCATGCCCCAAAATCTTAAGAAACTTCTCAACGCGCAATATGCCATCTCGGCTTTCTATGTCGATAGCATCAACGAAGATAAAGTTGTGGAAGACGCTATTAAAGGCATTCTCAGCGAACTCGACCCTCACTCGGCTTACTCCACCGCCGATGAAACCAAAGAACTCAACGAACCTCTTGCAGGCAAGTTTTCGGGCATTGGCATTCAGTTCAATATGACTCAGGACACGCTCTACGTTATCCAAACCATTGCCGGAGGCCCTTCAGAACGCGTGGGATTGCTCCCAGGCGACCGTATTATCGCTGTAAACGACACGGTTATCGCCGGCAAAAAGATGAAAACCAACGACATTATGAAACGCCTTCGCGGACCTAAAGGCACCTTCGTTAATGTCACCGTTAAGCGCGGAAAAACTCCTCAACCTATCGAATTCCGCATCACTCGCGACGATATCCCTCTCTACAGCATCGATGCATCTTATATGCTCGACAAAAACACGGGATACATTAAGGTGGCTCGATTTGCCGAAAGCACCAACGATGAATTTGTGACTGCCATCGACTCGCTCAGAAAAGTGGGTATGAAACAACTCATCATCGACCTCGCAAGCAACGGCGGCGGTCTGCTCAACTCTGCCATCGAGATGAGCAACGAACTCCTCAGCCGCGGCGATTTGATAGTTTACACCGAGGGGCGCACAAGCCCTCGCAACGAGGCTAAAGCTCTCGGCAACGGTAAGTTCAAGAAAGGCAAAGTGGTGATTATTGTCGACCAAAACTCGGCTTCGGCTGCCGAAATCCTCTCGGGTGCCGTTCAAGACAACGACCGTGGCGTGATTGTGGGTCGACGAACTTTCGGAAAGGGTCTCGTGCAGCGCCCGTTTGTTTTCGAAGATGGCTCGATGATGCGCCTCACTGTGGCTCGTTACCACACCCCCTCGGGACGTTGCATACAAAAACCCTACACCAAAGGCGACAAGGAAAGCTACGATATGGACTTGATTAATCGCTACAACCAAGGCGAACTCTACAGCGCCGACAGCATACATTTCGCCGATTCGCTCCGTTACAGCACCATCAAGAACAATCGACACCACACAATATAGCAATTATCACCGCGACATCATCGCAAAAGGCATCATGACGCAATTCTGCATCGACTATGTCGACAAAAACCGAAACCAAATACTCAGTCAATACCCCACTCTCGCCGATTTCGACAATCGCTATGAGGTAAGCGACCAAATGATGCAAGACATAATAGATGCCGCATCGCGCGACAGCATCAAATTCCGCGAAGACGAATACAATCGCAGCAAAGAAGTGCTACGAACCATCACAAAAGCCCTCATAGCTCGCGACGTATTCACCGACCAATCGGCTTACTTCGTGGTTATCAACCACATCAACGACCTCCTGAAGCAAGCCCTCGACATCATCAACGACGACCGCCGCTACGAAGATATTCTTAAAGGAAAATAAATAACCCCCATCCCCAATAACCGCAGCGAAGCCCGCCACTAACCGCAACGAAGTTGCCTACTAACCGCGTCACCACCAAGGTGATACCCAATAACCGCGGCACCGCCGCCAATAACCGCAACAAAGTTGCCGTATAACCGCATCACCGCCAAGGTGATGCCTACTAACCGCGATGCAGCCTCGGAGAGGCTGATAATCACCCGCTTAACCTCGCAGCACCACACAAAAAAAATCCGTAAAATCTGTGTGAAATCCCCAACGTAGCACGACCTGAAAGGTCGAATGCCCGAGCGAAGCGAGTGGCTCGTAGCCGAGGGTGGAGCGAAGCGTAACCCTCGGTATCATGACGCCCACCATAATGCGAAGAACGCGAAAATCGGCTTCCATGGCAACTGATTTCGCGTCCTCCAGACGCTTTT
>SFTJ01000056.1 GCA_004563195.1 bacterium
AGCGACTATCAGATACCGCCAAGCTACCTACTTATGGTAGTGAAAAGGCGGCATGTGCGGATATTTATTGTGATTTGCGCGTAGATAAATGTATTGAGTTAAATCCAGATGCGGACTTTAAGCATATGGAAGTCAATACAGACCATTTTGAGCAGGTATATGTCAGTCCACATGAAACAGTAAAAATCCCTACAGGATGGGCATTTCAGCCACCTGAAGGATACGCTGGATTCATTTATGCGCGGTCTGGGTTAGCTACTAAGAATGGTTTAAGACCGGCGAATTGTTTAGGAGTCTGTGATTGTGATTATGTGGGAGAATATATCGTAGCAATCCACAATGATACGGACGATTATCAATTCATCAACAATGGCGACCGCATTGCTCAACTTGAATTTAGACCATATGAGCAATCTGAATTTGAGTTAGTCGATGAACTAGATAAGACAGAGCGCGGGGACGGCGCATTCGGCTCTACAGGCGTATGATTATCCCTACTCTACACATTGATGGCGATGAATCCTGCATTCATCTAGTTGACCCTGCTTATCCACATGAACCATATTCTATATTTCAAATGGAAACAAATAATGATACGGCAGACCTATTCTTTGAGCTATTGGCCACAGTGCTTGAGGCATATGATGATGGATATGGCGCAGGATATGATGACGCAATCCAAGACTTTTAGGAAGGAGGAGGACTAGATGTGGAAATTTAGGCGCATTGGTGATTATTATGAATTGCTAGATGGCGAAGATACGCTATATTTATGTAAACGGCTCGATTCTATTATGGTAGACACGCTAGAGGATTTATGTAATAGGCATAATGCCGAAATTGCTAAATATGATGAGCTAGATGTTAATATTATCAGTTGCGACGAAGCATATCTGAATGGTCTTGAAGACGGTAAGGAAGAAGGATATACCGCTGGATACAAGCGCGGATTAGCAGACGCTCTAGGCAAAGACGAAATCGAATAAAAAAATGGGGAACATGGTAGACATAATAATCTATCCAATGTTCCCCATAAATTTATAATTTATTAAGTCGTTTCTGTTGCCGTTATTGCAGAGGTTATGCCGTCACTTCCGTTGCGCTGATTGTTCCGCTATCGTCCACGGTGATTTTGAATTTTTTTGTACTGTCTGGAGTTGAGGACTTAACGATCAAACCGGAAACCGGAGGAAGGAACTTCTCATCCAGCGTTTTAATCTCTTCGGTGCTTCCGTCCCATGTGATCTCCGGGTCTGCATCACGTCCGAGCGCGAAACCGGTGATAAGAGACATACCTTCACCAGCAAGAAAGTATGTGCCTTTTTCCGGGAACGTTATTCCTTCTAATACGGCATTGTCTTTAAGCGCGACAACAACAACGAACTCTGATTCAGCATAATAGTCATCTGTAGACAGAACAATTTGGCCGTTTGATTTTACGCCGGAAATTACACTGCAACAATACGCCCCTTCGGAATGATCGCCGGTCGGAACGGCATCCGAAACTTTATACCAAAACGCTCCTGGGATTTCGGGATACGGAACGCTTACCAAAGATTTATCATAGAACGGTCTATTCTTTATATAGTCACTAGCAGTAGCATCATTTTGATTCCAGTCGGGGGTGGATACTGAACTACCACCACCAGTTACGTTCAAAGTTTTACCATCTTTGCTCAAAGCAAGACCGTCACCCAACACAAAGCCACCGCATGGAACTTTGGTAAGTGTGTTCATATCATTTGTGTTTGTCATAATTTTTCTCCTTTATTTTGTAATCCATGAAGTAAGAAAGTAACCGATATTGCGTTGAAGCGTTGATACATATATTTTATTCATCTGGATTATGCCGTCACTTCAGTTGCTTTTATTGTGCCGTTATCGTCCACGGTGATTCTGATATTTAATTAAACAGTGTACCATACGGCCCGCAATCACTTTCTGCCAACCCACTGAGTATAAATGCGCTATAAGTTACAGCATGAATATTAGCTTGAAAATCAAAAGAGGAAACTAATATTTTGCCTTCATTATTGATACTTTGGCATGATGTGGCCCCAATGAATTGAGCCCCATCCTGGGCATCAGCATACATACAAGGTACAAAAGTAAAATAGATTCCTCCGTCGACTATCAATTCTGCATAAGGCAACATACCGTTCATAAGCGCATCGTAAACTTCTTTGCCGGTTTTATCGCTCACATATGTATATCCGTCTCCGGATTCGTTTGCCGTACCCGTAATCGTTACCTTGAACAATCCGCCACCCGTAGAGCCGCCATCTCCGCCTCCAGCGCTAACCGTTCTAGTAACAGGATCAACAGTCAACCCATCGCCAGCATAGAATGCACCACCCGGCACTTTTACTTTATTACTCATATCACATTTCCTCCCATATTATTAAGTAGATGCTTTCATTACAATAGTAAACGTCTGGTCGCCTGTATTCTTAACCTGTTTAGCCTCAGTAGTATATCCTGTTTTAGTAGCTGTAACAGTATATGTATCGCCAATACCCTTTAGTAGGAATTGCTTTGCATTGCCACTAACTGGGTCAACTGTCTCGCCATCAGTATTAGTCACAGTGATAATAGCATCATTTGGCGTTACATCAACAGTAAGCAAGAAGCCATTCTGTAGAGTAACGGCTCCATTTACAATCTTGAAAAAGCGCCCATCAAGACCAACGCCGCAATTACCACGACCCATAATAGGCGCACCAATTTCTTCGCCTTCCGAACCATGTAGAGTGATATAACCAGCGCCACCAACTTTAACCACGGTAAATAATGCGCCATCCCAGAGCTGTCCACAAGTAGATACTGCTTTACTTTTGTCAACGCTTGCTGCATTTACATCACAAATTACACCATCAATAATCTTGAGCGTATTTTTGTCTATCCGAATTCCTCCGCAAAAATTATTCATATATAATCATTCCCTTCATCTATATGTAGCTTGCGCCGTTTTCTACATCAGTCGGTTTTGTATCAATAGAGCGCCCGAATTTATAGGGCGCTCTATTCACTCCACAATATGCCGAACGATATATTATCCTCACATTAAATTCTTTTTGTGTATTTAAGTGAAATCCATCCGTTTTTCTTCTGAGAATACGCCTTGAGTAGCCCCCATCCATTTTGTTCTTCTACGATAGTATAGCCACCACCATATGGAATCGATTGTACAATACTGTAGCCAGTTCCGGGGCCACTGCGGACGTTCAGGCCGCTCTGGGCAGTGATGCGGACGATATACGGCTTGAATTCCTGTTCCGGCCACACCTGTGTTCCAGCGGCATCAAAAACGGCGTATCCGTCCTTGCAGGCCGCTTTGGCGTATTCCATATTGGTGTAGGCCCCGATCTGACTCGCCACGTCGGCCCAGGACTTCCGGATACGGTACATCTGGCCGGATGCGGAGGGTTGTTCCGGGGTCGGAACTGCTGCGGCCTGTCCCATGGCTGCGGCCACGTCCCGGCGGAGCGTCAGGAGACTGTAGCCCATTCCCAGACCGTCCCAGAGGTGCTGCGGGTCCACATGGTCCGTGTTGCTAAGACCCCGCCTAGTCACATCGTAGTGAGTCTCTACCGCTGTATATGGGTCCCAACCGTACTTCTTACAGAGCTGTGCAATCAGCCAAACCGCGTTCCTGTAAGCCGCTTCGGCGTAGGCCCGGGCCGCAGCGAGGTCGGAGACGGTGAACGTCGCGCCGCTGGTGTATTTGATCTGGGACGGCTCACCCATCTCGATGCCGATGTACCTGTCATTGCCGGGCGAACCGACGTGCCAGCATTTGTAGTTGTCTGGCATACAGTGCAGGATTTGCGTATCATCCACCATATAATGAACAACATACTGGCTTCCGTTGTTCTGCCAGTAATTGCGCAGCACGTCTGCGCTCGGCTGCGGCGTTCCGATGGAGTGCAGAACGACACCCTGCGGCGTCAACTTCTCAGCCGCTTTGTATCGCCGGTTCCCGCTGCAGATTGCCTCAGTGATCCGCATTCTGATTCGCCCCCGTTCCGAGCTGCTTAAATACTTGGTTGACGCCGGTCGCAGCGAGTCCCGATACAATACCAATCGCCACGGCCGTGATCATGTCACCGGCCGGATAATCCGGCATGATGTACATTGCGGCCGCGCCCAGCGCGCCGCCCAGCAGCCCGCAGATCGCAGGCAGCCACTTGTTGTCGAGCTTCGTCGCTTTGATCGCCAGTGCCAGCACATAGCAGATGACCGTGATCGCCGCAACCGATGTGATTCCCATGATTTCCATATTATTTACCTCCTGCTTGCGGCAAATTCGCCGCCGTTTTCCATTTTTCTATTTCCATTTACCAATTAAAAGTTTGTACGTCCATCATAAATTGTAAATATATTTTGTGGCACTTTCGCACCCCCTTAGTTTTTTATTTCTTAATATATATCCCAACTAGAACCGTTATCTATATATGGAATATATAAATCCCAGCTAGAACCGTTGTCAATATAGCACTGATATGCATCCCAACTACTACCATTATCGATGTAGACTACACCTGCGCTTCCACTTGTTGTCAAAGTAGCTTGTTGATTTACTGTTCGTTTGTGAGTTTTTTCCAGGTGCCGTAGCTAACGCCATTGTTGTATACTTTGTAGTAAACATCACCCAGACTGTCCAAAAAAAGTTGGTGGGCCTTGTCCATAGTCCCGTCGGACTCGTAGACCACAATGACCAGGCATACGCCGCTGACGGAGCCGCTGTATGGCGCGTTGGCTGCCGTTCCGTCGGCATTGTAGACCCGCCAGAGACCGGGAACCGCCGCATTGCCCGTATTGAAGTCCGTGATGTAGCCGAAATTGGTCGGATTCAGAAGCGTTTTCAGGACGTCCGTAGGGTTTGTGATCGTGCCAAGCGTCATCCTGCCCGCCACGGCCAAATCTCCGCTGATGTCGCCGCCCGTGGTGGGCAGCGCCCCAATGGCAGCCGGTGTAATGCCGAGGTTTGTCCGGGCCTCGGCAGCAGTCGTCGCACCGGTGCCGCCATATTCAAGTCCAAGAGCTTGAGTTAATTTAAGACTAGCCTCTACGGTTAAAGCACCGCTTTCGCTCTCGACAATTCTGCTCGTATAAGCATTGGCATTTCCGTCAAAATGAAATTGTACTGCGCTTGCTCCACCATCTGTGCCAACATCTACATTTTTTCCAATTTTAATCGATTGCTCAAACGTATCAACCTTAACAGCTCCAGTATTATCTGGAGTTACATTATTCACAGAGGCAACAGCGCCATCTACCTGTGATACTTTTGTTTTTGGATATAATACATCATAATCAGTACCATTGTACTGTTTCATTGTAATATTTTTATTTTCAGCCATTTCTTACCTCTATCATCCTGTTAATTCAAAATAAACTTGACCAGATTGCAAAGTTGGAGCCGCAGTCGCCACTTGAATTCTATCAGCCTTAAATGTTGCGTCGTTTAGATTCTCGGTTGCTTCAATTTCAGATGCAACATGGTTGATGTTGACCGCAATCAATGCCTTTGGAGACATTGCGTCGGCCGTTACAATAGCATGAGCTGTGGTATAATTCCCAACCTCAACATCTGCAATAAACTCGTCTCGCTTATTTACATCAGAAATTCTAATATCTTGATATTTTAGCATTATGCCGTCACCTCAAACCAAAAATCGCCATTTTCTTGAGATGTTGGCATAGTCGATGACACCACATATGCTGGGCTATATCTTGCTGCAAAATAATCCTGTACGGCCTCAATCGTATCATTCATATCATTGAGATAGTTTGCTTGAATAATCTTTCTCGCATAGTTTGGAATTTGAACGAGGATTTGCTGCGCCAACGCATAATCTTCATTTTTCATTGCCGTCTGGTATTGATTAACAAGTTGCAAATCAGATTGCTCAATATCCATCATTCTAGGAAATGTCTGCGTTGACTCTGGGAATGTAGTTGCCATTTATCATCCCTCCTTATAATAAGGGTAGTATTTACTTGTTGTTATAGTCATCGAATTTGACTCTCCATAATCTGCCTTAATACTCTGTATCATATATTTATCGGTTACTGCTTGATTTGACAGTGTGTATGATATAATATAGTTCACGTCGAGCCACGGAATAGGAATACATCCAAGCGACATAGCATCATTCAGGCGGCATCTCCAGTATAATTCAATATCGGCCCGTTGTTTTGCCAGATTATCTGACATGATATTATCATATTCGCCGCCGTATAGAGCAATCCGAATAATGCCAATATCGCTGTTAATATCAAATGGGCTATCAGGGTTTGTATCAGAAGCAATAGCCTGAGCCTGATTATGCCCAAGAAACAGCCATGTGTTATTGCTTTGATATACTGCAACATAATATTCATTGGCTTTGAGCGTTTTTATTTGCACTCCGTTTTCGTCTACAAGTTTATGAAAACCAGATATGTTGTTAATTCCAATAGTTACAGGAGCATTAACATCTGCTGTAAGCGTGAATCCTATCATCGTATTTGCTTTAATGGTTGATTCCGTAATGGAGCCATATGTCAACCTAATATTGCCGCCACTGACTGTGGCCGTAGATGAATAATGTTGAACATCGTGACTACGCCCATATACCTCTATATAGTTCTTGACGCTCTCAAAATCTGTGTCTACGCTCTCCGATGTTGTGATACGGCTCAAAATATCATCATCTAATATAATAGGTGCATCATATCCAAACGGAATTTGTTCATAATGAAATACACCATCCACATCGAAATACATTTGATATTGAGGTAAGATATCCCGCAACTCAGATAAGATATTGTATATAGTCCCGCCTTGATTTATAGTAATATCGTATGGAACATTTTGAATAGTCCCATCAGTATTGACGCATTCAGACACAATATACTTGTTCATATTAGCAAGCTTTAACGTTGCAATAATAGCTTGGCGAACATTTGACCCAGTTGTAATCACTGTAGGAATGCCAGGCAGATTACCATTGCGCAAGCCAGTCAATTTGGACATCATATCCAACCCTTGTAATTGCAATGTTCGACTTGCCCCATCATATGAAAACGACGGTGCATTGATTAAATACGTACCCTGATTATACCATTGAATTTCTTTGGTGTGTATATTTTCATATCCAATATATGGTTGGATATACTTATCTAACCAAATTTTACCGCCAGGCTGAATATCAAATGAGCTATTCCGAACGACTAAATTTACAGTACATGAACGTCGCAAATCACTATTGGCATCTATGGATACTTCAAGTCCAATTAAATCTCCACTAATCTCATCGACGATGTTTAACTGAAAATTTAACAAATATAACTTGATATATTTTTTGATATATGATTGCTTCAGGATAGAATAATCATTTGCCCCAATATTAAAGCCCATGTTTAATCCTCCGTTGGAATCATATTTGCGTAATATAAGTCGGACTTAGAATTCATAGAACCAATCTCTGTCCAATCAGCAGACACATCCATAATGCCCATGCCGTATTCATTGCTATACGTCACAGACGGATTGCCCGTAATATATACAAGCCAAGCATTACCATTCCAATCCTTGATGATTTTCGGCTCTTTGTTTGTCAAATAATCAAGCAATGCCGTCTTTTCTTGCTGAATGGCATTTCTATCAATTTTACCTGTTTTCTCAAATGATTTATTTATAATCTTGCCGCTAATGTTCCCTGTCTCGTAATTTAACAGCCCATTGCTAACCACAACTGGCATACGCCGCCCAAATGGAGTAAATACACCGACCTGTTGAACGCGGTCATTTGAATTGTAGGCTACACCATACTTGAATTTATAGATAGTGTTAGCATCACAAATATATATACCCTTAAAATTTGATACTACATCATTCGTAATATAATTTCCTTCTACGCTTTCCATTACTGGAACAAACGCATACTCATATTCTTTGAAGTTGATGTTTAACCTATCAATATAAGAGAATGATAAATCATCCACAGTATTAATAACAGTCTCATATAGCGTAATCCATTCAAAAGCGCCCTTCTCCCGACGCTTAACTCGAACAGCTGTAATCTGTGAACCAATCTCAGCCAAAGAGCCACCATTTAGATTCCCATTAAATCCAGCGTTGATAATTGTAGAGAAATCCCAAGATGCTGGGATTGTATCGTCAAAATCCATGGAACCGTTAGAACTTAAATTAAAATGATTGACCACACCACTTGAAATCTTAGTTCGTTGAATATTCGTAATTCCAGTCGGAGATGGGTCTAAAGCGTTGACATCTCCGCAAAAATTATATCCAATCAATCCAATCATATTAGACCCACCTCCTTTTAGGTTGTCTTACCGATGGTAACATCATATATATTATTTCGTTTCTGTATAAAAATACACAGATTAGTTGTGCTCGTTATACTTGACACCTCGTCGCCTTTTATGGCATAATAATATGAAACCCCAGCATTCCTTGCTGTTAGTTCGGGCCATATCGTATTGCCAGTATGCCGCAACGCTACAGTCACAATATCTCCCGATACTGTTGAAAATGTTATTAGGTCACCATTTGTATCAAAGTCATAACCCCAAATTCGTGCCGTAAAATCATCAGTAACCATATATCCTTCATTGAATGCTACGTAATCGCCATCACCACGTAAGTCAATAGCCGCATTATCAACGTAAATAGGGTCTCTGGGAGTCTCACCATCAATGGCCGTTACGTTTGACTGGAACACAATATATCCATTCTCACAATCATTGACCAACACAATGTTCGAAAATACTTCTGGAACGTCGAATGCTGTTAAAAAATCAACTTTGCCAGTATCAACTTGAACGCCAGCATCAGATACCCCAATACATTCTATATAATATTTGGTATTATTTCTAAACCCAGCAAACATATAGCTCATCGTATATGGCAATGTCTTATCTTGAATATATATTTCATTACTAGTTGATAACAAAATTTGAGCATCACTATATAAATTAAATATGCAACTATTCAATGCATCGTTCTCTTCTTGATTATACGTTACAGAGAATGAATACGATGCATTATTTACTTTTGTTCCACTTGAAATATTGTTGAATCCGAATGTTGCCGCAGTCAAACATTGAAAAGATATTGTATCTGAAGCAATAGATATGTCGCCCGTTGCGTTGATGGTTTGGATATAAGCTAGATATTGCGTTCCATTAGTCAAAGTTCCAGATGGCAACGTATGCTCATATCTAAACGTGGTGGTTTCTACGCTATATACAATAGCCAATGTATCGGCATTTTGTATTGTCAATTTGTTTTTTACAACTTGGTCCCCGCCAATAACTGTAAATACAAACGTGTGTGATGTGGATGCGTCAAATGGCATTGTCGAATATAAAATTGGTTGAGTTAAAGCCATTTCTTCACCTCCAGTATAATTAACTAAAACAAATATTTTTAATTACTTTAGATTTTCCCGAACGGCCTCCCGGTATTTTGCGGACACCTGATCCAAGGCGATGCGACCCATCCGCACCTGCAAGACCAAAAACTGTACCATTTACTCCGTGCCTCCCATCACAAGCTCCAGCATCGCCGCATCCAGCGAACGATCAAGCATCTCGAATCTCAGGCATCCGTCCTGTCTGGTCACCGGCCTGTCCGCTGTTTGCCTTGCCACGCTCGTCAATGCTTGCGTGGCCGATGATAACTGCCATATGTAGTTCCTCCTTGGTATGTAATGATGGATTTTCGTTCGCTTTCGGCTCAGAATGTTAATCACTCTGTTCTGTCCATCCATATACTCCGGGTTCCCACACGTTGTTGTCGATGTCGGACACCCACGTCTTTCCGTTGTGGTTGACTTTATCGCCTGCGCTGTACGGGTTCGTGCTGTCCGGCTGCTCCCACTCCGGGACAACAGTCTCGTCCGGAATAAGAACCTTGGACCACAATGACGGGGCGCTATCCGGCTCCCACCCATCCTGAGACGTATGATCCTGTAAGCATCGCCACAGCTTGCCTCTCCACTGGACCTTAAAACCTGCGGCGTAGTCCTGTCCGTCCACCCACTCCGGGTAGAATTCCAGCATCCGCAAAGCGGTGGTATCATCCACCTCCAAGGTGTTGATCTGCTGAGCGATCAACAGGCGGGTGACGTCGGATTCCGTCAGAGGGCGGATGCGCTCATAGGATTCTATTGTAGATTGTGCCGATTGCATCGTAGATATCTCATCCTCACTTGCATTGCGATACATCGTGCCATCGAAAATTCGCATTATGCGTCCCTCCCATACAAAAGAAACCTTGCCCCAGCATCAAATTTTGCGTCTATTCGGTATGAGGTTATTTTTTGGCGATATGGTGAAGCATTATTATTTCTTTCGACATTATAGAATGCCTGAGGGGCAGCTCCGCGTGTCTTTGTTTCGTACCCAAAAAACATTTCTTCAGACCCAACCGAATACGCACTAAAATCGTATGAATAATCTTTCGCTGTAGTGGTGGTTGATGAAAAATATGTCCCAGCTACATAATATTGGTTTGGGATATATGTAATTTTGCCTACTTCTGTAACTTTAGCAAAAATCTGAATAAAGCATTCTGACAAGGAAAACGGATTTCCATCATCATCTGAATTTATGATAACGGATTCTGCACTTTCCGTCAGTGTAAGATCTCGGACAAGCCGAAAACCAGAAGAACCACCACCACCACTGGGAATCTCCACACTCAGCGGAGCAGAGCCGTCATAGCTCCCACTCACCGCCCCTGTAAATGTCAGCGCGTTCGGGTTCGGCAGCTTGGCCGGGATGTTCACATCTTTCCATTCTTGTCCATCAGCTGTTTTAGTCAATACTTGACCAGCAGTACCCGTAAGCGTAGATGGGATAGCTGATACATCAGTTGCCGAAAGAGTAACAGCCCCAGTTTTACTATTAACGCTAGTAACCGGTGCTGATGTCAATGGCGTGATTGTTTGATTGCCAAGTGTAATCGTACCATTTTCAATCTTAGCGTCAGTAATACCATAACCAGCAATTGTAGTAGGCTTATCTAGCACATTATCCCATTTAACATCACTAGTTGCGCCACCTCCCAATTTTACGGCGGCAATCAACTCGTCCATTTTCCCTACATAAGATGAATTTTTTAGTAAATCAATAGTAGCATCTGCCATATATTCCTCCGAGTAATTTTACTCACTCCATACTAAGTTTAGACTATTATCTTCATTTTTTGTCAGTTTATAATTTATCCCTATGTCATTTGGTGTTAAAACGACCACGCCTGTTTTACCATTGACTGAATCAACATTGCCGCCAGCCTCAATCGTCACATCGCCAGTTTGCCCGTTTACAGATGTTACAGGATATGGAGGTGGGTTGCTTATACTATATTGTTTAACATTATCAACATTCCCAAGCCCAACATCTGTCTTTCCAATCACCACTGTACCAGTCTTGCTATTAACGCTCTGAACCGGAGCGGCATTCTTAGCGGCTGTAATATCTACATATCCACTATCATTTATTAGCTCACTTGTTTTAGTCGGAACAGCAGATTCCGTAATATAGCCACTATCATTGATAAGGTCTGACGTTTTATTAGGAATTTTTGTCCCAGACGGCAACGCTCCAACATCTACCGCTGTTAAGACCACATCACCTGTTTTGCCATTAACCGACTGTACCCCAGATTCACCGGGGCTTGTATCTGCAAATATGAGCGTAAACGCTTGAGACATATTACCAAATGGAACAAATACTCTATAGGCATTACCAACAATAGGCGTACCACCATAATAAACAATATTGCTATATGTGTTGCCATTTATTTTCATCGTACAGACGCTAGTTGATATCTCTGTGACTATGCCGCTATATATCACGGCATTATTCTTTGCCGATTTCTCTACTAAAATTTCAATAGCATCTAGTAATTCATTTGCTTCGTTAATGTTGTACACCTCTATTCTTATAAAATCCGGGTCAATACCGTGGTATCAACCCGGATGTATATCAACGTCTGCTAAAAGCTCTCTGATATGCCAATGCTTTTACATTTTCTACAAATTTCTTTGCATCTGCCGCAGTCTGAATATTCGGGAATGACATGGTAGTATTATTGAACTCCATACTCATACCCACTGGATTTCTATTTGATATAGCGATGCCCTTATTGTCTATAATAGACCTGCCCAGATTCCAAAGATTCTTTGTAATATTGCTTGGGATAATTCCATCGCCAGAGTTAAGTACCCTAAGCTCTGGACCGTTTTCACCAACCATCGAAATTCCACCAGCGGCAGATAGAGTACCACTTGCATATCCAGTTAAAGAACTTAATTTCTTATTGATTTCTTCTTGTTGCTTTGCAATTTTATCAAGCTCTTGTTGCCGCCTTTTCTCAATCGCTTCTTTTTTCGCCTCAATTTGTTTTTCACGATTATAATCATAGATAGCCCCTTGAGCCGCAGATATAGCGTCTAAATCTTGCATATATTGGTATCGTCCGTTTTTGAACACAAGCTGTTTTGACGCTTTTGCTTTTGCTAAATTCTCCAATAATTTTTCATATTCAATTCTATCATCAAGAGCATCATTAACATCTGTGATTTTTTTAAGCTCTACATCATATTTGTTATTTATAGCATCTTGCGCGTCTTTGAGAGCATTTAGTTGATCTTGAAGTGCAGCTTTAGCTTGTTTCTTTTCCCATTTATAAATTTCTTCTTGATATTTCCAATATTCATCTTGGTATTCAAGTTTTCCTTTATAATATTGGTCATTCATTTTCTCAAGCTCACGATAATATTCTGCTTCAGTAATAATATCCATTTCCAAAGCGTGTTTCTTCGCTTTGAGCCAAGCTGTAAATTCGTCATCTTTTGATGATGTTGCCGCGGGTGAACTTGAATAGGTGTCGCTTCTGGACGTACTAGACCCACTTGATGATGCAGACGAGCCGCCACTTGAACCCGAATAAGATGCGCTACTATAAGTGCCTGTTCCTCGGATAACTCCACTACCAGATGTTTTAATACGACCTGATGATGGTAGATGTCTCACACCTCTTACACCGATTGATAGTAGATGGCTCCCACCTCTTGCGTGAGATTGTATGCTACCAGTTAAAAATCTACCTTTTAGGATTTTAGCGGTTTCTTCTGCTGTAAATACTTGGTCGCCCTCTTTAAGATTTACAATGGCTGGCTTGCCTCCTGCTGGAATATAAGCCTTATTCCCACTACGAACCAATTCAGGTCCTTCCTCATTGATAAATGACGGACCAGCCTTTGCATAAGATGTACCTTCAGCATTACTATCCACTCCAATTTGAGCGCGACGAACCCTCATAAAAGCATTGACAAGATTATTTGCAGCTGTCGTTGCATTACGAGTTTGAGTAGTAACGCCACTTATTTGACTAGATAAATTATCTAATGATACTCCATCCAATGCCTCATAATCGGACTTTGCTTGTTGTGCAGCGGTCTGAGAATCATCTGCTTTAGATACTATGTCTGATAGATTTTCAGGAATATTTGTTAATTGTATGCCATCTGCATCTTCAAGCGCGTGTTGGATATTCCGAATTTCTTCTACCGTAGCGCCAGATGCGGCATATGCCTCTGCAATTTGTCCAAAATCAAGTTGCTTAATGCCATTGCCTACATCTACAACCTCTACTCCCAATGTCTCAAATGAGCTAATTAACCCAGCTACATCCCAATTAACCTCATTACCAAAAACCTTACTAGCTTCGATTAATGAGAATAGCTGACCAGTGGTTAAGCCCATAGACTGTGCCAATGCATCTAAATCAGTAATTGTATATGAAATACCATCTGATGTTTCTGTTAAAGTTGCTCCTGCAAGACTTCCAGCATCAGCTAAT
Organism: bacterium; assembly: GCA_004563195.1. Lineage (GTDB taxonomy): Bacteria > Bacteroidota > Bacteroidia > Bacteroidales > Muribaculaceae > SFTJ01. The sequence goes on from SFTJ01000056.1 coordinate 13,886, forward strand.
TGTTGCATGACAGATATAAAGCCCATGCCGCCACTTTCAGATTCGCCGTATAGCATGGTCAATCTCTCTATCTGCTCATTCATAAATGCAACTTTATCATTCGCGGCATCATATTGAGCCAATATATCAGGGCTTACTAACTGCGCAAGCGCATTTCTTGTTGTCAAAGATGCCGCTTGTCCATTTTCTAATTCACTCTTTAATGTAGAGAATACACTAGATAATTCCTTGAAAGCATCATCGTAGTCTCCAGTTGTCTCCATTGCATCATCAAATGCTTGTTTAGCACCAATCGCTCCGTTAATAGATTCTGTCCAACCGTTGACATAATTTGCGGCGGTTTCCAGTGCTTCGTTTGATTCCTCTGCACTACTTTCCATTTCTGATAAACTCGATGCCAATTCTTCCGCATCTTGAGAGCTAATTCCTAATGCCTCTGATAAACCGTCAAGTTGCCCAGTATATTTATATAGCACCGCAGTACCATTTTGATATGCCTCATATAAATTACGTTGACTATCAGTTAAAACACTGGTATCGCCATCAGCCTCTTGGACGAGAAGATTTATAGCTTCATATTGATCTTTGCTTTTTGCAAGCTGATTTGACATCTTTTCTTGCCACATCGCCCCATTTTTGGCAGATTCAGTCCAACCAGTCAACGATCTGATAATGGTTGCTTGACTTTGTGCAAATTGGTTTGCATTTTGTGTTGTATCCTCAAAGTAAACTCCAATCGAAGCAAGTTCGTCGGCCATCAAACTAACAGCATCCGTATACCCATTTGCCTCATCGGTATTTTGTGCGACTTGAGCTGTAGCCCATTGACTCAACGGCACAAAGCGTTCTAATTCTCCATCATATACTTCAATGGCATCTGCGGCAGCTCTAACAGCAGCTTCGTGATCTCTAAAAACACCACTAAATCGTGAAGAACCATCTGCAAGTTGAACATCGCCTTGCTGACGCTCATTCATAATAAATGAAGCCGCAGTTGCCGTTGTAACCGGAGATGCTAATACTTCTTTTGCATTTGCTATTGCTTCTGATTGCCGATAATCTTTCAGTAGCTCATAATATTCTATTAAATCTTTAAGTTGCTCAATCTCATCTTGCATTTCAGATGTTCTATCTGCCCACGGAATTTCATTTAATTCCTTCAACCTGTCCCGAGCATCAGAATAATCCTGTTTTGTTTGATCAAGCGCATCTTTAGAATCTTCAAATTCTTTTACTAATTTTTCATAACTAGGAGTAGCATTGTCGATGGCATCTTTCAACGCTTTTATTCCAGATACTAATAGCGTTAAACCGCCAACTACACCAGCGATAATTGCCGCAACTTGACCACCACTTAAACCCAATGCTCCAAGTGCGCCAATTCTACTAAAAATGTCACCTAAACGTGTTGCAATTTGCCCAATAACACCAACTAAACCTAAAGCAACACCACTAAATAACGTTGCCTTAGTAATGGATGTACCCAATCCATTATTTGCAAAGTTCAAAAACGCATTTGTTGCTTGCAATGCGGCAGAAATTAAGTCTTTAGATATAACATTATTCGCAAAATCTTGGAAAGCCGCTTTAACAGATGTTATTTGAGACTCAAGACTCTCCATATATCTTGCGTTTTCTTTAGCTGCCGACCCAGACGAACTTAACGCCGTTTTGTTTGCATCGACAGCAGTATTAAAGTTCGACATAACTGCCGCTAATACCTTATATTGGTTAGTACCAGCAATAGTATCGCCAAGAGCCGTTCTTTGTGCGTCTGTCATAGAATCCCATTTTGGCTTCAATTCAGATAACACATCAAATGTACTCTTTAGGCTACCGTCTGTATTTTCTACTGTAATGCCATATTCTGCAAGGGCATCTTTATTCTTTACAATACGAGCAGCAATCGTTGATAAGCCTCTGGCAACTTGGCTACTGCGTCCAGTCATGATTTCCGTACCAGCGGTTACTAAACCAAGGATTTCGGAAAATTCATTTCCGTATGTAGCTAAACCACTTGATGCAACTTCCATTGCTCTTGATAGATCATTAGTACCCACACTAAAATTATTTGCCTTATATGTTTGCTAATGAGTGCTAATCATTAACTGATTTGTTTACTGAGAACCCTTTCTTTATGTATTCGTGCGGAACATTGTCATTCTTTATCCATCTGCACACGTCAGCGGGATATTTACCTATATATCTTGCAAATGCAGCTTGCGACTTAAATGTCATGCCATCGTAATATATTGTATTCTGCCATCGTTTATTTTGTCGTTTAATATTATGCATTTCATTAGCTAATCTTAATTTCTTATCGTACCACTCGCATGGCATAGCGCTTAGTCCGTATAACCACTTCTCCACTGTTCGTCTTGTATAACCATACTCTTTGCAAAAGTCGCTGATGGTTTCCCAATATCCATCGTCGCATATAACTGGCTTTGATTTATAGTTGTCTATACCCTTATTTTTACCAATCTTATTTTGCGACATTTTTATCTTTGTTTCTTCAGAACAAACGTGTCCCAAAGTACCCTCTCCGCCATCAGTCATATTATATCCATATTGAGTACCGTATCTTCTACAATTCGTTTTGTGGGTTGCTATTAGCTCCATCTCTTTCTTAGTCGCCTCTTTATAAGACAACCCCTCAAATAATATCTTATGTTCAATATTATCCCAACCATATTTTGTAATAGCAGATTTCATCACAGGTTGGTTATCGCTATAACCATTTCCGTTTTCCCATCTTGCATTTGGCTTCTTCGATGTGATTCCAAAATATAACTTACCATTAGGAAATATATGAACATAAACAATCCATTTTTTCATACACCATAACTCAATAAACAAACCACCCATAGTTTCCTACGGGAACAGACTATATCATCACCCTATTAAATAGGGGCAGGGCGCTTCGACAGATAGCACTTCTGTCTACTCTACTAGCTTCAGTTGGTATATCCCCAACCTTATTTAAAATGCGTTCGATAGTCGTTGAGCCTTACCAAGTATTTCATCTTAGTCTTGGTTGCTGATTGCCATGCTATATTTCTATAGTTTAGGTTTCCAGCAGTTCACCCTGTTTATAGAGGTCTACAAAATTAAACCTCATTGTATGCGTCAATTACTGTAGTAGCAAAACTAGCATCTTCACCAAATGCACGAATCTGCGAAACAATAGATGAAGCTGCGTCCTCCGATGACACCGCAGTATCCGCTACATTTTGGTACTGCGCTGCCACCTTTGCCAACATTGCGGCATCTGAATCGTTAAATCCAGACTTGCGAAACATCGTTGCCGCAGAAACCATATCTGACGGTTATTTAATATATCCCCAATCATCATCACTATTGTTTACATCATATGTAATTTCAATATCATATTTTTTATCGTTATTATAATCATCGTATTTCGGCTTTTCATCCCGAAATAGCTGAATAAGTGCCTTCGGAGTAGCATAGAATATTAACCATAGTAATACTGGGAATAGCCCAACCATAAAAATCATTTTATTAAACCTCCTATGTTTTAGATAATATGATTGTAGCATATAATATATTATTTGTCAAGGGGTTTTCAATCCCTTCCTGAATAATTCTTCACCCTATT
>SFTJ01000123.1 GCA_004563195.1 bacterium
AACTGCGTACGCCATTTGGACGGGAATCGGAGCGGTTGGTACGGTTTTGATTGGGATATTCGTTTTCAAGGAACCTGCCACTCCCATCCGGCTTTTCTTTCTCTTCGCGCTCATTGCATCCTTGATAGGATTGAAAGTCGTGTCATACTGAAAGGAGACGACAAATGAAGTATGAATTAAGAGAGAACCAAGGCATTCCGGTAGCTCTGCTGGCTCTGATGGCAGTTGCTACCGGACTTTCCGTTGCCAACTGCTACTACAACCAACCTTTGTTGGGTAGCATGGCAAAAGATTTCGCGGTAAACGACTTTTCTGCTAGCATGGTAGCGACATTGACACAGATAGGCTATGTGACCGGACTTGTGTTTGTCATCCCGCTTGGTGATTTGGTCTCACGAAAGAAGCTGATATTGACCAATTATATCATATCTTCGTGCGCCTTGCTTGCCATAGCTCTTGCCCCGAACATCTATTGGGTGTGGGGCGCATCATTGCTTGCCGGCGCATCTTCGGTTATGCCGCAATTTTTCATTCCGTTAGTATCTTACTATTCACCCCCTGCGCACAAGGTGCGCAACGTAGGGATTATACAATCTTGCCTGCTCATAGGCATTCTTGGTTCACGGGTATTCAGTGGCTTTCTGGCTGACGTATGGGGATGGCGTTCCGTCTATTTTGTAGCTTGCTTGTTTATGCTCGGATGCTTCCTGATGATTCACAAGATGCTACCCGCGCTGTCTACCTGTTCTCAAGAAAGTTATGCAGGGTTGATGAAATCTTTGTTGCGCCTGCTCTCCCAATATCACTACTTGCCTATCGCATCGCTGAGGGCGGCATTGGCTTATGGCTCGTTCTTCGCTTTGTGGAGTTGCCTTGCTTTTCGGATGAAACAGGAACCTTTTTTTGCTAGCGACGACATTATCGGAGCACTCGGTTTGTGTGGACTGGCAGGTGCATCCACGGTGGTTTTCATCAGCGGCTACGTCCAAAAGTACGGTGCGAGGTTCTTCTCTATTGCCGGAGGAGGCGTAGTGTTGGCTGCATGGATACTGGCATTTTGGGGGAATGACAGCTATTTGTGGATAATAATTGCTATCTTGCTGATTGATGCCGGTATGCAATGCATCCATTTGTCGAATCAGACCAGCGTAGTCGCCCTTGACGCATCTGCCATCAATCGTATCAATACCGTTTATATGACCATTTACTTTTTGGGTGGTTCTGCCGGTACATTCGTTTCCGGTCTGTCTTGGCAGCATTACGGGTGGACAGGTGTGGTGGGGGTAGGAATTGCCTTTACCGTGGCTTCCTTGCTCGTAAACTGCTTCAAGGCATCATACTTCTCTGTCTCAAGGAACTGATGGTCGAAATCAACATCATAGGATTCCACCTCATTCAGTTCACCAGTAGAAATCAAGGCTTTTATAAGTAAGGCGTTGAGCTTGTCTGCTGTATTGAAATCGTAGGTCTTGCCCTTATCGGAAGTATAGGAGATGTTTTCCTGTGTCAGTTCCCTGATGGCTCTGAGGATGGTGTCAGAGCTGCATGTGCGCAAGGTCGGATGATTCGAGAGATGACGCATTAGATGCGATGTTACATCCTCCACGCATGAGCCTCCCCAGAAGTACACGCTCATCAGCGAACGGACAATCTCGCTGTATTGATAGCCGATAATACTGAGGCATCTCTGACCAAGTGTCTGGTCGATAATAGGTGAAAGCATGGAGTCAAATTGCTCCATGATTGAAAAAATGCCTCCAAAAGTGTGAGTTTTTCTGATTTTATTTGTACCTTTGCCATGTCTTGTTACGATTTATGCTTGTCTTGATTGGCAGCACTAAGGTAAGTGAAAAATCTGACATGGTAAAATCCTGAGCGCTCTGCTTTGCTGCTTGCCACAAGCAAGAACTTTTTGTTTCTCAGGAACTTATAAACAAAGTTAATCAAAGTGTTGCGGAATTAAGGGTCTATATAAATTATGCATCCCTGCTCCCCCTTCTCTCAACATTAATAAGAACGATTTCGTTAAGCCAGATGAGCAGAGGCTGAGCTTGCTCAGACTATGCCATGGCGAGAAATCGCACTTTTAAGAATAAAAATTTTTTCTGAATAATATGAAGATATGTTACATCGTTGCAATGGAAGCCGAGGCTGCCCCATTCATAGAGCATTATGGAGTGAAAAAAGTCCCAGGAGCTTTCTCTCCTCTTCCTTGCCAGCTATATGAGAAGCGTTTTGATGACACACACTCATTATATATCGTCACTAACGGTACACAGCATGGCTCAAGCCTTGTAGGGTGTGAGGCGGCAGCTGTGACAACATTGAAGGCGATAGAGTCGCTACAACCTGATGTGATTGTGAACAGTGGCACATGTGGCGCCTTTAAGGCCAACGGAGCGAAGATAGGCGATGTGTATATAGGCCATTCAGTCATGTTCCACGACAGGAGGGTTATGGGCGACGACGAATGGGGCACGCAGGCGCTCGGCAATTATCCTCTCTTTGACGGGAAGGAACGTCTCGCCAAGAATCTCGGCATGAAGATGGGGAAGGTGACGACAGGCTCATCTCTCGATATGCAGCCCTGTGACCTTGAGATTATCAAGGAGAATGGTGGCGAGCTGAAAGATATGGAGGCAGCCGCTGTAGCCTTTGTCTGCTCACTCTTCTCCATGCCATGCCTCCTCGTCAAGTCTGTCACAGACCTTCTTGATGGTGGTGCGGACACTCTCGAGGAGTTCAGGGCCAATCTCTCGTACGCCTCGTCTGAGTTGGCGAAGGCTAATGTGAGGGTTGTCCGTTATCTTCTTGACAATAACATAACACGGAACATCGCAGACACCCACTGATGTGTCCTTTGTCACGGAAACCTATGACGTTTGACACCCGCATACGCGCTGTCGTCACCATATTCAGTGAGGATGGTGTGATACCAGAAAGCGTCAAGCGGCTATTGATGGTGAATCATTATCGATAACGCCATAACTATGTTTTAAAATAATATGCCTTCGTGCCGGATATCTCTTGACATCCGACGCGAAGGCATATCGTAACCCATAGCCTAAAAAATATTAGGGGGACACCTACTGAATGAGATTGATTTATGCTGAGGCTGCTGTTCTCGTCGCTGTGTCCATCGCCTTTCAGCATGGCCTGAAGAGGGTGAGTCTGTTATGTTGTCAAGTGTGTTTGTCTTGTCATATGAGCGGCATGTTATTCTCTTTGCACTCTCTCCTCATATCTTCAGGCCATATACTTG
>SFTJ01000057.1 GCA_004563195.1 bacterium
TCCGATGTACCCATCACGGGCTAATTCAGGGGTAATTATTAAATTTTTTTCACGTGAAGTTATGAAAAATATCTGATATTACGGCAACATTGCCATTTACCAAGTTCGATTTCATGCAAAAATATCGGGAGAGGTTTCTAGTGAAAACGGCGGGCATAGTAACACCATATAAAATTTTGAACTCCACCAATCGGTTGGAGACTCCTCGTTATGCCCAAACCAGCCGAAAAACAAGTTTTCACCCGCCGAGAATTGAAAATTTAAGCAGAGCGTCTACGTTGAACAGAATAATCACATCCTCCGGCACTTCTCGCCATGAAAATTTTTGCTATTAACTGAATATCCCTAAGTTGGCTTTTCTTATGCTTCCTGCAATTTGGATAATTCATCTATCAAGGCAGGACGGCGAGGCGTGCGAGCTTTCTGTTCAGCAATAATTCTATCAACTTCTGTCTTACCGCCATGTTTAATCAACTTTCGAAGTAGATTTACTCCTTCACAATACGAACTACGGTTTGATGCATGTTGGAAGAAATGTCTTACACACGATGCGTATAATCGTATAAGCTCATCTTTATATAGGTTCCAAACTTGTTGGGGAGCATCGTCAAGATTGTAAATGGAGGGGGTTTTTCGCAAGTATTCCATATATCTATCCCACATCTTTTCCTGTGTGTAGATAAACAGTGTTCTTAGTCCGGACCTCTTTTTTGAAGGCTCCTTTATCAATGTATCTACAAAATCATTCCACTCTCCATTGGAAACAATAGATTTCATTTGAGCATACATCGTTTCCATTGAGTATTCCTTTTCTCCAAATCCGCCTCCTTCAAAAAAGAAATACCTGGAGAGTTTTAAGGTATTCGCATTGTCGTTTTCATGTTGATAGGTCTTTAACTCCCATTTATGCCATTCGTTCACAAGACCTTTATATTCTGAATCATGCGTAATGCCCTCTTTTGCCAAACGAAGCACCTCATCAAATTTGTCTTCATCCCAAGCCATTTGCAAGAGTCTCCTGCGGAAATCGGAATTTCCAACATGCTCATACATGAATTTGCGTTGCTCTTCCGGTGTACCGCTCTTCGACATCATTTCGAGTTTATATAGTTGGGCTGTTTGTGTATCATACTTTACACTCCATTCATCGCCTTTAGAGTTGATGACTTTGTCAAGAGCCTTGATTACGCGTTCTTGTTTCTCCCGGGTATCGGCTAATGAAATAGCCATTTGAATCCAATCCCACCACCAATCCCAGCCCTTGAGATGTTCCTTTGTAAAATAGTCGATTGCGAGTTCAAAAATTTCAGATTTTATCTTTGGGGGAAGTGTCTCTTCGTGACATAGCTCATGCCATTTTGAAAAGCATTCTTCAACTATGCTACCAAGTTCACCTGCACTATCATCACCACAATTTATAATATCTTCCCCAGCAAGGGCAACACCTTCAAGGATTGCCATGGCAGCCTCCCATCTTTGGTTATTCATTGCAACATCGGCCTCGTAAAGGATTTTGCATACAGCACGATTCAGATTAAATGTATCATTATATTCCACATATCCATGTCGCCCTTCAAAAGCTTCAATTATACCCATAACGCGAGATTGGTAATCAGCGGATTTCGGACAGAATATAGTCCCTGCACCTAATGCAAGGAAACGTTGCTGAAACTGTTTGTCACCTGCACACTCGTCTCTTATAAACTCACATAGTTGTTCTTTATCGAGTTCTGACAACAATAGTTCTATATCATTTACCTTCTTTGTTCGCATATAATACTTTTTTAGAATCGGGCTGAAAAAATCAGAGCTGGCATCTATTGCAGGTGTAAGCCCTTTGGGGTTACTTTGCTTTTACCACAAAACAAACTACCATGGGCAAAGGTAATCATTTTAGCGGACAGCCACTCTATAGTCAGGTAATATATTTACTTAATAAGTCAAAAATTCTTCACGTTAGCCACGAAAACGGCGGTGAGCGCTACACTAAGCGCTTCAATTGCCGGATTCATCTCGTTGTAAATGGATGAAACGCCTCCCAAAGACCGAGAATCCACCTCGGCAAGGCATCCGATGCTCCGTCCGAGCCCTCACTCTTCGACTAATGGGGGGCTTGGAAATCTAAAAAACAGACTCGACCACCGTGAAAACAATAGCCGAGCCATATTGTCTTTCGTTAGTCAACTTTTATCGGACAGCAAAAGTTATTTTTCATCATTATTTTGGTCTTGGCGGATGGCTATGATGTTGAACACGAGGCCGAGGGTCACTTGGGAGAGTCCTAACGTAAGATAGTGCGTCCCTTCGCTAAGCATCGACATTATCACAAATATTAATCCACTGATTGCAAAGCATATGGCTGCTATGCGAAAGTATTTACTGCTTTTATTTTCCATTGTAATTGCTGTTTTAATTGTTTTTGTCTATTAGACGCAACCTTTGCTATGAAAATTACACGAAACAGCAAAATTTTTTTCGGAGATTACCCGAGTGTAATCATTCCTTACTTATCACACGATGCAGTTGGGTCAGCACATAGGCGGTGCGGTCGGCTTGCACCACCACCGGCTCAGTGCGGGGATGATAGCCATAAGCCTCAAAGCGCAATGTGTAGCGCCCGGGCTTCACGCCATCGAACACAAACACACCGTTCCACTCGCCATCGGTGTGATAGGCTCGAAATGCCACTCCTCGCTCGTCGAGCAGATACACCATTGCACCGTTGATGGGCCGATATTGGTCGAAACTGTCTTTCCGATAACAGAATAGCGGGTGATTCATCACCTCCGCGGCATCTTTGAGTTCGCCCACTATATAACCGGTCTTTTCGGGCTTACCGCCGAAGAAATTGTTGATGGCTCTAAAATAGCGCACACCCTCCATTCGGCAATAGTCGCGATTGAGCAATCGGTGACGCTCGGGCTGATAGCTGTGAAACGAACCTTCGGCAAGAAAGCAAGGCACGCGATGCTTGAGCACTTGCAGAAAGCCGGTGTAGCCCAGGCGATTGGCTTTGCCGGGCGCTGTGCCTCCCATCCATGATATATCGCCTGCTATATAGGGGTCGTCGGGGCTCGATGAAGTCCAACTCGAGAGTGGATTATCCCAGATATAAGGATAAGCCTGTCGGCAACGCTCTATGCTGCCCTCGGCATACTCCTTACCGGTCTCGCCGCGATACATCAGCACAAGATAATTCACCGGCGAACCATCGACATGGGCATTGCTGTGAATGGAAATGAAATAATCGGGATTGATGGAATCTACTTGGCAAGCAATACGCTCAAGCCCCACGATTTGCTGCTGACCATTCTCGTCGGCATCGGTTTCCACACGGTCGAGAGCAGTGGCATTGGCTTGTCCGCGAGTCACATAGCCGTTCTTGGTGCGCGACATCACCACCTCGGCGCCCGCCTCTCGCAGTTTGCGGCACAGTTCGAGCGCTTTCCACAGGTTGGTCTTTGTCTCAAAAAAGCCCAGGGTGTCCATTATCTCATGATTGATAGTAGCCAATGGACGGTCGTTGGCAGTCCAGCCGCCATGACCTGCATTCACATATATCACCTTGCCCTTGAGGCCCTTATCGGCTGCCGTTATGCCAAGAGCCAAGAAAAAACACATAATAATTACAGCTAAATTTCTCATGACTAATTTTATTAAACCAATTTCACCTCAAAATTAAGATTATTACCTCGGCATTGCAAACAAACCGACAAAAAAAGCTATTCTCCGAGCCGCAAAAAAAATAAAAAACGAGTAGGAGGTAAACACTAATCGCAAATGTTTATCTCCTGCTTTCGTGACTACAGAGATTAATAAGCAAAAGACTCGCTCGAAGAAATAACACTTACCTTAAAAGATGAAACGAACCGCCGACATAAACGAAATTCTTAAACCGCTGAAAGACACTCCTTATCAGGCGTATCTTTCTAACGCTGTTCAGGTTGCCGACATTCTCGAGTGGATTCTCTCGCAAGTCGGTGTGGCGGAAATATGGCAAACTTCGTTTTCCATTTCCGAAGAATTTCTCCTCCGTCTGTTCTTTATCTGCAAGGACAAGAGACGTTGGTGAAACATACCAAGCGGCTCAAAATATCAGTCCATTTCAATTATAACTGAATGCTCTAACACGGTTTCAAGAGGAACTCCGTTAATCGTTAGTTCTGACCAAATTTTTGATGGGTCCTCAAAAGTCTGTAGGATTTCGCCTTGAGAAGCAGTTGTTGGACCTAAATCAGAGTCTGCTTTGGTTAGTTCGCACTCTCCATCCCAGTTGGGATTAGGCTTGATTCGGACAAATTCCACTGGTGTATTTTCCGTTTTAATTGTATAGAAGTTTCTATCATCCAACCAATAGAATAAGATATTAAGACCAACGTCTTCTACAAAGTAGCGGAAAATATATTCGGAGTAGTCCGACCTTGCATCCTTTTTCGATGCATCGTTCCAGCCTAAATCACCTTCATAGAGGTTACGGTCACCATTGTTCCCGACTCTCCAAAAGTTTTTAACTAAAATTTTTCTGTCCATGATATTATTTCTTTAAGTGAAAATTATTTGCCAAATTCATTAAGCGTTTATCGCGATCTGACAATGCAAATATATTATTATTGCTTACAAAATATAGAATTTTCCTTGTGTTTTATTTTAATAATTCTAATCATTTAATTTTTATATGATTATTTATGTCTTTTATAAGAGTTATATAAAATTTTAATTTTGAGAAAAATTTTACATTAAAATATGAATTATTCGCCCAACGAATTACAGCAGATTGAGAAGTTTGCCTCAATCTACCTCAAAATATCCGACATCGCAGTAATACTCGATATTCCTGCCGATGTGCTGCGTGAGGACATCGCCGACCGCACGAGTGATGTTTCTAAGGCATATCGCCGTGGCAAAGCCGGCTCTAAGGTGAAACTGCACTCGCAAGAAATGATGCTTGCACAGGTCGGCTCGCCGCTCGCTATCGAGAACGCCCACCGTAATTTATTGGATATGAAGGATGATGAATAGCAGATTCTTTACTAAATTTGCTGTATGAAAAATTTTCAATTAGTCAAAATATTATTCTTTTTGTTGCTTATGGTGTCATTGAACACTCAAACAACAAATGCAACAACTGTAGAAGAAAAACCTGTTTATATCAACGGCGGTGATGATGGACTGTTGAGAGACCTATATTGTCATCTTTCATGTGTATCACTATCTCATTCTGACAGCATTAAAGGCAGATGTGTTTTTACTTTTGCCATTTCTAAAGACGGAATTATTGACGTTGAAACTATCAAATTGGCACGTAAAACAACGTTGCCTGATGAATATGTAGATGCCGCTAAAGAAGCAGTCAAGCACTTGGGTAAATTTAAGCCCGGAAAAATGAATGGTACGCCTGTAAAAGTATGGTACACCGTACCAATCAAATATCCTATTCCATTAGATAAAATCAATCCGAGCGAATAGAAAGCTCGTCTTTTACAGCATAAAACGGCTTATGTATCTTCGCGGTACATAAGCCATCTCTCATAATCCGTTATGGCGATAGAATGCCAAATGAGCGTGAGGACATCAGTGTATTCTTTGACAATAACAATCTAATGAATTTACGAAATGGGGGGAAACGGGAGTAGAGGAAAAGGCTTATTAGATTCCGAGATGGGCAGAAACTGGAAAACGGTAACCACAATTGGTGAAATTCATGTAATACAATTGAAAGATCCAAACAAGTCCAACAAACTGCCAGAAGAGAGCCATACAGTTAACCGCATTTATGCGATTTTTGAAAAAGATGGTTCTGACGTTAAAGCTATTGCCAAATATGATAGCAATGGCAAAAAAGTTTGGGAAATACACACTACTGACCACAAAGGATTGGGGGCACACTTTCATTTGTGGAAAGATGGTAAACCTATTAAGGGAAGTGAAAAATCTCTTGCTGATAACCCGCAATTATTGGCAATTCTAAATAAAGTTAGAAACTTAAAATAATATGAGTAACGATTTTTATTACATCGGTCATGACTTGTTCGGTTATCCATACAATTCTGAATTCCCACCAAATTTTGAATTGTATGGAAATGGCTATGCCGGTTATAAGAATACAGCCTCACAAGTCTTATTTTACGACTTTGCCGTGCAAATGTATGATGTTAGATTTAAGTATCATGGTAATATGTATTATCTAATGTACACACCTGATTACGCGGCTTTGTGTGATGAGAATTTCTCTAATGAAATTGAGATTTTTGCAACTCCAAATGATTTAATAAAAAAATTGGAGATTGAAGGACGAAAGCTTCTTGATATCATTAATGAAATCGATGAGATAGAGCCAGTTTGATTCTGTCTTTTACTTGAGAATGTTATTGGGTTATCTTTGAAGAATAACCCAATAATTTTATGCATAAGAAAGTGTATTTCAATAATCCGCAGCGGCTTACGCAGCTTATCGGTGCTAACACCACTGTCATTGTCGCAGGACGACGCACAGGCAAGACGGACAGCATCGCCGCTCCGTTTGCTTTGCGTAATATGCAACGTATGCCCGGCTCGACAGGCGGCATCAGGCGGCATCGTGGTATTTCACCTCAAAATTAAGATTATTACCTCGTCATTGCAAACAAACCGACAAAAAAAGCTATTATCCGAGCCGCAAAAAATATAAAAAAAAACGAGTTGATAATCAATCGACTATCAACTCGTGAAGGTAGTACCCGGAGCGGGACTTGAACCCGCACAGCTGCAATAGCCAAGGGATTTTAAGTCCCTCGTGTCTACCGATTCCACCATCCGGGCGACCTCGGTTGCTATGCCCCGTCGGAAAAATGTGCGCCAACGGGCTTTAAGCGGTGCAAAGTTAATGATTAACTATGTTTTTTGCAAATTTTCCGCCATTTTTACCATATTTTTTGCAATCGAAAGAGTGCAAGTTGTCATAGGGCTGCTAATCGCATTGCTTTTTCACGAGCATAGGTCTTTAGGCGCTCTCCATACTCCAGCTTTACGTGCTCGGAAAGACCGATATAGAATCGGCCCACGCCTTCGGGCTTGCATATCGACGTACAAAGCAACCATGGGAACTGCTCACGGTCGCTCTCGTCGCTGTTTTCGCTCACATAATTCTTAGCCAATGGTTGCTCCTCGAGCAGCAGGTTATAAGCCAAAGTATCGAGTTTCAATTTCACCTCAAATGGTGGATTAACCACATCTTCAAGCATACCGAAGACGTCGACCTTGAGATGTTTGTGCTTTGAGGTGTATTTCCAATTTTCGTTGAGCACCTCAACGTCGGCCATGCGTGATATCTTGAACGAACGAATATGAGAACCCGCAGCAGCGGCTTCATAGCATATAAACTCTTTGTGCAGCGGCACGAGAAGATACGGTTCCACTATACGGTCGCGCACGCCACTTCCCGAACTATAATTCACAAGTCGCACCTGCTTGCGATTCTTGCAAGCCTGACGCAAGAGACAAAGTTTTCGCTGATTTCCGTCGTATGCCACATTAAGTTTGCGTTTGGCTATATCGGCTTTAATCTCGGTAGTGAGCGACATAGTGGCGCCGCTGGTTCGCACATAGCCGTCGCTCACGTATTCGGGGCGATTACTGTTAAATAGCACCACGCCGTATTCATAGGGGCGAATCTGGATGCGCAAAATGTCGTGGCCCTCCTTGTTTTTCTCGATAAAGTAGTTCACTCGCCCGGTAGTAATCTCCTTTTCCGACGCTATCTTCATATCGTCGACAAATGCCGCGTCGGCAGCATTCTTTATGTAGTTGCGATATTTATCCATCGAGCACTCGGAGATTTTGTTGTTTTTATACAAATAATCCAAGTCGTCGGCAAGTCCGCACGAATTACCATTATCCTTCACACCAAGCAAAAGTTCGCCACCGCTGAGGGTGTTCAGAAATCCGCAGATGGTTTTCAAGATGGTCCACAGTTGGCGATTTGGTTCCGGCTTGCCGCCATTGTCGGGCGGATAGACAGCCGAGCTCTTAAATTCGAGTGTATCGCTCTCTTCACCGTAGTAGGTAATATCGGGGATGGTGTTAACAAACAGGTCGTCTACGCCAAGAAGCTTGGTTATCTGTTTCTTAATACGGTTGATTTCGGGTTGCGAAATCTTGCCATTGAGGGTGTTCGACGAATCGATGAGGCTCTCTATCATATCGGCGCGCTCCTCGTCGTCCAGATTTTGCAGTTCGAACTGGCTCATGGTTGCGCTGCAATTTTTCTTATATGTTTTCAAACAGTCGATGGTTTGAATATGGCGCTTCACCGAATCTAATTCTTTGTATTGGTCACAAACCTCAAATTTGAGAGCTTGCGGGTCCTCTTTGTCGGTGGCGAATCGCGCCAGACAGTGCTGGTAGCGCAATTCTATGGTCATATAATCGGCGTCGAGGCTGTTAGCGTCGATATTGGCGAGAAAACGGGCAGCAGCGATATGCACATATCGGTCACGCGAGTTTGGCAGTGAGCCGGCAAGAAAAAACAAGTAGTGCGACAATGCCTTAACGCAAAGGTCGTCGATGCGAACATACTGCGCCCTCGGCTTATTCTCAGGCACCCTCTCTTTGGCATATTCCACAAATGCTCCGAAAATAGTTTTCTTGGCAAGCGCCACAAAATCACCGCCACAAGGCGCATCTTCCCCGATTTCTCCCTCGGCATATTTAGCATTCACCACCGGGTGACCGCTACGGTCGATGCTTGTGTTTATGATATCAAGCGCAACTGCTTGATGCGTCTCTATTGCTTCTATTATATTATCGCGCAATTCTTTACCCATTACGTTGGCTTGAATGCCATGCTCAGTAAGCCATGAATAGCCTAAATTATAGTTTCTGAGAAATACACCACAAGTTTCCCAATCTACACTTTGGGTATAATCTTTATAAAACTGTTCGAAACCGGTGGACAGCTTCATAGGCACGTCTTTCACATTATTAAGCCCCACCAAAATGTAATTGCCTATTTTGATATGTTTTTTGAAATCCGCCTCGTCGAGATAGCCGTAAACATTTCCCACAAACACTTTACCTCTCACCTTTTCATAGTTCTCATCGACCGATTCGGCAGTCACTCCGGCTTCGGAATAGCCTGTTACTTTTGCCACAAAAACATCGTCGATGCTATAATGCCTTTTTGCTGCCACTGGAGCCGGCACTATGGAGGGCTGTGTGCGGTTGATGCCGCTCCATATATCTCGCAATTTCTCAAAATCTTCCACTCGAGCTTGATAGTCGCTTCGGGGCACGTCGAATGTAATGGTTTCGTTTATTGTAAATTGACTCGAGAATTGTGCGCGTGGATTCAGCCGATTTGCAATATTCATTGGCAACATTTGCAATTTTCCGTCATTACCAAGCACTATAGTTCCCCTGCCTTCGTGAGCATACATTCCGCTCGCGGGAGCCAAAAATGATGTATTGCCTATTTTATTACATATTATTTCATCCGACTGTTTGTCCCATTCTCTTATGTCACGCCACGCGAAGCCGTAGCTGTCGATTTCCGATTTGGTCATACACCCCATTATCACTTTTTTTATTCCTTCGCGCGACTCGGCTGTTGATGCCGCCCGATTGAGCAACAAAATATCTGCCACCATTGTCAGCACTTTATGGTCGCATTCATTCTTTATTTTTGCTGCCAACAAATAGGTGCACATTGCTCGCAATTGAAACGAAATATCAGCCCACTCGCCTTGCTCAAAAGTATAAACGCAGTCGCTATGATGCTGCGCCATATAGTCGTCGTATACAAGTTCTTTTAATGCGCTGAATGTTCGTCCGAAATCCGATTTGGGGTCATTTAAAACTTCCGGCGAGTCGGGATGAGCCGAGTAATTATATAAGTATTCGACCATACTGTCAAAATTTTCCACTACATAATTCTTTTTTACTTCAAGCCAGAAGGGCGTTGGTGTCATTTTACTCATAATTTATTTGTTTTTATGGTTAAAAATTAAGTGATTTCTATATATTTTCACAAGGTGCAAATACCGCGCCAAACTATCAAAAAAAGATACAATTATCTCTCCGATATTTACATCACCGAGCTCCGAAAACGAAACAGGCGATTGAGAAAACTGTCAGTTCCCAATCGCGCTGTTACCGTATATAAAAAATATTTCTCGCAAAAAATCGGATACCACCGATGCAATCACACTAATTGGTAATCAGATATCCGCCCGAAGCGGTGGCTGTCACCTTGTAGCGATGCATTCCCATGTGCTGCTTTGCCGCAGGACCTTCCACACCCATTCCATTGGCCATAAGCACGTTGAATCGCGACTTGCACTCCGGGCACACAGCCTCGAGTGTGGCATCGTCCATCTGCACCACAACGCTCTTTTTGCGTTCGTAGGGGCACGACATCTCGTAGGCTACAGGTTGTGTGGCTCCCACACCCACATCTATGAGCAGCACGCCGCCAAGTCCGGTGTATGTGGTAGCGGTGTAGGGAAAATTGGAAGGTAGTCGGCGGTCCTTCACGAAATATCGGTATGTGCCTAGTCCGTTCACGCCGTAGATGGTCCAATTGCTTATGTTGGTGAGGTCGATGCGGCACGAACCGAATGCACGATCGTCGTCGACGTTGGTGCATCCGTTGCCCGCCATCATCACTGCAAGCGCCACAGCCAGTGTCCTTATCAGGTGCTTCATTTCAAAATTTGGTTTATCCGGTCTAATTCCTCGGCGGTGAATGGAGCCGACTTGATGCATTGCAAACTATCGGCCATCTGTTCCACAGTGCGAGGGCCAATAATCACCGAAGTCACCTCGGGGCGCGACAAAATCCATGCAGTGGCCATCTGAGCAAGTGTTTGGCCTCGCTGCTCAGCCATAACATTGAGTTTGCGGAGTTTCTCGAGCAATTCGGGCGTGATGAACGAAGCTTGCAGGTGATTGCCCTTGCCGGCGCGCGAGTCGGCGGGGATGCCGTTGAGATATTTATTGGTGAGCACGCCTTGATTGATAGGCGAAAATGCCGTAAATCCCATGCCGAGTTCGTTCATAGCCTCGAGATGTCCATTTTCCACATCGCGGGCTATCATATTATACTTGCCTTGATAGATGAGCGGACGCACATCGCGAGCCTTGAGATAAGCCACAGCCTCACGAAGGCGGTCGACGGGATAGTTTGAAAGTCCCACATAGAGAGCCTTGCCGCTGCGCACTATGTCGACGAGGGCTTGCATGGTCTCCTCAATGGGCGTAAAGCCGTCGTAGCGATGCGAGTAGAAGATGTCGACATAGTCGAGATGCATACGTTGCAGGCTCTCTTCGAGGCTGGTAACGAGCATTTTGCGCGACGAACCTTGTCCGTAAGGACCTTCCCACATGTGATAACCGGCCTTGGTGGTAATTATCATCTCGTGGCGATGGCTCTTGAAGTTTTCGCTGTACATCTTGCCGAAAGTTTCCTCGGCGCTGCCGAATGGAGGCCCGTAATTGTTTGCCAAATCGAAGCATGTGATGCCGTGGTCGAATGCATAGGTCATCTTGGCGAGCGACTCTTCGTACACATCTACTCCGCCGAAATTCCACCAAAAACCAAGTGAAATCTCAGGCAATACTATGCCCGACTTGCCGCAAGTGCGATAGTTCATCATGCCCTCGGCATAACGTTCGGGATTGGCTATATAAGTCTTTTTGTAATTCATATTATAGTGATTATTAATGCATTATTCCTTATTATCGTCCGAGCAGCGCATCGAATGCCTTATGATAATCGTCGAAACGGAATTGGCTGAGTGTTTCGTCGAAAAGCGCGCGTATCCGGTCGTTGCACAGATTGCCCGCCGAACCCTCGTGGGTGTGGTTGACCTCCTTTACGGGAGTGAACTTGCCGGCTTCGATGTCGAGTCCCACCTTCTTGTAAGCGTCGCGGAAAGGCATTCCGGCTGCTGCAAGGCGATTTACTTCCTCCACCGAGAACATCAGGTCGTAACGGCTGTCGTCGAGTATGTGTTCGTTCACCTTCACCTGAGCCATCATGGCGTTTACCATATCGATAATGCTTATCATCTCATCGAAGGCTGGCAAAAATTCCTCCTTGGTAAGTTGCAAATCGCGGAAGTAGCCCGAGGGCAAGTTGTTGGTAATCATTGTCATCTGGAAAGGCAGCGACTGCAGTTTGTTGCACTTGGCACGGGTGAGTTCAAACACATCGGGGTTCTTCTTGTGAGGCATAATCGATGAGCCGGTGGTGTATTCGTCGGCAAGTTTTATAAAGCCGAAGTTCTGCGAATTGAACATACAAGCATCGAATGCCAATTTCGAAATTGTGGCGGCAATGTTGGCGATGGCTTGCGACACTATGCGCTCGGTTTTGCCGCGACCCATCTGAGCATACACCACATTGTAGGCAGGCGAAGCAAAGCCGAGTAGCGTGGTGGTCATAGTGCGATTGAGCGGGAACGATGAACCATAACCGGCAGC
Organism: bacterium; assembly: GCA_004563195.1. Lineage (GTDB taxonomy): Bacteria > Bacteroidota > Bacteroidia > Bacteroidales > Muribaculaceae > SFTJ01. The sequence goes on from SFTJ01000057.1 coordinate 12,460, forward strand.
CGACCCGAGTGGATTGCGATTATTCACATCGTAGGCGGCGAGCAGCAGACGCAGGTCGTCGGCAAGGCTCTCGGCATAGGCGCCGAACCAAAGTCCGAACGACGACGGCATAGCCACTTGCAAGTGGGTATAGCCCGGCATTAGCACATGCTTATAGCGCTCCGACTGGCTGATGAGCGTATCGAAAAGCATCGACACATGGTGCACTAATTCTTCGATGGCGCTACGTATGAAGAGGCGCAAGTCTACCAGCACTTGGTCGTTGCGACTGCGGCCGCTGTGTATCTTTTTGCCCACATCGCCCAAGCGGCGGGTAAGCAGCAATTCCACCTCGCTGTGCACATCTTCCACGCCATCTTCTATAGCAAACTCGCCTCGTTCTATCTCGGCATATATCTTGCGCAATTCAGCCACCAATGTAGCCAATTCGCTGCTGCTGAGCAGCCCTATCGATTCGAGCATGGTGATGTGAGCCAACGAGCCCAGCACATCATAGCGTGCCAAGTACATATCCATCTCGCGGTCGCGACCCACGGTGTAGGCTTCCACATCGTGATTTACTTCTACGTTCTTTTCCCAAAGTTTCGATGCCATATCTTTTTTCCGTTATTTTGTTCGTTTTAATTGCAAAGATACAGAAAAAACCTGATATATGCTGCCATTGCTACTCATAAAGTCATCGCCCGTGGTTCAAGAGCGAACCTCGGGCGCTTCCATCGGCTTCGCCCAATTGCCACAAGGTCTTCGACTGTGCACCTAAACTCATCACTGACACACATATAGCAGCCAATAATGCTCTGCTTACACTCTTCATTTTTTCGTTATTGTTTAGTTTTATTTTAGTTTTCAGATATATGTATTCTTTATTTCTTCACAAATATAGCACATATTAATATAGCACTAAACATAATCGTGAAATTGTATATCAACAAAGTTAAATAATCCAAGTTGACCTGCCGTTACCACCTCACTCGCTGCAGCGATTACACAGCTGCTACAATACCTTAGTTCGCAAAAATTGGTCGTTTACTACCTCTCATTGCGAATTTTATCCTAATATTTTTGGTGGTTTTTCGATTATTGCATACTTTTGCATTAATATAGGAGAAATATGGACGATATTTTATATTACATATTATTCACTGTGGGTTCAATAGTGATGTTTGGACTCAATAATTGGGCTGAAAAAAAGCGCAAGCAAGGCAACGGCACACCGCCACCTGTCAACAAGCGCAATATCGGCAACCTGCCCCCCGACGACGACGACGACAATGACAATACCCCCGGGAGCAAAGACCCGAGCGAAGTTACTTGGGGCGAACTCTTCGAACTGATAAAGGAAGTAAGTACGCCCACAAAGCAACAACCGCAGCGACAGCCTCGCCAAGCGCCACCGATTCACAGACAAGTGGTGCAGCAGACCACTCCCCAACCCAAGCAAAGTTACGTAATCGAAAGCCCCGAAATGGAAGGCCAAAGCGTAACAAATGCCAAGCAAAGCACAACCACCGACCACGTCTACGATATGCCGAATGCCGACTTGTCAAGTGATATTCGCAATACCGATTGGCGTCGTGCCGTGATAGCACATGAGATATTGAAACGCAAATTTTAAACATAAACAATAATTTCACTACTTAGACTCAATTTTTTTGACATGAAATTCCCAATTATTTCTGCCGAAGAAGCTGCCGAACTTATCCACAACGGTGATAATATCGGTTTTTCGGGCTTCACCTATTCAGGTATTCCTAAGGTAGTTCCCGGCGCTATTGCTGCCAAAGCACGCCGCGAACACGAAGCAGGTCGCGAATTCAAAGTAAGCATCTTCACCGGTGCTTCTACCGGCGACGGTGTTGACGGCGAACTTTCTCGCGCTCAAGCCATCGACCGCCGCACTCCATACCAAAACACCCCTGAGCTTCGCAAGCACATCAACAATCACGAGGTGCACTATTTCGACCTTCACCTCTCTGAACTTGCCCAAAAATTCCGCTATGGCACTTTCGGCAAGATGAATTGCGCCATCATCGAAGCCACTTCGATTACCGACGACGGAAAGGTAATCCTCGGCACAGGACTTGGTAACGCTCCTACTTGGGTGCGCCTCGCCGACAAGATTATCATCGAACTTAACGAACAGCTCGACCCACGAATCGAGGGTATGCACGACGTGTATGTGCCTCTCGACCCTCCTTATCGTCGCGAAATTCCTCTTTACACTCCTTACGATCGCATCGGTACCACATACTTGCAAGTAGACCCTGCCAAGGTGGTGGGCGTGGTTAAAACCAATATGCCGGTGGGAACAGCTTCGGGTTTCACTCCTGCCAACGAGGTTACCAACCAAATTGGTGCCAATGTTTGCTCGTTCCTTATCAATGAAATTCGCCACGGTCGCATTCCTAAGGAATTCCTCCCGATACAGAGCGGTGTGGGCAATGTGGCTAATGCCGTGCTCGCAGGCTTGGAAGCAAGCGATGAAATTCCTCCTTTCGCAATGTACACCGAGGTTATGCAAGACACCGTGCTCGAACTCGTAAAGAGTGGCAAGTGTAAACTTGTGAGCACCTGCTCTATGTCGTTCTCTAACGATGCCATCCTCGACTTTTACAAGGATATCGAAAACCTCAAGGAGCACATCATACTTCGCCCGGCTGAAATATCTAACAACCCGGGGCTTATCCGTCGCCTCGGCGTGATAGCTATGAACACTGCTCTCGAAGCCGACATTTTCGGTAACATCAACTCTACTCACGTCACCGGCACCAAGATGATGAACGGTATTGGCGGTTCGGGCGACTTCACTCGCAACGGCTACTTGAGCATCTTCAGCTGCCCGTCGGTGGCTAAGAACGGTCTCATCAGCGCCATCGTGCCTATGGTATCGCACGTCGACCACTCCGAACACTCTGTCGACGTTATCATCACCGAACAAGGTATCGCCGACATTCGCGGTCTCGACCCGGTGCAACGCGCTCAGAAGATTATCGACAACTGCGCTCACCCTATGTATCGCCCGTTGCTCAACGAATACCTTCGCATGGGCGTGGAAGGTCGCGGCGGTCAGACTGCTGCAACCCTCGAAGCTGCTCTTGCTTTCCACACCACTTTCTTGGCTGAAGGCGATATGAGCAAGACCGACTTCTCTAAATATGTGAAATAACGATTCTAGCAAATCACCTGAATAACAGCAAACCGCGACTCATATGTTAGCCGCGGTTTGTTGTTTTTTTAGAAAAATGGCAGAAAAAAAACCTATAGACTTGCATTTCCCCCAAAAATATTTCTTTAAATATGGTTTAATAGCTTATCTTTGTAAATCACAAAGCAACAAAATTTTGATTAACATAAAACGCATTTCAAAAGCTATGAATGATAATCATACCGCAAACAGTCAACCCATTCCGGCTCAGCCAAAGAATTACCTCGCAGAGTCGATTCTCGTTACTTTATTTTGCAATATACCTTGCGGCATCGTGGGCATAGTAAAGGCGGAAAGCGTTGGCTCTCTCTATTCACAAGGACGCTATCAAGAAGCCCAAGATGCTTCTCTAAGCGCTAAAAAATGGTGCAAATGGGGCTTTATTATCGCTCTAATGATGTATATATTAACCATAGCTTTGTTTATTATGGCATTTATCGCAGAGGGAATACCTTTTGAGGATTTTGTTGAGGAGTTAATCGACTGTTAAGCCTGAAAAATCAAGCCTAAACGCTACCTTCAACTGATTTTATGCCATTTTAGTGCAGATACACAAAAAAAATTATTAACTTTGACATAACACACCGATTGTGACATCTATCGGATGCTCTACCGGTTAGGATATGACAAATAAATTTTTAACGAAACTATAAAAAACCATCGAAACTATGAAGTATTATGTTGCAGTCAACGGCCAAAAAACCGGTCCGTTTGAAGAAACCGAACTTCGCGCTCAAAACGTAACACCCGACACATTGATTTGGACCGAAGGAATGGCAGAATGGCTACCCGCCAAGCAAGTGCGCCCCGACCTCTTTGCAGGCGCAGTGCCTCCTCCCGTAGACGCTTATGGCGCTCCTAATGCCAATGCTTACTACAATCCCAACAACGGCCAATGCCCTCCTCCTCAACCCAAAACATGGCTTGTAGAGTCGATTCTCGTAACTCTGTTCTGCTGTCTCATATTCGGCATCTTGGGCATAGTTAAAGCCGCCAACGTCAGTTCGCTCTACAACCAAGGCCTTTACCAACAAGCCGAGGAAGCATCGCGCGAAGCCGGCAAATGGACTAAGTGGGGATTTTTCACCGGTATTATTGTCTACGTCTTATATTTCGGGGTTATCATTATCGCCTCAGTAATGGGAGCACTTGTTTAACTATCATTTTTCCCGACATATAACGACAGAATGGAGTTGCCATTGGGCCTTCATTCTGTCGTTAATTTCTTTTTTAAGTTTTTTCACTATATTTTCTCAAATTTTTGGGGCAAAAAATTAATGTCAATCGCAAGAAAAGTGGTAACTTTGAACGAATTATTGTAAGCGCTAATTATTTTAAAAAATTAATATTTTTTCACCTGTAATTATTATGAAGAAAAATCTTATTCTTTTACTCTCTGCAAGCGTTTTGGTGCTCTCAAGCTGTAGCAAGAAGATGCAACCGTTTGCAGCCGACTATTTCACAGTTAACCCTAACCCACTTGAAGCAACCGGCGACTTGGTGCCTGCTACCGTAACAGCCAGCATCCCCGCCAAGTTCTTCCAGAAAAATGCTGAAGTAACTGTTACTCCTTACTTGGTGTATGGTTCAAAAGAAACTCCGGGCACTCCGCTCACCCTTCAAGGCGAAAAAGTGCGTGGCAACAACACTGTTGTTCCTTATGAATATGGCAGCACAGCAACTATGCCTGTTGCATACAAATATTCTCCCGAAATGCTCAGCAGCCAACTCTTCCTCGCTTTCGATGTGAAGCAAGGCAGCAAAGAATATGCTCTTCCTCGCGTTAAGGTGGCTAACGGCGTTATCGCCACTTCCACTCTCTGCGACGTGGCTTCTGTAACTCCCGCTATCGGTCACGACAAGTTCCAACGCATCATCAAGGATAAGGTGAGCGCCGACATTAAGTTCCTTATCAACCAAACCAACATTCGCAAGAGCGAACTCGGTTCTGACGAACTTACTGCACTTCACCAAACCCTCAAGGAAGCTCAAACCAACGAAAAGCTCGAAGTGGAAGAAATCAACATCTCTTCTTACGCTTCGCCTGAAGGTGGTGTTAAGCTCAACACTCGCATCGCTTCCGGTCGTGAACAAAACACCAAGGAATATCTCAACAAGGAACTCAAGAAGAACAATGTGACCGAATTTGGCGCTCTCACTTCCGACTTCACCGCTCAGGACTGGGAAGGTTTCCAACAACTCGTAAGCCAAAGCAACATCCAGGATAAGGACCTTATCCTCAGCGTACTTGCTATGTATAAGGACCCTGAACAACGCGAACGCGAAATCCGCAACCTTTCTTCGGTGTTCGACCAACTCGCTAAGGACGTGCTTCCTCAATTGCGCTACTCTCGCCTCACCGCTTCGGTTAACATCATTGGCAAGAGCGATGCCGAAATCGAACAAGCTTACAACAGCAATCCTAAGTCGCTTACCGTAGACGAACTTCTCTACTGCGCTACTCTCAGCGACGATCCTAAGCAACAAGCTAAGGTGTATGACACTTGCACCGAAATCTATCCTGAAGACTATCGCGGATGGAACAACCTCGGTATGTGCCAATACAAACTCGGCGACTTCCAAGCTGCTGCCAAGAACTTCGACAAGGCTGCAAAAATCAACCCGGCAAGCCCTGAAGCTCAGATGAACCAAGGTATCATAGCGCTTCTCGACGACAAGTATTCAGTAGCTAAGCAAAAGCTCGGCAACGCTGCAGGTCTCGAAGAACTCAACGATGCTCTCGGTGCTTACTACGTTAAGACAGGCGACTACAACGCTGCTAACGCAGCTTTCGGCAAAACCGTTTGCAACAACGCTGCCCTCGCCAAGATTCTTGCCAAGGACTACAGCGGTGCTAAGCAAGTGCTTGCCAACATCGCAAAGCCTAACGCTACCACCTACTACTTGATGGCTGTGCTCGGCGCTCGCACCAACAACCAACAAATGGTTACCAGCAACCTCCGTCAAGCTGTTAAGCTCGACTCTACTCTTGCCGACCGCGCTAAGAACGACCTCGAATTTGCTAACATCAACCTTTCGAGCGTTCTCTAAAAAGTTTGGCTTGACTATAGCTAACTATTAGCATTTTACGATATTTAACTTTTATTGAGGCCGAAGCGCACTAAGCGCTTCGGTCTCTTGTTTTGTGTTCATTTTCAGGCGTTTCGACATACTATTATCACTTGATGCGGCAAATGAATGAGCTGTCGCGCAATATTTGCCATTAAACTATTGGCGATGCTTATTGTCATATCATTAGGACAAATTGATGCATCGCCGCCTTGCCCTATGGCATAACTTTGCGGCACAACATCGATCAACACATACTGAAACGAACTATGAAACTTCTGAAAATAATCGCAACATTCGCCGTCGCAGTCTTGCTTGCAGCTTGCAACAACGATAAAACCAACCGCACCGATGCCGTCTACCAATCGGTGCGCGACCTCAACGAATTGCAGTTGGCAAGCACCACCGTCACCAAGACCTACGCCGTGCGCGACCCCTATTACACCGACCGCCAATCAACCCCCGACCGCATGAGCGTGGCTGAAATACTGCGCCGTTCGGTAAACATCATCGAACACAACATCAAGATAGGCGAACGCGTGGGCGTCTATGCCATACGCTGCGAATATGCCGCCGTGATTAATCTCAACCGTCTCTCGCCCGACGACATTACTATTACCGACAAGGACGGTGTGAAACGCATTGCCATCGCGCTTCCTCCGGTGGAAATACGACGCCTCGGCAATAAATTCGAAACCGAAGTTTATCACGAACGCTCAAGCGGAATGCGCTCGAAAATCACCGAGGACGAACGCTCTGCCATGCGTTTCAAGGCTTCGAAAAAACTCGAAGCCGACATGAAAACTGCCGGCAACGTCTACCTCGAGGAACTCAAAAACCAGGCGCAGAACAAAGCCATCGACTTTTTCTGCACATTTCTCATCAATCTTGGTTACACACCCGAAATCACTTTCAAGCAATGAATAACAACACCAACAATACCTCGCAACGCAAGGTCTACACGCTGCCTTATATCATCACCAAAGCCCTGGTATACATAATTGGCATAGTGCTTTGCATAGGCATAGGCATGTGGATATATCGCTATTTTATGGTCGAACGCCCTCGCCACGACTACGCTGCCAAAGTGGAAAACATCAAGACAATGGTGCGACACAACGCCCTACAGATAACTGATGAAGCCGTCTATGCCGACACCATCGATGGCGTGTGCGAGGTCTACAGCATCAAGGCACGCATTACCGTGCAATACGACCTCGAACGCATGCGCTACACTATGGCAGGCGATACTCTCGTGGTGGAACTCCCTCGCGAAGAGATAGAGGCGCACGAACTCGAGCGCCATCTGCTCGACGAATATTTCGCCGATGGCAAACTGCACTTCAAAGCGCCGGGCATCACCGGAGCGCAAAGCAAAGAACTTGAATATCGCATGAAACAATACGTCACTACCAAGATGATTAACAGCGAGCACATCCGCCGCGCCCGCAGCAACGAACTGCGCAATATGGTGCAACTCCTGCGCTCCATACAAGGCAACGTGCGCGTAGTGCTCAATATCGACCACCCCGACCAAGAAATCCACCCCGACTCAATCCCCCTCCCCCTCGACCAATAACCGATATGCACCTAAACAGTCAGGTAATTTTGTCGATTAAGAAGCCGATTTTTTCGAAATTCGGGTAATTTTGTCGATTAAGCGACCTATTTTCGGGTAATTTTGTCGATTAAGGCTTTTAAAACCGCAGGATATATCCTTCCGATTCTTTAAATGCATTGCACTTTTCGAGATACTCTCGCGTGGCATTAAAATCCTCGCCAACGATATTGGCACTGAACTCACGTACTCGCGAAATAGCTCGAATAATAACCGAAGGATCACCTTTACGCGTCAAACGACGCAAAGCATTGAGGTAGTCATCGCGAAATACGGTGGGGATTATAATCTTCGATTGGTCGGCATGCACAAGTTCGGCATTCATCATAATGCGGGATATTCTGCCATTGCCATCATTGAAAGGGTGAACCTCACTCACCATAAATAGAATAAACAAAGCCCTGGCAAATGGCGATTCCAATGCTTGATAATACTCAAAACCCTTGATTAATGTTCCTCTCACCAATGTGCAATCCACGAAATGCGTATCTCCGGCTTGATTATTCTGCATTTTGAATAACCCCGGATTTCTATCTGGGCGAGCCGCCATCATTATTCGATGCCTGTCTTGTAGCATATCTATAAGTTCGCCTGCATCATTAGGAACACGCTGCATCTCCCTGCGGCTTGCCACAATTCTAAAGGTTCCGAGCACATCGTGCGAATCGGCATTCCTCGCCGGCAAGGGTTGCCCGGTCTCTACAATTTCACGTGCAGTATCTATTTCGAACTCGGTCCCCTCTATATAATTTGAAAAATAGCTCTCAAAGAATGCAAAATTTCTAAAAGATGCTGTCGTCTGATTCGGTTCGTCGATATCCGGGAAATAATCGTTATGCAATGATTCAAACAATCTTTCAAACAACTTTATGCGCTCTCCGTCATAAGGTTCGCCATTAGCTCGAGCTACTGCGCTCGGCGAAATCAAAATAGCTGATGGTTTGGTCGACAGCATTGCTCCTATAATTGTATTTAGCACGTCGAATTCTTGATTCATATCCAAATCATAAGCCACTTGCCGTGCTTTATCCCTAAATGCGTTCAAACCCTTCTCACCGTTCACTTGGAGCATTCGCTCCAAACTTTCTTCTATCTGCAAGCGCGGCAAACACTTAGCATCACCGGAGCGAGAACGCACCTTCTGAAGATTCTCGAGCATACGGCGCTCGGCACTCGACACATAGAGATTCTCGATGAATGGCATATCGTGCTCTGTTCCGCTCGGACCTTCCAATAAGTGAATAGTCAACCCGGGCAACGACACGTTCTTGGTATACTTATATGTCAAAAAGAAATGGCCTCCTTCGGTAGGCTTTAGTTCAAACGCCGACCTATGGCTAATAACTGCTTGCGGAAATAGTTGGCCCAAAATATAAAACATATTTCTTCGAACTATTTCTTCTGCCGTATCATCCATATTGGTGGTATATACTTTTGGTGCTATTTTCCTCAGAGTTCCACTTTTTATCATTGCCGTTTTCCGAGCAGAATCCTGTTTATCGGATGTAGCCATAACCACCTCAAGTACATTTATCAAACTATTATTTCTCGCCATATCATTATTAAAATTATTTCATCACAAAATTAGGTAATTTTGTCGATTAAGAAGCCGATTTTTTCAAAAAAACAGGTAATTTTGTCGATTAAGCGACCCATTTTCGGGTAATTTTGTCGATTAAGATATTTAATTACCTTCAGCAAGTAGTAATTCCAAGCCGAGAGAAAACCGGATTGATAAATCGATGGTCGTAACCGCCGCGAAGCCGCTAAAATAATCCGCAGCACATTCTAAATGAAAATTTGCCGCAAAAAATCAGGCCGAGTTAATCAATTATTGAAAAACTCAGCCTGTGATAATATATTTGCTCCTGCCACGCGCGAGGTGGCTAACATTTATCAGTCGATGATAAGCATAGCGTCGCCGTAAGCGCCGAACTTATAGCCTTCCTTGATAGCCACTTCGTAAGCCTTCATTACGTTTTCGTAGCCACCGAAAGCGGCTGCCATCATCAGCATCACCGATTCGGTCATTGCCGGTCCGTCGTCCTCGCTGTTCTTGTTGGCGTTAGGACCGAGTTTCGACATGTGGAAGTTGGTGACCATAGCATCGCACACGGTGAAATCGTAAGGCGGGAAGATAAACTTGTTGGTCCAACCCGAGTAGGGCTTGATGTGTCCGTTCATACCCACAGTGCTCTCTATGGCGCGCATAGTAGATGTGCCAACGGCGCAAATGTGATGACCGGTGTCCTTGGCGCGATTCACTTGCTCCACGAGGGTTTCGTTAACCTCCATCTGCTCGCTGTCGAGACGGTGCTTAGTGAGGTCTTCAACGTCGATTTCGCGGAAATTACCAAGTCCGATGTGCAGAGTGAGGTAGCCTTCCTCGATGCCGATAATCTCCATGCGGCGAAGCAATTCGCGGCTGAAGTGCAAGCTGGCGGCAGGTGCAGCCACAGCACCTTCCACGCGAGCCTTGAGGAACTGGTAGCGTTCCACATCATCTTCTTCGGGCTCGTCGCGAACTATATAGTTAGGCAGCGGAGTTTGGCCCAAGGCATAAAGGTTTTTCTTAAATTCATCGTGGTCGCCATCGTAGAGGAAGCGAAGTGTGCGTCCGCGCGAGGTGGTGTTGTCGATTACTTCAGCCACGATAGTATCGTCGAGGTCGAAGTAGAGTTTATTGCCTATGCGAATCTTGCGGGCGGGGTCAACGAGAACGTCCCACAACTTATGCTCGGCATTGAGTTCGCGCAGCAAGAACACTTTTATCTTGGCGCCGGTCTTTTCCTTATTTCCGATTAAACGAGCGGGGAACACGCGAGTGTCGTTGAACACGAACAAGTCGCCCTCATCGAAGTAATTCAATATTTCCTTAAATATACGGTGTTCTATCTCACCGGTTTTGCGGTGCAATACCATCATTGGCACCTCGTCGCGCACTGCACTCGGATGCTGGGCTATCAGCTCCTCGGGCAAATCAAAGTTAAATTCCGATAATTTCATTTCGTTTCCGCTATGTTGGTTGTTTTCTACTTAATTTTCTATTTCTTCGGGCATCACCATCTGTGCCTCCTCGAGCAAATCGAGCATATCGGGCACTTGCAGACAGTCGTCTACGCGCACTCCGCCCACTCGAGTGCGTCGCAAGGCAGTGAGATGCGCTCCACTACCTAGTGCTTGACCTATATCACGTGCCAGGGCGCGTATGTATGTGCCCTTGCTGCACACCACGCGTATCTCTATTCGCGGCATCGAGTAGTTGAGCAGTTCTATCTCATCTATCACCAATTCCTTGGCTTTTAGCTCCACTTCCTTGCCCTTGCGAGCCATCTTATAGGCGCGATGTCCGTCGACCTTGCACGCTGAGTAGGACGGCGGCACTTGCTTGATGCTTCCCACAAATTGCTGCCGAAGCACTTGCTCCACTTGCTCGCGAGTGATATGCTCGGTGGGATATGTGGCATCGATGGG
>SFTJ01000124.1 GCA_004563195.1 bacterium
CACAAAAGGATAGCCGTCCGGGATTTCTCCCGAATTGTAGAAATTGAAAACACTGCAAATATACGGCTTTCCTTTTAATTTTCCAAATTTATCAAAATTAATTAATAACATTTAACATGGAAAAAGAAAAGGTAAACACAAAGCTCATGAAGAGCATGAAAGTCGGAGAAGTAAGAACATTCACCGGCCGGACTTACAAGGAAGCACGATCGGCGAGTTGTTTGACTCGCCAAGTGAGATTGCAACACGGCGTTGACTGCACGGTCAAGACAAGGGAGCGAATTGACGGCACGTATGAAATCACTGTAAAGAGATTGGCATGAGACTGGAGAAGGAACTGCAATGCGCCATTATGCGGACGATTGAAGAAGGCGTGCGCGAGGCGATGTCACAATTCGGTGAGGAATATGTGACAGGCAAGGAGCTGTGCAAGCGCTTCCAGATGTTCACCCCGAATTGGCTGAAGCTGTACGGGCATCTATTGCCGAGAACTCGGGCAGAGGTGACGGAGCAATCGGGCGAATGCCATGTGACTGGGTGGTGCTATCCAGTGAACAAGATCGGACGGATGATTGAGAGTGGCGAGATTAAGCGCTTGTGCAATCATGGTCGGATGATTAGCGTGAAGGTGACAAATGGGGAGATACGGGCAAAGCTCGTGATTAATGCAAGTAAATAACAATTAAAACGTAAAACTATGAGAAGAATTTATGAAGACATTGAGAACGAAAAGTTCACAGGTGAGGAAATTGTGAAATGGTCGGTTATCTATCCGGCTATTGGTTTGGCTCTGTTTGTGTTTGTAAGTGTAATGATTGGGAGGATTTGATTATGGGCTATATGGAAACAGGATATGGAACTCTCAATTTAATTGCTGTAGATGAGGAATTATTGTCGCAAATGTATCCAATGGTAGCGGCAAATTGTAAGGCATTCTTGGCGGCTCATAATGACTTATCCTTGGAGATGTATAGAGATCCTGCTGCATACGTTGAAGAGTATAACAAGGCTGTGAAGGATTTTAGCGAACGCTTGCTAAACGAAAACCAATTATTTGCAAGATTCTTCGAGCTGCAACATCGGGTTGGCGGCTTAATTACCTACTTACAGGTACACGTTGATATTTTGAGGTCAATAAACAAGAAGTTACAAGAAAAATTAGACAGATATGAAAATAACGATTAAGATTAACGCGGTTAATGTTGTTTATGAAGGAACGAGCCGCACAAGTGGGCTACCATGCCAGAGCCTGGAAGTTATTGGCGAGAAGCCGGGAATGAGGACACAGAGGGTTGTGTTCAAGGTGTTTGATAACTCAGAGGGATTTAGCAAGCTGAAGAGGTTTGACCTGCGCCCTGGTGCTATCAAAACAATATCTTACTCCTTCGGCGCTCATGAGTATGAGGGCAATTGGTATAATCAGATTGATGCGTGGGACGTGGTGCCCGCGGATGAGTCAACGTTGAACACTCCAGACGCTTAGGACTATGGCAGACGAGACACAGAGAGATGAAGTGCGCGAGCAGCTTCCACCATTAGAGACAGTGGAAAGTTTGTCGGCTATTGACAGAATAATGGCCGACGTGAAAGACATCGACATAAGTGAAAATGAATTGTCGCTGGCTGACGATTACCCCGAAACAAAGATGATCCTTACCTATAAGGGCATAGGCTTCGGTGCTATTGGTGGCATCCAGTTTATCACGGGACACCAAAAGAACGGAAAGACCTTCTTAATGGCTCAACTCATGGCTGCAATATTAAGCAATGGAGGTGAGAGAACAAAGGAGTATATCCCGGAACTGGAGTTTAACGAAGAACTGCGCAATGAATTTCCTAATCCTACGGTGTTGTACATCGACACTGAGCAGGAGAAGGAAAATACGGCTAAGGTAGCAAGACGCGTGCATTGGCTGTGCGGCTGGCCGCTTAATGAGCCTAACGACCGTTTCCATGTCGTATGGCTACGCGCTGAGGACAGCAACGAAAGTCGTTGGATTAAGGTAAGGGCTGCGATTAACAAATATAAGCCTCTCGCCGTGTTTATTGACGGAATCCGTGATGTTATTGGCGACTTCAACGACTTGAAGGAGTCGGCAACACTGATTGACCAGTGTATGGCTATAAGCACTTATCTGCATTGTACGTTCTGGAGTGTGCTGCATGAGAATCCGGGAAATGACAAGATGCGCGGACACCTCGGCACTGAGGCAGCAAACAAAGCGTCTGACGTTATCAGAGTACGCAAGCAAAGAAAGGGCACAAACGTTGTATTCGACGTTGAGCAAATTGCGGCACGTGGTCGTGATATTGACCCATGGGAATTTGTTGTAACAGACGATGCGGGTTTGTTGGGAGTACCCAAGATTGTAAACAGTGGCGTGCAATTGCTCACCGTCAACAATGACAGCAAGCAAATGAAGTTCGGCACAGAAGAATGGAATCGCATGACGCATTTCTTAGACTCTGAGTTGGGCACGGCTAAATCTCTATCAAAAATCAAGCTGGAACGCGCTATGATGAAGGCGTTAAAATATGGCTCACCCAAGTGCCGACGCTTCATTAATTACGCTATCGAGGTGGGCATCCTCATTGAACGACCGGGTAAAACGTGGGGATTTAGCAAGTCGGCTCTTGATGCATTAAACCAAAAGATTAATGAGGGCACTGATCCAACACTCCCATTCTGACGCATGTCGGTCCGTCTCGCTCTGTCTAATCCCCCCATAAGGGGGGATTGACAGAGACGAGAGCAGACACGAGCGCATGAATTTTCAGCTCTCACGATTTGAAAAAATCTCGCGCGCGTCTTATAGGGGTAAAGGGTGAAATCTAAAAAAAAATATATATTATCTCCGGCGCGGCGCGGCGGGCTAACAGGAAACAATGAGAATATCGGACGAGGCAATAAGACAAGTGAAGGCTGCAACAAAGGTGGTTGACGTGCTTTCTGATTTCGTGAAGCTTTACAAGCGTGGAGTGAACTATGTCGCATTATGTCCGTTTCATGATGATAAGAATTACGGCAACTTTGTAGTCTCGCCTAATAAGAATATTTATCATTGTTTTGCCTGTGGAGCAAGCGGCGACGGTCTGACATTCCTAATGAAGCATGAGCACATGAGTTACGTAGATGCTATAAAATGGTTGGCGAATAAGTATTATATCGACGTGGAGGGTGACGGTGCCAACGCGTATCAGCCAAAGAAATCAGGGACGGCACCAACGGCAGGGAAGACACAAGCAACGATATATTGTGTACATGGTTGCGAAGATTGCCATGGGGACCGATGCAACGCGAGAGCATCGAGAGAGTGCTGAAGGCCTACCATGTCGGGACGAGCAAGGACGGGAAAACAATTTGGTGGCAAATTGATTACGACGGACGAGTGAGGACCGGCAAGCTCATGCTCTATAAGGATGACGGGCACAGGAACAGGGATGAGAAAAACTCGTTTGACTGGATTCACACAAGGCTGCGAAAGGTGAAATGGTACGACCCCGAAAAGAATGTCATGGAGACATGCCCGTTCGGTATGCACCTCGCGAAAGTATATCCCAGGGCTACGGTGAACGTGGTGGAGAGTGAGAAGACCGCGATAATCATGGCTATCGCATACGGCAACCCAAACACTAACATTTGGATTGCTTTAGGCGGCAAATCATTCCTCAGTCGCTCCAAGCTGCAACCGTTGATAGATGCAAAGCGGAAAATCCTGCTATATCCCGACCAAGACGGCATCAAGGAATGGCGCGAGAAGATGAAGGCTATCGGCTACAAGAACATGAAGCTGGCGCAATCGCTCGTGATCGACAAGAACAATCCGAAGAAAGATTGCGGCGACTACATCATTGAACGCCTATATGAGATACAAGCCGAGAGGGAGAAGAGGGCACTGGGCAACATCCCGACGGCTGAGGAGCTCGCAAGATATAACGAAGAGCAATGCAAGCTGCTCGACCTGATAGCCGGGAATCCGACAGTGGACAAGTTAATCGAAATATTTAATCTTGAATTACAATTCTAAGAAAATG
>SFTJ01000058.1 GCA_004563195.1 bacterium
TGGTAAAAGCAAAGTAACCAAAAAGGGCTGACTCCTGCAATAGGTGCCAGCCCTAATTTTGTATGACCGGCTCAAAATAATTTTATCGGACAGCAATAAATAAAAACTCTCTTTCAGAATTTACAGAAGATAGTATAGCAAATTTCCTTACGGAAGAAGAAATAGATTGTTACCATAGCTATTGTAACGAACATAATGAACATTCGTTTGAAGAAATGTGCCCGCCGAAAGAACACTCATATAAGATATTTCAAATCATATCAGTCGTATTATCTATTGTTTGCATACTATTGGGAGTTGTATTGCTGGTTTTTTGGTTGCCTTTGTTCTTTTTTGCAAATCAAGGTGTTTTTTTAATTACTGCAATGGTGTTATATGCAAGTATGACTCTGTTTTACGGAATAAAGGATCTTATCAACTGCTTAAAAATGAATTAGTATGTTACAGTTATTAAAACCCAGATTCAGAGATTTCTTTGAGACGGACATAATGCATAACATTCGTTATCGTTTCGATGATTTTTCTATCCCATTATGCAAAAATGATTTGATAAAAGAATGTGTAATGTATGCGGTTGATATGTGCATTGAATTTCAGAAAAAATCAGACGGGCTGTTAAGTGATGATTGGATAGACCACATATCAAGTGAAGTATGCTCGGTTTTCCGAAAGAATTTCCCTACCGATTTCGGTATAACTGAAGTGAATGATGCTAAATCTCGCATAAGAGTACTTATGCAAACACCATCTCAAGCATCTACTGAGGTGTCAATTTATTATAATCGAATCTAAAATATTACTCAAAAATGGTTAAACAAATTTTTATCGCATTGATGCTTATAGTATTCACAATGCAACAAATATTCGCAAAACAAGATATTCAACGTCCGGAATCATATAACTATCTAAGAGGAGTTGAAGCAGTTAATAACAATCAATTAGATGAAGGACTTGACTTTCTTAACAAAGAAATTGAAGAGAATCCTGAGAATGGATATGCTTTTGCATGGATTGCTTCAGTAAGAGCATATAAAAGGGAGTATGGCAGGGCTTTGACTGCTGTAAATTTGTCAATTAAGCATCTCCCCAAAAAGGACAAGACATACAAAGCATTTGCTTATAGTTTGCGTGCTGACATTAATATTGGTCTTGGGGAGAAGGTCTTAGCAATAATGGATTACACTGAGGCACTGAAATACACCCCCGAAGATGAGGATTTATACGAAAAGAGAGCTCAGATTTATTACGAATTACAAAAATATGATTTAGCCGATGCAGATTATAGGAAGATTATCACGCTAAATCAAGGTAGTGTAATGGGGTATATGGGAATCGGTCGTAATGCTAATGCTCAAAATAAATTTGAAGATGCAATTGCTCAATTTGATTATGTGATAAAATTAGCAAATGATTATTCTTCTGGATATTCATTCCGAGCAGAAAGTTATATTGGATTAAAAAAATATAATGAGGCAATTGATGATATTATTAAGGCTTTAGCCCTAGATTATGACAGTAAAGCTTTCTACCTTATGCAACAAGTTGCAGACTCCTCGTTTACGGAAATTGCTACTAAAATAAAAGTGCAATGCATAAAGAATCCCAATAATGGTTATTGGCCTTATTGTTTAGGTACAATATATGAACGTACGAAACATTATAAAGCAGCTATTGAACAGTATAAAAACAGTTTTGACAAAGACAAATCTCCGGTTACTACATATCGAATGGCTTGTTGCTATGAAGAATTAGGTGACTATGAATCTGCTCTCAGTAATATTGACATCTCAATTGGGATAGATTCTATTGACTCAGATTATATGTTGGAACGAGCTGACTTGCTTTATGAATTAGGAAAAACTAAAGAAGCGATATCTCAATTGGATAAATACATTGAAGTTAATCCCGAGTTCTTCGGAGGATATTACCGCAGAGGTTTTTACAAAGATAATATCGCCGATTATGATGGGGCTATCAATGATTACTCTATGTCAATAGCCTTAGAACCTACTTATGCATACGCTTATTTGGGACGAGCTGATATGTATAGAGCTAAAGCTGAAAAGGAATTATCCGATGCAGATTATAAAAAGGTTATAGAACTTGATACTATACCAGGGAATAGCTCTTGTGCTCAATATGCTTATATGGAGCTTGGAGACAATGAAAATGCTATCGATTTTATGAATCGAATTATCGAATCAGATAAAACTGACGCTGGTAATTATTATGATGCAGCTTGTTTGTATGCTCGCATGGGACGATTAGAAACGTCCATTGAAATGCTCGGAAAATCATTTGAACTTGGTTATAGGAGATTCAAACACATTGACAATGACGATGATCTGAATGCTTTGCGTTCTTTGCCAGAATTCAACGAACTAATTAACACCTACAAAGAACGCCATTCAAGCGAGGTCGCAGGCAAAAATGATAACGATTTTATTGAAACGGTTGTAGAAGGTCCTTTCACAAGCGAAAACGATATTTGTAAAGTAAAATGTTCAATAAATAATCTGCCGTTACACTTTGTTTTTGACACAGGAGCAAGCGATGTTTCAATTTCAAATGTAGAAGCAGCATTTATGCTTAAAAATGGTTACTTGTCTCAACAAGATTTTCAAGGAAAACAGAACTACATAACTGCCGATGGAGATATTAGCGAGGGGACGGTTATTAATCTTAGAAATGTGGAATTTGGCAGTCTAAAACTCGCAAATATAAAGGCATCTGTAGTCAAAAATCAAAAAGCACCGTTGTTGTTAGGTCAATCGGTTTTGAAGAGACTCGGTAGAATTGAAATTGACAATGGTAGAGACGTTATAAGAATTACTTATAAGGAGCCAAAGTAAGACTATTTTCTACGGCAAAGGGTTGAATCCAATAAAGGTTCAATCCTATTTTGTTTAGGATACGATTTGTTCCATTTACCTTTTTGTTTGGGTTGGTATTACTAATAAAACAATTAATAACAATCAAAACAATGTTAATATGGAATATTTAGTTTGTTTAATTATAGTATGCGTAGTTATTTTTTTAGTAAAGAAAATCTCGTCTTTAAGAGAAGAATATACTGAAGAGAAGAACAATTTTAGTGATACGTCAAGTTTCGCCGTTAAAACTTCAGGAAATGAGTATCCTGTAACAACAAATATTGTGCTTAGTGCATTGCAAGCACTTGGTTGTCAGCCCGAATTTAAAGAAGATAATACGTTGGTCGTTTCTTACCAAGGCGAAACATTTCAATTTGATTTTGGAGAAGCCCCTTCTCGATATACAAGAATATGGGATCCATGCTGAGCTAGAATAAAAACAGATGACCCACAAATAAATCTAATAAAAGAGGCTGTCAATGTAACAAACTATAGTTTCGGACCGACTGTCGTAATGACTGAACCCGATGAAAACAATGTGATAATGTTCTATAGCCGTTATGATATTATGGTTCACCCTGCATGTCCTGATAATGACCAATACCTCAAATCTGTGTTAGACTCTTTCTTTTATGCTAAAGAAGCCGTAAGAAACAATTTCCAAAATCTAAATATAAAACAAGCAGAACAACATAAAAATCGTCGCCCGGTGGGTTTTGCTGCTCCTCAATAATATTAAGATTTGTCTATAAAACAAAAAGCAATGGGATAGATAATAGTAAAATAAGTCGGGCTGAAATAAAAAGAAAATCGCTAAGTGATTGAGAAATCAATACTTAGCGATTTTTGTTGTGGTCCCACTTGGGCTTGAACCAAGGACCCCCTGATTATGAGTCAGATGCTCTAACCAACTGAGCTATAGGACCGATTACGCGCGTGGCGCTGTAAGCATTTTGGCTTGTTTTGCGCAAATGCAGTGCAAAGGTAATGCTTTTTGGTGATGTTTGCAACTTTGTGGGCAATTTTTCGCAATTTTTTTATTTTCGGGGGTGTTTTTGGGTTGTGGAGTGGTTTGAGCTGTTGGGTTGGGGTGGTGTGCGGCCGATTAATTTTTTTGCGAAGGGTGGAAGTGGCGAAAATGCCGATTAGGTGGCGAAAAACGGATGAAATGGTGCCGATGTGATGCAAATGAGGAGGATGATTTTTTTGCGATAAATAATTGGTTTAGTGGATAGAATGATATAATTTTGTGCATTATTGACTACTTAACAAAATTGTTTAATTAGATCTAATTACTTGTATATGAAGAAGCTTGTAATTCTAAGCGCTGCTATGGTGGCGGTGTTGATGTTATTTGTGAGTTGCATCGACGAAAATTATGATTTAGGCGACATTGATTCTACCGTTGAGGTAAAAGTGGTGGATTTGGTGGTGCCGTTGAATCTCGACGAGATTACTTTGAGTTCGCTTATTACGCTCAATGAGGGCGGTGAAATCCGTGAAATAGGCGGAGAGTATGTGTTTGTTAAGGAGGGAGAGTTTTCTTCCGACGATGTGGAGATATCGCCCATCAACATCGCTGCGCCGTACATTGCTCCCACGCATATGGAGATAGGTATTCCTGCAGAGTTTCAGGTGGGCAATGATGTGCTGATGGAAACGGGTCGGACGTTGTCGCTCGATGTGGTGCCGGTGAAGACTGAGTTTGATGCTATCACCGATGGTGTTACGCCCGAAATCAAGGCCATCGACCGTGTGGGTCTTGACTTTTCGGTGACTATGACGTATGATATTAACGGGCTTAAGGGTGTGGTGAATAGTTATCGCTATCGCAACTTGAAGATGAAGTTGCCTAAGGGCATAAAGTGCAGTGTGGATAAGGGTAGCTATGATGCTGCAACGGGTGTTTACACTCTTGATGATTGGACTGTGACTAATAGCCCGCTATCCATAAAGTTTACGTTCGAAGAGTTGAACCTCAAGGAGAGTAATGCCGAGTTTACGGCTTCTAATCATCGTTTCCGTTTTGCCGATGAGATAGCCATTGAGTCGGGTAAGTTAGAGATTTCATCCGATGGGCTTGTGGCTGGAGCCAAGTTGCCGAGCATGGTCACTCTTGAGAACAGCTATTCGGCGTCGGATGTTAATGTTCTGAAGTTTACGGGACGCTTGGCATATCAGCCCACCGGTTTGTCGCCCGAAGCGTTTGTGATAGGCGATTTGCCCGATATTTTCAGTCAGCCGGGCACCGATTTGGGTATAGTAAATCCGCAAATCTATCTTTCGTTTATCAATCCGCTTTACACCTATAAGATGTGGGCCGATGTGGTGATAGATGTGATGGCGCGTCGCAATGCGGGCGATTGGAGTCATTTCCTTGTAGATGACGGTTCGTTCCGTCTCGATGGCAGCAAAGCCGAGGTTAAGTATTGCTTGTCGCCCAAGGTGCCGGAGGCATACGCCGAGGGTTATACCGGAGCGCAGCATGTGCCGTTTACGTCGCTCTCCGATGTGTTGCGAGGAAGTGGATTGCCCGATGAGATAGCCATCGATGTCGACAAGTCGAGTGTGCCCGAGCAGCAGGTTACCGACTTGGTGTTAGGCACCAATTTGGGCAAATTTGAGGGAAAATATATGTTCTATGCGCCGTTGAATCTGCAAGCCGGTTCGTGCGTGATGTATGAAGATATGCTCGATGGCTGGAACGATGAAGAACTCGATAAGATGACTGTGAAAAATATAGAGGTGAGTGCTTTGGTCGACAACGAGTGCCCGGTGTCGGTGCAGTTTGATGCCTATCCTATAGATGTAGCAGGCAACAGGCTGACCAATGTGACTGTGGAGTGTTCGGAAGTGCAAGCCTCGTCGCGCGACGCCGCCCTGAGCATAGCTATTAGCGGCGATGTGAAGCATCTCGACGGAATGGTGTTTAAAGCCACAGCCGTGGCGAGCGATGGCGAGACATTGTCGCCCTCGATGAAGCTAAAGCTTCACGACATAAAGGTGAAAGTGTCGGGCAGTTATATCACTGAATTGTAGTAGCCCGGAGGCACAACAGGAGAGATTAATGACAATAATAGGAATGGAAAAATTTTGCAAAACAATATGAAATCTACTATAAAATCAATCATACTCGGTGCTTGTGTGGCATTTGCAACTACGGCAGTGGCACAGCACACCAATTCGGGCTACTTTCTCGATGGCTATATGTTTCGCTATCAGATGAATCCTGCCATAGGCAATAATCAGAATTATATATCGATGCCCGGGTTGACCAATATCAACGTGGCAGAGCGAGGCACATTGGGTGTGAGCGACATTTTCTACAATGTAAACGGTCGCACAGCCACCTTTTTGCATCCCGATGTGAGCTCCGAGGAGGCAATG
This sequence comes from bacterium, assembly GCA_004563195.1. Lineage (GTDB taxonomy): Bacteria > Bacteroidota > Bacteroidia > Bacteroidales > Muribaculaceae > SFTJ01. The sequence goes on from SFTJ01000058.1 coordinate 6,261, forward strand.
TCGAAATTCAAAGGCACCAATCACATTGGTGTCAACACCAAGATAGATGTCCTTTCGTTTGGCTTCAAAGCCTTTGGCGGATATAACACTATGAGCATAAGTGCGCGAGCCAATGCCGCCGTTAAGTTGCCCGACGACATCTTCAGACTGCTCAAAGAAGGCGTTACCAACGACACCTACAACATAGCCAACGTGGCAGCGCATGCCGATGCCTATGCCGAAGTGGCATTAAACCACTCGCATCAGATTACCCCCAATGTGCGCATAGGTGTAACGCTCAAAGGACTTGTGGGCGCAGGTAATGTAGACCTCGACTTCAAGAAGGCGCAACTCGAACTTCGTGAGGACTCGTGGGATGTGGTGACCGAAGCCGAGGTGCAAGCCAATATTAAGAATCTCAATCTAATCTCGTCGGTGAGCGAGGAGACCGGCAATATGTGCATCGATGATGTGGAAATCGAGAAATTCGGCATAGCCGGCTATGGTGCAGCCGTAGACCTCGGAGCAGTGGTGAATATAGGTGATTTCGAAGTGAGCGCAGCATTGCTCGACCTGGGCGCAATAAGTTGGAGCAACAATTATCTGGCATCGACCGATGGCGAGCATAGGTTTACAACCGATAAATACACTTTCAATGTTGATGATGAGGCAGCCAACAGTTTTGAGAACGAATTTGAGCGCATGGGCGACGACCTTGCCGTGCTCTACGAAGTGAAGGATATGGGCGACCAAGGCAGCCGCTTGCGCATGCTTGCCACTACGCTTAATGTGGGCGTGAAATATACGCTTCCCACATACAAAAAATTGAGTTTCGGCTTTTTGAGTTCGTCGCGCTTCCAGAGCGACTTCTCGTGGACCGAAGTGCGCTTGTCGGCTAATTATGCGCCGTGCAAATTCTTCTCGATGGGCGCCAATGTTGCTACAGGCACCATCGGCACAGGTTTGGGTTGGATGATAAATCTGCATCCCGCCGGCTTCAATCTGTTTGCCGGTATGGACTACACCTGCCTCAATTTGGTGAAGCCCGGTGTGCCCAAAAACAGCACCACTACAGTGAATTTCGGCATAAATATACCGTTCTAAGGCCTCTTTTGGAGATGTCGGACCGGTCGGGCAAAAGCAACACTATCATTTACGGTGGTGTTGTTTTTTTTTGTGGATATAGGGGCTTTGGGGTGAATTTATGGTTTGCGGGACGATAATTAATTAGTAATTTTGCAGCCGATGATGCATAAAGCATCGTCTATGAGATATGAATAAAGCCATTTCAAGTGTTTTGCGATTTGCAAGAGATTGGACTCTGCCCATTTCGATGCTGACGGGAGTCATCGCATATTTTGCGTGGGTCAACATTCCCGGGCATGAGGAGTATAATGCGCTTGTAAACAGCGCGATAGCATGGATTCAGCCGGTGTTGATTTTTGCCATGCTGTTTGTGTCGTTTTGCAAAGTGAAGATAGTGGATTTCACGCTAAAATGGTGGCATTTGTGGCTGCTGCTTTTTCAGGTGGGCGTGTTTACCATACTCGCAGTGGCAGCGATGCAGATTACCAACTACGATGCCGAGGTAGTGGTGCAGAGCGCTATGCTGTGCATGATTTGCCCCACAGCCACAGCGGCAGCCGTAGTGACCGGTCGCCTCGGTGGCAATCAAGCCACATTGGTTAGCTATACCATAATGATAAACCTTGCCGCAGCGGTGGCAGTGCCTGTGGTGGTACCATTGGTTCATACGGGCGAACACATGGAGTTTATGCCGGCATTGTGGGCTATCTTGGTAAAAGTGTTTCCGCTGCTAATATGTCCGTTGTTTTTGGCGAGCATTGTGCGCAATCTGCTGCCACTCTTTCATGCATTGATATTGCGAGCCAAGGACCTCGCATTCTATCTGTGGGCGGTGTCGTTGGCACTGGCAATAGGCGTGTCGGTGAAGTCGCTTGTTCACACCACGGTGAGTGTGTGGTGCCAGGTGGGCATAGCAGTGGCATCGTTGGTGGCTTGTTTGGCGCAATTTGCATTTGGCAAATATGTTGGCACCAAAGAAGGCGAGCGCATCAGTGCCGGACAGGCATGCGGACAGAAAAACACAGTGTTTGCCATTTGGCTCGGATATACCTTTATGGATCCCGTAACGGCACTCGCCGGCGGGTTTTACAGCATCTGGCACAATGTAATCAATAGTTATCAGCTCTACAAAAAACGCAAGCAAGGCTAAATCCCCGCTTGCCCCGAAGAGCTATTTCTCAATAGGAACATTCATCACCATACGAGCGCCGTGGGAGCAGGGGTTATCCACCTTCACAACGGCGCCCATGCGCTGTTTATGCCTAAATCGTTGCAAAGGCTGATCAATCGAAGCGCGGCGTCGAGAAATATTTATTTGCTTAATTTAAGCATAAATCGTAACTTTGTAGAATAACTGAAAATCATTAGAAACAGCGATATGAAACATGTGCTCGTAACGGGTGCCGACGGATTTATCGGCTCTCATCTTGTGGAACTGTTGCTCAGCGAAGGATACAGCGTAAGAGCGCTGAGTCAATATAATTCATTCAACTATTGGGGTTGGCTCGATGTTATGCATCACGACAACCTTGAGGTGGTGTGCGGCGACGTTCGCGACCCCAATTATTGTCGCGAGATAGTGCGCGGGTGCGACACCGTGCTGCACTTGGCGGCCTTGATAGCCATCCCGTATAGTTATGTTGCCCCCGACAGTTATGTCGACACCAACATCAAGGGCACACTCAATATCTGTCAGGCATGTCGCGACCTGGGAGTGGAACGCCTGGTGGTGACAAGCACAAGCGAAGTATACGGCACCGCGCTCTATGTGCCCATCGACGAGAAGCATCCCCGACAGCCACAGTCGCCATACTCGGCAACCAAAATCGGCGCCGATGCCATAGCCAAGAGTTTCTACAACGCATTCAATCTGCCGGTGGTGATAGCACGCCCGTTCAACACCTATGGACCACGCCAATCGGCACGCGCCATCATACCCACCATCATCACCCAGATAGCCAACGGCGAGCGCCAGATAAAGATAGGCGACCTGTCGCCCACACGCGATTTCAACTATGTGAAGGACACCTGTCGCGGCTTCCTGGCATTGGCTAAGGCTTCGGGCGTGGAAGGCGAGGAGATAAACATCTGCACCAATAGCGAGATATCGATGATGGACACACTGAAACTGATAGCCCAAATAATGGAAGCCGATGTGGAATGGGTTCGCGACCCGCAACGCATACGCCCGTCGAAGTCGGAAGTGTTCCGCCTGTGGGGCGACAACACCAAAATCACCACACTCACCGACTGGCGTCCGCGCTACACCATAGAGCAAGGACTTGCCGAAACCGTAGAGTGGTTCAGCAACAAAGCCAATTTGGCAAAATATAAATCGGGAATCTATAATCAATAAATCCTCCCCAAAAATCGGTGGCGTATGCATAGAAATCTCAACATATTGATGCTTGGCGGAGCCAAGCGCGTGGCAATGGCAGAGCAGCTCATCCGTGCCGGCAAACGGCTTGGCTGCAATGTGAAGATTTACAGCCACGAACTCAGCGAGCAAGAGCCCATAGCCTCGGTGGGCACCGTGATACCGGGAAAGCGTTACAGCGACCCCGCCGTGGATGCCGAACTCGACGAAATAATTTCGCGCCACGACATACATGTGGTGCTTCCCTTTGTTGACCCCGCCATAGAGCCTGCGGCGCGTTGCAAGCAGCGCCATCCCGAGGTGTTTGTGCCCGTGTCGAGTCCCGAAGTGAGCCACGCCATGTTCGATAAGGTGCTTGCCGCACAACTCTTTGAGCACAACGGCATAGCCATCCCCACCACCTACACCGCCGAAAACATAGAATATCCCGCCATACTCAAGCCCCGCACCGGCAGCGCCTCGCGCGGCATAGTGGTGGCGCATAATGCAGCCGACGTGCAAGCCGCACCTCTGCCCCTCGACCAATATCTCATACAGCAATACATAGCAAATCGCGAGGAACTCACCGTAGACTGCTATGTGGGCACTTACGACCACGAAGCCAAGTGCACCGTGCCTCGCATACGCCTTGCTACAGCCGGCGGCGAAGCCATTCGCACCATCACTCAGCGCAATCAGCAACTCGAAGCTACGGCAAAAAAGGTGCTGCAATCGCTGCGCCTCGAAGGTGCCGTGACGCTGCAATTCCTGCATGACCTCGATACCGACCGTTATCTGCTTATGGAGATTAATCCGCGCCTCGGTGGCGGCGTAATCTGTTCGATTTGCGCCGGAGCCGACATAGCATCGATGATAATAGAAGAAGCACAGGACATCAACGCCCTGCCACGCCACGACTGGCGCGACAAGACTCTGATGACACGATATTTCAAAGAAGTAATTTTCTTTAACGATAGCACCAACAATGAGCAACAGTGACAAAGTGATAATAATAGCCGAAGCCGGCGTAAATCACAACGGCAACTACGACTTGGCAGTGAAAATGATACACGAAGCCAAGCGTGCCGGTGCCGACTATGTGAAATTTCAGACCGCCGTGCCCGAACTCGTGATTTCCACCTTCGCCCCCAAGGCCGAATATCAGAAAGAAACCACCGGAGCCGATGAGAGTCAGCTCGATATGTGCCGCGCCATACACCTTCCGCTCACCGATTATGTGAAACTTGCCGCAATATGCAAGGAGGAGGGTATAGGTTTTATGAGCACACCGTTCGACCTCGTGTCGATCGACGTACTCGAAGAACTCGATATGGACTACTGGAAGATTCCCTCGGGAGAAATCACCAATCTGCCTTATCTGCGCAAGATAGCCTCGAAGCACCGCCCGGTGATAATGTCGACCGGGATGTGCGAAATGCAAGAGATAGCCGACGCACTGGCTGTGCTCGAAGCCGGAGGCCTCACGCGCGACCAAATAACACTGCTTCACTGCAATACGCAGTATCCCACACCCTTTGCCGATGTAAATCTGGCTGCCATGCACACCATAGCCGCCACTTTCGGCACCAAGGTGGGATATAGCGACCACACCCGCGGTATAGAAGTGCCGATAGCCGCCGTGGCTATGGGTGCGAAGGTGATAGAGAAGCATTTCACACTCGACTGCAATATGGAAGGCCCCGACCACAAGGCATCGCTCGAGCCACATCAGCTCAAAGCCATGGTAGATGCCATACGCAATGTGGAAGAAGCCATCGGCTCAGCCGAAAAGCATGCCACAGCGAGCGAAACACCCAATAAGGAGGTGGCACGCAAGAGCATAGTGGCTGCCCGAGCCATAGCCAAGGGCGAAGTGCTCACCGAGGAGAATATCACCGTAAAACGCCCCGGCAACGGCATTTCGCCCATGCTCTGGGACAGCGTGATAGGCACCAAAGCCAAGCGCGATTTTATCTACGACGAACTGATAGAACTCTAACCTCACCACCGCCGGGCGGCGCATTGCTTGCCGCCCCGCCGCTTGCCGGGTTGAAGCCGGTGCATCGTAATACGATAATTATCTTTCAAAGAAATACTAAACCTACACATTAATAGATTTATGAAACCTGCTATTAAAACTCTTACTTATCTGACCGTGACACTTTGCGGCTCATTAGTGGCTTCATCGTGCTCTACAGCCAAGCATAACACTCTAACCGAAAAAGAAAAAGCCGAGGGATGGCAACTGCTCTTCGACGGCAAGACCCTCAGCGAATGGAAGGACTATAACGGCAGCCAACTCACCCAACCATGGCATGTGGTGGACGGCTGCATTCAAGCCAACGGCGACGGTAGCGACCTGTCGGGATATATCGTTACCAAGAAACAATATGAAAACTTCGTTATCGACTGGGATTGGAAACTATCATACGGCGGCAACAGCGGTATGCTCTATCATGTGCAGGAGGACCCCTACTTCAAGGTGCCTTATGTTACCGGTCCGGAATATCAGCTCATCGATGAAGAAGGTTGGGAAAAGACCAATGCACCCACAAAACTCGAAGAGTGGCAAAAACTCGGTGTGGACTATGCAATGTATCTGCCCGACCCCGACAAAAAGAAAGTAAATAAGCAAGGCGAATGGAACAATTCGCGCATAGTGTTCGATAACGGTCACGTAGAGCACTATCTCAATGGCAAAAAGATACTTGAATTTGAAGCATGGACCGACGATTGGTTTGCCCGCAAGAACAGCGGCAAGTGGGAGATGGCACCCGAATATGGCTTGGCACGCCGCGGCGTGATTTGCCTCCAGGACCACGGTTATCCCGCTTCGTTCCGCAATATCAAAATCAAAGAATTGCCCCGAAAGACCGCCGAAGGCACCATCTCGCTCTTCAATGGCAAAGACCTTAGCGGATGGGACAAATACGGCACCGAATTGTGGTATGTCGACGCCGATGGCAATCTCGTGTGCGAGAGCGGCAAGGATAAGAAATACGGTTATCTTGCCACTCGCGACTATTATAACGATTTCGACCTCACACTCGAGTTCAAACAACTCGCCAACGGCAATTCCGGCGTATTTTTCCACTCATTCTGCGAGCCCAATGCACGCGTGCACGGTTGGCAATGCGAAGTGGCTCCAAAGGGACACGACACAGCAGGCATCTATGAGTCGTATGGTCGCGGCTGGCTTGTGCAGATTCCCGAAGAGAAAGAAAACATACTCAAACCCGGCGAATGGAACACCTTGCGCCTGCGCGTGGAAGGCGACCATGTGCAAACCTGGCTCAACGGCGAACCGATGGTCGACATCCACGATGCCAAGATAGGAGCCGCTCAGGGCCGTATAGCACTACAGATTCACGATGGCGGCGGCATAAAGGTGTTGTGGCGCAATATTCGCCTTAACCGTCTGTAACGGACAAATAATGAGCAAATTATCGAAACAACGAACCTCCATAAAAACATCACGATTATGGCAAGTAACCGACGAGATTTTCTAAAAGCCACCGGCGCATTGGCACTCTTCTCGATAGTGCCCGCTAAGGTGCTTGGCGGTGCCAAGCATGTGGCTCCAAGCGATCAACTCACCAAGGGTATAATAGGCGTGGGCGGCATAGGCCGCAGCAGCTATCACTTCACAAGCGATGAGCATTGCCGACTGGTGTCGGTGTGCGATGTCGACCAGCTGCATTTGCAACAAGCATTGGAACTCGGCAGAAGCAAATTCGGCGAGAATCTTAATGCTCACCACGATTTTCGCAATCTTATCAACGACCCCAATGTTGACGTGGTGCATATAGCCACACCGCCGCACTGGCATGCCCTGATGGCTATCGAAGCCGCCAAGGCAGGCAAGGACATTTGGTGCGAAAAACCCATGACGCGCACCATAGGCGAAGGTCGCCGAGTGGTGGAAGCCGTGAAGCAAAACAACCGCATTTTCCGTCTCAATACTTGGTTTCGATTCAAGGATAATTTCTATGGACTCGGCACCACGGTGGAACCATTGAAAAAACTCGTTGACAGCGGTTTGCTCGGATGGCCGCTGACGGTTACCATATCGGGCGCTACCGGATTTACTTGGAAATTCTACTGGGTGGGTAAGGAAAACCTGGTGCCCGAACCCGTGCCAAAGGAACTCGACTACGATATGTGGCTCGGTCCGGCTCCGTATAAGCCCTACAACAGTCATCGCGTGCACTCCACCTTCCGCGGCTATTGGGACTACGACGGCGGCGGACTCGGCGATATGGGCCAGCACTATATCGACCCCGTGCAATATATCCTGGGCAAGGACGATACCAACCCTATCAAGGTGGAAGTAGATGCTCCGCAGCAGCACCCCGATGCCATAGGTATATGGCGCAAAATCAGTTACACCTACGATGACGGATGCCGGATTATTCTCGAAGGCGAAGGCTTTGAGAGCGGAAACAAGGTGCCCTATATCGAAGGCCCCAAGGGCAAGGTTTTCAAAGGCTTTGAAGTGGAACTCGACGGCAAACCGGCTCCCGACATTATGAATATCATAGCCCAACTGCCCGATCCCGAGCCACAGAACACCGATTTCATAAAGTGTATACACAATCGCGAACTCTTTGCGCTCAACGAGAGCAATGGCCATCGCAGCGCCAATGTGGTGAATATGGCACTCTGTGCTCTGCGCCTGAATCGCACACTCCATTTCGACCCCGTGAAGCAAGAGTTTATCAACGATGAAGCCGCCAATCGACTCATCAATCAGCCAATGCGTGCTCCGTGGAAACTCTAAGTCCTAACCGTAAAAGCCTATAACACGATGAAAACTACAATACGACACTCACTCATAGCCTTGGCGCTCGCGGCACTGATGCCGCTCAGCGCTTTGGCACAAGATGCCCGTCAGCGCACCACCGCTACGGTGATAGCCGACGTGCTCAATAGTATGCCCGCCGAAACCGAGGCACGATATAATGCCGCCATGCACGACCTTGCCGCTACCGGCGCCGACGGCGTGCAGCAATTGGCTGCCATGCTCGTGCCTGCCAAATCGGGCAAGAACTCCTATACCGAATATGCTCTGTTCGGACTCGCCACCTACGTTATGGCACCCGGACACGAAGCCGAGCGCGCTGAGGTGCGTCGCGGCATAGCTGCTGCCATAGAGCAGTGCTCCGACGATGCCAATCGCGCTTTCCTCTTGACTTTGCTCGAGAAATGCGCCACTGCCGACGATGCTCAAGTGTTCTTGAAATACATTCAAGACCCTTATCTTGAACAATGGGCTATCAACGGCTTGGCACACACTCCCGGCACCGATGCTGTGCTGCTCGACCTGATGGGCCGCAGCGGCGGCAATAGCGAACTTCTGGCTTATGCAGCCGGCGTGAAGCGCCTCTCAGCCGCCGAGCCTACCCTGATAAAGTGGGCAATCGGAGCCGATGAGCGCACTCGCCAAGCCGCTCTGCATGCTTTGGGCATCTGCGGCTCGCAAGAGGCACTGCCCGTGCTCGGCAAGGCAGCAAAAGCCATAGGTTTTGCCTACGATAAGAGCGAAGCCACAGCTTCGTATCTGCGCCTGCTTCAAACCCTGGCAGAGCAGAAAAATGCAGTCGCAGCAGGCGAGGCAAAACGCCTCACAGCGGCTTCCTATCCTTCGCATGTGCGTGCAGCGGCACTACGCGCTTTGATTGCCGCTGAGGGTGGCAATGCTCGCAGTGTAGTGATTAAGGCGCTGAGCGATAAAGACCGTGCCTACCGCGTGAGCGCTCTACGCCTCTCCGAAGCCTTTGCCGATGAGACATTCTACGCCACCGTGGCAAAGAAACTCAAGGGAAAAAGCGTGAAGCCCGAGAAAGCCGACATCCTCAATTGGTTCGGCACTCGCCATGTGGCATCGCAGATTGATGCCGTGATAGCCAATATCACTTCCACCGACACCGTGATAGCCGATGCAGCCATTGGCGCAGCCGGAAAAATAGGTGGCGAGAAGGCTTTGGCAGCCCTTATGGCACAACTCAAAGGCAGTCGCGCCGATGTAGCCTACAGAGCCCTCCTTTCGTTCAACGGCAGCATCGATAAGGCAGTGACTGCAGCACTCAATGCCGACAAATCGACACAAATATGCGCATTGCGCTTGGCATCAGCCCGACACCTCACAGCGGCTTCGCCCATGGTATTCGCATTGCTTAACGCACCAGATGCCGAACTCAAGGCAGCGGCTTACGATGCTCTGCCCGGCGTGATGACACCAAGCGACTTTGCCACTACGGCACAACTGCTCGAAAAGGACGGCGGCGAGCACACAGCACAACTGCAAGCAGCGTTGATAAGTTCGATTAAGGGCCTCGATGATGCACAAAAGATGGCAGTAGCCAAACCGCTGATTGCCAAGTCGAAGCATCAGGCACTCTATTATCCAGTGCTTGCCGAAATCGGTTCGGCCGATGCCATTGCCGAAATCCTCAAAGGCTATAACGGCAACTACAAGAACGAGGCATTCGAAGCCCTGCTCAAGGTGAACAACCCCGTCACCATAGGCACGCTATATAACATTGCCGCTACCGAGAAAGCCTTCTCGCAGCGCGCTTTGAAACAATACACCACACTCGTGAACAAGAGCGGATATAACGCCATTCGCAAATATCAGCTCTATCGTCAGGCACTCGAGCTGGCTACCGAAGCCGATGTGCAAAATCGCCTGATAAAGTTGCTCGGCAATACGCTCACTTATCAAGCTTTCACTGTGATAGCGCCATACTTAGACCGCAGCGACAATGCCGAAGCGGCAGCCGAGGCAGTGCGCACTATCGCTTCGAAGACCGGCGACCGCACAGGCGGCGAAGCCATGCGCCAAGCACTCGAAAAAGCCATCAAGGTGTTTGAGGGCGTGGGCAATGCCGATGCCGGATATGCCATCGACGACATAAAATCGATACTTCAGCGACTCAGCCCCGAAGCCTATGAGCCCATCGACGGCAATGCTTGGAGCGTGGTGGCACTCAATCCGGCCGAAATGGCTAAGGCAAGCGCCAAAATGGCTAAATCGGCGCAAGCATTGGCTGAAACAGCAGCCAAAGCATGGCAAGTGACCGATGGCGGCATAGCTTACACCGGCGACGGCACCGTGACTATGGGTTCAGCCGATGAATATGCCAATTTCGAACTCATTTTCGACTGGAAAACGACCGACAAGGCTGCTGTTGGCGTGCGCTCAATACCGCAAATCGACCTCGGCGGCGACCGTTCGGGCGCTTTGAGCGGAAATGTCATCAACAGCAATTCGTCCAAGCAGAAAGCCGACAACGCAGCCGGTGAGTGGAACAGCACAACGGTGCGCGTGGTAGATGACCGCGTGACGGTGACCGTGAACGGCGTGGTAACTGCCGAAAATGTGATTCTCGAAAACACCTGCAATCGTCAGATTGCTCCCTATGCCTCGGGCAAGATACTTCTCATCAGCCAAGGTGCTCCGGTGGAATTTCGCGACATTATGGTGCGCCGACTCCCC
>SFTJ01000125.1 GCA_004563195.1 bacterium
GGCGTGATAGTGGCTGTGTGCCATGTGATGCGCTATCATCCTTATTTTATGAAAATCAAGGAGTTGGCAACATCGGGCGAATTGGGCAAAATAGTGTCGATAAGTCATAGTTCGGCGGTGGGAATCGACCGTGCTACGCACGGATTTGTGCGCGGTGTGTGGAATAACGACAATCGCACCAACCCCATGTTGCTTGCCAAGTGCTGTCACGATATCGACTTCCTGCTATGGATTTCGCAAGCTTCTTGCCGCCGCGTGGCTTCGTTCGGTTCACTCCGATGGTTTAAGGCTGCAAATGCTCCTGAAGGAGCTGCCGAGCGCTGCATACATTGCCGTAGCGATGTGCAGAGCAGCTGCCCGTTCTCGGCGGTGAATCTCTATAAAGAACGCCACGAGTGGATAGCCAATTTCGATGTGGCTGAGGGCGAAACTATCGACGAAGTTATCGACCGCCAATTGGCTGAAGGTCCCTATGGGCGATGCGTGTATCACTGCGACAACAATGTGGTGGACCACCAGATAGTGGCACTTGAGATGGATAACGATGTAACCATCAATTTCTCGATGGATTGCTTACGCCTCGACGACAACCGCGACACCCACATCTGCCTCACCGAGGGCGAAATTATAGGTAATGAAAAGTCGATAGTGATACATCGCTTCAGAGACCGCAGTCGCGAGGTTATCGACTTCTCGCACACCCGCGGACTGCCGTATCACGCCGGTGCCGACCTGAATATTGTGGCAAATTTCGTGGATTCCATCGCCAACAATGTAGAAGAGATGGCTACATCCATCGACCTCTCGGTTGAGAGCCACCGCTTGTGCTTCGAAGCCGAGCGCAGCCGCCTGGAGCATCGCGTTATCGAGCTGTAGCACAACATAATAGTGCCGACTTGCCACTATGGAATTTAGGATTGATGTGTCTGTTGGCAATAAATGGTGACTGATGCTTCTTAGAGCAGCATCAATATCACCATTATAAGGCTTACCATTGTAGAGAAAAATTGTTCCATATCTTTATTGCTATTAAGTTTACCGTGACAAATTTAGCAGTTGGCGGCGAGTTGGCAATGCGAATTGCAATGTTGGCGGCGAATACCTAAGCCGAAGAGCACCTCACACTACAACATTGCACCCCGCATCGACAAAGGTATCGGTGCGGGGTGCAATGTTTCTTTTTATAAACCTCGTGCTATTTTATGCTTTGGCTGCAATGTGCTTGCGGAGCATATAGAATGCAAATGCCCAAACCACCACAAATGTGATTAGAGGCACTGCGAAGGCTGCAGTGATAGATCCCAATGCGTCGGCTACATAGCCCAAAGCCAACGGGCCAATGGCACCGCCCACCACGCTCATCATCAATATCGACGATGCCTTCTCGGTGTTGGCGCCGAGACCGCGAATCGATAGCGCGAAGATGGTGGGGAACATAAGACTCTCAAAGAGAAAAGTGAGCACCAAAGCCACCTTCGACACGATGCCCAGCGGAGAAATCACGGCGAGAAGCATTATCACCGTGCCACAAGCGCATACGAAGAACACCTTCTCGGTGGCTACGCGAGTCATGATGAAGCTGCTCAGGAATCGGCCGAGCATAAACAGCATCAATCCGCCGAACGACAATGCCCAAGTGGCTTGAGAGGGAGTCAGGAAATGGTCGTCGGTCATGAAATTGATGAAGAATGTTCCGAAGAAGAAGGTAAATCCGAGTCCCTTCTTTGCGCCATCGGCGTCGGTGCTTTCTTGCTCGAGAATCACTTCGGGGAGTTTTACACGCGAGAACACCAGCGCCACAATAATCACAAACACGGCAATGGTGCAGTAGGGCACGGCAATGTTGATGTCGCTGCCGAGGCGCGAACTGTCGCCATTGAAGAAGTAAAGACCGCTAAGCAGTGCGCCGAACATACATCCGAGGCCGTTGAAGGTCTGCGACATGTTGATGCGGCTCGAAGAGGTGCGGCTGTCGCCGAGGAGAGTGACATAGGGGTTGGCGGCAGTCTCGAGCAGACAAAGTCCGAGACCCAGCACGAACAGCGGAGCCAGCAAGGCTATCAACTTCGATAAAGAGGCAGCCGGGATAAACAGGAACGAACCCACAGCGAAGAGCAGCAGACCGGTGATAACGCCCTTGCGGGTGCCGAATTTGCGAATAAGCATACCGGCAGGCAGTGCGCCCAAGAAATAGGCGAGATACACACTGCACTGTATGAGAGCCGACTCGCCATAGCCGGCTTGATACTGCATCTGCACATGTTTGTTGAGTACATCGAGAATAGCTCTGGCACCGCCCCAAATGAAGAATAGCGATGTGATGAGAATAAATGGTATCAAATAATGGCGCGCCACCATAGGCACTCCGTGCTTTTGCTCTTTTTGCATTTCGTTGAAGTTTTTGTTAATTTTTAGATTATTTGCAAATGTAGCAAACTTCGGTTTGTTGACCAAACAAATTTGCGGATAATCGCTTCCGCGGGGCTCGGCTGTGTGCCTTTTGTCACACCGGAGGCGGCAGAAGGCGGCTGCGCCGCGGTTAATAGGCAACTTCGTTGCGGTTAATTGGGCGGCTGCGCCGCGGTTATTCGGCATCACCTGGCGGTGATGCGGTTATTCGGTTATTCGGCAACTTCGTTGCGGTTATTCGGCGGCTGTGCCGCGGTTAGGGGCATCACCTTGGCGGTACTGCGGTTAATTGGGCGGCTGCGCCGCGGTTATTTGCAGCAAGTCTCCGGCTAATGCCATTGGCATCGGTTTTATTAGTAGATTTTACGGTCATGTCCATAAAAGTTGTTAGAAAAAATCATTGAATGAATATAGTTGACAATTCGGAATAAATGCATTATCTTTGTGCATAAGTCGCATGTGAGCGGCGTTTTATAACTTAAAAATATATACCAAACAGAAACATAAATACAAATAATCCTTAAAACCAACTATTCATGGTAAATAGATTTATTCTTAACGAAGTATCGTACTTCGGACCGGGTGCTCGTAAGGAGTTGCCGGGTGTAGTGGCACGTTTGGGCTTCAAGAAAGCCCTTGTTGTAACCGACAAAGGACTTGTGAAGTTCGGTGTTGCCAAGATGGTGACCGACGTGCTCGAAGAAGCAGGTATAGCCTATGATATGTATAGCGAAGTGAAGCCAAATCCCACAGTTACCAATGTGAAGATGGGTGTAGAAGCATTTGCAGCAGCCGGTGCCGACTTTATCGTAGCTATAGGTGGCGGTTCGGCTATGGACACCGCTAAGGGTATCGGTATTGTTACCAACAATCCGGAATTTGCCGATGTGGTAAGCCTTGAGGGCTGCGCTCCCACCAAGAAGAAAACAGTGCCTATCATTGCACTGCCCACCACAGCAGGTACGGCTGCCGAAACCACCATCAACTATGTGATTATCGATGAAGAAAAGCAGAAAAAGATGGTGTGCGTCGACCCTAACGACATACCATGCTGCTCAATAATAGATGCCGAATTGATGTATACATTGCCTAAGGGCACCACAGCAGCCACCGGTATGGATGCTCTCACCCATGCTATAGAAGGCTATATCACCAAGGCTGCTTGGGAACTCAGCGATATGTTTGAAATCGAAGCCATTCGCATGATCAACAAGCACTTGCGCACTGCCGTTTACGACCCTACCAATCCTGTAGGTCGCCACGGTATGGCTGTAGCACAATATGTGGCAGGTATGGCATTCTCTAACGTAGGTCTTGGCGTGGTTCACGGTATGGCTCACCCAATGGGTTCGCTCTTCGACATTCCTCACGGTGTGGCCAACGCGCTCTTGTTGCCTACAGTGATGGAATTTAACAAGCCCGTGTGCATAGATAAGTATGTGGAAATAGCCAAGGCTATGGATGCATATAAGGAAGGTATGACCAAGGCCGAAGCAGCACAAGCAGCATGCGATGCCGTGCGTGCTCTCGCCATAGAAGTGGGCATTCCTCAGCACTTGAGCGAAATAGGCATTAAGGAAGAAGACATCGATGCACTTGCCGACCAGGCAATAGCCGATGTTTGCACCCCGGGCAACCCTCGCCAAGTGACTCGTGCCGACATTGTGGAACTTTATCGCAGAGTGTTGTAATAGTGAGTGTTATGCCGGCACTGGGCGCGCAATTCCTGCCTTCGGCGGCATAATCATACTCAAAATAATAGTGGGGCGCATCGGTGATATAGCCGATGTGCCCCATAATAGTGTGCAAGGATGTGCTTTTTTGTGGATTTGGCGTAAGGGATATCAGTTATTTGCCCGAAAAGGCTTACTTTTGCAGTCGAAAAAGCAAATAACGCCCGCCGGGGGCGCAAAATCAAGAAACAAACGATGAAAAAGATACTTCAAAGTATGCGCAACGCCATTCCTGCCACCATCAAGAGCACGGTGTGGCTGCTGCGACTTATGATACCCATTTCGCTTGCGGTGACCTTGTTGCAACATTTCGGCATCTTGGAGTGGATAGCTATGGCATTGCATCCGGTGTTTGTGCACCTTGGGTTGCCCGGAGCGTCGGCTGTGGCATATATCTCAGGCGCAGCTGCCGGCACCTATGCCGGAGTGGCGGTGATGATGTCGATGCCGCTCACCATGAAGCAAGCCACCATAATCTCGCTTATGATAGCATTGTGCCACGCACTGCCCATGGAGTGCGCCGTGAATCGCATGACCGGTTCGTCGTTTTGGAAAATGGGCGTGATAAGAATAGTGGCGGCATTTGCTTGTCCCAACGAGCAGAGCTACATCTACCTCGGGGCGGCGGCGCACAGCACCTTCGTGCAAGTGATGCTCATATGGCTGGTGTCGCAAGTAAAGATGTCGCTTATGGTGATTGGCATCATCTATAGCTTGATGGTGCTTCAGCGAGTGCTTGAGGCATATAATATGCTCCACCGATTGTCGAAGATGCTCTCGCCGCTGATGCGCATCTTCGGATTGCCGCGCGATGCTGCCTATATGTGGCTCGTGGGCAATGTGCTGGGCATCAGTTACGGCT
>SFTJ01000126.1 GCA_004563195.1 bacterium
TGGAAATTTTTCTTGACGAGGACAATGTTCTCAGGTCTTCACCTTTCCTTGTCTCTCACTGTTGTCAATTGTTTCCTTTCGCAATCATTTCAAAGATCTTCCCAGTCGCCTTCCGCTCAAAAACGGCGGTAAAAAAACGCCCGCTTTAGTTCGCGAGGCGATTGGTTTTGCAAAGTTACTGCAAAATTTTCGAATTCACCAAATGTTTTTCGAAAAATTTTTCAAAAACCTAAAAAATTTCTTTTTCTATTCGAGAACCATTAGGTTTTTCCTCGTTTGCGGGTGCAAAGTTATATCTTTTTTCTGAACTGACCAAACTTTTTGCAAAATAATCTTGAAAAAAATTGAAAATTCTTTCGCAACACCCCTCAGAAGCCCTCAGAGGGCCATCGAGCCTATAGCAAAATTTTTGGCACTAAGCGTTCGATGCTCTGCAAATACATCTCACCACGTTTTATATTTATATTATATCAATTCTGCACTAAAACTATTCTTAAAGTCGTAGACGAGCAAAAATAGTTTGGCAATTATTGAGATTTTGAGTAATTTCGCAGCACAAACCACTAAAAAAAACAAAAGTTTGCGCCGTCAAACGTAACCATACCCGGAAATATGAAAAAAATTATCATACTACTATTATTAGCTGTAAACAGCATATTCAGTTCTCAAGCAGCCACACCGCAAGAGATGCGGTTTCACTGCGCCAACGACACCACCAAGATAAGCGAACTGCTACGTCGCGGATATGAAAGCGGCATAAAGGACGCCAATCAACTCGTGGCACAATATGGCGAGTGGCTTATGGGCACGCCCTATGTGGCTCATACGCTCGAAGGCGATAAAGAGATGCTCACCATCAATATCGACGAGCTCGACTGCACCACTTTTGTGGAAACGCTCTACGCTCTCACTCGCACCACCCTCTCCGGTCGTTACTCGTGGCGCGACTTTGCACACAACCTCGAAGCCATTCGCTATCGCGGCGGTAACATCAACGGCTACGCCTCGCGTTTGCACTACATCAGCGATTGGATTATCGAAAACACCTATCGCGGAAACATAAAAGAATTTACTCCAGAACTCGACGGTGTGCAATATATGGTGAAGAACGTCGACTTCATGAGTAAAAACCGCGACAAATATCCCGCCCTTGCCGACGATGCCACATTCCAAAAGATTAAGGGCACAGAAATAGGCTACCGAAATCACCGATTCCCTTACTTTAAGGTGGATTTCAACAGCCAAAAACGCATGAAAAAGGTGGTGCGCACAGGCGACTTTGTGGCTATTGTCACCAACATCAAGGGGCTCGATGTGCAACACATGGGCGTGATAGTGATGAAGGATGATGTGCCATATTTGCTCAACGCCTCATCGGTGGGCAAAAAGGTGCAGATAGAGGAAATTGACCTCGCCGACTACATACGCCGAAACAAAACCGCCGTCGGCGTGAGAATAATACGCATAGTGGAATAACAAAATCTCATATTATAAAAAGCGACTTGCCCGAGCTAATCAACCTCGCGCAAGTCGCTTTGATTTTTACCCAAATAGTAGCTCACACACTATCGTCGGGCATGAGCCTCGGCACTTATTTCGACATCAATTCTTCGACCTTCGCCTTCAATTCTTCGCCGTGAAGACCTTTGGCAATGATAGTGCCCTCTCCATCGATAATATAAATTTGAGGAATTTCAGTAAATCCATACAGTTTGCCTGGCACATCTTGAGCATTGATGATGTGCACCCAGGGGAGCTGTTGCTGCTCAATAGCACGCTTGGTGTCGTCGGGACGGTCGTGAACAGCCACGCCCACTATCTCGAGGCCTTTATCGCGATATTTGGCATAGATTTCCTTGAGTCCACGAGCTTCGCGGCGGCATGGACCGCACCAACTTGCCCAAAAATCGAGAATCACCATTTTGCCCTTGCCCACATAATCCGACAAGCGAGTGGTGACTCCGGCACTTTCCTCTACTTCGAAATCGATAAACTTGCTTCCCACGGCAGTAACCGACTTGGCAGCAGCACGGTCGTAAATAGCCTTCACCTTGGGCAGAGAGGCATACGATTGAGGCACCTCGGCAAGAAAAGCCTTCACTTGTGCGAGGTCGTCGTAGCGCATCAGATAGTTGACAAACGCCCATCGGCCTATGCCATTATCGAGGTTATTCTTATACAACTCGGTAACGCGTCGGCTCATATCCACGCTGAGCGAATCGCGCAAGCGCTGCGCCTCTTGAGTATCTATCTCATTATTGCGCAGGCGAATGGCTATTTCAAAAGCCACATTGTTCGACTTCGCATTGTCCTCAAAAAACTTATTGAATCGGCTATTGAGTTCGGTGCCTTGCGCAGTGCCGCTGCGAGGCTTCGACTCGTCGAAAACGAGCGTTATTTCGCCCTTCTCCACCACCAGATAGCCTCCTGCACCCGCAGTCGACAGGTTGGCAATGCAAGAGCCCTCGATTTCGCCTTCCACCACTACCTTGCCGCCTTGCACTATGGCGCTCGCCATCACGGTGTCGGTGTCGAAGTCGATCAGTTTCACCTCCTTGCCATCGAATTTATCGCCCGGATAGGTGGTGGTGATTTTGTAGTGCCCTCCCGCCATAAGCGTAGCGCTTGCAGCCATCAGCACCAACGAAGTAAGTATTCTCATCATAAAAAACAATTATTGTTTGAACGCGATTTTAGGATTTAGATATTAAAAAAATGAGTCCACCTCAAAGATGGCCGGGGTGGACTCACTATTATCTGATTAACGAATCATTAACGAATAATCACCTTTTCACCGCCAATGATATAGAAACCGGGTTGCAAACCGGTAGCATCGTTGGTGTTGCGAACCTTAGCGCCATTGATGGTGTAAACACCTTCAAGAGCCTTCTTTTCAGCCTTTTCCACTTCGTCAACCACAATTTCATCGATACCGTCAACATCGCCTGTGCGAGTGATTACGATATCATCGAGCTTAGCAAGATTTCTCCAAGATTCAGGCACCCAAGAGCCAAGTGCATCAGTGTGTTCTATGAGTTGGAAACCACCTTCAATAGTGTAATTATCAGTGCCTTCAATAGGAGAAATCACCAATTCGGTTGCAGTATCATCTACTCCGGCAGGACCAGCAAGTTCCACGTGGCTACCACTAGTATTTTGGAGTTT
>SFTJ01000059.1 GCA_004563195.1 bacterium
ATGCGCATTGATTCTTACGATGGGCTCAACATCGTGTATCGACGATTTGAATCAAGGCATTAAGGACCCGCAAACAAACACCGTGCTCGACCCAACCGGATTGTTGGCAAAGGTATATGCAAGCCTTTCGATTACCGGTCAGGTGGGTAGTGATGGTAACCCCGATATGTCGCAGTTCGACGAAGGTAACTCGGCATTCTATCGTAGAATATTTGAAGCCAACGAACTCTGTTCGGACGAATGTATCTGGACATGGCAAGGCGACGCAGGTATTCCTGAATTGACCAATCTTAGCTGGGATTCATCGCATGGCTATAATGAGTTGACCTACTATCGCATTATGTACAATGTGACATTGTGTAACTATTACTTGGCCGAAACAGCCGACACCGAAGATCAGGAAGTGCTTACCTATCGTGCCGAAGTGCGCTTTATGCGAGCATTCTACTTGTTCCAATTTATCGACCTTTACGGTCGTGCACCATACAAGGAAGTGGTAGACGAAACATTGCCTAACGAGCTCAGCCGCAAGGAAGCATTCGACAAGGCAGTATCAGAACTTAAGGCTATCACAGGCGAGAGCGGCGATTCACGCGAAGTGCTTCTCGACTATGCAGGCGATGACAACAACTACGGACGTGCCGACAAGGTGGCAGCTTACTTGCTACTTGCTCGCTTGTACTTGAATGCAGAAGTTTACACAGGCACAGCAATGTGGAACGAAGCAGTGGCTTATGCCAACAAGGCTATCGACAGCCCGTATAAGGTTAACTTCACAGCCAAGGGCGACTACACAGCCTATCAACAGCTCTTTATGGGCGACAATGGCGAAAACCCCAATGCACGTCAGGAAATCGTGTTCCCGATACGATGCGACGGTGCTACATCGCGCAGCTACGGCGGTGCCATCTATCCAATAGCATCGGCTACCGGTTCGGGCACACCCGACTGTGGTTTGGCAAGCTCGCAATGGACATGTAACCGTGCTCGCCAGGCATTGGTTCTGAAGTTCTTCGAAACCGAAGCACAAGTGCCAATGGGCAAGGACAATATTAAGGATGTGTACACAGCAGCAGGCGATGATCGCGCAATGTTCTTCACCGGAGGCGAAGGCGACGAAGCTCGCACATTCTCAACCGAAGAGAAGACAACCTTTATAGCCGGTCTTGGCATTCTCAAGTGGTCGAACCTCTACAGCGATGGCGGCACACCTAAGGATGTAACCTTCCCCGACACCGATATACCATTGTTCCGATTGGCCGAAGCCTATCTTACACGCGCCGAAGCCAACTATCGTCTTGGCGTAGCCGATGCCATCAACGATATCAACTATATCCGCTCGCGTGCACATGCCAAGCCATTGGAATCACTTAAAGAAACAGACATCATCGACGAATGGTGCCGCGAATTCTACTTCGAAGGCCGTCGTCGCAGCGACCTAATCCGTTTTGGATACTTCACATCAGGTAAATACCTATGGGACTGGAAGGGTGGTACATATCAAGGAAATGGTGTACTCGAAATGTTCAATTTGTACCCAATACCATACAACGAATTGAAGTCGAACCCGAATATGCATCAGAATACAGGTTTTTAATCTATAATCAGCAGAAGATAACATGAAAAAGTTAATTTATATATTGCTGTTGGCAGTGGTCGCAGTGGGCTTTGTAAGCTGCGAAGAAGACCGCGATAGCAATCCAATATGGAATGAGGATGCGGCAAAGACGTTTGTATTGAACATGCCGGCTGTGGCAGTCAACAACGTACTCGACCTTGAAGGCTCGGATAATGTGGTGTTTACCACCAGCCAGCCCGACTATGGTTTCCCTGTATCTACAGTGTATACCACATGGGTAAGCCTCGATGGCGCAGAATATGTGGCACTACCAACCACATCGACCAGCGCAGTAATCTCAATACCTGCAAAGGAAATAAATGAAGCATTGCTCGGACTTTTGGGCGATGGAGATGTATCGGAACCAATGCCGGTAAAGGTAAAACTCACTGCAGCATTGTTTGCCGATCCGGAGATGGGCAAGGCCGAATCGAATGTAATAGAATTGCCGAAGGTGAAAGTATACGTACCGAAGGTGGAAGTTACATTGCCAACCAAGATGCACATTGTGGGCGGCTTTGCAGCTTCGGAAGGATGGAGCAAGTTTGTGGCAATGGCCCCGGCTTATAGCCAGGAAGGCATGTTCTACGGCGTAGTATACTTGGCCGAAGGCGATGAATTTAAGATTAACCCCGACGCAGGTTGGAAGGGCAACGATATGGGTACCGGACAGATAACCCTCGACGGCGACATAGCAGCTACATGCGAAAACGGCGACAAGGGCAGCAACCTCAAGATGGGCAGTGCATCGGGCTGGTATAACGTAATCGTAAAGGCCAAGATAGCCAACGGAGCAGTTCAATACACTATGTCGATGATAGAAGCCAAGGTATATATCATCGGTGCAGCATTTGGCGGAGTATGGGAAAAGAGCGATGATGCATTGTTCACAGCACCGGCAACAGCCAATGGCGAATGGGTATCACCTGCATTCACCGGTTCGGGCGAATTGCGTATGTTTATCGACTGTGGAATCGACTGGTGGAAGACAGAGTTTACGCTCGATGGCGATAACAACATCTTCTATCGCACCATGGATATTCCGAGCAACTGGGCAGAAAATGTGGGAGCAGCATATTCGAAGCAGGTAAATCCTGACGGACATGTATACCTCAACTTCACAGCCGGAACAGGTAGAATAGAATAATAACACAGAGGACAAGAAAGGGACCTCAAATCGCCCCCGATGGCAGAGGCGAGGTCCTGATAAAGAAACCAATTAGAACAAAATTTTTTATGAAAAAGATATTTTTATTTGTTGGCATTCTTGCAGCATCGATGGGCATGGTGTCGTGCACCGAAGACTACACCGATTGGGCTGATCCTCAGAAGAACGGTCCGGAAGATCCTCAGGGAGCATTGAGTGCTACAATTGCGGCAGTTTCGAGCGAAATCAAGTATGAAACTGCACCGGAAGCAATAGAACTTGTTCAATTCCAAAGCGCAGCAAATGCCAAGGAAGGCACTACAGTGAAGTTCAGCAAAATCGTTATCAACGACACTGAAGCAATAGAATTTGAGCAAGAGGGCAATAACGTAATAGTTACCAAGGAAGCATTGGCAAATACAGTGCGCAAAGTTTATAACAGCCAAGCTGAAGTGACACGCGAGCTATCGATAGTAGCCGACTTGTATGTAGTGGGTCCAACCGGTGAAGCAGTGCCATGTGTGGCAGGTCCGGTGAAGGTAAATTACATTCCTGCACCACTACCGGCATCGACCAAGGATGCAGCATTCTACTACATCGGCACATCGCAAGGCTGGAACATGTCGAACTGCACACCGCTCAACGACAATGGCGACGGCACATGGTCGGCAGAGATTACCGTAGGCAACAGCGATTGGTTTAAGTTCATTCCTCAATCGGCAGTAGATGCAGCCGACTGGAGCGGCCTCTATGGTTGTGAAGTGAATGGCTCGACAGCATCGCAAGACTTCATAAAACACGAAGGCGAATCGATGATGGTGGAATTTGCAGGTACATACATCTTCACACTCGACGTGGTAAACTTCACCTACAGCGTGGTTCCGGCAAAGGCACTCTACTTCATAGTAGGTACACCTAACGGCTGGAGCAACACATTGAAGAGTGCATTCTATCCAACCACAGTTACCGAGCAGAGCTACACCGCATACTTCACCGGTGCATGGGATATGAAGTTGTGGAAGAGCGATTTCTTCGGCAATTGGGACAATGCAATGGGTTCGGCAGTCGACGGTGACGGTAGCGAATCGGGTACACTCGTAACATCGAATGCACAAGCATTCCAATCGCCCGAGGCAGGTTACTATACAGTGTCGATTGATTTCTCTACGCTTTCATACAAGTGGACCAAGCTTGAGAACCAAACACCTACAGAGTATACTTACATCTCGCTTGCAGGTGGTTTCAATGGATGGGGCGATACCGACATGACTCAAGTTTCAAATAGTAATACCCACAACTGGTATATATCTAATCTCGAAATCGCTGAGGCTTCTGAGTTTAAGTTTAAAGCAAATCACGATTGGACAGTTAACTGGGGTAGCGATGCCGACCTTACCAAGACATACTTTGGCGTAGGAGCACAAAACGGTTCCAACATAGTACTTCCAGCCGGCACTTACAACATCTACTTCAACGATATTACAGGTCAGTTTGTAGTAGAAGCTGTAGAAGCAGCACAATTGTAAAAATAACCTTTCGTTGTGGGGAGGTGAGATGCAAAAATCATGAGAGCAGCGATGCGTCCCCACAACTTTTTACCTAACAATAAGCTTTAAGAATAGACGAAATGCTAAATTACAAATCTGCAATATTGTTATCGGCAATGAGTGTGCTGACCATAGCCGGCATCAAAGCTCAAGCTCCTGAAAAGAGCGAAGATGTGATGCTTCAGGGGTTCTATTGGGACTCGCAGAAAGTTACCGGATGGAAACAGTTAACATCGATGGCAGAGGAACTTGGTGAAAATTTCACCTGCATATGGTTGCCACCATCGGCATCGGCCGAAGGTTACACCGGAGTGGGTGAGACCAATGTAGGTTACCACCCACGCATCTGGAATAACCAAAACAGTTGCTGGGGTACAGCAGCCGACCTAAAGACATTGATAAGCACCCTTCACAACAATGGAGTGAAGGTGATAGCCGACATTGTGATAAATCACCGCGCCGGTTACACCAGTTGGGTGAGTTTTCCGGAAGATAACTTCGGCACGTATGGCACATATCAACTCACAGCAGCACATGTGTGCAAGACTGATGAGGTAAATACCGACAGCAGCGCAGGTGCGGAATATGGCACAGCCACGGGCGCAGCCGACACCGGCGACAACTGGAGCGGCGCGCGCGACCTCGACCACACCTCGGAATATGTGCAAAACGACATCAAGGCCTATCTCAACTGGCTCAAGGGCGAGATGGGATATGATGGATGGCGCTACGACCTGGTAAAGGGATTCGGAGCCACGTATGTGGGCATCTACAACGATGCCTCGAAGCCATATATCTCGGTGGGAGAGTATTGGGATGGCAGCTACGACAAAGTGGGAGCATGGATTGACGGCACCGGCAAGAAGTCGATGGCGTTTGATTTTCCGGCCAAGTATGCTATCTTCAACGACGGCTTGGCGAAGAGCAATTACAGCAAGATGTCGTGGATAGAGGACAACACCACATGGCGTCCGGCAGGTATGATACACCATGCCAACTATCGTCGCTACGCAGTGACCTTTATCGACAATCACGACTCATATCGCGATGGGAACAAATACACCGGAGAAGTGTCGCAAGCCTATGCAGTGCTATTGGCATCGCCTGGTATACCATGCGTGTTCTTCCCACACTGGAATAGCTCGTATAAACCCACAATCAATAAGATGATATCGATACGCAAGCTAGCAGGCATCACCAGCGAGAGCGATGTGACAGTGACCCAGCGCTCCACCTATTATGAGTCGTACTCAAAGGGCGAACGAGGCACCTTGATATGTCGCATAGGTTCGGCAGCTCCATCGGCAGCCCCCGAAGGCTACACCAAGGTGGCAGAGGGATTTAACTGGCGCTATTACCTCGATGATGCATGTGCCGGAGTAGAGGGCGTGGAAAGCGACTCTAATGAGGCAACCGTAGGCGTGGTAGAAGGCGGCATCTATGTGATAAATCCCAATGCTGAGCAAGTGCGAGTATACAGCACCGACGGCAAGGTGATGGCACAGAGCAGCGCTACCGAGAGCAGCCTATCGCTCGCCAAGGGCATCTACATAGTGAAAGTGGGCTCAAAGGCAGAGAAAGTGCTTGTGAAATAGCATTCGAATCAAGAAATTTATTAAAGCAATGCCGCCCCAAGCCCAACGCCGGGCGGCGTAAGCAAGGAAAGTAAAAAAAAAGAATAAAACTAATAGATATGAAAAAAATAATGAAATTTGCTGCAGCATTCGCAATGTTGCTATGTGTAGGCAATACGGCATTCGCTCAGGAAGCTGAGAAAGAAAGCGATAATTGGTATCCACACAACTTCATTACATTGCAAGCAGGTGGTCAAGTCACATTAACTGACTATGATTTTGATGAGTTGATTACCCCAACCTTTGCAGTGTCGGTAGGCCGATTCTTCGCGCCACAATTGGGAGCACGTTTGCACTTCCAGGGTTGTGAAATTAAGGGCGGATATCGCAACGTGGACACTTATGGTGTGAAATACATCACAGGCGACGCCGACCTTCTTTTCAATATGCTTAACATCTTCAATCCACAACGTGCCAACCAGAAATTCAACTGGAACATGATTGTTGGTTTCGGTGTTAACTACACTTGGGACTATGATGAATATGAGTCGGTTATCGCAAAGATGCCATTCAACCAACATGGTATGTACTCAAAGCGCAACACCACTTTCAACGGTCGCGTAGGTACACAATTTGAGTATATGTTCAACCGCAGTGTAGGCGTAAGCCTCGAAATCGACGGCAACTATAAGAACGACCGATTCAATCAGAAGATTACCAACAATTGCGATTGGCAACTATCGGCATTGGTGGGCTTGACATTCCGTTTTGGCGGCCCGAAGGCCAAGAAGGCAGAACCGGTGTACGAACCGGCTCCGGAACCCGAACCCGAACCTGTGGTAGAACCCGCACCTGCACCAAAGCCGGCACCTGCACCAAAGCCTGCTCCGGTGGTTAAGGAAGAACCGTTGAACGAAACCATCTTCTTCGAAATCCGCGAATCAGACCCTGTAGGCAGCGAAATCATCCTCAACAAGGTGGCTGAATGGAGCAAGAAGTACTCCGACAAGAAGATCAGCATCGATGGATATGCCGACAAGGGTACAGGTAACGCACGAGTTAACCAGAAGTATGCATTGCAGCGTGCTAAGAATGTGGCTAAGGCACTCGAAGGCAAGGGCGTGGATGCAAGCCGCTTGGTGGTTACCGGTCACGGCGACACCGTACAGCCATTTGCTGAAAACGACAAGAACCGTTGCGTCATAATTATAGGTAAGTAATTCAGTGTTTATCTTCGACATCTCCGGCGGCACACCATAAGCCGCCGGGCAAAGATGTTGAAAAATTATTAGCCTTGTGCTACCCGATTGCAATAAGAAAATTATGAATATCGGGTAGCATTTTTATCATAATACAGACTTTTTTTTACTCGTTGATGCCACAGCAAATGAGGCCATCGGCGATGATAACCAAATAAATATTTTGAACAGAATGAAAACAATCCTATCAATAGCCCTTGCACTGGCAATAATGCCCACACTATACGGTGCAAACCGCAGTGAGACCACCCTCACCGAGGGATGGCGCTTCACCAAGGGAACAGCCGATGCCGGCACCGAGTGGCAACAAGTGAGTGTGCCGCACGATTGGGCTATCTATGGTCCTTTTGACCGCAGCAACGACCTGCAGGTGGTGGCAGTGGAGCAAAACGGCGAAACCGAGAAGACCGTAAAGACCGGGCGCACCGGCGGTCTGCCATACGTGGGTAAGGGCGAATATCGCACCACATTCAGCGTGGCAGAGGTTGAAGGCAAGAGCGTGACACTGGTGTTCGACGGCGCTATGAGCAATGCCAAAGTTAAGGTCAACGGCAAGGACGTGGGTCACTGGGCTTTTGGCTACAACTCATTCCATCTGTGCATCGATGAAGCTGTGAAGGCCGGCGAAAACACACTCCAAGTAAATCTGGAGAACTATCCCGAATCGTCGCGCTGGTATCCCGGAGCCGGACTTTTCAGAAATGTGCATTTGGTGGTAACCGACAAGATACACGTGCCGGTGTGGGGCACATACATTACCACACCTAATGTAAAGAACGACTACGCCACTGTGAATGTGCGCACACGCATAGCAGGTGCCGCCAAGGGCGATAAGATA
Organism: bacterium; assembly: GCA_004563195.1. Taxonomy (GTDB): domain Bacteria; phylum Bacteroidota; class Bacteroidia; order Bacteroidales; family Muribaculaceae; genus SFTJ01. The sequence goes on from SFTJ01000059.1 coordinate 7,984, forward strand.
GAAGTTCGCACACAAGTGCTCGATGCCAACGGCAAGCAGGTGGGCGAAAACAACACCTTGCACACCATCAACGGCGACCAGCCGTCGATACAAAACATCGTAGTGAGCAATCCCAAGCTATGGACACCCGAAACACCATATCTCTACACAGTGGTGACTCGATTGCTCAAGGACGGCAAGGAACGCGACTGCTACAGCACCCGCATAGGTATTCGCACCATAGAATTTGTGCCCGAAAAAGGCTTTTTCCTTAATGGCAAAGTGACCAAATTTCGCGGTGTATGCAATCACCACGACCTCGGTCCGCTGGGAGCTGCCGTGAACCGCTCGGCAATACGCCATCAGCTCGAGATGCTCAAGGATATGGGCTGCAACGCCATACGCACATCGCATAACATGCCGGCGCCCGAACTCGTGGAACTGTGCGATGAGATGGGCTTTATGATGATGATAGAGCCCTTCGACGACTGGGCATTCCGCCCCAAGTGCCGCAACGGCTACGGGTCGATATTTGCCGAGTGGGCAGAGCGCGACATGGTGAATATGCTTCATCACTATCGCAACAATGCCTCGGTGGTGATGTGGAGCGTAGGCAACGAAGTGCCGAGCCAATGGGGTCCCGACGGAGTGAGCGAACTCAATTTCCTTCAGGATATATGCCATCGCGAAGACCCAACCCGCCCCGTGACATGCGGTATGGACCAATTTGATGCAGTAACCACCAACGGCTTCGCCGCCGCTCTCGACATTCCCGGATTTAATTACAAGGTGAAACGCTATAAAGAAGCCTACGAAAAACTGCCGCAGCACATAATTTTGGGCTCGGAAACGGCTTCTACCGTGTCGTCGCGCGGAGTGTATATGTTCCCGGTGGAGCAAAAGTATGGCGCTATGTACGATAATCATCAGAGTTCGTCGTACGACACAGAATACTGCTATTGGTCGAACATCCCCGACTTGGATTTCGCAGCCGACGATGATTTGCCATGGATGATAGGCCAGTTTGTGTGGACCGGTTTCGACTACCTCGGCGAACCTACACCTTACGACACCGATGCGTGGCCAAATCACAGCAGCGTGTTTGGTATTATCGACTTGGCATCGCTGCCCAAGGACCGCTATTACCTCTATCGCTCGAAATGGAATACCGAAGATGCCACATTGCATGTGTTGCCACACTGGAATTGGAAAGGACGCGAAGGCAAGGTGACTCCGGTGTTTGTGTATACCTCATATCCCAAGGCCGAACTATTTATCAACGGCAAGAGCCAAGGCATACGCGAGAAAAACGACTCAACCGTGCTCAATCGCTATCGCTTGATGTGGAACGAGGTGAAATATGCACCCGGCGAACTGAAAGTGGTGGCATACGATGCCCAAGGCAATAAAGCAGCCGAGAAAGTGGTTAAGACAGCAGGCAAGGCACATCATTTGGTGGCTACCGTCAACCACAGCACCCTTGCAGCCAATGGCGAAGATTTGGCGTATGTAACCGTGCAAGTGGCCGACCGCAATGGCAATTTGGTGCCAACCGACAATCGATTGGTGAAATTTGAGGTTAGCGGAGCCGGAGAGTTCTTGGCAACAGCCAATGGCGATCCCACATGCTTGATGCCATTCCAAGGCAAAGAAATGAAACTCTTCAGCGGAGCGTTGACGGCAATAGTCAAGTCGGGCAAGCAAGCCGGCAAGATAGAATTTACCGCCAAGGCCGCCGGAGTGAAGCCCGTGACAATATCTATCGATGTGAAATAATCCCCGAGCGGGTAATCAATCCCGAAAATATCTCAGAGGCGGAAGGCTTGCTGCTATCAGCTTGCCTTCCGCCTTTTGGGTTAATGGCTTTTGTCGGACGAGTCAGACAGGTCGGACTTGTCGGACTGGCAAAATTGCATTTAGGGGATTGTGGTATTGGGTAAATTTTCTGTAATTTTGCGGTTTTAAAGCAAATATTGCCTTATCAGGCAGATTTAGTTATGCGAGAAGAAAAATTGAAATATGGTTATAGGGAAATATGGCGCATAGCCTATCCGATACTTATCAGTACGCTGATAGAGCAGATGATAGGTATGACCGACACGGCGTTTTTGGGTCGAGTGGATGAGATATCGCTTGGCGCATCGGCGCTTGCGGGGGTGTACTATATGGTGATATTTATGCTCGGGTTGGGTTTTAGCATAGGAGTACAGATAATCATAGGGAGGCGAAACGGCGAGCGCCGATTGCTCGAAGCCGGGTCGGTGTTTTGGCACGGATTGTATTTTCTGATGGTGCTTGGAGTGCTGCTTACGCTGCTTTCGGAGGCGTTGTCGCCGCGAGTGATGCGAGTGATGGTAAGCAGCGAGCAGATACTCGATGCCTCGATGGATTATGTGCGATGGCGCGTGTTGGGACTTACTATAGGTTTTGCCACTGCTATGCTGAGAGCATTCTACATAGGCACCACACAGACCAAGGCATTGACAGTAAATTCGGTGGTGATGCTTCTCTCGAATGCAGTGTTCAACTGGATATTGATATTCGGGCATTGCGGAATGCCGGCGATGGGAATAGCCGGAGCAGCCATAGGGTCGACACTCGCCGAGGCAGTGTCGTTGGTGGCATTTGTGATATACACACGCAAGCATTGCGACACAGAGCAATATGGACTCAACCGATTGGCGCGCTTCAAGTGGCGCACAATGCGAAGAATATTCGGCATATCGATATGGACCATGATACAGAATTTTATATCGATAGGCACATGGTTTGTGTTCTTTCTGTTTATAGAGCACACCGGGGAGCGAGCGTTGGCAGTGTCGAACATAGTGCGCAGCATCTCCGGAATGGTGTGGATGATACTGATGGCATTTGCCTCCACGGGGAGCACGCTCGTGAGCAATATGATAGGCTACGGGCGCGCCGACGATGTGATAGCCGTGGTGCGCAAGGTGCTTAAATTCTGCTATATGGTGATATTGCCACTGCTAATTGCTATAAGTTTGGCACCCGAAGCGTTTATAAGCATCTACACCGATATATCCGAACTTGTGGATGCCTCGGTGGCATCGCTGTGGGTGCTGTGTGCGTCGTATCTGCTCACTATACCGGCGTTTGTGTATTTTCAAGCCGTGAGCGGAACGGGCAATGCCAAATCGGCATTCGCGCTCGAACTATCGGCGCTGGTGGCATATGTGGCATATTGTGCGGTGGTGATAGAGTGGTGGCGCAGCGATGTGGCAGTGTGCTGGACCGCTGAGGCAGTTTACGGCGGCTTTATGGCGGTGATATGTCGGCTCTATCTGTGGAGCAATCGTTGGCGCGGAAAAATGATATGACCAAACGCAAAACAGACTTCGCACCGAATAGTTTATCGATGCGAAGTCAGTATTGATAATATTATGCAATTTTAGTTGGAGTTGGGGCTATTTCTTATTTTGCCACATTGTTCACCACATTTCCCGAGATGTATCCTTTGAGATTGGAAGTGAGAGTAAGAATCAGACGAGTTCTTGCGGCTTGGCTTGCCCACGCAATGTGAGGAGTGATGTGGCAATTACGCGCCGAAAGGAGCGGATTGTCGTGAGCCGGAGGTTCGGTAGAGAGCACATCGACGGCGGCAGCAGCAATCTTTCCCGAGTTGAGGGCATCGGCGAGGTCTTGTTCGCACACGAGCGGACCGCGACCGGTGTTGATAACAATGGCCGAAGGCTTCATGGTGTTGAGACGCACGGCATTGACCAAATGCTTGGTGTCGGGAGTGAGCGGGCAGTGGAGCGAGAGCACATCGCTTGAAGCGAAAAGGCGGTCGAGCGGCATTTTTTCGATGCCCTCGGGGAGCGCCTCTTGCGGCTTGGAGGTAAAAGCAGCCACCTTCATGCCCAGAGCCAAAGCTATCTTAGCCACAGCCGAGCCCGTTTGTCCGAGCCCTACAATACCCATCTGCTTGCCACATAGTTCGATAAGCGGAGCCGAATAGAAGCAAAAATCCTGACAGTCGGCCCACATTCCGCTATGCACCTGAGCATCGTGCAGAGCCACTTGGTTGGTGATATTGAGCAAATGAGCAAACACCATCTGAGCCACCGAAGGAGTGCTGTAGGCAGGCACGTTGGTGACCACAATGCCACGCTTGCGAGCGGCATCGATGTCGACCACATTGTATCCTGTAGCCATCACGCCTATATATTTCAGATGCGGGAGAGCCTCCATAATATCGGCAGAAATAATCACTTTGTTGGTAAGCACGGCTTCGGCACCGGCGCAGCGAGTCACCACATCGGCAGGCGCAGTGCGGTCGTAGACAGCGAGTTCGCCCAGCTGCTCAATTCCCTCCCAAGAGAGGTCGCCGCAATTGGTGGTGAAAGCATCGAGAATTACTATTTTCATAACGCGAGAGTAAAAAATAATCGTAATTAAGAAATAAACCGCCGCAGCCAAGCATAGAACGAAACGCAAAGCCGCTCGAGCCAAGCAGCAGCAATGCAAAAATACAAAATAATTGCCTAATATGCATTGCTGTGAGCAATTAAAGAGGCACTTGTTTTGTTTATGCCGACGATTTGCATTATCTTTGTGGTCAGAAAATAACAATAAAACACAGAAAACAAGATATGAAGAAGATTGTAGAAGAACAAGGCGTAGAAGTAGACGACTTCAAGGCTGCAGTAGTTGAAGAGAAGCCCGATTATGTACCCACCCCACAAAACGAGCTGTTTCTTGCCGATTACAAGCCGGCCAAGGTGGCAGTGGTAATAGGCTTGATATCGTTGGTGATATGGGCAGTAGCAGAATTTGTGATAGCATAATCACAAACCGTTCTTTTTTTTAACGATAACACCGAAAATAGTCCGGCGGGAGCATCTCCACGTCGGACTATTTGGTAATATGGCATAAAAAACCACATAAAATGCTACAACTACGAAAAAAAATTATAACTTTGTAATTGCATAAAGCGACAATAAACAACATAAACCAATAATAACACTAAAAAACATCAAGTAATCATGGCAAAACCATATGTAATAGGTGTAGACATGGGCGGAACCAATACCTGTTTTGGTATTGTGGATGCACGTGGCAATGTGATTGCGAGCAGTTCAATCAAGACTCGCAAGCATGCAGATATTAACGATTATATCGACGAATTGCACCAAGAACTCTCAAAGTTGATTGTAGAAAACGATGCAGTGGACAAGATTAACGGTATAGGCGTAGGCGCACCAAACGGCAACTACTTTACCGGAATGATTGAAGATGCACCCAACTTGCCTTGGCCAAGCCCAATACCATTGGCACAGCTGATAAGCGACAAGTTTGGCATACCATGTATCATTACCAACGACGCAAATGCAGCCGCTTTGGGCGAAATGACCTACGGCGTGGCACGCGGTTTGAAGGATTTTATCATGATTACCCTTGGCACAGGTGTGGGCAGTGGTGTTGTGGTAAACGGACAGATGGTGTATGGTCACAACGGCTTTGCAGGCGAATTGGGTCACGTGGTGGTAAAGCCCAGCAACGGACGTCAATGTGGATGCGGACACACAGGCTGTCTTGAAGCATACTGCTCGGCAACAGGTGTGGCACGCACAGCACGCGAATTCCTCGAAATACGCAAGGAAGACTCATTGCTTCGCGCTATTCCTACCGATGAAATCACATCGAAGGACGTGTATGATGCAGCCGTAAAGGGCGATGCGATAGCCAAGGAAATCTTCGATTACACAGGTACTATCTTGGGTAAGGCACTTGCCGACTTCTGCGCATTCTCAGCTCCTGAAGCATTTGTTCTCTTCGGCGGCTTGACCAAGTCGGGAGAATATCTGTTGAAACCTATACGCGAAGCTCTTTACAGCAATGTATTGGGTATCTTCAGCGACGTGAAGCTTCTTGTATCGGAATTGAAGGAAAGCGATGCAGCTGTGCTTGGTGCATCGGCTCTCGGATGGGAAGCAAAGGAAGTGTGATAACACATCGCGCGTATGCATAGATAAATCAATTAAAGTATAAATTAAGATAATTGCTGCCGATTGGAGGGCTTTTGAGTGCTTCGATTGGCAGTAATTTGTTATAAACCGAATGAAAACATTAAAGCCATGGAAATGAAAACCATAATAAAAGCAATGTTATGTGTATTGGTATTGCCCGCCGTGATGGGCTGTGTGGCCGATAAACCACAGCAAGTGACTCTCACCGAAGCACTTGCCGACGATGCATGGGAAAAAGCACAGTGGATATCGGTAGCCGATGCTCCTGTGGTGGAAGGCATAGTGCACGACGGCGCACGGGCAGCCGATGGTGCCAGCTGGTTTATAAGCACAGTTACCAACGAGAAAAAAGTGATTTCAGCCAAATGGATGACCACAGGCCTGGGCGTATACGACCTGTATGTGAACGGCCGGTTGATAGGCGACGAAGTGCTGAAACCCGGATTTACCCATTATGAGAAGACCAAGCGGTCGTATACCTACGATGTGACAGCAGCAATCTCCACCGAAGCCGGGGCAGAGAATGTGCTTTCGGCACAAGTTACGTCCGGATGGTGGGCCGACAAGATAGTCACCCCCGCAGGGCACGAAGGAATGATAGGCAAGAAGTGTGCCTTTCGCGCAGTGCTCGAATTGACCTACGACGACGGCACAAAGCAACTGTTGGGCACTGATACACTGGCGTGGAAGGCAGGAATAGCCGGACCGGTGAAGCATGCAGCGATTTTCGATGGAGAAGTGTATGACGCTCGCGAGAAACCCGGATATGATACACCCGAAAAGCTCACAACACCCGAAATAAACACCGAATTTTCGGGTGAGATATTGCCTACAGCCGGAGCAGAGATATATTTGCGCACCGATTTGGCACTTTCGCCTGTCAAGGCCTATATATGGCAAGAAGTGGAAGGAGCGAGCGATGAAGAATATGGTAAGGTGGTGATAAAGAGAGAGTTTGCTGCCGATGAGGATATCGCGGTTAGCCCCGGCGAGCACCTTGTGGTGGACTTTGGACAAAACTGCGCCGGTGTGCCCGCATTTGAGTTTGCCGCAGCCGAAGGTACTACGCTCCTGTGCGAAGTGGCTGAGCTGCTCAACGATGGCAACGGAGCCAAGAATCGCGGTATGGATGGTCCCGAGGGCAGCATCCATCGCCAAAATCTGCGCATCCCCGACACCGGAATGAAACTCGAATACACCTTTGCAGCAAGCGAGACTCCGGTAACATATCAGCCCCGATGCACATTCTTTGGCTACCGATTGGTGTCGATTACGGTGAGCGATGATGTCACCATCAAGAGCATTAAGACAATACCCGTAACATCGATTGCCAAGCAATTGGAAACCGGCACAATCACCACAGGCGACGAATCGATTAACCGACTGATTAAGAACACATATTGGGGACAATTGTCGAACTACCTGTCGGTGCCCACCGACTGCCCGCAACGCAACGAGCGCTTGGGCTGGACCGCCGACACGCAAGTATTTTCCGAAACGGGAACATTCTTTGCCGATACTCGAGCATTTTTCCATAAATGGATGCGCGATATGCGCGACACGCAAAGTGCAGCCGGAGGGTTTCCCGGAGTGGCACCGCTGGCGCAATATGGTGCCGAACCTACGTCGATGATGCGACTCGGATGGTCGGATGCCGGCGTGATAGTGCCGTGGGTGGTGTGGAAGCAGTTTGGCGATGCCGAAATAGTGGCAGAAAACTGGGAAGCAATGGAAAAACTGCTGGCACACATCGATGAAACAAAATATGACCACCATGCCCTTGCCGGCGAAAACGGCAACTATCAGTGGGCCGATTGGTTGAGCTACGAGCCACTCGAATCGTGTTCGGGTGCGATATTCGAAGCCGATGCAAAAGGGAATAATGTAATCCGTGCGGAAGCTTACGACTATTGGAACTATTTGAGCGCAAGTTATTGGGCAATAGATGCCTCTATGATGCGCGACATGGCAGCCGGCACCGGACGCGATGCTGCGAAATATGAGGCTATGACAGAACGAGCCAAGCAATATTTGCGAACCACATTCCTAAACGACGACGGCACATTCAAAGTGGAGATACTCAACACTATGCAGACCCCGGCACTCTTTGCGCTGAAAAACGGGCTGGTAAGCGGCGAAGCAAAGGAAAATATGGTGGCTCGATTGCGTAAAAACTTTGCCGAGCATGGCAATTGCTTGCAAACAGGATTCTTAGGCACATCGATATTGATGCCAACGCTTACGGAGAACGGCATGGTGGATGTGGCATACGAATTGCTCTTCCAACGCAAGAATCCGAGTTGGCTCTACTCGGTGGACAACGGAGCCACCACAATATGGGAGCGCTGGAACAGCTATATGATAGACAAGGGAATGGGACCGCAAGGCATGAACAGCTTCAATCACTATGCCTATGGCGTGGTGTGTGAATGGATATGGGAAACCGTGGCAGGCATCTCAGCTGATACTGCCAATCCAGGATTTAAGCATATAGTGATGAAGCCACAGCCCGACAAGCGTTTGGGCTATGTGAAAGCCGAATATCGCTCGTCTGCGGGAGTTATCAAGAGCGAATGGCACTACGACGGCGATGTGTGGCGATGGAGTTTCACCATACCCGAAGGCGCAACAGCCTCGGTGACCCTGCCCGGCGAGACCGAAGCCAAGGAATATCAATCGGGCACCTACACAGTGGAGAAATAACATTTCACAGCCCGAGTAAACAGCAATAAAAAAGTATTGCTGTCCGATAAAAGTTGACAGACGCAAGAAGATACGGCTCGGCTATCGTTTTCACGGTGGTCGAGTCTGTTTTTTAGATTTCCAAGCCCCCTCA
>SFTJ01000060.1 GCA_004563195.1 bacterium
TCTCGAGTTATTTTCTTCCCGAAAGCGAGTGCAAAGTTAATACCTTTTTCCGAACCCACAAAACATTTTTCAATATTTTTTACAACTATTTTTACCCCAATCCTCCCAACTCACCATAACTCAACCAATTACACCACAAAAAAAATTTCACACCCTCACCAACAAAAAAGCGAGCCCCACCCGTGAACTCGCTTTATATATAATGTGTCGTGAAAATGCCGTTATTTATGCTTGCGTGAGCAAATACTTCTTGAATGCTCCAAAAGCAGGCGACATCTTCACGCTGCGCTTGGGATTGTGCATAAACTCGAGCAAACGGTCGGGGATATCGATATCGGCGCCGATAATCTCGTCGACCACCGATTTGAACTTGGCAGGATGCGCTGTTTCGAGCATAACGCCCACTTCATCGGGCCGGAGACCCTCAAGAAGGCTGCGATAAGCCACTGCTCCGTGCGGATCGAGCAAATAGCCCTCGGCGCGATATACTTCGGCAAGCGTGGCTGCAATCTGCTCGTCGGTATAGGTGAATCCGCTGATTTCGGCCTTAATGGCATCCCAATCGTTGTGATAGAGGTCGAGAATACGGGCGAAATTGCTCGGATTGCCCACATCCATGGCATTGGCGATGGTGGCAACCGATGGTTTGGGTTCAAATTTTCCGGTTTGAAGATACTTATACACCACATCGTTGCGATTATTGGCAGCGATGAAGCGTTTGATGGGCAATCCCATAGCTTTGGCAATGAGTCCGGCAGTGAGATTTCCGAAATTGCCGCTGGGCACCGACACCACCACATTATCCAAGTTCTCACCCATGCGAGCCAGTTGAGCATAAGCATAGAAATAATAGAACATCTGCGGCAGGAATCGAGCCACATTGATGCTATTGGCACTGGTGAGCATCATACGGCTATTGAGTTCGGCATCGGCAAAGGCATTTTTCACCAATGCCTGGCAGTCGTCGAATGTGCCATCGACCTCGATAGCTGTAATATTATTGCCCAAAGTGGTGAATTGAGCCTCTTGAATGTTGCTCACCTTACCCGAGGGATAGAGCACAAACACCCTCACGCCATGCACGCCAAGAAAACCGTTAGCCACAGCGCCGCCGGTGTCGCCCGAGGTAGCCACAAGCACATTCACCATGCGGTTCTCAGCCGAACGGGCATTGAAATAGCCCAACAATCGAGCCATAAAGCGTGCTCCAACATCCTTAAATGCCAATGTGGGGCCATGGAAAAGTTCGAGCGAATAGCGGTTTTGCGCCACTTTCACAAGAGGAATATCGAAATTGAGTGTTTCGGTTACAATCTTCTTCAAAGCGTCGGAATCCACATCTTCGCCAAAGAGCATATAAGCCACAGCGAACGAAATCTCGGGCAGCGACATCGAACCGATGTTGCTGAAGAAAGCCCGCGGCATCTTGCCGATGCGTTCGGGCATAAACAAGCCTCGGTCGGCAGCAAGGCCTTTAACCACAGCCTCGCCAAGGCCAACCTTGGGTGTATTGTTGTTAGTACTATAATACTTCATAATGCTACAAAAGATAATTCTATACTCTGAAAAATTCCTTTATATATTCATCGTCTCTCATAATACCATAACCACCGGAAGCCACCGAAAGTTCATCGAACGAGGTAACTTTGTCGGGATTTTCGCCCGGATGCCATATTACAAATGGCACGGGGTTGGCAGTATGAGTGCGCACGGCACATGGTGTGGGATGGTCGGGGAGCAACGACACTGCCACAGGGAAGTCGAAACTCTCTATCGCCTTCATCACCGGAGCCACCACGCGACTGTCGAGATATTCAATAGTCTTGGTCTTGAGAGCGAAATCGCCTTCGTGACCTGCCTCATCGCTTGCCTCAATATGCAAGAACACAAAATCGTAGTCGCCACGGAGAGCATCGATGGCTGCTTGAGCCTTGCCCTCATAGTTGGTGTCGTAGAGCCCCGTAGCGCCTTCCACATTTATCACATCGAGTCCGGCATAGATACCGATGCCTCGAATAAGGTCGACAGCAGTAATCACTGCGCCGCGACCTATGCCATACATCTCCTGAAAGGTGCGCATGCACGGGCGATAGCCAAGCGACCACGGCCAGATGCTATTCGCCATATCTTTGCCTTGTGCAGCACGAGCCTGATTGACAGGATGTTGTGGAAGAATCTCTTGCGAACGAGCTATAAGCTGCGACAGGAGATGTGCTGTAGGCTCAGCCTCTGGACACAAAGCATGCGGCATAACATCGGCAGCCGGAGTGCCCGGCACATCGTGAGGCGGGGTGCACTCCACTCGCTTGTCGCCACCGGCAATTTTCAACACATGACGATAGGAAACGCCATTGAAAAAACGCACCTTGTCATTAGCAATATTTTCGTTGAGATAGTCTATGAGTTGAGCTGCCTCGGCATCGCTGATGTGACCTGCCGAGTGGTTCTTGATTTTTCCGTTTTCGATGCAAATAAGGTTGCATCGCATAGCCAATTCGCCGGGAGCCACGTCGACGCCCATACTTGCAGCTTCGAGAGAGCCGCGACCCTCGTAGACCTTGGCCAAATCGTAGCCAAAAAGCGACAAGTGCGCCACTTCGCTACCGGGATGATATCCTGCGGGCACGGTATGAAGCAATCCCACTCGCCCCATGGCGCACAAACGGTCGATGTTGGGCTTGTGCGCAGCTTGCAGAGGAGTAAGATTGCCAAACTGAGGCGATGCCTCATCGGCCATACCATCTCCCAATATGATAATATGCTTCATAGGCGTGTAATTCTAAATTAATTGAAACATCAACAAAGGTTTTGCACATTTTTTCAAATCGAGCACAGAGCCGGGGCTGAGTGCTCGATGACTTATCGAATGTTGGCAATGCTGATAATATCGGCAAACACGCCGGCAGCGGTCACCTCGGCACCTGCTCCATAGCCCTTGATTTCCATCGGGAACTCGTGGTAGCGGTCGGTGGTGATAAGTATCACATTAGTGCTGCCCTCAAGGGCGTAGAATGCGTGATTCACATCCACTTTATGCATGCCTATGCTGAGTTTGCCATTAGCGAGCGTAGCCACAAATCGGAGTTTTTTGTGCTCTGTTTCAGCCTCGGAGCGCATTTTCTCGAACACCGGGTCGAGTTCAGTAATTCGGCTCATAAAGTCGCTTACCGAACCTTCGAAATATTCAGCCGGCACCGAAAGGTGCTTCACCACATCGCTCTGCTCCATCTTATATCCCGATTCGCGAGCCAAGATGGTGATTTTGCGAGCCACATCGCTTCCGCTCAAGTCGACGCGCGGGTCGGGTTCGCTATAGCCTCGCTCGATAGCCAATTTCACTGTTTGACTGAAAGGCACATCACCGCTGATGGTGTTGAAAATGAAGTTGACAGTACCCGAAAGCACAGCTTCGATCTTCAAAATCTTATCGCCCGAGTTGCGCAGATTGTTGATAGTGTTGATTATAGGCAAACCGGCGCCCACATTGGTCTCGAAGAGGAATTTCACATCGCGCTTGCGAGCTATTTCCTTGAGTTTGCTGTAATCTTCATATTTACCCGAAGCTGCTATCTTGTTGGCAGCCACCACATTCACGTTGTGGTCGAGAAGTTCGGCATATATATTTGCAATGTCGCTACTTGCGGTGCAGTCCACAAATACCGAATTGAAGATATTCATCTTAATAATCTCATTCTTGATATTTTCGGCTGTGGCAGGAATTTCGGCATTAGCCAAAAGCGCCTTCACATCGGTGATATCGAGTCCGCGGCGGTCGAAAATGCACTTTTTAGAGTTTGCAAGACCCACCACGCGGAGTTCGAGCGACTTTTCGCGAATGAGATTGTCGCGCTGCTTGCGTATTTGGTTCACGAGACTCATGCCCACATTTCCCACGCCGGTGATAAAGAGGTTGAGCACCTGAGTTTCCGAAAGGAAGAAGCTGTCGTGAATCACATTCAAAGCCTTGCGCAGATAAGCGAGGTCAATAACGAACGAGATGTTGGTTTCAGAAGCACCTTGCGCACAGGCAATTACATTGATACCATTTCGACCAAGAGTATTAAACAAGCGGCCGGCAATGCCCGGAGTGTGCTTCATATTTTCGCCCACAATAGCCACTGTAGCGAGGTCCTTCTCGGCGGTGATGTCGCTGATATCGCCCGTGCTTAGTTCGGCGGCAAATTCCTCGCGAAGCACAGCCACAGCCTTCTCGGCATCGGCATTCTTAACGGCAAACGAGGTGTTGTGCTCCGACGAAGCTTGCGACACCAGGAACACGCTCACACCATTAGCGGCAAGAGCATGAAAAATACGCGAATTGATACCAATCACGCCCACCATACCAAAACCGGTGAGGGTGATAAGGCAAGTATCGTTGATCGACGAGATACCCTTAATAGCTTTCACCTCACTGCTCTTATCGTCGGAGATGAGTGTTCCGGGAGCTGTGGGATTGAATGTATTCTTAATGAGAATAGGTATATTTTTGTGGAAAACCGGATAGATGGTAGGCGGATACACCACCTTTGCGCCGAAGTTGCAAAGTTCCATTGCCTCGATAAAAGTGAGCTTATCGATAACGTAAGCCGAGCTGATAACGCGCGGGTCGGCAGTCATAAATCCGTCGACATCGGTCCAAATCTCAAGTTTCTCGGCATCGAGAGCCGAAGCAATGAGTGCAGCAGTGTAGTCGCTGCCGCCACGGCCCAAATTGGTAACCTCACCGGAATGCTCGTCTTCGGAGATAAAGCCCGGCACCACAGCCACCTTACCGGTAAAGTTGGCAAAGGTCTGCTTTATGAGTTTTTCGGTAAGCACCAAGTTGGCATAGTGCTTGCCAAACTGAGTATTTGTCTTCACATACTTGCGGGAATCGAAGTGCACAGCGCCATCGATGATACGAGCAATAATGGCGCTCGAGAGTCGTTCGCCATAGCTCACCACGATGTCGCGGGTGCGGTCGGAGAGGTCCTTAATGAGCGAAATGCCGCGGAATATGTTGCCCAATTCCTCGAGCAACGGCTCCACTATGCCACGCACCTCCAGCTCCTTCTCGGTGGGCACCATTCCCACTATCACATCCTCGTGGCGGCGCACTATCTCTTTGAATTGCTGCAGATATTCGGCATCGCCTTGCGAAGCCAATTGCGCAGTATTTATGAGTTTATCGGTGATTCCACCCAATGCCGATACTACCACTACCACCTGCTCGTCGCATCCTTCTACTATCGCTTTCACATGTTGCAAACTATATACTGTTCCAACCGATGTGCCTCCAAATTTTAATACCTTCATTTGAGTTTTGCGTATTCTGTTATTTATCATTCATAGGCGGGCGCGTACACCTCGCGCCCTCATTAATGTTTGTTTTTATAATTTACAAGGAGCCGACATTCGCGGCCTTCCTCTCTTGCGCCACAAAAGTAATAATTTTTTTGTGAATTTACATTATTATATTGGCGCAAATGCTGTAATGCGCTTACATTTTTTCGGTTAATTATATAATTTACTTCAAAATTGTAGTACAATAAGCTAATTTTGCTTACAGATACATCTCATTTTATCCATTTTTGATTACAAATCTATCATCAAAAGAGGCGAATCGCCAAAAACCCATCGCGGCAAGCATTTTTCGCGGCGTCCAAGTGTTGCAAATCATTGTCAAAATATGTATTTTTGCATTGATGGATGATATAAACGAAATATTCAACCTTACCGACAAGCAGCCACAGCCCCAAGCGGGCTCACTGCTGGTGGCCAAGCCCACTGTCGACGACCTTTGCTTCAAGCGCTCGGTGATTATGATGATCGACATCAGTTCGCACAGCAGCATGGGGCTGATGGTGAACTATGAGGCGGGAGATTTGCTCCATGAGGTGATTCCCGGCATACACTGCGACGAAGAAGTTCCCATCTACATAGGCGGTCCGGTCGACAATGAGCGATTGTTCTACATCCACACTCTCGGACCCGACATCATCCCCAAATCGCGCGAGATAGCCAATGGCATTTACATAGGTGGCGAATACGATGCCGTGAAGCATTACGTCAACAGCGGCGCTCCCGTGCAAGGCAAAATAAAGTTTATGTCGGGCTACAGCGGTTGGTCGGTAGGACAATTGGAGTCGGAAATCGAACGTCACGATTGGGCTGTTGACCTCAACCCAAGCCTCGACCTCATTATGCAATATTCAGGCGACGAAGCATGGCGCAAAGCCGTTGCCCACTTCGGCGACCGCTATCGCATGTGGCTCAACTGGCCCAACAGCATCATTCTAAATTAATAGCACCGCTTGCTGCATAATCGCTGCTTAGCATAAATAAGCTCCCGCTTTGCAACGATTTGCCTACTATTTTTGTACCTTTGCGTTATATACCAAAATAGATTACAGACTAAACCACATCTACAAAAATGAACAATTTATTTAGCTTATTTCGACTGCTCGCGGTCGTTATTTCGGTTTACATCTCATTATCCTCTAATGCCTGCGACCGCTGGATTACTATGGACATGGTGCATAACAATCCCGGCGAAGCCCCCACTTCCACTATATTTAACAACCCCGCCACATTGCGCTACTTGGGATATGATGCCAAAGTATTTTTTCTATTCGATGCCGCACAGTTTGGCATCGACTGGTCGATACTCAATCCCCTCATCTTTGCCGAAGGATCAGCAGAGCACAAATGGATGAGTGATAAACAAAAATCGATAGCCGAAAAATACGATGCCGCCAAAGGCGAAGGTCTTCGCGTGTATTGTATGCTCGATATGCTGGTGCTTCCGCGTAAAATGGTGTCACTTTATGCCGATAGCTTGCTCAACGACAAAGGAAAAATAGATATTCAACGACCATTCACTCAGCATTGCGTGCGGCTGCTTATGCGACAAATTTTCGCCAACTTTCCCCAACTCGATGGTCTCGTTATTCGCACCGGCGAAACTTACCTCAACGATGCCCCTTATCATCAAGGCAACCATCCGGTGCAAACCGACATAAAAGCCGATCACATCACCCTCATCAACATTCTACGACAAGAGGTGTGTGTGGCTCTTGGTAAAGATATTTTCTACCGCACTTGGGATTTCGGGCATTTTCACTCGCTACCTCGATACTACTCTGCCATCACCGATAGCATTGAGCCTCACGAACATCTGTATTTCTCGGTAAAGCACACCACCACCGACTTCTGGCGCGGCGGCATACCCGATAGGAATATCGATTTCGATGCTCTCGACAGCTATTGGATAGGCGAAACGAGCGCCATGGGCAATCCGTTCAACCCCACAATAGGCATAGGTCGACACAAACAAATAGTGGAAGTGCAATGCCAGCGAGAATATGAAGGCAAGGCCGTTCACCCAAACTATATAGCAGCCGGAGTAATCGACGGTTTTAGCGAATATCGCGATGCTCGAATGCCTCACCCCTATTGTTTGAACCATCTTCGCGACAATAAACTGGTGCGAGGCATATGGACTTGGACTCGTGGCGGGGGCTGGGGAGGGCCCTATCTAACCAACGAGTTTTGGGTGCAGCTCAATGCTTACGTCCTAACACATTGGGCAAAAAGTTCCAAAACATCCGAGCAAGATATTTTCCGACAGTTTGCTATCTCCAAGGGACTCAATCGCGACGACATCGATAAGTTTCACCGACTGTGCATGCTCTCACTCGACGGCGTGCTATCGGGACAATATAGCCAATATGGCAAAACATGGGTTAACTGGACTCGCGACGCATCGGCATTCGACCCCCTTCAGCACAGATATATTGCCGACATCGTAAAACAAGGCAAACAGAAACAATATAATGACGAAAAAGACCGAGCTGTGGCAATTTGGACCGAAATCGAGCAAATAGCCAAACAACTCCGTTTCTCCGACACCAAAACCGGCGAATATGTAAAAAATAGCTGCACCTATGCCCGCCTGAAATACACTTTCTTTGCTTCGGCATGGCATCTCGATGTGGCAAAAGCCGAAAACCAAATTTTAGGCGCAAATAACAATATCCCGGTCTTGGAGCAAATAACAGCCAATCATTGGAATGAATGGAACGAATTCCTAACCGCCCATCAATTGTCGCAAGCAGCCTATCGATGGAATAGATAACTTGAAAGAATCAGAGCTTGCACTGCAGTAGCAAGGCACCGCAGAGCGTGCCTTCGCACACGAGCCATTCCGTCAGTTCGGCGGTTTCGGCAAATCCGGCATTTCGAAACACATTCAACGCCAAGTGATTCCGGCATGCCACTGTGGCATAGATTTGATTCAGCCCAAGCACCTCACGGGCATATCGTTTGGCTATCTGCAAAGCTGTTTCGCCCACACCGACGCCACGATGCGCTGCATCTACAAAAATCCCCACCTCAGCGCGACGGTTGCGCATATCGAGATTGAACACATCGAGCGTGCCCACTGGCTCTTCGCCATTGGTTATAATCATGCGCAGTTCCTTAGTCTTAAAGATATCGGCATCGTAAGTTTTGAGATACTCCCACAGCAAGTGACGCGAATATGGCGCCACCGTGTTGCTCGAAGTCCATGCATCGGCCTCCGATTCCCATCTGTAAAGTATGTTCAAGTCGTCGGGCTCAAGCGCACGAAGCGCCACTTTGCCCTGCGAAAGCATCTTTGCCATATCCGTGGTTTGTTATGCGGGTTTACGTCGGCAAAGATAACCACTTTTTGCTCTATAGCAAGCAATATCGAGTGGCAATTTTCTCAAGATAGGCATTTTTGCGCCTACGGCTCACGGCAAGCACTTCGTCCGACTGCGTTGCATTGAGTTTGTTCTGAAGTGTTGACTCCAAATCGGCAAGTCCGTCGTCGGTCTTGGCAAACGAACCGGTGAAACGTCCGTCGGAATCGTATTCCAATTCGCGAGCCATCACATCACTGATGCCAAACTGTGCAGCCCAAGGCCTTATCACATCTGCAAGACCTTCGCTCATCAGCACCATACGATAGTTGTCGAGTCGGCGCTTTTGTATACCGGCTATCACCTTGCCCCGCACGCTCTTATTAAGCACGAACAAAAACTGGCGCGATGCCGCCATTATCTCCTCCCGGGTCATGCCTCGCAGAAAGTGTCGCGTGAGATGTTGGTAGTAGGTCTTTTTGGAGCACAAACGCAGCGCGCGGCACATAGCTATGCCCGACGTCGACAGTAGTCCCCAAATGTAAGGTATTGCACCTCCGCTTACCTCGCGAAAGAACAGAAACATAGAATTACCCTCAATCACAGTGCCATCAAATTCAAAGATAGCCAATTTTTGGTTGTTCATAATATCACTAAAAGTAAAAGTAAAGAAAACCTATTATAGTACAATGCCTGAAATATATAGTTGCATTAATCGCTGCGACAAAATAGGAATGTTATTTCTAACTCATTATTATCAGCTACAATATTAGTTTAGTTTCGAGTCGCTCGTTGTTAACACAATACATATTTCAATTACAAATTTAGAAAAAATTTCGCAAAATGCCACTTATATTATAAAAAACATCGATTTACAACTATTATTTCTTCAATAAGCGCATCTTCCAAACTCATCGTGACCAACCGCAATTCTCGCCCCTGCACACTTTTCACACTTTATTATTTTGTCAATACGATTTCTAATATTACCTTTGAGCCAAATTTTTAACAAAAACCTCTTACTAACGAAACTCGAACAAGAAAAATGGGAATTGTAATAGGCATCGATGTAGGTGGCAGCACTACCAAAATCGTAGGACTACACGAAGGCAAAATTATCTCGCCTATGTTCATCACCGCCACCGACCCTGTGTCGTCGCTTTTTGGCGCTTTCGGCAAATATATCTATAGCAACAACATCTCGCTCACCGACATTGAGCATGTGATGATAACCGGCGTAGGCAGCGCTTCGGTCGAAGGCAACATCTACGGCTTGCCCACTTCTAAGGCCGACGAATTTCAGAGCGATGGCCTCGGTGCTCACTTCGGCAACAATCTCGACCGCATCATCGTGGTCAGTATGGGCACGGGCACCACTCTCGTGAAGGTGGAAGGCGATGATATTCGCCACCTCGGCGGCATAAGCATGGGCGGCGGCACTCTTATAGGTCTTTCTTCGCTTCTGCTCAAAACCACCAAAATCGACACCATTCAGCAACTCGCCGAAAAGGGCAATGTGAAGAATGTGAACCTTCAAATAGAGGACATCTGCAAAAACGACCTTGAGGGCCTTCCTCTCTTTGCCACGGCATCGCTCTTCGGCAAAGCAGCCAACTCGCACATCAGCGAGGAGGATATAGCCATAGGCATTTTCTACCTCGTGATTCAGACCATCGGTTCGGCTGCCGTGCTCTCAAGCATCAATAGCGGCATCAAGGACTTCGTGGCTATAGGCAACTTGTCGAAAATTCCGCAGTGCCGCGAGATATTCAGCATGATTGAGTCGCTCTACGGAGTGCGCTTCCATATCCCCGACCATGCCGAATTTTGCACCGCTATAGGTGCAGCGCTCTGCTATCATAAAAATATCAAGAAATAATAAAGCACCACGCGTTTCAAGATGCTCTATCACTAAAATAGGGTGCGAGAAATAAATCACTTTCTCGCACCCTATTATTATGTTATCGGCTTAACTTGCTCTTTACTTCTTGCAGCCGCAGCATGGCTTGAGCTGCTTGAAGAAGTCGTTGCCCTTATCGTCTACAAGGATGAATGCCGGGAAGTTCTCTACTTCTATCTTCCAAACGGCTTCCATACCTATTTCGGGGAATTCCACGCACTCGATGCTCTTGATAGAGCTCTGCGACAACACTGCTGCCACACCACCTATTGTGCCCAAATAGAATCCACCGTACTTCTGGCAAGCGTCGGTTACACACTGGCCGCGGTTACCCTTGGCTATCATTACCAACGAACCGCCATTGGCTTGGAATTCGTCTACATAGGGGTCCATACGGCCTGCTGTAGTCGGGCCCATCGAGCCGCAAGGATATCCTGCAGGTGTCTTTGCCGGTCCGGCATAAAGCACAGGGTGATCCTTCAAATATTGAGGCATACCTTCGCCGGCATCGAGGCGGGCTTTAATCTTGGCATGTGCTATGTCGCGTGCCACGATGATGGTACCCTTAAGATTTACGCGAGTTGATACCGGATATTTGGTCAATTCGGCACGTACGGCATCCATACCCTTGTCGAGGTCGATTTCCACACCATTGCCGCCTTCGCCCGGACGTCGCAATTCTTCGGGTATCAATTCGCTTGGATTGCTGTCGAGCTTTTCTATCCAAATACCGTCTTTATTAATCTTACACTTGATGTTGCGGTCGGCTGAGCAACTTACACCCATACCGATAGGGCAACTTGCGCCATGACGCGGCAAACGAACCACGCGAATGTCGTGTGCCAAATACTTACCGCCGAATTGTGCACCAAGACCTATCTTGTGAGCCTCTTCGAGAAGCTTGTTTTCGAGGTCGATGTCGCGGAATGCGCGGCCGGTCTCGTCGCCTGTGGTTGGCAGGCTGTCGTAATACTTTATGCTGGCGAGCTTCACGGTGAGCAAGTTCTTCTCAGCCGATGTGCCACCTATCACAAATGCAATATGGTAAGGAGGACATGCTGCTGTGCCCAATGTCTTCATCTTCTCTACGAGGAATGGCAACAAGGTACCTTCGTTTTGAATGGTTGCCTTGGTCATCGGGTAGAAATAGGTCTTATTGGCCGAACCGCCACCCTTTGCCACCATCACAAAGCGATATTCGTCGCCTTCGGTTGCCTCGATGTCGATTTGTGCCGGCAAGTTGCATCGAGTGTTGACTTCGTCATACATATTGAGGGCTGCATTCTGCGAGTAGCGGAGATTGTCCTGTGTGTAGGTATTGAACACACCGAGCGACAATGCTTCTTCATCCTCAAAGTCGGTCCACACGCGTTGACCCTTTTCGCCGTGTATGATGGCTGTGCCTGTGTCCTGGCAGAAAGGCAACACGCCCTTGACTGCTGTCTCGGCATTGCGCAAGAACTGAAGCGCCACATACTTGTCGTTTTCCGATGCTTCAGGATCGCTCAATATCTTTGCCACTTGCTCGTTGTGGCTGCGACGCAACATAAATTCCACATCGTGAAATGCTTGTTGTGCCAAGAGCGTCAATGCTTCTTTTTGTACCTTCAAGATGGTCTTGCCTTCAAATTCGCCTGTCGAAACATAATCTTTCGTTAGCAAATAGTATTCAGTATCGTCCTTGCCCAATTGGAACATAGGTGCATACTTAAATTCGGGAGTTTGTGCCATGTGTTTAGTATTATTATAGTTTATATTATTGTTGTTTTCTCACCATATTAAGCAAAGCGAATGCTACAAGCACACCCGCCCCACCGTTTTGATTACTGCAAAAATAAAAAACTTTCCACACCTATGGAAATTTTTCATCGCAAATATTTGCCACACAGGGGTAAATATTAGCAGCTCAGTCGGCTTGCTCGGCGGCTTTGGCGAGGGCTTGCCAGAGGTTGTCGTCGGGCACGGGGGCTGTGATGTCGATATCGATGCCGCTCACTGGATGCACAAACTGCACGCGGTGGCTCTGCAAGCATATTCCGCCATCGGGATTGCTGCGCGGCGCTCCGTATTTCAAGTCGCCTTTTATGGGGCATCCTATAGCCGAGAGTTGCACTCTTATCTGGTGCTTGCGTCCGGTGAGCAGATTCACTTCGAGCAGCGTGTAGTTGTCGCTATGCGCTATCACGCGATATTTCAGCATTGCCTTTTGGCTGTCGGGCTTCTTGGTGTCCCACGCGCGGCTCTTATTGTTGCGCTCGGTGGTGGTGATGTAGTGCGTGAGGGTGTCCTCGAGCTTTTTGGGGCAGTTTTTCACTATTGCCCAATAGGTTTTGTGCACTTTTCCCTCACGAAACAGCTCATTCATGCGCGAGAGTCCTTTGCTTGTCTTGGCAAACACCACAAGGCCGCACACCGGGCGGTCGATGCGATGGGTTACTCCGCAAAACACGTTACCGGGCTTGTTGTACTTTTCCTTTATCCATTGCTTGAGTGTTTCCACAAGCGGTTGGTCGCCGGTCTTGTCGCCTTGCACTATCTCGCCCACGGCTTTGTTGACTATTATTATATGATTGTCTTCGTATACTACTTCCATCTCTAAATATTTCTCGCAATTTTTCACAAATTTACAACCTTTCGGGTGCAAATTCAAATATTTTCGTCAGCTATTGCCTATTTTTAAGCAAACAACTTGTTTATTAGCGAGTTACATCGCATTTTGCATCTTCACTTTCACCTGTCACCTCGAAGCATACCCGCGAAAAATGCTAAAAAATTATGCTTTAAAACATTTTTTCTTCAAAAAAAATTTGGAAATTCAAAAATTGTTCGTACCTTTGCACTCGAAATCGCGGGATAGAGCAGTGGTAGCTCGTCAGGCTCATAACCTGAAGGTCGGTGGTTCGACTCCATCTCCCGCCACTAAGTGGAAGTTCAGATAGCTCTGAGCTTCCTTTTTTTATTGCCCTAAACGGGCAAAAAAAATCTCCCCGAAAAATTTGTCGGACCAGTCCGACCGGTCTGACCCCACCTATACTTCCTCGCCGATGCTTATTGCTCTTTCATCTCCATAAGGGCTGTGGCGAGTTGGTCGGGACACGATGTGGGCTTGGCGCCGCAGCGTATGCCCTTGAGGCGCTCCACCACATCTTCCACTTTCATGCCGCGTATCAGGCTGCATATGCCCTGCAAATTGCCGTTACAGCCGCCGTGAAAGCGAACTTCCTTTACCACTCCGTCTTCGGTTTCTATCTCAAATGCCTGGCAACATGTGCCGCTTGTAAAATATACTTTTTTCATCTCTTATTCCTTAATTTATCTAATATATATTGATTACAAATTGATTATCCCCAAGTGCCGTGGTTGCTCCTGTGGCAATGACTGCAATCCATCGCATCGCCTTGGATCTCATCAATTTGCTTAATCCAAACATAATCTCTCTTATTGTTTTCTCTTCGTTCTGTTGTTATTTCTGCATCTCTGCCGCCGTGAGTCACATAAAGCTATCTCTCTCAGCGCTTCAGCACAAAGTTATATAATCTTTTTTATATCCACAACACATACTGCTAATGCGTCGTGATGTTCACACAGCAAGCGGAGCCGCACCATCGTGATGCAGCCCCGCCCGATTATAAATGTTCTTTTTGCTATGTGCAATATTACATGTTCATACCGCCGTCAACTTGGATAACTTGACCCGAAACGTACGACGACATATCGCTTGCCAAGAATGTAGCAACATTGGCGATATCTTCCACTTGGCCACCACGGCGCAATGGAATCTTTTGGCACCATTCCTTGCGCACTTCTTCAGGAAGCGCTGCTGTCATAGCTGTTTCGATAAAGCCCGGAGCGATGGCGTTGGCGCGGATGCCGCGTGAACCCACTTCTTGAGCAATACTCTTGGCGAGCGCTATCAAACCTGCCTTCGACGATGCATAGTTGGCTTGACCTGCGTTACCATGTACACCTACCACCGATGCCATGTTGATAATCGAACCGCTGCGTTGACGCATCATGATAGGAAGACATGCGTGGATGAAGTTGAATGCCGACTTCAAGTTTACTGCTATTACAGCATCCCATTGCACTTCGGTCATACGCATCATCAAGCCGTCCTTGGTGATACCTGCATTGTTTACAAGAATATCAATGTGGCCGAAATCAGCCTTTATCTGTTCTACTACTTGGTGAGTTTCATCGAAGTTTGCTGCGTTTGAAGCGTAACCCTTTGCCTTTACTCCGAAAGCGGCGATTTCTGCTTCGGTGGCTTTACCATTTTCATCGATAACAAGGTCGGTGAAAGCTACATCAGCTCCTTCTTGTGCAAACTTGAGGGCGATAGCCTTACCAATACCACGGGCAGCACCAGTCACAAGTGCTACTTTACCTTCTAATAGTTTCATTGCTAATAATTGTTTTTAGTGTTATTATTCTAAATAATCTTTATTATCTCTTTGTTTCGTGATAGCTCGCTCTGAGTGTCACACCTCTTTCTTGCCGGAATCGGCATCTCTGCGGGCTATGCCGTTGAGTATAAAGTCGTGAATATATTCGCGAAGCTTGTTCTTCTCGATGTCCATCTCGGCAAAACTGTCGCGCACATAGGGCACATCGAGGCCCTGCAGGCACAGCAGCATCACGCGGGCGGTCTTGTCGATGTGCTTTATGCTGAAGGCTCCTTTTTCCACACCTTCCTTCAGTATGCTCATCAGCACCGAGCACTCCTGACTCAACGTGCCGCGACGGGCTCGCTCCACCTTGCGTACATCGCGAAAAAATCCGGCTCTCAACGAACCGTTGCGTGTGACGAGTTCCTTTATCGCCTCGAAGCGAACGAAGATAAAATTCATCAATTTCTCCTCGGGCGACACATCTTGCGCCGGTATCACACTCAAGCGCTCCACTATCAGTTCGCTCTCGTTTTTCACCACCGCATTATAGATGTCGCGCTTGCTCTTAAAATAGGTGTAGATAGTGCGTCGACCTTTCTCCGAAGCCGATGCTATATCATTCATTGTGGTGTTTTCCACGCCTTTATGCGCAAACAATTGGCGTGCCACCTCTATCAGTTTTTCTCTCGTTTTCGACACCATATTTTCAGTGTAAGGTGAACTCTCGTCACTATTTACGCTGCGAAATTACTCAAAAAAGATGAGATACGCAACAATTACTACTCTTAACGTCTGATTTTCAACACCGATTAGCCCGCACCACCCCATACCGCAGCCCGTGCTTTTTGTCTCTTGGCACTTATCGCTGCCAAATGCTTGTCGCTTTAAATTTTTTGCCGTATCTTTACGCATAATTCCTTCGTCAAGAATAATAAATTATTAACTTTACATTTAATATGAGAAAATTACATTTCCGACTTTTTTTAAGCATTTTTGCTGCTGTAGCATTGCTGCTATCGGCTCATACGGCTGTTGCTGAGGAGTTGCAGTGCGGTTCGGCTTACGACATTATCCCGGTGCCTGCTCAAATCGCCAAGGCTAAGGGTACCTTCTCGCTCCCCGACAGCGATGTGAAGGTGTATATTCAAGGTGCTTCGTCTTCGGCTCTCGCCGATTTCATTCAAGCCTCGGCGCTCAAAACCGCTCCGGCAAAAAATCGCTCCAAGGCTCACATTGCCATCACTATTGGCGGCAAAGCGGGCAAGCAGATAGCTGCCGAAGGCTATTCGCTCTCCATCACGCCCAAGCGCATCGACATCTGCGCTTCCACCGAGACCGGTGCATTCTATGCCGTGCAGACTCTATTGCAGATCACTCACCTCGGCTCGCTCCGCACCATTGAGTGCTGCACCATTGCCGACGCTCCGCGATTCCCCTATCGCGGTCTGCACTTCGATGTGTCGCGCCACTTCTTCTCAAAGGAGTTTTTGCTCAAGCAAATCGACGCTATGGCTCTGCTCAAACTCAATCGCATGCACTTGCACCTCACCGACGCTGCAGGTTGGCGTCTGCAAATCGACGGTTACCCTCGCCTCACTTCATTTGCCGCTTGGCGCCCTGCCGAAACTTGGCAAGATTGGTGCAAATGCGAAACCAAATACTGCAACCAAGACGATGCTGATGCCCATGGCGGTTTCTACACCAAGGACGACATTCGTCAAATCCTGGCTTATGCCCAAGCCCGCCACATCACTGTGATTCCCGAAATAGAAATGCCGGGCCTATCCCGAACTCTCATGCAAGGGCGATGGCTTAGGCAGCGACTTCTGCCCTGGCAAGGAAAGCACTTTCCTTTTCCTCGAAAATGTGCTCAGCGAGGTTATCGACCTTTTCCCGTCGCACTACATTCACATTGGCGGTGACGAAGCCGGCAAAGCTGCTTGGCGCTCGTGCCCCGACTGCTTGTCAACTCCAAGGGTCGCGACATCATCGGTTGGGACGAGATTCTCGAAGGTGGTTTGGCTCCTAACGCCACCGTAATGTCGTGGCGAGGCACTGCCGGCGGCATCAAAGCCATCAAGGCGGGCCACGATGTGGTGATGACTCCGGGCGAATTTTATTACCTCGACCACACTCAGGATGCTCCATTCAAAGAACCGCTTTCGATAGGCGGTTACGGTTCTCTCGAGATTACCTATAACTATAACCCCGCCGATTCGAGCCTCAGCGACGACGAACTCAAGCACTTATTGGGCGTGCAAGGCAACCTCTGGACCGAATATGTGCCCACTCCCGAACATGCCGAATATATGTATTATCCTCGCGCTTTCGCTGTGGCTGAAACAGGCTGGAGCCGCAACGAGGATAAGGATTACGCCAAGTTCCGCCCGCGTGCAGTGGCTCTCTGCGCTCTTCTGCAACAGCTTGGCTATAACACCTTCGACCTCGCCAACGAGTATGGCAATCGCCGCGAAAGCCTTGAACCGGTCGACCACCTTGCCAAGGGCTGCAAGGTGACCTACAACCAACCTTTCAGCAAGCAATGGCCTTCGCATGGCGCCACCACTCTCACCGACGGCGTACTCGGCGGGTGGACCTATCAAGACCACAAATGGCAGGGATTGCTCAAAGACCTTGATGTGGTTATCGACCTCGGCAAAATGCAACCGGTGCACTATGTAGGCGCTTCGTTTATGCACTTGCCCGGCCCCGGCGTTTTCGCGCCGAGAATGATGGAAGTGGAAATTTCGGCTGATGGCAAAAACTTCGAAAGCATAGGCAAACAATGGAACGACATCAACGACAAGATTCCCGACTTGCTCTTCAAGACTTTCGGCATCACTTGCAACCGCGAAGCTCGCTATGTGCGCGTTCATGCCACCAACGGCAAAGCATTTATCTTCGTCGACGAAATAATTGTGAACTAATCATATTTTGCTAACCACAGCACAGAAAAAAACCACACCACGCAGCCGGTTTTACCAAGCCGCGTGGTGTGATTTTTT
>SFTJ01000061.1 GCA_004563195.1 bacterium
TCGGCGGGGAATTTGAAGCGAGTTTCTTGCGAGTAGCGCAAGTGTTTGTCTTCGTAAATCTGCTTCATATACTGTCCGAATATCGGCAATGCCATCGAAGCACCTTGACCGCTCGCCATACTGTTGAAGTGGATATATCGTTCTTCACCGCCTACCCAAACGCCGGTCACGAGGTCGGGTGTAAAGCCCATAAACCAACCGTCGGCGTTATAGTTGGTGGTACCGGTCTTGCCACCTATCTGAGCCGTGAGCGAGAACGGCGCGCGACGCAAGCGAGCACCCGTACCGCTATCCACCACATTGAGCAATATCGACAATATCTTATAATATGCCATTTCGCTGAGCACTTCGGTGTATTTGGGAGTAAACTCCGATATCACGTTACCATCGCCGTCGGTGATGTGAGTGACATACACGGGGTCGACGCGCATTCCGCCGTTGGCAAATGCCGTGTAGGCCGACACCATCTCTTTCACCGACACATCGCACGGGCCGAGCGCAAGCGATGGCACGGCATCGAGGTGATTGGTGATGCCGAATGCATGCATCTTGCGCACCAATTGCTGCGGCGACATACGGTCGGCGGTTATCAAGCGTGCCGAAATCCAGTTGTTCGAATTGGTCAATGCCCACCGCAGCGACACCATCTCGCCCACTCGCGAATTGCCTGAGTTGCGCGGTTCCCACACGCCTCCGGGCACCTGTATCACGGGTTGCTCATTGAGGAATGAGTCGCACGGGGTGTAATCTTCTTCCATTGCCAGCGAGTAGAGGAATGGTTTGCAGGTAGAACCTATCTGGCGGCGTCCTCGACCTGCCATATCATACTTGAAGAAGCGGAAACTCGGGCCGCCCACATAGGCTTTTACGTGTCCTGTAGTGGGATCCATCGACATCATACCGGTGCGCAATATCGACTTCACATAGAGTATCGAGTCGAGCGGTGTCATCACGGTGTCGATGCCGCCATCGTAGCTGAAGATGCGCATATCCACCTTTTCGTTGAAATTCTGCACTATCTCCTTCTCGCTCAAGCCGGCTATGCGCAGCACGCGGGCACGTTCGCTCTGCGATATGGCATTCTTTATGAGCTGTGCCTTCAGGTCGGCTGAGAGTTCGGTGGTATTGTTGCTGTAGGGGTTGCGATAGCCGCCGCGTTCCTTTATAAAGCGCTTCTGCAAGTCGCGTCCCAAGTGGTTGCGAACGGCATTCTCGGCATATTGCTGCATACGGGAGTCGATGGTGGTGTAAATCTTCAATCCATCGGCATAGATATCGTATTTCGAGCCGTCGGGCTTTCGCACTTTCTCGCACCAGCCATAGAGGGGATTGGTTTCCCATGCTATCGAATCGTCGACGTAGGCTTGATAGTTCCACGACGCATAATCGCCCAATCGCGGACGCTTGGCTGTCATTATGCGGCGCAATTCTTCGCGGAAATATGGCGCTATGCCATCGTTGTGGTCCACGCGGTGAAACGAGAGCACAAGCGGGCGCTTGCTATATTCTTCACACTCTTCTTCGGTGATAAAGTCGGCTTTCAGCATCTGTTTAAACACCACATTGCGACGATTGAGGCAGCGTTCGGGGTGGCGCACGGGATTAAATCGCGATGGGTTTTTGAGCATACCCACCAGTGTGGCTGCCTCTTCCACGCTCAGTTCGCCGGGTTCCTTACCGAAATATACATAAGAGGCGGTTTTCACGCCCACGGCATTGTAGAGGAAGTCGAACTGATTTAAATACATCTTTATAATCTCGTCCTTGGTGTAGAACCGCTCGAGTTTGATGGCTATCATCCACTCCACGGGTTTCTGAATGGCGCGAGTGAAAAATCCGGTAGATTCGGGCGAATAGAGCAACTTGGCGAGCTGCTGGGTGATGGTGCTGCCACCGCCGGCATTTTTCTGCTGCAAAATCATGCGGCGCACCAGCACGCGAAGCATTGCACGGCCGTCGATGCCCGAGTGATTGTCGAATCGTTCATCTTCGGTGGCTATCAGTGCCTGGGTCAGGTAGGGCGAAATATCGTCGTAGTCCACATACACACGATTGCTCTTGCTGTGATAGAATCGGCCCATCTCCACGCCATCGCTGGTGAATATCATCGATGCAAATTTGTCGGTAGGATTCTTCAGTTCTTCGATAGGTGGCATATAGCCCAACACGCCGTTGTAGATGAGCACAAACAGCAATGCTATTGTCAACACAAAGCCTGCAAAACTTATCCACATCCACTTTACAATGCGCTTGGTTAAGTCGGTTTTTGCAGGCACGCTGCCTTCAGTTTCTTTTTGCATATATCTTATTAATATTGTTTTCTAAATTTCTATATGTTATTTCCCTCCATAGCTACTTACCGCCCCACTGCGAGCAGTTTCAGCCACACCAAAGTTAGGCACGATAACTAATAAAATGCAAATATACAAAATTGTAATCCATTTTCGCCGAAGAAAGGCAAAGAATTTCATCACAACAAAAATATTTCAGCCGCCCCGTATGGCATAATAAAAAAAATACTTATCTTTGTGCTGATATGATACGTCCTCAGAAACATAGCCAATCACGATGCCTGACATCAGTCATTTGCTGTCAATCTCAACGGTTGACACAAGAGGATTTTCATTTGTCGTTAATTGCAAGCAGCCAATCATGCCCCTGATTTTTCCCTTCGGGCTTTGATTGGTGTTTTTTTTATGCCTGCAAGACACCTGATAAGTCGCGTCATATCGCTGCTCCGGCTAATTCAATTGAGAATTAAATAATAAACCCTCATAACGAATAAATATCATAACTAATCAACTATGAGCAACAAGAGTTTGGTTTCTATCAACGACTTGAGCAAGGAAGAAATCCTTGACTTGATAGAGAAAGCAAGCCATTTCGAGCAAAACCCCAATAGAGACATACTTGCCGGAAAGGTGGTGGCCACACTGTTCTTCGAGCCATCTACCCGCACCCGACTTAGTTTCGAAACCGCCGTCAACCGCCTCGGCGGCCGCGTAATAGGTTTCTCCGACGCCAGCACCACCAGCAGCAGCAAAGGCGAAACCCTTAAGGACACTATTATGATGGTGAGCAACTATGCCGACCTGATAGTGATGCGTCACCACATAGAGGGTGCCGCCCGCTATGCCAGCGAATTTGCACCCGTGCCTATCATCAACGCCGGCGACGGTGCCAACCAACACCCTTCTCAAACCATGCTCGACCTCTACTCCATCAATAAAACTCAAGGCACGCTCTACGACCTCACCATCACTATGGTGGGCGACTTGAAATATGGCCGCACCGTGCACTCATTACTTATGGCTATGCGTCACTTCCGCCCGCGTTTCAACTTCGTGGCTTGCAACGAACTGCAGATGCCTAACGAATACAAGGAGTTTTGCCAAGCCAACGGCATAGAGTATCACGAATATCGCGACTTCAGCGAAGAGGTTATTAACGAAACCGACATCCTCTATATGACTCGCGTGCAGCGTGAGCGATTTACCGACTTGCTCGAATATGAGCGCGTGAAAAATCTCTACAACCTGCACAACTCGATGCTCGACAACAGCAAGCCCAATCTGCGCGTGCTGCACCCGCTGCCTCGCGTCAACGAAATCAGCTACGATGTCGACGACAACCCCAAGGCTTACTACATACAACAAGCCAAAAACGGCTTATATGCCCGTCAAGCCATCATCTGCCGCGCGCTCGGCATTGACTGCTGACACTTAACCCAATTCTCTCCTACATCAGCGTTTTTTCACTCGAATAATCATTATTTATAATAATTATGACTAAGATTAACAACGACTCTCTGGCAGTGGCAGCGCTCAAAGACGGCACTGTTATCGACCGCATCAACCCCGAAGTGATTTTTAAGGTGGTCGACCTGCTCAACATACCAAACCTCAAAAACAGCGTCACCATTGGCGTTAATCTCGACAGCAAGCACATGGGCAAAAAAGGCATCATTAAGGTTGCCGACATGTTCTTCGATGAGGAAACCCTCAACCGCATTGCGCTCATTGCGCCTCAAGCCAAGGTGAACGAAATAAGAAACTATAATGTCATAAGCAAGCACCACGTGAGCCTCCCCGACGACATTATCGACATTGTGCGCTGCAACAACCCCAAGTGCATCACCAACAATGAACCTATGAAAACCCTCTTTCACGTAGTAGACCGCAATCCCGTTACCCTTTGCTGCCACTACTGCGAACACAAGGTGGGTCAAGCCGAATTAACCCTCAAATAACCATCTCCACCATTCACCGATATGAAGCAAAGTTGGAGACCCGGAAATATGGTCTATCCCGTGCCCGCCATGCTCGTGAGCTGCGGAGCTACGCCCGAGGAGTATAACGTGTTCACCGCATCGTGGGTGGGCACCATCTGCTCCGACCCGGCTATGTGCTATGTGAGCATTCGCCCCTCGCGCCACAGCTACGACATTGTGAAGCGCAACATGGCGTTCACGCTCAACCTATCTACCGAGCAACTTGCCCAAGCCACCGACTGGTGCGGCGTGCGCTCGGGACGCGACTACAACAAATTTGAAGAGATGAATCTCACCCCGGTGAAAGGCGAAAAGGTGGCTGCTCCCTACATCGACGAGGCTCCCGTGTGCATCGAGTGTAAAGTGAAGGAAATAGTGCACCTCGGCAGCCACGACATGTTTATTGCCGATGTGGTGAATGTGCTCGCCGACGAACGTTACATCGACAGCCAAACCGGCGAATTCGACCTCAAAAAAGCTCGCCTTATTGCCTACTCGCACGGCGAATATTTCAAACTCGGCGAACGCATAGGCAAATTCGGCTGGACTGTGAAGAAAAAATGACTTTAAAAAAATAACTCTTATTACAAACTAAACCCACTCTATTACTCGTTATTTTATTAAACAAAACATCAAAACAGTAATTATGCTAAACGACACCGCAGTGTTCGATATAATCGAACGCGAACATCAACGCCAAAAGAAGGGCATCGAACTTATCGCATCAGAAAACTTCGTAAGCCCGCAAGTAATGCAAGCCATGGGTTCTTGCCTAACTAATAAATATGCCGAAGGTTATCCCGGACACCGCTATTACGGCGGTTGCGAGGTGGTCGACGAAGTGGAATCGTTGGCTATCGAACGCCTCAAGAAGCTTTTTGGCGCTGAATATGCCAATGTGCAACCTCACTCGGGCGCGCAAGCCAATATGGCTGTGTTTATGGCTGTGCTCAAACCCGGCGACACATTTATGGGATTGAACCTCTCGCACGGCGGCCACCTTTCGCACGGCAGCCCTGTGAATTTCTCAGGTTTGGTTTTCAATCAAGTGGAATATAACGTAAAAGAAGATACCGGTCTTGTCGACTACGACCAAATGGAACGCGAAGCCCTTCGCACCAAGCCAAAATTGATTATTGGTGGTGCAAGTGCCTACTCTCGCGAATGGGATTATGCCCGCATGCGCGAAATCGCCGATAAGGTGGGCGCCATACTTATGATTGATATGGCTCACCCTGCCGGACTCATCGCTGCCGGTTTGCTCGAAAACCCGGTGAAATATGCTCACATCGTCACTTCTACCACTCACAAGACCCTTCGCGGCCCGCGTGGCGGTATCATTTTGCTCGGCAAGGACTTCGACAATCCTTGGGGCAAAACCACTCCTAAGGGCGTGATTCGCAAGATGTCGTCGCTCCTCGACTCTGCCGTATTCCCCGGCGTGCAAGGCGGCCCGCTCGAACACGTTATCGCTGCCAAGGCTGTGGCTTTCGGCGAAGCTCTCTCGCCCGAATTTGTCGACTATCAGAAGCAAGTTCGCGCCAACGCCAAGGCTATGGCTCAGGCTCTCATCGACAAGGGTTATAAGGTGGCTTCGGGCGGTACCGACAACCACTGCATCTTGCTCGACCTCCGCACCAAGTTCCCCGACCTTACCGGTAAGGTGGCTGAAAAGGCTCTCGTTCAAGCCGACATCACTGCCAACAAGAATATGGTGCCATTCGACACTCGCTCGCCATTCCAAACTTCAGGTATCCGTCTCGGCACTCCTGCCATCACCACTCGCGGCGCAAAGGAAGAATTGATGGGCGAAATCGTTGAAATGATCGACACCGTTCTAAGCAATCCTGAAAGCGAAGCAGTAATCAAAGCCGTTCGCGAAAAGGTAAACGCCACTATGGCAGATTACCCAATGTTTGCTTATTGATAAACTGCGAAAATCGCGACTGAATCGATATTACATTCATGTTTCTAAAAATAAAAAAATTTCGCATGAAATTATGCAAAATGTTTTTGAAACGAAATGAATTTTGTAAATTTGCACAACAATGATTGATATAAAGTATTAGTAAAGTAACATCATTTATTTAGTAATGCGATGATACGGGCGATGTGAATCGGCCGTATTGTTGTTTTTATACCCCTCTATTTCGCTATATATCACTCCATTATCAGCAAAAATCATCATCAAAACACACTTCACCGTCAACGCAACCCACATCTTCCGTTTCGAAAGCAAGAAAACATACCCCAAAGCAAATCATAAACACCGCAGCGCGACCTGAAAGGTCGAATGCCCGAGCGAAGCGAGTGGCTCTTAGCCGGGGGTGTAGCGAAGCATAACCCCCGGTATCGTGCCACCAACCATAATGCGAAAGACGCGAATATTACCCTCCTTGACGGCTGCTTTCGCGTCTTTCAGACGCTTTTTCTTTGTTGCCCTGCATTCCGAGGTTACGCTAACGCTCCACCCTCGGCTAAGAGCTCTCGGGCTAAAGCCCTCGGCATTCAACCTTTCAGGTTGGATACCTACGCCGCCGACAACCGCTGTACGACCTGAAAGGTCGAATGCCCGAGCGGAGCGAGTGGCTCGTAGCCGGGGGTGCAGCGAAGCGTAACCCCCGGTATTATCTCACCCACCATCATGCGTTTAAAGAACGTGAATATCACTTTCCTTGGCGGCTGCTTTCGCGTCTTTCAGACGCTTTTTCTTTGTTGCCCTGCATTCCGAGGGTTACGCTAACGCTCCACCCTCGGCTAAGAGCTCTCGGGCTAAAGCCCTCGGCATTCAACCTTTCAGGTTGGATACCTACGCCGCCGATAACCGCTGCACGACCTGAAAGGACGAACGCCCGAGCGAACCGAGTGGCTCGTAGCCGGGGGTGTAGCGAAGCGTAACCCTCGGTATCGTGACACCAACCATAATGCGTCTGAAAGACGCGAATATCACTTTCCCCCGCGACAAAATTCGCGTCCTTCTCAAGTTTGCAAAGTGAAAGCGACGCAGTCGCTTTATTAAAAAAAACTGATGAAAATTATTACAACAAAAGACAGATTTTTACCTTTGTTGTAGAAAGGAAGAATAGGTCTGCCGAAGAGGTAAACCATGCGTCTTTCTAGTCAATAAAAGATTATCGTCTGCTTCGGACCTCTTCGACATAGTTGTAAAGACCAGATAGAAAGATAACGGCTTGGAGCCTTTTTAGAGTATTAGTCCAGACAACTATTGACCTATTCTTTAAATATTAACTTTATACTTTACAAAGTTATGAAGAATTTATTTATTGGCATCGATTTCTCGAAAGAAAAATATTGCTGTCCGATAAAACTTTTTTTGAGCCGGGCAGGAAAAATCAGGGCTGGCACCTAGTGCAGGAGTCAGCCCTTTTGGGTTACTTTGCTTTTACCACAAAACAAACAACCATGGGCAAAAGTAATCATTTTATCGGACAGCAATAATAAAAAACAAACCGCAATCGGGGGAAAAACTCGATTGCGGTCCATTGCCTCGCTACCACGCGTTGATGGCAGCGCTATGATTTAGATTCATTTCTTTTGAAACTTCACGGTGTCACCCGTATTCTCGTTTCGTGCCACGTACACGCCTTCCACGAGTTCATCCACCTTAAGAGCCACTACAGGAGTCGACGACATCTTAGCCACTGTGCCGGTCATCGAGTAAACGGTGATAGGTGCTGCATTGGTAGCCTTCACTTCGCAAGCTTGAGCATCGTATGTAAAGTTGTTGCTGCTTTGGGTCACCGATTCCACATTCGATGGTGTCTTATTTGCCGAAACAAATATCACCTCACCAAGTGTAGCTGTGTCATACTTGTCCCAAACCACCTTCGACACGCTCACCGAGTCTTGTTCTGCCACATTCCACACATTGCCTTGTGCGTAGCAAGTAACGGCATTGCTGCTATTGTTGTAGAAATCATAATCCACACCGCCGTTGCCATTGTTCTTGAATATGTTATTACCCGGGTTATAATCCTCGGCTGACGGATCATCGGTTTTACCGAAATTCACATTGCCGGCTTTACCTATGATGGTAACGCCCCATAGGTTACCTTCAATCAGGTTACCTGTGGCATAAACATCCACCGGACCATAGATGCTTATACCGCTACCGCCGTTATTAGGATTGGTTTCGTTGCAGTTATGGGTGATAGAATTGCCTTCGAGAATCATTAGTGTGGCGGATGCACTCATCGCAGTCACGCCATAACGACAATTAAACACGGTGTTGTTTAAAATTATTGTTTTACCACCGCCGTTCGAACCAATCAAGTCGGATACGGCGATACCGCCCACCTTTGTGGAATTGCTGTCGCCAATAATCATATTGCCCGCTATATAGTGTTCGCCATTAGCGCCCGGATTGGAAATATTTATCTGCGGACGGTTGGCGTTTTCGGTAGTATTATGATAGAAATAGCAGTTTTCGATATTCAGCGGGTGTGCTGCATTGGCTGCCTGAGAAATAGCCGACGATGCGCCCTCGATAAAACGACAATTTTCTATTGAGGTAGTTCCATCAGTATTATTGAGAATCAACGTGCCTGATGTAGAAGCTTTGGTGCCATTGTAGCGGAATGTGCAATCTTTAAATCTGCAACTTGTGGTGGCACTGGTGCGTATTTGAGCATATTCATACACCACATTTCTCATTACTATTGAGCCATCGCCTTTCACATTTATGCCCTTAGGCTCGCAAAGATCGTCGAGTCGAGTAATCATAGCCGAGCTCAAGGGTTCGAAAAAGGCTTCTCCTCTCACGGTTATCTCCACTGCGTCGGCCAATTTTACCACGTCGCCCGACTCAAGCTTCAAGAGGTCGGTTGCCGCAATCTCGATATCCGACGATACGGTGTAGATTTGCGTGCCTTTTTTTACGGTCACACCCGATTCGGCTATCTTGGACAAATCGGCAAATGTGTAAATACTATTATCGCCGGCTGTGGTGTAACCAACGGCAAACGCAGCCATCGAAGTAACTGAGGCTAAAATAAAAGTAAAAATTTTCTTCATAATAAAAGTGCTTTATATATTTAAATAATGAGTATCAACTACAATAAGTGACATAACTCCGGTCTCTGCACAGGTTTGCGCCCGATTGGTAATTTTGCTTGCAAATATAGCCAAAAATATACTATTTGCAAGCCAAACCGACCGAAATTCTGTCACTTATTTCAAAATTGCAAAATAAAAAAGCACTTTTTGTAATATCGAGAGTATTACTCGGAGATGCAAACGCTCGTGTTTCAAAGCGCTTACGTCACCCCACCACGCTAATCCACTCGCCGGGATTGGTGTCGTAGCTGAGCACTTCGCCGGAAACAGGCGACACTATCTTGAGTTTGCCGCCTCGCTCGCAATAAACCTATTACACTTGCACAATAATATTATCAAACTACATTTTTCTACGAAAAAAAATCTCGGGCATCGCCAAACAAGCAGGTTAAGCGATGCCCGAGTGTGGTATTATTGAATAAATAATTAATTACTCTTCGCTATTTAGAAGAAATAGGTGTAACGGATGTGCCAGGTGCGCAATTTGTGAGCGTTATCCTCAAGCAATATGGTCTTGAACGATTGGCTCAATCCCCACTCGTGGCTCACCGAAATCTGCATCTTGCGCATCAATTCCACACCGAAGCCCACATGCATACCGAGCGATGTGGTGGTGTACTTCATATTGCCGCCATCGCTGTGCGCCAAAAGTATGTTGATGCTGGGTCCTCCAAACACAAACGGATATATCTTGTTTTCGATGCCGTTGAGATTGATGTAGCGATACTTCAAGTTTAGTGGTATCTCCAGAACATGCATCTTCATTTTCTCTTCAACAATGCCTTGCGATGCCCATATCTCGCGCTGTCCGAGCTGCAATGTGGCGGGTGTGAAATCATAGAGCAACGAGCCGTCTACGCCCATACCTATGCCGGGGAAAAATATTTCGCCGTTGATACCCAATGTTCCGCCCACCGATGTGCCGGTGTCGTACAACTTATAATCGCCGCGCTGATAGGCTGGGAATGAATTGATGTTAGCTCCTGCCACTATACCCCAACGCGACTCTGCGTTGGCTGTCATCGCCATCACCAGCGACAACATTATCACTATTGTCGAAAATATTTTTTTCATCGTTTGTGTCTAAAAAATTCGTTTGTTTCTTCAAAATTATTTGCAAATCTACAAACTTTACTCCTTTTGCACAAACTATTTTTCAATGGTTTTGCTTTTCGATGGCTTCATTTGTAGTTTTTTTACCACATATTTCAGTATATTCACATTTCTTATGCTTGCTTTTGCATCACTTTATGCCAAATTATGGCGGCTCTTGAGCCCCTTGCTCTTTGTTTTGTCGCCAAGATGCACTATCTTTGCATCTATGGACGAAAAGAAACGACTCGAAATAGAAGAAAACATCGTAAAGATGCTAAAAACCGTCTACGACCCCGAAATTCCCGTAGACATATATAATCTTGGACTTGTGTACAGTATCGTGGTTTGCGACGATGGTACTGTGAAAATCGATATGACGCTCACTGCGCCCAACTGCCCTGCCAGCGATTTCATCTTTGAAGATGTGAGCATGAAGGTGGGCAGCATCGATGGCGTCACTTCGGTGGAAACCAACCTCGTGTTCGAACCCGAATGGGACAAGGATATGATGAGCGAAGAAGCCAAACTCGAACTCGGTTTCCTCTAAACACTTACCCTATTGGCAATGGCGGGCAAATACACATATTTTATTAGCGACACGCACTTGGGGGCTGCCTATTTGAGCAATCCCCGCGAGAGCGAACTCCGCGTAGTGCGTTGGCTGCAATCCATCAAGGACTCGGCTGAGCGCATCTATCTCCTCGGCGACATCATCGACTATTGGTTTGAATACCGCAATGTGGTGCCGCGGGGCTTTGTGCGCTTTTTCGGAAAACTTGCCGAACTTGCCGACGCGGGAATTGCCATAACTTGGATTACCGGCAACCATGATATATGGATTTTCGACTATCTGCCCTCCGAACTGGGCATTAAGGTGGTGACGGGCACCATCACCGAGCAGATTGGCAATCACCGATTCCTGCTCGATCATGGCGATAAGGTGGGCTGCCAGCCGCGCGGTTTCCGCCTGATGTCGGCTGTGTTCCACAATCGCTTCTGCCAGCGTCTCTACGCCACCTTGCATCCTCGATTGACCATGCCCTTTGCCTACTACTGGTCGAAAAGCAATCGCTTGAAGCGCAGCGCCGAAAGCATTGCTCAAGAAAACGAGCGCGGACTGAAAATTCTGCGCGATTTCTCCGAACAACATTCGGCTACCCACCCCGATGTGGATTTCTACATTTTCGGCCACATGCATGTGGTGAACGACTCGCTGCTCTCGAGCGGCAAACGCATGGTGGTGCTCGGCGAATGGATTAACGGCAACACTTTCGCTCGCTTCGATGGCGAAAATCTCGAACTTCTCCACTTCGACTAACTCGCTCACTTATAACACTTAATTATTTACAATAAGGTAGCATCTCAGCCGTTTTGCTGCCTTTAATTTTTGTCCGTTTAATCCCTTTTGCACTTTCATTTCCTTAGCTGAGACAAGTGTTAAAATGTGTAAATAGAGCAATATTACCAAATTATTTGGCATTTTGCTATATATTTTGCCGATATTTTGTTAACTTTACCTTGTCGATGACTTCTGGAAGCGCTCGTTTGAGCATTTTTCTACATCATCGTCATTACAACTTCTCACAAGTTTCCGGATAGATTAAGAAATTAACGATTTTTAACAATCAAGGTTTTCAAACTAAAACAAAACACAAATCGCTAATTTTCAATACTATACAAACAAAGTGAGATATTAAAGCTAAAAAACAAATCAAAAAACATGTTTTATAGCATAGTTTTTTATTTGCTCAGTCAAAATATTGGATGCATCTTTGCAACATAAACCTAAAACAATCTTTTTTACCTTAAAAAATTATACCTATTGAAGACGTTAAAGAGGGACTTTGATGAAAAGTCCCTCTTTATTATTTTCTGCGTCGGAATGGCATTTAAAAATTTCGCCGCGGTATTTCGTAAACAAGCCACAATTTCGTAATTTTGCATTAGTAACTCGGCTATGCCGAATAATTTTCACCAATAATTAGAAAAAGCACAACATAATGACTCGATATGCAATAATAGTGGCTGGCGGCAGCGGCACGCGGTTCGGCTCCGAAATGCCCAAGCAATTTCTGCCTTTAGCCGGCAAAACGGTGCTGATGCAAACCATCACGCATTTTGCCGCCGTGCCCGATACCAAAATCATAGTAGTGATTCCTGCCTCGGCACGCGAATTGTGGACTAAGCTGTGCCTCGAGCATAAGTTCACCATTGAGCATACCTTGGTTAATGGCGGCAGTTCTCGCTTCGAATCGGTAAAGAATGCCTTAATCACCATCAAGCCCTGCCCGGGTGACTTGATTGCCGTGCACGACGCTGTGCGACCGCTCATAGGGCCTGAGCACATCGAGCGAATTTTCAACGAGGCTGCTCGCCACGGCAGCGCCATTCCGGTGGTCAACGTCACCGACAGCATTCGCCAAGTGGGCGATGACGGCAACTCCATAGCTCTTTCGCGCGCATCGCTCCGAGCTGTGCAGACTCCGCAAACTTTCAGTGCCGATGCCCTAATTAATGCCTATGATGTGCCGTATGCCGACTTTTTCACCGACGATGCTTCGGTGTTTGAGCACGCCGGCAACTCGGTTCACCTCGTTGACGGCGACGTTAACAATATAAAAATCACGCACCCAAACGATTTGATGATTGCCGAGTATCTGCTTAAACAATGAACCAACTGCGAAAATCTGAAATAAAATACCTCTCGGGCGTGGGACCCAAGCGTGCCGAGCTGCTCGCCAAGCAACTCGACATTCACTCGTTCTACGACCTGTTGTATTATTTCCCGTTTCGCTACATCGACCGAAGCACCATTCACCACATCACCGACCTGCAGGGCGATATGCCTTACATTCAACTCAAAGGGCGTTTCATCAATTTCACCCCGCAGGGCGAAGGTGCCAAACGCCGACTCAATGCCCTTTTCACCGACGGAACTGGCACTATAGAATGTGTGTGGTTTAATCGTGTGAAACAGATTCAGGAAAGCTATCGCACTGGCATTGAATATGTGATTTTCGGTAAGCCATCGCTCTACAAGAGCGTTTACAGCATAGTGCACCCCGAAGTAGATGTCTTCAGCCAAGCCAAACTCTCCGGCGGCTTGCGTGGCATGTATAATCTTACCGAAACGCTACGCAATCGCTCGTTCACCAATCGCACCATGCAGCAACTCGTCGACAATCTGCTTGCCACCGATGCCGTAAGCCGCATTGCCGACCCGCTTCCTGCCGAGATTATCGAGAAATACCACCTTATGCCACTCGCCGAGGCGCTGAAAAACATTCATCGCCCCGCCGACATCAGCACTCTGCAACGCGCTCAGTTCCGACTCAAATATGAGGAACTCTTCTACCTGCAACTCAACATTTTGCGATATTCATCGGCTCGAAATGCCAAACTACGCGGTTTTGTGTTCTCGCGCGTGGGGCATTATTTCAATACTTTCTACTCCGAGCATCTGCCCTTTGCACTCACCGGCGCTCAGAAGCGAGTTATCAAGGAGATTCGCTCCGATATGGGCAGCGGCCGACAGATGAATCGCCTCCTGCAAGGCGACGTGGGCAGCGGCAAAACTCTCGTGGCCCTTATGTGCATGCTGCTGGCGCTCGACAACGATTATCAGGCTGCCATCATGGCACCCACCGAGATTCTGGCTGCACAGCATTTCGAGACCATTAGCCATCTGGTGGAGCCTTTGGGAATTAAATGCGCCCTACTCACCGGCTCCACTCGTAAAAAACAGCGCGAAACCATACACAGCGACCTCCTCGATGGCTCGCTGCAAATCATTATCGGCACCCATGCTCTGCTTGAAGATGTGGTGCAATTTCGCAACCTCGGTCTTGTGATTATCGATGAGCAACACCGCTTCGGCGTGGCTCAGCGCGCTCGCCTTTGGAGCAAAAACACCAATCCGCCTCATGTGCTGGTGATGACAGCCACCCCCATTCCGCGCACTCTCGCCATGACTGTGTATGGCGACCTCGATGTGTCGGTTATCGACGAACTCCCGCCGGGCAGAAAACCCGTCACCACCATACTGCGCACCGAGGAGTCGAGAATGCAGATGTATCGTTTCCTCGGAACACAACTCGCCGAGGGACGTCAAGTGTATGTGGTGCACCCTCTCATTCAGGAAAACGAAAAACTCGATCTTCACGACCTCGAGCAAGGCTATCGCACTATCTGCGAGACCTTCCCGAGCTATCGCGTCTGCTATGTGCACGGCAAAATGAAACCTGCCGAAAAGGAGCATCAAATGCAACTTTTCGTCACCAATCAGGCTCAAATAATGGTGGCAACCACTGTTATCGAAGTGGGCGTTAACGTACCCAACGCCTCGGTGATGATAA
Source organism: bacterium (assembly GCA_004563195.1). Lineage (GTDB taxonomy): Bacteria > Bacteroidota > Bacteroidia > Bacteroidales > Muribaculaceae > SFTJ01. The sequence goes on from SFTJ01000061.1 coordinate 14,797, forward strand.
TCGAAAACGCCGAGCGTTTCGGCTTGAGCCAACTGCACCAGTTGCGCGGTCGCGTGGGTCGCGGCGCCGCCAAGTCGTACTGCATCCTCATGTCGAAGCACCAACTCGCCAAGGAAACCAAGCACCGACTCACCGTGATGACCGAAACCAACGACGGATTTGTGGTGGCTGAAGAAGATATGAAACTACGCGGTCCGGGCGACATGGAAGGCACTCAGCAGAGCGGCATTGCTTTCAATCTGCACATCTCAAACCTCGCACAAGACGGCCAGATAGTACAACTCGCTCGCGACGATGCCCGCCAAATTATCAACATCGACCCGAGTCTCACATCCGAAAAATATGCCTCTCTCGGCAATCACATACACTCAATCTTCGCCCACGATGTTGACTGGAGCCTTATTAGCTGATTGTTTTAACCAGAAACCGCTCGTTTTGTATACAGCTGGCAATCAACGTATTACAAAACAGGCAAAAATAACTTTTGTAAATTTTTACAAGTTTTAGCACTTAATTGGTTGACATTTAAGAAATTAATACCTATCTTTGTAACACCAAAAAAGCCAAACGGTAGAGATACTATATGAACTTAAATACAACAATAAAAAGAATAGGATTGAGCGTGGTTGCTGTTGTCGCTATGACAATGGCAAATAATGCTTTTGCACAAAACCTGCAAAGCGTATCAAACTATTCGAAGACTCACGAAAAGTTCTTGGCACACCAAAACAAAGTGCAAGAACAGATTCGCCTTAAAGAAGCACAAGAATTTGCATCACATCTATACGACGAAGACGAACAGGAACCCGAACTCGACATCTATGCAGAAGGTTGGGAAAGCGACAAAGTTAACGCTTATCGCGATGCCGTGATACCTAACACTCAAGTTCTCAACGTTTCGAAATATCACATGCCCATTATAGGACGCGTAACATCGCGCTACGGCTATCGCCCTCGTTTCCGCCGCATGCACTACGGTATCGACCTCGGTCTTTCGGTTGGCGACACCGTGAGAGCGGCTTTCAGCGGTAAAGTGCGATTGACTAAATACGAACGCGGCGGCTATGGTTTCTACGTAATTCTTCGCCACGACAATGGTATGGAAACCGTTTATGGTCACCTTTCTCGTTTCCTCGTTAAGCCCGACCAGCGCATCGAAGCCGGACAACCTATCGCCCTCGGCGGAAGCACCGGACACAGCACAGGTCCACACCTTCACTTCGAAACTCGTTTTATGGGTATAGCCATAAACCCCGAAGCTATCTTCGATTTCGAAAACAAAACTACTCACACCGACACTTACACATTCAATAAGAATAACTACTCTAAGAGCAGAAATTACGCTCCCAAGAGTCGCAAATCATCGAGCAGAAGCTACGGTTCAACTCACAAGGTGCGCCAAGGCGAAACATTAGGCGGTATAGCTGCACGCTACGGAACTACAGTGGCTAAGCTCCAACGCCTTAACGGTCTCGGAAAATCAACAAACATCAGAGCTGGTAAGAGCATCAGAGTAAGATAAACCGACCATTAATCTCTATCAATAAATATATCACAATAGATGTAACCAACCCAAGGTTGCATCTATTGATTTTTATTGCTGTCCGATAAAAACTGACTAACGAAAAAAATATGACTCGACTATCGTTATCACGGTGGTCGAGTCTTATTTTGATTTCCAAGCCCCCATCAGTCTGCCGCCCTGCCTCGGGGAGGCTGATTTATGGTTAGCACCACACAGAGGGAGCGCAGGTACAACCGTCCGCGATGGCGTATCGGACTAAAAAGCATAGCCACCTCGGCTCGGGTGGCTATTGTTGTGTCGGTTATTCTGTCGGTTTCCAACGGTC
>SFTJ01000013.1 GCA_004563195.1 bacterium
CACCCTACTTGAAAGTTGCGACATCGTAGGCGTCAACCCGTTGGAGTGGCTCACACATGTGCTCAACAACCTGCACAACGACACCCCGCCCGAGCAAATCAAGCAACTGCTACCATACTACTACAAAAAATCTCACGAATAATCCTCGTGAGATTTTTTCATCCCAAGCCGGACGGCTTATTTCGGATGCTTACCAAAAATCAGCACGAAAAAAATCGCAAAAATCAGCACGAAAAAATCGCAAAAATCAACACGAAATAAACGCAAAAATCACGAAAAAGGGCCGACCGATGTGGTCGACCCTTTGGCAGTTATTTGTAAAAGAGAGATTCTTTTATTCTGCTGCTTCTTCAGCCTTTGGAGCTTCAACTGCTTCTGCCTTTGGAGCTGATTTGCGGCTACGGCGTGTGCTCTTAGCCTTCTTTCCAGCCTTTTCCTTGAGCATGTTTTCGTTGTAGTCTACAAGCTCAATGAAGCAAGTTTGAGCGTTATCACCAAGACGAGTGCCTGTCTTGAGGATACGAGTGTATCCACCCGGACGGTCAGCAATCTTTTGTGCGATGTTAGTGAATAGCTCGTTTACAGCGCTCTTGCTCTGGAGGTAGCTAAACACTACGCGACGCGATGCTGTGTCGTCGGTCTTTGCGCGGTTGATGATTGGCTCAGCATAAATTCTCAACGCTTTTGCCTTAGCCAAAGTAGTAAATATTCTCTTGTGTTCGATAAGAGAAATTGTCATATTAGCCAAGAGAGCATCGCGGTGAGCTTTCTTTCGGCCGAGGTGATTGAATTTTTTATTATGTCTCATCGTTTTTTACTCTTTATCTAGTTTGTATCTTGTGATATCCATACCAAACGACAACTTCAGTTCTGACAAAAGATCGTCGAGCTCGGTAAGTGATTTTTTACCGAAGTTGCGGAACTTGAGCAAATCTGTCTTGTTGTAGCGTACCAAATCGCCAAGTGTTTCCACTTCGGCCGACTTCAAGCAGTTGAGGGCACGTACCGAGAGGTCCATATCCACAAGCTTAGTCTTGAGAAGTTGACGCATATGCAATACTTCTTCATCAAATTCTTCATTGCCCTCGCTTTCGGTTGCTTCGAATGCTATCTTTTCATCCGAGAAGAGCATAAAGTGGTGAATCAATATCTTTGCCGCTTCCTTCAGTGCTTCCTTTGGTAGGATTGATCCATCTGTTGTAATTTCTATAACTAGCTTCTCGTAGTCAGTTTTTTGTTCTACGCGATAGTTCTCGGTATAGTACTTTACGTTGATGATAGGTGTATAGATTGAGTCGATTGCTATTACATCTATGGCATCGTTAGGATTCTCGTTTTCGTTGGCTGGTACATAGCCGCGACCCTTGTTGATTGTCAAGTCGATCTGGAAGCTTGCGCTTGAATCCAAATTACAGATTACCAAGTCGGGGTTCAAAACCTCAAATCCGTTAAGCACCTTACCTATGTCACTGGCTCTAAACACATCCTGACCCGAGACCTTAACTGTAGCCTTCTCAAATTCGGTATCTGCCACTACTTGTTTCAAACGCACCTTCTTGAGATTGAGGATTACATTTGTCACATCTTCCTTTACTCCGGGAATAGTAGCAAATTCATGTTTCACACCGTCGATGCGGATAGAAGAGATTGCAAAGCCTTCAAGCGAATTCAATAGCACTCTTCTAAGAGCATTGCCGACTGTTACTCCATAACCTGGTTCCAATGGACGGAACTCGAATTTGCCGAAAAAGTTGTCGGCTTCCAACATTAATACTTTGTCGGGTTTTTGAAATGCTAATATAGCCATGGATCAAATTAAATTTATTGTTTAGAGTACAATTCAACTATCAATTGTTCCTTGATGTTTTCAGGAATGTCTTCGCGTTGTGGGTTGTGAAGCAACTTACCACCCTTTACGCTTTCGTCCCATTCTATCCAAGGATACTTGCTGTGGTTGAAACCTGCAAGTGCATCGGCAATTACTTCGAGTGACTTCGACTTTTCGCGTACTGCTACGATTTCACCTGCTGTTACTGAGTACGATGGGATGTTTACCACCTGACCATTTACGGTGATGTGACGGTGAAGTACCAACTGACGTGCTGCTGCGCGGGTTGGTGCTATTCCCAAACGGTATACGATGTTGTCGAGACGCGCTTCGAGCAATTGGAGCAACAATTCACCTGTAATACCCTTCATCGAACTTGCCTTCTTGAAGTAGTTGCGGAATTGCTTTTCCAATACACCATAAGTGTACTTTGCCTTTTGCTTTTCGAGCAATTGTGTACCGTATTCTGATAATTTTCTACGCTTGTTGGCGCCGTGCTGTCCTGGAGGGTTCTTCTTTTTAGCAAGAACCTTATCTTCTCCGAAAATTGCTTCGCCAAGCTTTCGTGCGATTTTTGTTTTTGGACCGGTATATCTAGCCATTTTTTTAATTATTAAAGTTATGTGAATCTCCTGAGTGCAGCCGCGATTGCAGAGAGGTTTATTGATGCAATCTATTCACTCGTCGAGATTCCGGTTGTAAATAATGTTGTAAGAGCGATAATCTTGTCGTTTTCTGTGTCCCGATTATACTCTTCTTCTCTTAGGAGGACGACATCCGTTGTGTGGAAGTGGTGTAACGTCGATAATCTCAGTTACTTCGATACCTGCTCCGTGCACTGTACGAATTGCTGATTCACGGCCGTTACCCGGACCCTTTACATATGCCTTAACCTTGCGGAGGCCAAGGTCGAATGCCACCTTTGCGCAATCTTGGGCTGCCATCTGGGCTGCATACGGGGTGTTCTTCTTCGAACCACGGAAGCCCATCTTACCTGCACTTGACCAAGATATAACTTGTCCCTCGCTGTTTGCAAGGCACACAATAATGTTGTTGAAAGAAGAATGTACGTGAAGCTGACCTATGCCGTCAACCTTAACATTTCTCTTCTTAGCTGCGACTGTTTTTTTTGCCATACTTTAATATTATTTAGTAGCTTTCTTTTTGTTAGCAACTGTTTTCTTACGGCCCTTACGTGTACGGGCATTGTTCTTTGTGCTTTGGCCACGAACAGGTAGACCAATACGGTGACGGATGCCTCGGTAGCAACCGATATCCATCAAGCGCTTAATGTTCAACTGTGTTTCGCTACGAAGGTCACCTTCTACCTTGTAGTTTGCGCCGATTACCTCACGCACTTTGGCTGCTTGGGCATCGCTCCAGTCCTTTACCTTGATATCTTCGCTGATACCTGCAGTCTTGAGAATGGTGGCTGCCGCGCTGCGGCCGATTCCATAGATATAAGTCAAGGCGATTACACCTCTCTTGTTTTGGGGCAAGTCTACCCCGACAATTCTTACTGCCATATATTATTATTATACTTTTTTCAAAAATAATATAAATTATCCTTGACGTTGTTTGTACTTTGGATTCTTTTTGTTAATCACATATAAGCGACCTTTGCGACGCACTATCTTGCATTCCGGGGTACGCTTCTTTACTGATGCTTTTACTTTCATAATTCTTATGTAGTTTTTTTATTTGTATCTAAAAGAAATTCTTCCTTTTGTTAAATCGTAGGGCGACATCTCTACTTTCACTTTGTCGCCGGGCAGAATCTTTATGTAGTGCATGCGCATCTTGCCCGATATGTGGGCCGTGATTTCATGTCCGTTCTCCAATTCTACTCGGAACATCGCGTTCGACAACGCTTCCACGATTACTCCATCTTGCTCTATAGCTTGCTGTTTTGCCATATAATAATTAAATAGATTTGTCTCCTAAAACTTCTTCAATATATTTGAACGATGACAGGATATCGGGCTTACCGTTGTGGATAGCTATGGTGTGCTCAAAGTGCGCCGAGGGCTTGCGATCGCGGGTGCGGCATGTCCATCCGTCGCGCTCTATCACTATGTTTTTGCTACCCATGTTTATCATAGGCTCTATGGCTATCACCATACCGTCCTTCAGCAGCGGTCCTATGCCGCGACGCCCGTAATTGGGCACCTCGGGATCTTCGTGTAGCTTCTTGCCTACGCCATGTCCGGTGAGCTCTCTCACCACTCCATATCCTCGCTTTTCACAATACTCTTGCACCGCGTGGCCTATGTGACCTATGCGATTGCCCGGCACTGCTTGCTCTATTCCGAGATAAAGCGACTCTTTTGTGGTCTTAAGCAACTGCAGCACCTCGGGTGCTACTTCGCCCACACAGAAGGTGTAGGCCGAGTCGCCGTTCATTCCGTCTTTCACCGCTCCACAATCTATCGACACTATGTCGCCTTCGCGTAGCGTGTAGTTCGACGGTATGCCATGCACCACATTCTCGTTTACCGAGACACACAGCGTGTTGGGATATCCTGCATACCCAAGGAATCCGGGTACCGCTCCTTGTGAGCGGATGAATTCCTCGGCTATGCTATCAAGTTTCAGAGTGGTTATCCCCGGGGCTACCCACTTAGCCATCTCGCCAAGTGTGCGTGCTACCACCAGGTTGGCCTCTCTTATCAGTTCAATTTCTTCTTCGGTCTTAAGATAAATCATCTAAAACGCCTCCTGTCTTAATAACCTGCGCGTCCTTTAATCTTACCTGACTTCATCAAGCCATCGTAATGGTGCATGCTCAAGTGGCTTTCTACCTGCGATAAGGTATCGAGCACCACACCCACCATGATGAGCAAAGAGGTACCACCAAAGAATTGTGCAAATTCTCTACTTACACCACATATGCTTGCAAATGCCGGCAATATGGCTACTACACCAAGGAACAACGATCCCGGGAATGTGATGCGGCTCATGATTGAGTCGAGATATTCCGCAGTCTTCGAACCCGGCTTTACACCCGGCACAAATCCGTTGTTGCGTTTCAAGCCGTCGGCAATGTCGTTAGGACGAACTGTTACGGCTGTGTAGAAATATGTAAACAAAATAATCAGCACGAAGTACACAGCATTATACCAGAAACCGGTCATATCGCTGAAGTTGCGTACAATCCAGCTGCTCTGACCATTTGCGTTAAATCCGGCAAGCGTGATAGGGATAAACATGATTGCCTGTGCAAAGATGATAGGCATAACGTTTGCTGCGTTTACCTTCAATGGAATGTACTGACGAACACCACCCACCTGACGGTTGCCTACAATGCGCTTTGCATACTGCACTGGCACGCGGCGAACGCCTTGCACCAACATCACTGCACCTGCTATTACGGCAAACAATAGGATGAATTCTATCAAGAACATTACCAAACCACCTTGTGCTGTGGTCAATCTATTGGCGAATTCCTGTGCAAAAGCACCCGGGAAACGAGCAATGATACCCACCAAGATGATGAACGATATACCATTTCCTATACCCTTATCTGTAATCTTTTCGCCAAGCCACATGATAAACATACTGCCGGCTGCCAAGATAATGGTCAAGTAGATGATATCAAAGTATCCAAAGCTCGATACACCGCCTGCAGCTGCCACTTGATATTGAAGGTTCATCAAATATGCCGGACCTTGCAACAACAAGATAAACACTGTGAGATAACGAGTGTATTGATTGAGCTTTGTACGACCACTCTCACCCTCGCGTTGCATCTTTTGGAATTGTGGCAACACCATACCCAAAAGCTGTATCACAATCGATGCGGTGATATATGGCATAATACCCAAAGCGAAAATCGAAGCTTGCGAGAAGGCTCCTCCCGAGAACATATCGAGCAACTGCATCAAGCCACTGCTTGTGAAGTTTCTCAATGCATCGAGCTCGGCAGGACTGATGCCCGGAAGCACCACAAAACAACCGAATCGGTACATAAGTACCAATACGATTGTAATGATGATTCGCTTCCGCAAATCCTCAATTTTCCAAATGTTTTTTATTGTATTAACAAATCTCATTGGGAATCGGGATTAATTAGAGTTTTTCTACTGTTCCGCCGGCTGCTGCGATAGCTTCCTCTGCACTCTTTGAGAATGCGTGAGCCACTACGTCAACCTTCTTCGACAATGTGCCTACGCCCAATACCTTTACCAATTGGTTCTTGCGCACCTTGCCTGCCGACAACAAATCAGCTACTGTTACCTTGTCCAATCCTGCAGCTACTGCTACTTCGTCGATTACCGACAGGTTGATAGCCTTATATTCTACTCTGAAGTGGTTCTTGAAACCAAACTTAGGCAAACGGCGTTGAAGTGGCATCTGACCGCCTTCGAAACCAACCTTAGTCTTGTAACCCGAACGCGACTTTGCACCCTTGTGACCACGGGTTGATGTGCCTCCCTTGCCTGAGCCGGCACCACGTCCTATTCGCTTACCTTTCTTGTTAGAACCTACTGCAGGTTGCAAATTACTTAATTCCATATTGTTATTCCTCTTTTTAAGCGTTAGTCACTTCAACAAGGTGACGTACTTTATTTACCATTCCCAACACTTGTGGAGTAGCTTCCTTCTCCACTACCTGATTCATCTTCTTTAGTCCGAGTGCATCGAGGGTTGCCTTTTGAGATGCTGGACGGCCTATGCGGCTCTTTACTTGCTTAATTGCGATTTTTGCCATGTTTTCTCAAAAATTTTAACCGTTAAACACTTTATCGAGACTTACTCCACGGTGTTGTGCCACCTGCTTCGGGCTACGCATTTCCGACAATGCTGCAATGGTAGCCTTCACCAAGTTGTGTGGGTTCGACGAGCCCTTGCTCTTTGCCAACACGTCGGTGATACCTACACTTTCAAGCACTGCACGCATCGCACCACCGGCCTTTACACCGGTACCGGGAGTTGCCGGCTTCAAAATGATGCGAGAACCACCGAACTTAGCGATTTGTTCGTGGGGTATTGTACCCTTGTGCACAGGCACCTTGATAAGATTCTTCTTTGCAGCTTCTACACCCTTGGCAATAGCTGTAGTAACTTCATTGGCCTTACCAAGACCATAGCCGATAATGCCGTTGTCATTACCTACAACCACTATTGCAGCGAATGTGAATGTACGACCACCCTTGGTTACCTTTGTAGTACGGTTGATGGCTACAAGGCGATCCTTCAATTCGATATCGTTAGTCGATTTTACTCTGTTATTTTTATTTACCATGATTTCTTAAAATTTAAGTCCGCCTTTGCGAGCGCCTTCAGCTAATGATTTAACTCTACCATGGAACAAGAAACCGAAAACCACTTCGTTGATGCCGGCAGCCAATGCCTTTGCAGCTACATTTTCGCCCACCTTCTCTGCAATTTCACTCTTTGTTCCTTCTGCAATGCCCTTAGATGATGCAGCAACCAATGTTACACCAGCTTCGTCATCGATAAGCTGTACATAGATTTGCTTATTGCTTCTGAACACGCTCATGCGTGGACGTGCAGCACTGCCTGAAATACGACCACGAATGCGCTTCTTAATCTTTATTCTTCTTGCTATCTTAGATACCATAATTGTACTAATTATTATTTGGCAGATGCCGATTTACCTGACTTACGACGTATTACTTCACCTACGAACTTGATACCCTTGCCCTTATATGGCTCCGGCTTGCGGAATGTACGTATCTTTGCGCAAATCTGTCCGATAAGTTGCTTATCGCACGACTCAAGGGTGATAAGCGGGTTCTTGTTGCGTTCGGTCTTTGCTTCTACCTTCACTTCGGCAGGAAGACGAAGATAGATGGCGTGTGAATAACCTAATGCAAGCTCAAGCACTTGTCCTGTGGCTGTGGCACGATAACCTACACCCACAAGCTCCAGCTCCTTCTTATATCCTTCGCTTACACCAACTACCATGTTGTGTATCAACGAACGATACAAACCGTGCTGTGCACGCATCTCGCGCTCATCGTTAGGACGCTCTACCAAAATGTGACCGTCTTCTACCTTGATGCTCAATGCGGGATTCAACTTTTGTGTCAACTCTCCCTTCGGGCCCTTTACTGTGATTACGTCGTCCTTAATCGACACTTCTACTTTAGCAGGCAACACAATTGGCAATTTTCCTATTCTTGACATATTATATTCCTCCTATTCTTTAATATACGTAACACAATACTTCGCCACCAATTTGTTGAGCCTTAGCTTCCTTATTGGTCATCAAACCCTTTGAGGTAGAGATGATGGCGATGCCTAAACCATTCAACACACGAGGCATGTCCTTGTAGCCGGTATACTGACGCAAACCCGGACGTGACACACGCTGTAAGCTCTTAATTGCGTTGACCTTGTCAACTGGATCATACTTCAAGGCTATCTTGATAGTACCACCCGGAACATTGCCTTCAATGAACTTATAGTTCAAAATGTAGCCCTGTTCGAAGAGAATCTTTGTGATTTCTCTTTTCATTTTCGAAGAAGGGATTTCAACGACTCTGTGTTGAGCCTTGATCGCATTCCTCAATCTTGTTAGATAATCTGCTATTGGATCAGTCATAAATAATTTGTTTTAAATTGATTCGGTGAATTCGCCGAACAATATTTAATACTAAAATTAACTGTAAATTCGTCTGTTGTTTTCGTTAGTCTGTGCGCACTCGTTATATTTTCCCGCACGCACACACTCTCTTGTGTTACCAGCTTGCCTTCTTTACGCCCGGTATCAATCCTGCCGATGCCATTTCACGGAATTGGATACGCGAAATACCAAACTGACGGATATATCCCTTTGGACGGCCTGTAATCTTGCAACGATTGTGCATACGCACCGGACAAGCATTCTTTGGAAGTGCTTGAAGAGCTTCGTAGTCGCCGGCTGCCTTCAATTCGGCACGCTTTGCTGCATACTTTGCTACCAACTTTGCTCTCTTCACTTCACGAGCTTTCATCGATTCTTTTGCCATATGTCTGATTTATTAGTTTTTAGCGTTCTTAAAAGGTAAGCCAAATTCCTTCAACAAAGCATAGCCTTCTTCATCGGTATTTGCTGTTGTCACAAATGTGATGTTCATACCCATCAACTTCTGAATAGTATCGATGTTGATTTCAGGGAAGATAATCTGCTCTGTGATACCCACTGTGTAGTTGCCACGTCCATCGAGCTTGCCTTCAATACCCTTGAAGTCGCGGATACGCGGAAGTGCAATGCGGATGAAGCGTTCCATAAATTCATACATACGGTCGCGACGCAATGTTACTCGCACACCGATAGGCATCTTCTTACGTACCTTGAAGTTCGAAATATCCTTCTTCGACAAAGTCTGTACTGCCTTTTGGCCGGTAATCATTGTGAGCTCGTTGATGGCTGTCTCGATAATCTTCTTGTCGGCTGTTGCCTCACCAAGTCCTTCGTTGATTACTATCTTTACAAGGCGAGGTACCTGCATAGATGAAGTGTAGTTGAACTTCTTCAACAATGCAGGGGCAATTCTCTCATCGTATTCTTTCTTTAGAGTTGTCATTACTTAATCTCCTCTCCTGATTTTTTTGAAATTCTTACTTTTTTGCCATCCTCATTCACCTTATAGCCCACACGAGTTGCCTTGCCACTCTTGGGGTCTACAAGCTGAAGGTTCGACGCATGAATAGGTGCTTCCATCTTCACCAGTCCGCCCTGAGGATTCTTTGCATTTGGCTTTGTGGCCTTTGTTACCACATTCACACCTTCCACTACCGCACGGTTCTTCTCGATAAGCACCTTGAGCACTCGGCCTGTCTTACCCTTGTCGTCACCGGCGTTTACGTATACGGTGTCTCCCTTTTTGATATGCAATTTTGCCATAATTCTTCTTTTCTCAAATATTTTGTTTCAATTAAAGAACTTCAGGTGCCAACGATACGATCTTCATGTTGGTTGCACGCAATTCACGCGCTACCGGTCCGAAAATACGTGTTCCACGCAATTCACCCGACGCATTCAATAACACACATGCATTGTCGTCAAAGCGGATATATGAACCGTCGGCACGGCGTATCTCCTTCTTTGTTCTTACGACTACTGCCTTCGATACAGTACCTTTCTTCACATCCGAAGAAGGAATGGCGTTCTTTACGGTAACCACAATGATGTCACCTACCGAAGCGTAACGGCGTCCGGTGCCTCCGAGCACGCGGATGCAGAGCACTTCACGTGCGCCACTGTTATCTGCTACTACTAATCGACTTTCAGTCTGTATCATATTACTTTTTTACTTAGCTTTTTCGATTATTTCTACTAATCTCCATCTCTTGGTTTTGCTCAATGGACGAGTCTCCATAAGACGTACGGTATCGCCTACATTGCACTCGTTCTTCTCATCATGAGCATGGTACTTCTTTGTCTTGTTAACAAACTTACCATAGATTGGGTGTTTCTCCTTCCACTTGATAGTAACAGTGATAGTCTTGTCACCCTTGTTGCTCGAAACAACCCCAACTCTTTCTTTTCTCAAATTTCTCTTTTCCATGTTCTGTCTTGGGATTATTTAATGTTTAGTTCACGCGCGCGCAACTCTGTCTTCATTCGTGCAATCATCTTTCTGTCGGCAGTAATCTTTGCAGGATTATCCAATGGCGAGATTGAGTGATTGATCTTTTGCTGGAGATACTCCTTTTCAGCCACTTCAAGACGCTCCTTGAGCTCCTTGGTGCTTAGTTCCTTGATTTCTTCCTTTTTCATTGCTTATTACACGTTTTGAGTTGGGTCGTAATCACGTCTTACGACGAACTTGGTTGTAACTGGAAGTTTCTGTGCAGCCAAACGTAGCGCTTCCTTTGCGATATCGTAGCTTACGCCTTCTACTTCAAAAATTATGCGGCCCGGTGTGATGGGGAATACATAGGCTTCTGGCGAACCTTTACCCTTACCCATACGTACGTCGGCCGGCTTCTTTGTGATAGGCTTATCCGGGAATATGCGTATCCATATCTGTCCTTGACGTTGCATGTGACGTGTTACTGCCACACGTGCTGCCTCTATCTGACGAGCGGTAATCCACTTGGTCTCAAGCGACTTGATGCCAAATGAGCCGAAGGCCAATTGATTGCCTCGTCCGGCTACACCCTTGCTCACGCCCTTGGCAGGTCTTCTGTATTTTAGTCTTCTTGGTTGTAACATTGTTCTGTACTAAAAAATGTGTCGGTTTAACGATTGTTTTTTTGCTTTCTGAAGCCGCCCTTGCGTGGTCCGTTATTGTTGCCACGACCTTCCTTGCTGTTGCTTGTGAATTGTGGTGCAAGATCCTTCTTGCCATATACTTCTCCACGGCAAATCCACACCTTGATACCTATCAAACCTACCTTGGTCAATGCCGGTACCAATGCATAGTCGATGTCAGCACGAAGTGTGTGTAGCGGTGTACGGCCTTCCTTAAACATTTCCGAACGTGCCATTTCTGCACCATTCAAACGTCCGCTCACTTGCACCTTGATGCCCTCTGCACCCACACGCATGGTAGATGCTATAGCCATCTTCACTGCACGGCGATAGGCTATCTTGCCTTCCACCTGATGTGCTATCTGCGATGCCACGATTTGAGCATCAAGCTCAGGACGCTTCACTTCGAAGATGTTGATCTGTACATCCTTTTCGGTGATCTTCTTCAATTCTTCTTTGAGCTTGTCGACTTCGCTACCGGCCTTGCCGATAATTACGCCCGGGCGCGAGGTGCACACGGTGATTGTCACAAGCTTCAATGTTCTCTCAATAACAATGCGAGACACACTACCCTTTGCCAAACGAGCATTAAGATACTTGCGGATCTTAGAGTCCTCTAACAAAGTATCTCCATAGTTATTTCCACCATACCAGTTAGAATCCCAACCTCTGATGATACCTAAGCGATTGCTTATTGGATTTACTTTCTGTCCCATGTTTCTTATGCTTCGATTTTAGCGTTAGTAGTTTCTTTTGTATCCACGAACAATGTCACGTGGTTCGAACGTTTGCGGATGCGATAGCCGCGTCCTTGTGGTGCTGTGCGTAGACGCTTGAGCATCGGTGCGCAGTCTACAAAGATTCTGCTCACTACCAATTCTCCGTCCTCAGCCTTGCGTTCATTCTTTTGTTCCCAATTTGCTATAGCCGAGCGAAGGAGCTTCTCTACCTTTGCTGCTGCTTCTTTATTTGAGAATTTAAGGATACCAAGTGCACGATTCACTTCTACGCCACGAATCATGTCAGCCACCAAGCGCATCTTGCGTGGCGAGGTTGGCACATTCTTCAGCTTAGCGAAGCTAACTTGCTTCTTAGCTTCCTTAATCTTATCTGCTGATACTTGTTTTCTTTTACCCATTGTAGTATTTAATTCAATTTTTTTAAATTGCCATTCCCGGGCCCTTATTTCTTATTGCCGCCGTGTCCACGGAAGTTACGTGTCGGTGCAAACTCACCAAGCTTGTGTCCTACCATGTTTTCGGTTACATATACAGGAATGAATTTGTTTCCATTGTGCACAGCAAAAGTGTGGCCAACGAAATCCGGAGATATCATCGAAGCGCGCGACCATGTCTTGATTACCGACTTCTTGCCGCTCTCTTCCATTGCTGCCACCTTCTTGTCAAGCTTTACACTGATGTATGGGCCTTTTTTTAATGATCGACTCATAAATTTACGATTTAATCAAATTACTTTTTTCTTCTTTCAATTATGTACTTAGAAGATTGCTTCTTTGGTGCACGTGTCTTCAAGCCCTTAGCGTAGAGACCGGTACGTGAACGTGGATGACCTCCTGATTGACGGCCTTCACCACCACCCATCGGGTGATCTACCGGGTTCATTACCACACCACGGTTGTGTGGACGACGTCCCAACCAACGTGAGCGACCTGCCTTACCCGACTGCTCCAATGCGTGGTCGCTATTGCCTACCACACCCACTGTAGCCTTGCAAGCTGCAAGTATCTTTCTGGTTTCGCCCGAAGGTAATTTGACGATTGCGTAATTTCCTTCTCTCGAAGTCAACTGAGCGAAGTTGCCGGCACTGCGTGCTATTTTTGCTCCCTGGCCCGGACGCAACTCGATGTTGTGAATTAAAGTACCAACAGGTATGTGACTTAGTGGAAGTGCATTTCCCAAATCGGGAGCTACATTTTCACCGCTTACTACTGTAGAGCCAACTTCCAAGCCGTTGGGTGCGATAATGTAAGCCTTCTCACCATCAACATAATAAAGCAATGCGATACGAGCCGAACGGTTTGGATCGTATTCTATCGACTTTACTGTTGCTGGAACACCGTCCTTGTTGCGCTTGAAATCGATAAGACGTAGCTTACGCTTATGTCCGCCACCTAAGTAGCGCATTGTGCGGTGGCCCTCATTGTTGCGACCGCCGCTCACTCTCTTACCGACAACAAGCGATTTCTCTGGTGCACTAGCAGTGATGTCATCAAATACACCAATAATCTTGTGTCTTTGCCCCGGTGTTGTGGGCTTCAATTTTCTTACTGCCATTTTCTATTATTAAATATTGCTATAAAAATCTATAGTTTGTCCTTCAGCAAGTGTCACTACGGCCTTCTTAAACGCTGCCATCTTGCCGCGCAAAAGTCCGCTCTTAGTGTAACGCTGCTTGCGCTTGCCGCTGTAGTTCATTGTGTTTACCGATACTACCTTTACATCGTAAAGCTTCTCCACCAAGCTCTTTATCTGATACTTGTTGGCGTCAGGAGATACACGGAATGAATAACGACCCGACTTCTCTGTAATCGCATTTGCCTTCTCGGTTACGATTGGCTGTATTGTAATTTCCATATTATTTCGTCCTCCTGTTCTTTAAAATTGGTTTAACACAGCTACACTGCTCTCAGTCAATACCATCTTCTTATTGTCAAGAATCTTATAGGTATTCAACTCAGATGCAGTCATTATTGTAGCTCCTTCTACATTGCGAGCTGACAAATATACGTTTTTCTTTTGAGTCTCTAAAACTACAAGTGTCTTTACACCTGAAATTTCAAGATTTTTAGCAAAGTTTACGAAATTTTTAGTCTTTGCTACCTCAAAATCAAAATCCTCTACTACTATTATCTGATTGTTTTGAGCCTTGAAGGTCAATGCCGACTTGCGTGCCAAGGCCTTTACCTTCTTGTTAAGTTTGAAGCTATAGTTGCGTGGACGGGGACCAAATACGCGACCACCACCTACCAATACCGGAGAGTTGATGTCACCTCTACGTGCTCCACCTCCACCCTTCTGGCGGCCGAGCTTCTTGGTTGATCCCGAAACTTCACTTCTTTCCTTCGACTTGTGAGTACCCTGGCGCTGGTTTGCCAAGTACTGCTTAACGTCCAAATATACTACATGTTCATTTGGCTCTGCCAATGCAAACACCGAGTCGTTAAGCGTTACCTTCTTGCCGGTATCCTTTCCTTCTATGTTATATACTGCGAGTTCCATTATTTTTCAATTAAAACGATTGAACCTTTGTGACCTGGAATCGAACCTTTCACGATAAGAAGGTTGTTTTCTGGCATCACTTTTACTACTTGTAGATTTTGCACGGTTACGCGGTCATGACCCATTTGGCCTGCCATACGCATACCCTTAAATACCTTTGCAGGGTAAGAACATGCACCGATTGAACCCGGAGCACGCAAACGGTTGTGCTGACCGTGTGTCGACTGTCCTACACCACCAAAGCCGTGGCGCTTTACCACACCTTGGTAACCTTTACCCTTTGAAGTGCCGATTACATCTACAAATTTTGTGTCGTTGAGGAAATCTACTGTGATGGTGTCACCAAGCTTGTATTCTCCTTCAAAATTCTTGAACTCGGCCAAGTGTCTTTGTGGCGCTACTCCTGCCTTTGCAAAATGACCTGCTTCTGGCTTGGTAGTGTGCTTCTCCTTCTTTTCGATGAAGCCCAACTGCAATGCTGCATAGCCGTCATTTTCTACTGTTTTCACTTGAGTAACTACACAAGGACCTACTTCGATAACAGTGCACGGTATGTTCTTACCGTCGGCACTGAATACGGATGTCATTCCGATTTTCTTTCCAATTAATCCTGGCATTTCTCTTTAATTTTTAATAATTAATTCTTGTTTTCTAAAATCTTAGTTGGTTGTGATTGTTCGGTTGCTGTTGAATCTCGCGCTTTCAGGCTTCGACCCGGCACTCTCGCACCGAGTCGGCGCCTGTTGTGCGAATATCGATTTTTACACCTTAATCTCTACTTCTACGCCGCTTGGCAATTCAAGCTTCATCAAGGCGTCAACAGTCTTTGCTGTAGAACTGTAAATGTCGATAAGTCTCTTGAACGACGACAATTGGAACTGTTCGCGGCTCTTCTTGTTAACGAATGTCGAACGGTTAACGGTGAAGATGCGCTTGTGTGTTGGAAGTGGAATTGGACCACTTACTACAGCGTCAGTTGCCTTTACAGTCTTTACAATCTTCTCAGCCGACTTGTCAACCAAGTTGTGATCGTAAGATTTTAGCTTAATTCTGATTTTTTGGCTCATATTGTTTTTAAATGAATTTTATTATTTCAACAAATCTACGCGGCCTTGGCATTCTGTCAAAACTGCCTTTGCTATCGATGTGCTAACCTCTGCATAGTGCGAGAACGACATGGTAGATGTTGCACGTCCTGATGTGATTGTACGCAACGCTGTTACGTAGCCGAACATCTCGGCCAACGGGGTCTTTGCCTTAACGATGCGGGCACCGCTGCGGCTGTTTTCCATACCTTCCACTTGACCACGACGCTTGTTCAAGTCGCCGATTACGTCACCCATGCTTTCTTCTGGTGTTACCACCTCTACCTTCATGATTGGTTCCAAAAGCACCGGATGTGCTTGCTCACATGCCTTCTTGAAGGCTTGGATTGCACAAAGTTCAAACGACAACTGGTCAGAGTCTACCGGGTGGAACGAACCATCTATCAATGTCACCTTAAGTTGTTCTACAGGATAACCTGCAAGCACACCGTTCTTCATTGCCGAAGCAAAACCCTTTTGCACTGCAGGGATAAATTCCTTAGGAATGTTACCACCCTTAACTTCGTCGATGAATTGAAGACCACCTTCGAAACCTTCGTCGGCGGGTTCTACACGCACGATAATATCAGCGAACTTACCACGACCACCGGTTTGCTTCTTGAACACTTCGCGAAGTTCCACCGGCTTGGTGATGCTTTCCTTATATGTTACTTGTGGACGGCCTTGGTTACATTCTACCTTGAATTCACGACGCAAACGGTCGATAATGATATCCAAGTGAAGCTCACCCATACCGCTGATTACGGTTTGTCCGGTCTCTTCGTTAGTAGCTACCTGGAAGGTCGGGTCTTCTTCAGCAAGCTTCTGCAAGCCCACGCTCAAGCGATCCAAGTCCTTTTGTGTCTTAGGCTCTACTGCAATACCGATTACAGGATCAGGGAAGTCCATTGCTTCGAGCACGATTGGTGCATCTTCAGCACACAATGTGTCGCCTGTGCGAATATCCTTGAAACCTACTCCGGCACCGATATCACCGCAACCGATAGTTTCCATCGGGTTCTGCTTGTTTGAGTGCATTTGGAACAAACGCGAGATACGTTCCTTCTTGCCCGAACGAGTGTTCAATACGTAGCTACCTGCATCGATTTGTCCCGAATATACACGGAAGAATACCAAACGACCTACATATGGGTCGGTAGCAATCTTAAATGCAAGTGCACACATCGGCTCTTCGAACAACGGCTTGCGAGTAATCACTTCATTAGGATCGTCCACTGAGTGACCTTCTACATATTCTGAGTCCTCAGGGCTTGGAAGATATGCACACACTGCATCGAGAAGTGGCTGAACACCCTTGTTCTTAAACGAGCTACCACACATCATAGGCACAATCACCATCTTCAATGTAGCTGCACGCAATGCACGGCGTATTTCTTCTTCGGTGATGGTAGATGGATCATCAAAATATTTTTCCATCAATGCATCATCATATTCTGCGATTGTCTCAAGGAGCTTATCGCGCCACGATTCGCATTCTTCTACCATGTTGGCAGGAATCTCTTCTACCACTGTGTCAGCACCGAGGCTTTCATCAGGCCAGTAGAGAGCCTTCATTGTGATAAGGTCTACTACACCCTTAAAGGTTTCCTCTGCACCGATTGGCAAGTTGATTGGGCATGGATTTGCTCCCAACACTTCGCGCACTTGGCGGCATACTTCATAGAAGTTGGCACCACTGCGGTCCATCTTGTTTACATATCCTATACGTGGCACATTATATTTGTCGGCTTGACGCCATACAGTTTCTGACTGTGGTTCCACACCACCTACGGCACAAAATGTTGCTACTGCACCATCGAGCACGCGTAGCGAACGTTCCACCTCCACAGTGAAGTCAACGTGTCCCGGAGTGTCAATCAAATTAATCTTATACTTGTTGCCTGCATAGTTCCAGAAAGTAGTGGTTGCAGCCGATGTGATAGTAATACCACGCTCCTGCTCTTGCTCCATCCAGTCCATTGTAGCAGTACCATCGTGTGTCTCACCTATCTTGTGAGTCAAACCGGTGTAGTACAATATACGCTCCGATGTTGTTGTCTTTCCGGCATCGATGTGAGCCATGATGCCAATATTGCGGGTGTAAATTAGTTTTTCGTCGTTCTTAACTGCCATAATTTATCCTTTTTATCAATTAGAATCTGAAGTGAGCGAATGCGCGGTTTGCTTCTGCCATGCGGTGCATATCTTCCTTACGCTTGAAAGCGCCTCCTTGTTCGTTATATGCATCCATGATTTCTGCTGCCAACTTGTCGGCCATTGTCTTGCCGCCACGCTTGCGCGCAAATAATATGAGATTTTTCATTGATATTGACTCCTTACGGTCAGGACGGATTTCTGTTGGCACTTGGAATGTTGCACCACCTATACGGCGCGACTTTACTTCCACTTGCGGTGTGATGTTCTCAAGCGCTTTCTTCCAGATTTCAAGCGCCGGCTTCTCTTCGTTCTTCATCTTGCTTGCTACAAGATCAAGCGCTGAATAGAAGATTGTGTAAGAGGTATTCTTCTTACCATCATACATTAGGTGATTTACGAATTTCGAAACTCTTACATCACCATACACTGGGTCGGGTAGTATGACCCTTTTCTTTGGCTTAGCCTTTCTCATTGTCTCTTAAAAAAGTTGTAGTTTTAGTCCGCTTGGTTGTTTGCTTCTTTGTTCTTCAACGGAGCTCTCTCGCCCCATTTACTCAACCTGATTTTAAATCAATCCAATAAAACCAAAAACTAAGTTGAAAAATTTAATTTTTTGTTTCTTTAGTTCTGAAAAGTACCGCGTTTAGGTTTACTTCTTTGCAGCCTTTGGACGCTTTGCACCGTACTTCGAACGACGCTGTGTGCGACCTGCTACACCGGCTGTATCAAGAGTACCGCGTACGATGTGATATCTTACACCCGGAAGGTCCTTTACACGACCACCGCGTACCATCACTATCGAGTGCTCTTGCAAGTTGTGTCCTTCGCCCGGAATGTAAGAGTTAACTTCCTTACCATTGGTTAGTCTCACACGTGCCACTTTACGCATTGCTGAGTTTGGCTTCTTCGGGGTGGTGGTGTACACACGAACACACACGCCACGACGTTGTGGGCATGAATCCAATGCAGGCGACTTGCTCTTGTCTTCCAAACTTACTCGGCCTTTTCTTACTAATTGCTGAATTGTAGGCATCTTAGTTCTGTTTTTACTTTTTAATTACGTTTAACTTTATGTTTATTTCTCTTGTTTCAAATCCACTTTGCGCACCTAATCTCCACGAATTCAATCGGTTATGCTAAGATTTAGCGCACAGCATGTCCTTAAAAGCAGTGCAAAGTTACTAACTAATTCTCTAATTTACAAATGTTTTTCCATCCCAAAACCGCCCTACAACCATCTCCAAACCCGTTTTTTGCCCTCTACCTTATTTATACGCCCCCTAAGGGCACTTCTCCGCTCTGAAAAAATTTCACTTTTAAATATTTTTAACATCTGTTACTTTAGATTAACCGCACCCTTCACCGGTTGTCACAGTTTCGTCATAAAAAGTCCGTTTTGGTCGCAACCATCTCAAAGTTGCCCTTTCTTCACCCAAAATGCCGGCACAACTCGCCCGTTTTCTCAAAATTATCACTACATTTGCACCATACAACCACCTCGATGCCCTCTCTTGCTCTGCGCAATTGCATCTCTTCGAGGCTAAACACTCAAAAGATATGACTAACATTATTCTTTACGACGAAAAAGAGATTCGCGACAATCTGCTACCTCTCACCTACACTCGCCCGGTGAGCCTCATACGCATCGGCATTCTCACCATCAGCGAAAAGTGGCAGCGCCTCCTCGGCGACGAGGCTTCTATCTCTTACATCACACCCGATTATCTCCAAAACAAGTTCCCTTCGCGTGCCACTAAGGACAACATATTCATTGCATCGCACATCCTGCCTTCGCCAATGCTCGCCGAGGCTGTTATGCAGCTCAACCTGGGCGAAGCGCTCTGCTACAGCAATGGAGAACAAAAGCAGGTGATTGCTTTCCGCTGTTCGAAGGACGATTTCAAAAAGAAAAACATCACTGCCTCGCGATACTTGCCTTCGCGACCCGACCAACTGACGTTTCTCTACGACATTTTCATTAAAAACGGCGAACAACTCACATCCGATTTCAAGATGCTCACCGCCGGACGCCAGTCGCAAAGGCTCAGCTCCACCAATACGGTCATCGGCGATGCTTTCTTCGAGGACGGCACATCTAAAATATTCATCGAGGAGGGCGCTTGGGTCGAAGGTGCTTTTCTCAATGTCTCCGAAGGCCCCATCTACATCGGCCGAAACGCCGAAATCATGGAGGGAAGCTGCATTCGCGCTCCTTTCGCTGCCTGCGAAAAAGCTCACGTCAATATGGGCGCAAAGGTCTACGGTGCCACCACGCTCGGCCCGTACTGCAAGGTGGGCGGCGAACTCAATAATGTAGTGATGATTGGCTTCAGCAACAAGGGCCACGATGGCTTCCTCGGCAATGCCGTGATTGGCGAATGGTGCAACATCGGAGCCGGAACTTCGGCTTCCAACCTCAAAAACGACTACACCGAAATCAAACTATGGAACTATCCCGCTGCCCGATTCCTTCGCACCGGCCTGCAATTCTGCGGCTTGTTTATGGGCGACCACTCTAAGGCGGGTGTCAACTGTATGTTCAACACTGCCACCGTGCTTGGCGTGGGCGTTAACATCCACGGCGCGGGATTCCCCCGCAACTTCGTGCCTTCGTTCTCCGAAGGTTCTACAGCGGGTTTCACCGATGTGCAGCTGCCTAAGTTCTTCCAGATTGCCGAACGCATGATGGCACGCCGCGACCAAAAACTCACCGACGACGACCGTAACATATTTACGCACATCTACAATCAGGCCGACTCTTATAAGTAACTTCCGGCTCTGACACATTTCTTCCGAGCAATGCTAATGGCAAGCCGCTGCGCATCGCACAGCCAGCTCCTTTAGCATTGCTCTCTTCGATTCCCCTTGGGCAATGTCTACACCGGCAAAGCCCGGGAAACTGCATAACACAGCCTCAAAACATTCAAAAAAGGAAAAGTAGCGGAAGGGCAATAGTCATAACTACTCCCATAATTATCTGCAACGGCAACCCCACTTTCAGGTAGTCGCCGAAGGTGTAGCCGCCGGCTTGCATCACAAGTGCATTGGGAGGTGTGGAAAACGGTGAGGCAAAACACATGCTGGCGCCAAGTGTCACCGCAAAGAGAAATGCCGTGGGGCTAACATTGAGTTCTATGGCGGCACTCATGGCTATTGGTGCCATAAGCACAGCCGTGGCGGTGTTGCTTATAAACATTGTGAGCAACGATGTTGTGAAATATATGCCGCAAAGCAAAGCCATAGGCCCTATGTCGCCCAATGCTGACACAAGTCCGTGGCTTACCATTGCCGAAACGCCGGTCTTCTCAAGCGCTGTTGCCATTGGCATCATGGCGGCAATGAGGACTATGCTCTCCCAGTTGATGGTCTTATAAGCAGCATCTACACTGCGAAAACACCCCGTAACCACCATAAGCAAACCGGCGGCTATGACTGCCGTAACCGGGGCTACAGGTATGAAATCAAACACCATTACGGCTATCATAGCAAGCATTATTATTGCGGCAAGCGGCGCCTTATACGTCAGGGCTACGCGCTCTGCCATCTCTTTCGGTTGCCCTATCAGCAACCAGTCTTCTTCCTCAGTATCTATCTTCGATATGTTCTCCCATCGGCCTTGCACAAGCAGCGTGTCGCCGGCTCTGAGTTTCACATCGGGCAGATTCTCTGTTATATATTCGCGGCTTCGCTTCACTCCCAGTACATTCACTTGATATTGTTCGCGCAAGCGCGATTGTCGCAGCAACTGACCCACAAGGCGCGACTCGGGCATTACCACAATCTCTGCTATACCTATATCGTAGAAGTCGATGGTGCTGGCATTGTGTCTTATCAAACCTGCAGCCGAGGCAAAGCGTTCTATCTCTTCCTTCGGGCCGTGCAGATACAGGATGTCGTCGGCGGCTATCACACTCTCCTGCGTTGGCAACGACTGTGTGATGTTTTTTATCAGCCCACGATGTCGCGATGTCTCGCTGCGTATTTCCATTATCGATATATTGTGCTCGGCTCGAAGGTTCAGCTGCGCTACCGTCTTTCCTACTATGCTGCTTCGGCCTCCCATGCTAAAGGCTTCCACATTGTTGTTCAGCCTATATTCTTCCACCAGTTTTTCCAAAGTCTTCTCTCGCCTTTCCTCTCCGCCTGTATCACTCGTTTTTACAAGCAACTTGCTGAGTGGCAGCATCACCACCACGCCCACTACAAGGCATATAATGCCCACCGGCAAGAATGAGAAGAACGAAAGTCCGTCATACGACGCTGCTCGCAGTGTCTCGTCAATCACGAGATTGGGTGGCGTACCTATGAGCGTAAGCATTCCGCCCATACTGCTTGCAAACGCCAACGGCATAAGCAACCGCGATGCACTCTTCTTGCTTTCCATAGCCATCGACACTATTATTGGCATCATTAGCGCCACAGTTCCGGTATTGCTCACAAATGCGCCGATAAGTGCCGTCACTATCACCACAAGCAGAAACGTAGCCGTATCATTGTTGCCTGCCAACTGCATAATTCTACCACTCGCCGCCTTGGCAAGTCCGGTCTGCAATATGGCTCCGCCCACAACAAACAAGCCCACCATCATCACCACCACTTGATTCGAAAAACCCGCAAGTGCTTCGGCTGGCGACAATATTCCGCATAGTATAAGAATCGTCAGTGCGCAGAGCGCCACTATATCGGCTCTTATCTTGCCTGTTATGAACATTACTACCGTAGCTATAAGTACAACAACTGTGATTATCATATTTCAGACTGTTATTTTTGAGGGTGAAACATGTGCTATTTCTTGTAAAGATACAACAATTATGATGATTATGCAAATCCTTGCAGCCATCACACCCCATTGCCCGCAGGCTACTTGCAGCGTGAACATTCCCTATATGAGTTCCGACTATGTCGGGCGCCTCGCCAACCTGGCGGTAATCTGTCTTCGATTCCGCAACTCACTCATTTTGCAAGCAAATAAAAATATTTTCAATCTTTTTGATATATTTTTTCGATTTTTCTTTGCTATTTGCAACTATCATATTATATTTGCAGCACTTTTAGCAATCAAGATAACAAAAACAATAACATAACAACAAAAAAACATCAAAAAAGACTATGTGCGGAATAGTAGCAGCATTCGGACAAAAGATTGGCACTCCTGCCATGCGTGAACAAATATTGACAATGTCGAAACGCATTCGCCACCGTGGTCCCGATTGGTCGGGCATTCACATGTCGGAAAACGCCATTATGGCTCACGAGCGCCTGTCAATCGTCGACCCTCAGTCGGGCGGACAACCTCTTAAAAACCTTGAGGGCAATCGCATTCTCACCGTCAACGGCGAAATCTACAATCATCTCGATATTCGCGCCGAATTCGGCGATTCTTATAAATTCCTTACCGGCAGCGACTGCGAGGTGGTGCTCGCTCTTTACGACCGCTACGGCGAGGATTTCCTCGAGAAACTGAGCGGCATTTTTGCTTTCGCTCTCTACGACGAAAAACGAGACTTCTTTATGGTGGCGCGCGACCCTATCGGCGTTATTCCTCTATATATGGGGTTCGACGACAATGGCAACACTTTCTTCGCTTCCGAACTCAAGGCTCTCGAGGGTTACTGTAAGGAAATCGAACCGTTCTTGCCGGGTCACGTCTACACCTCTACGTCGCGAACTATGAAGCGTTGGTATCACCGCTCTTGGACCGATTACAGCGCGGTTAAGGACAATGTGTCGGACATCAACCGCCTTCGCGATGCCCTCGAAGAGGCGGTGAAGCGTCAACTCATGAGCGACGTGCCTTATGGCGTGCTTCTCTCGGGTGGCCTCGACTCTTCGGTTATCTCGGCTATCGCCAATAAGTTCTCACGCCGTCGCATCGAGACTCAGAGTCAGCAGGAGGCTTGGTGGCCGCGTCTGCACTCGTTTGCCGTGGGACTAAAAGGGGCTCCCGACCTTGCTGCAGCTCGCAAGGTGGCTGACTTCATCGGAACTGTTCACCACGAAATCAACTATACCGTTCAGGAGGGCCTCGACGCCATTCGCGACGTGATTTATTACATCGAAACCTACGACGTAACCACCGTGCGTGCATCCACTCCTATGTATCTGCTCGCTCGCGTCATCAAGTCGATGGGCATCAAGATGGTGCTCTCGGGCGAAGGGGCCGACGAAATATTCGGCGGATACCTCTATTTCCATAAAGCACCTAACGCTAAGGAATTTCACGACGAAACGGTGCGAAAACTCAGCAAACTGCACCTCTACGATTGCCTCCGCGCCAACAAATCGCTTTCGGCTTGGGGCGTTGAAGGTCGCGTGCCTTTCCTCGACAAGGAATTTCTCGATGTGGCTATGACTCTCAATCCTGCCGATAAGATGTCGCGCGATGGCAAGATGGAGAAGTGGATTCTTCGCAAGGCTTTCGAGGATTATATCCCTAAAGAGATTGCTTGGCGACAGAAGGAGCAGTTCTCCGATGGCGTAGGCTACAGCTGGATCGATTCGCTCAAGGAAATCACTGCCTCTAAGGTCACCGACGAGATGATGAGTAAGGCTCATCTGCGCTTCCCCATCAACACGCCGCGCAACAAGGAGGAATACTACTACCGCACTATTTTCGAAGAGCACTTCCCTTCGCAGACTGCCGCACAATGCGTGCCTTCGGTGCCCTCGGTGGCTTGCAGCACTGCCGAAGCCCTCGCTTGGGATGCTTCTTTCACCAATATGAACGAACCATCGGGTCGTGCTATTAAAGGCGTTCACAACGACTCTTACTAAATCTACTACCTTATAATTTTTTGTAAAAACCGCCCGGGTGCGCCTCAAGCGCACCTTTTTTTATTTATTGCATACCTCAAAACACCGTTATTCTCCCGAATAACAGCAAGATTCATACACTCATTTCACTATATCTGAGCCCATCATCTCTTTACAGCCTCTGCCACAAAAAAACTCCCCCTTGGCGACGATTCGCTTTAGGGGGGAGTTCACCAATTTATAATGAACTATCTATCTTATCTTCTTGCTTTCTCGGCAGGAGCGTTGCGCTTACATATACTCTTCGAGTACTACGGGCTTGCCTGTAGCAAGCGATTGTTTCACATCGATGATGCGCTGGTTGGTGCTGCCTCTAAACCGCAACGAGATGTCGCGTTTATCGAGTTCAAACGGACTGTCTACAAGCACATCCACTTGCTCCAATAGCGGCATATAGCGCTCATCGCCCAGCAGTTCTTCAAATCGAAATCCGGTGTAGCACCATATGGTCTTTCCCATGCGCTGCTTTATGGTCTGTGCCAATAGCGCCACTTCTTCGGCTTGATACATGGGGTCGCCGCCGCTGAAGGTGACATTGAAATCGTCATACTCGAGCACTGCCATCACATCGGCTTCGCTCCAATCGCGCCCGGCTGCGAAACTCCACGACTGTGGATTGTGACATCCTTCACAGGCGTGTTTGCAGCCTGCAAAATATATTGAGTCGCGAAGTCCGGGGCCGTCTACCGTTGTGCCTTGCTTTATATCTATTATTCGCAATGCCATAGCTCCTTGCTTATTTATGCACCACGCGGTCGCGCAGTTCGGCGAGTTTTGCCGAGTTCCAGCGGTCGGTGGTTCCCACAAGGTAACCTGTGATGCGCTGCAAGCGGTCAATGTTCTTGCTGCCGCACACCGGACATTCTTTTAGTCCTTCTTGCGAGTCTTCGTAGCCGCAGTCCATACAGCGATTGCGGTTGTGGTTTACCGATCCATAGCCTATGTTGTACTTGTCCATCAAGTCCACTATTTGCATCACTGCTTCGGGGTTGTGGGTAGCGTCGCCGTCTATTTCTACATAGAAGATGTGGCCGCCGCGCTCCAAATCGTGATATGGCGCCTCGATTTCGGCTTTATGACGCGGACTGCAGTGGTAATACACGGGCACGTGGCTCGAATTGGTGTAGTAGTCCTTGTCGGTGATGCCGGGAACCACGCCAAATTTCTTACGGTCTTGCTTGGTGAAGCGTCCTGAGAGGCCTTCTGCCGGTGTGGCAAGCACACTGAAGTTGTGCTGATAGCGCTCTGAGAAGTCGTTGGCTCGGTCGCGCATATAGGTCACTATCTTGAGTCCGAGTGCTTGAGCTTCTTCGCTCTCGCCATGATGCTTGCCCACAAGGGCTATCAAACATTCGGCAAGTCCTATGAAACCTATGCCAAGGGTGCCTTGATTGATTACCGATTGTATGGTGTCGTTGCTCTTGAGGCTGCTGCCGCCGTTCCACAATTTCGACATCAACAGCGGGAATTGCTTCACAAGGGCTGTCTTTTGGAAGTCGTAGCGTTCGCACAACTGTTGTGCCGCCACTTCGAGCATATTGTCGAGTTTGGCAAAGAATGCATCGATGCGCTGCTGCTTGTCTTCTATTTCGCGGCACTCGAGGGCGAGTTTCACTATATTGATGGTCGAGAACGACAGGTTACCGCGGCCCACCGAGGTCTTTTCGCCAAATCGGTTCTCAAACACGCGTGTGCGGCATCCCATTGTGGCTATTTCATATTTATAGCGCTCGGGGTCGTCGGCTCTCCACTTTTCGTGATAGTTATAGGTGGCATCGAGGTTCACAAAGTTGGGGAAGAAGCGGCGAGCGGTCACCTTGCATGCCAACTTATACAGGTCGTAGTTGCGGTCTTCGGGAAGATAACTTACGCCTTTCTTCTTTTTCCAAATCTGTATCGGGAAGATGGCTGTAGCGCCGTTGCCCACACCTTCGTAGGTGGAATTGAGCAGTTCGCGTATGATGCAGCGTCCTTCGGCCGATGTGTCGGTACCGTAGTTTATCGAACTGAACACCACTTGGTTACCTCCTCGCGAGTGAATGGTGTTCATGTTGTGAATAAATGCTTCCATCGATTGGTGCACGCGTGCCACGGTGCGATTGATGGCATGTTGCAGCACTCGCTCATCACCGGTCAAACCATTCAGGTCTTTGGCGATGTAGTCGTCTATCTCGATATTATATAGACTTGAGTGGTCGTAGCCGTCAAACTTCTCGATATTCTTCAATTCTTCTATCAACGATGCGCGCACAAAGGGTGCCAAATAGAAGTCGAATGCCGGAATGGCTTGTCCGCCGTGCATCTCGTTTTGCGCGGTCTCGAGCGAGATACATGCTATCACGCTTGCGGTCTCGATGCGCTTGGCGGGACGTGACTCGCCGTGGCCTGCCGCAAAACCGTATTTCAATATGTTGTCGAGCGGGTGCTGAACGCATGTCAAACTCTTGGTGGGATAGTAATCCTTGTCGTGTACATGCAGATAGTTGCCGCGCACTGCTTCCTTGGCTTCGGGCGACAACAAATAATCGTCGACAAACTTCTTGGTGGTCTCGCTGGCAAACTTCATTATCATTCCTGCCGGGCTGTCGGCATTCATATTGGCGTTTTCGCGAGTTACATCGTTGTTCTTGGCATTGATGATTTCCAAAAATATGTCGCGGGTCTTGGCATTGCGTGCTATGCGGCGCATATCTCGATACGCGATGTATTTCTTTGCCACTTCCTTGCGCGAACTCTTCATCAATTCTTCTTCCACCATGTCTTGTATCTGCTCCACCTCCATGTTTTCTTTTCCCTTGGCGGTGATGCGATCCACGATGCGCATTATCAGGCTTTCGTCTTCTCCCTTTTCGGTTTGTAGCATGGCTTTGCGTATAGCGGCCTTTACTTTTTCTTCGTTATAACCCACTATTCGTCCATCTCGTTTTACAACGGTCTGTATCATTTTTTTGCTGTTTTTTGTATGGTTGCTTAGGTGTTTAGTAATTAATATTCTCGTCTCTTCGGAGCTTCGGTTTGCCTCGGCTCTTGTAGTCATATATTATCTTGTTTTTGACGATTACAAAGCTATAAAAATCTACGCACTTGCGCAATACTTACCATATAAAATTTTTTAAAAATTTCTATTTTGGAAAACTTTTCACCTTGTCAAAAATTTCAATGTATTGATTTTCAAGCTCTTTCAAAAAGTTTTGGGAAACTTTACTATTACCATCGCTTTACAAATTAATATTTTTGTATTTCTTATACAATATACAAGTGTAAAAAAAACATCAATTATTTCACCTTGCCCGCGCAACTTATTTGCGCACAGTTTTACCTCGCTGTTAGCAAGGCATTTTCATGGCATTGGGCGAGATAAAATCTCCGAGGTTTGGTGTGTGTTTGCGCACAGGTCGTTAGCTGTTACGCCAGTTTTTTACATATTTTTTCGTTCCTATCCACCATGCGCGCATCTTGCGGGTAAATATCGATGCCGATGAGTTGATGTCGCTGGTCATCGGGTCGCTGAACGACACAAGTTGTGGCGACTCTCCAAACTGTTCGGGGAACACCCACAGCATATTGGTGTGCGAGAAATAGCGGCCCAACAGTCCGGGCAGGTCGTCCATCACGCTGTTGAACGAGAGTGAGGTGTGGCGGGCGCCTATCACCACCAGCAGGTCGTCGTCTTGCAAGCGATTGGCAAGCAATGCAAAGTCTTCCCACTCGGTGAAACTGCGATATTCTTGAGTCACATCTATCAATTCGTTATGTATCACGCCTCTTATGAGCGGCTTAATGGCTAAATCGCACTCAAATATCAGTTCACAGCCCACTCTCGAAGCAAGTGTTGCCACTCTTATAACCCATGCCTCAAAACCTGTCTCAAACTCGGCTTTCTTGGGCACTACCACCACCATGCGGGTGATAGTGTTGATGGGTGTGTAGCAACGCGATATTATCACCATCTTGTTGGTGTCGCGAAGCAGGGCTTCTATTTTGCTTCCAAGATAACTGTCGGTCATCATACCGTTGCGCAAGTGCATGCCCACCACCACATCGCTTATGTCGCGCTCTTTTATCACGTTCACTATGCCGGCTGTGGTGTTCAGGTCGTAGCGTTCTATCGACTGCATCTGCACATTGGCTCCTGCGGCGGCGTTGCCGGCAAGCTTCAGCGCATTTTCGCCTATCGCCTTGCTCGACGGTGAGTTGTCGTTTCTCACATGTATCGCAAATAGCGACTCGGAGGTCACTTTGCGTTTCATCATCAATGCCAAATCGAGCAAACTGGCTGCCGTGACGGGATTGCTCACCGCCACAAGGGTGCTCATATTGTGTCTGCGCGGCGATGCCGACGACTCCAACCCTTGCGTGAGCATCTGCAATTTCACTTGTGCTGCTGCTCCCGAGGTCACTATCGGTGCTATGGCGCAGGTCACCAATATCATCACCACCGTGCCGTTGAGCATCGTGGTGTCGAGCATTCGGCTACCATCGGGCAATATCATATTATATCCTATAGTCACCACAGCAAGTGCCACCGCCGTGTGTGCCGTGGTCAACCCGAACATCACTTGGCGCTCGCTCGAGGGCATCTTGAAGGCTTTCTGAGCGGCAAATGCTGCCACCCACTTGCTCAGCAATGCCACCACAAGCATTATCACTGCCACCACTATGGTGTCGCTTTGCATTATCACGTGCACATCCACCATCATACCCACTCCTATTAGAAAATAGGGAATAAACAGTGCATTGCCCACAAACTCTATGCGACTCATCAGCGGCGACACATTGGGCACAAACTTATTGAGCAACAAACCTGAATAGAACGCGCCAAGCACGGCTTCGAGGCCTATCACTTGCGCCAACCACGATGCCAGGAACACCATGGCAAGCACATATACATATTGTGTAACATTGTCGCTGTAGGTCTTGAAGAACCAACGCGACAGGCGGGGATATACATAGAGCAACACCAGGCAATAGATGCCCAACTTTACCAAAATCCACAGCAGATTTGTCATCGCAAATCCGCCGGTCTTATTTATATCGACCGTAGTGGCAAGCACAAGCAGCGAACCTATCACCGCCACTATGGTGCCCACTATCGCTATCAGCACGGCGCGGTTTTTGGTGATTCCGAAACGTGCCACCACCGGATAGGGTATCAAGGTGTGCGAGGCAAACATCGACGCCAATAGCAGCGACACGGTCCAACTCAGCCCGAGCAGATACACGCTTGCAAGTGTGCCCATCACCATTGGTATCAAAAATGTGAGCAACCCGAAGCCCACTCCCTTGCTCAGGTTGCGCTTCAGGTGATACATATCTATCTCAAGTCCTGCCAGAAACATCAAGTAGAGCAATCCCACTTGTCCGAATATCTCGAAACTGCTGTCACGTTCCAAAAGATTAAACCCGTAGGGGCCCACTATCACGCCCGCCACTATCAATCCCACTATGTGCGGCACGCGTATCATATTGAGCAATATGGGCGCAATAAGTATGATTACCAGCACTATAAAGAATATAAGCACCGGATTCGATATCATTGCAGGTATTGCCATTGCGTCCATCTCGTATTGTAGTTAAGGTTTATCCATAACAAAGGTAATACTTTTTCCATTCTCTTGCAACACGCCCCCACACCAAAAACACCTTTATTCTCTCCAAAACGCCCGTCTAATGCCCCCTCATAACCACTTCTTATTCATACTACATTCTGCCTGCTTATAGCGTGCAATAAGATGGCTCAAAAAAAGAGAGTTGTCACTCAGAGAGGCACAGGCGGAGCCCAAGGAGGCAATTGCGGTTGCCAGGGCCGCGGATTTCGCGGCTAGAGCAATGACAGCTCCAGGCAACGCTGCCCCAACTACCCCCACGGCGAACGCGGCCAGTGCCACTATCAGGTCCTTTAGGATTGTTCTGTGCAGAGCTGCTATAGTCGCCGAACCAATCACTGCACCACTCCCATACATTGCCACTCATATCATAGAGTCCGAGTTCGTTAGGACTTTTAGTGCCTACTTCATGTGTCTTACCTCCCGAATTGTCCATATACCATGCCACATCGTCAAGCCTATTGCTGCCGCTATACGTATAGCCGCGGCTCTTGCTGCCTCCACGGGCTGCGTATTCCCATTCTGCCTCTGTGGGCATGCGGAAAGTCTTTCCTGTCAATGCATTTAGTTTTGAGATAAATTCCTTGCAGTCATTCCATGAAATTTTTTCCACCGGTAAATTTTCTCCTTTAAACCGGCTTGGATTATTACCCATAACCGTCTCCCAAAGCGCTTGCGTAACCTCGGTCTTGCCGATATAATAGTCACTCAATGTCACCTTGTGTGCCGGTTTCTCATCACTCCACGCATCTGCTCCTTGCTCCGGTGTTGCTCCCATAGTAAATGTGCCGCCTTCTACTTTAATCATATCGAATGACACACCATTAGCTGAATATGTTTTTACAATTGGTATATCTGATGACGGTTCCGACTCCTCATTATCGAAGAGGCACAGGCGGAGCCCGTCGCCGTTGCCGCGCTCGTCAGGGTCGTTGTAGTTGCGGTCCGAGCAACGACAGTACCTAGCAAAGTTGAACCGACAACCTCCACGGAAAACGCGGTAAGTGCCACTATCAGGTCCTTTAGGATTGGTCTGAGAAGCGCTGCTATAGGCACCGTACCAATCGCTGCACCACTCCCATACATTGCCACTCATGTCATAAAGTCCGAGTTCATTGGGGCGTTTGTAGCCTACTTCATGTGTCTTACCTCCCGAATTGTCCTCATACCATGCCACATCGCCAAGCCTATTGCTGCCGCTATACTTATAGCCGCGGCTCTTACTACCGCCACGGGCTGCGTATTCCCACTCTGCCTCTGTGGGCATGCGGAAATTCTTGCCTGTCAATGCATTTAGTTTTGAGATAAATTCCTTGCAGTCATGCCATGAAATCCATTCAACCGGTAAAATTTCTCCTTTAAACCGACTTGGATTATTACCCATCACCGCCTTCCAAAGCGCTTGCGTTACAACTGTTTCGCCGATATAATAGTCACTCAATGTCACCTCGTGTGCCGGTTTCTCATCACCATACGCATCTTCTCCTTGCTCCGGCGTTGCACCCATAGTAAATGTGCCTCCTTCCACATATATCATCTTAAAAGTAACACCTCGCACAGTGAATGTTTTATCTTTTTTAGCTATAGGGCGTTTATTCTCAATATTGACGATTGTCGCTTCGTCAACTTCTTGCTTCGGCGTCGGCTTGGGCTTAGGTGTTGAATCAGTTTTTATTGATGCGATAAACTCTGACACGTTTTGCGGGCGATTTTTCTTTATCGGCTGCATGGCAAGCTCTATGGCTGCCCATACTTTCACAGAAACATTTGCCGGTTTTGGAGGCAGACCATCTTCATAAACATCACTTGCACTTGGCGGTGTTTTGCCGGTTAGCAATTTGAAAAATGTAGCTCCAAGAGCATAAATATCGGTTTGCGGCGAAAACTCGCCCACTCCGTCTGTTTTGTATTGCTCCATCGGCGCATATCCCTCGCTGATGTCCAAGAGCATAGTGCTTGTCTGCTGACCGCCGGCATCATACTGCTTAGAAAGCCCAAAATCTATCAACACCGATTCGTCCTTGCCGTTAATCATTATATTAGCAGGCTTGATGTTGAGGTGATTCATATTTTGCTTGTGAATATACTCCAATGCCTCGGCTGCCTTTAGTATATAGCGTGTAGCAGTAGCCTCTGCAATAGCCCCGCGGCGCTTCACCATCTCGCCCAGCGACTCGCCTTCGATATAGTCCATCACATAATATGCCGTACCGTTTTCCTCAAAAATATCGAGTATGCGCACTATATTGGGATGGTCGAGTTTTGCTATATTCCTTGCCTCCTTTAGGAACTTCTCACGAAATCGGGTCACCGTTTCGCGACTCGACTCTGTGCCGAGCGTCACTCGGCTCGTATCTTTATTTCGCTCACAGAATTCTTTCATAAAGAACTCTTTTACGGCTACTTTCCTGTCGAGCATAGTCTGCTCCGCCAAGTAGGTAATTCCAAAACCTCCCTGGCCAAGCTCGCTAATTATTTTATACTTCCCACCCTGCAGTGTGGTATTTTCTTTTAGGCTACTCATATTTGCAATAATCAATAGGTTTTTATGGATTCACAATGTTAAGTTTGCAATAATTGCAAATATAACCATTTTATTTCGTTTTACTTAATCTATTGCCCAAAAAGCGCTCTATTTTAGCGCGCTGCGGCGGGGTGCAAAACTTTAGCGACTGCAAATTATGCTATTTGGCGAAAATGTAATACCTTTGTAGATGCTTGGGCTGATGGGCTCGGCTTGGTGAACGCCAATAGTATTTTTATGAATGAATCGTCAAACATTATGTTTTCTTAATAACACAACCATAAACAACTCTTTAAAACTATGATTTTAAGAACTTTACGAAAAATTATGTTGATGGTTGCAGCGGCATGTGCTTTTTCTCTTGCTGCTGCCGATGCTTACACCATCTACCCTATCCCGCACGCCCAAATAGCGGGCAAAGCGGCTTGCTCGCTCTCGGCTACGACTACCGTGATTGCCGAATCGGGCATCGACCAACCTACCAAAAACCGCCTTTGCGATGTGCTAAAGCAGCACGGCATTGTGGCTGAATTTGCCGCCAAACCGTCGAAAACCAATGCCAACATCTATCTTGGCGTAAATGGTTCGAAGGGCGATGCCGACCGCTTGGCTAAAAAACTCAAGTTGAAGCGCGACATCTTCGCCAATGGCAAGTTCGACCGCCATATCATCTCGCTTACTGCGCAGAAGAACGGCAATGCCCAACTGCTTATCTTGGGCGAAAACACCGATGCTGTGTTCTTCGCACTCGCCAGCCTTGAGCAGATGCTCGACGGCGGCTCAAGCAACATGGCTTGCGTCACTATCTACGACTATGCCGACATCAAGGATCGCGGCGTGGTTGAGGGCTACTATGGCGTGCCTTACTCTACTGCCGTTACCGAGGACTTGCTGCGATTTATGATGCGCTACAAGATGAATTCTTATATGTACGGTGCCAAGAGCGACCCTTATCACTCGGGCTATTGGGGTAAACCTTATCCCGAAAAACTCACTGCCGAGCAGAAGTCGATGGGTTGCTTCACCGCTGCCGACATCAAGCAGATGTGCGAGGTTTCGGTTGCCACTAAGGTCAATTTCATCTGGGCTATCCACCCGGGCGTGGCATTCACCGGCAACGATGATGCTGTTATCGACCGCATTATGGAGAAATTCGAAGCCATGCACGGCCTCGGCGTGCGCCAGTTCGGCGTTTTCGTCGATGATGTGGGCGTGCCTTACGACGAACCTACTCTCAAACTCAATGCCAAGCGCCTAACCGTATTGCAAAACGCTATCGACAAAAAGTGGAACTTCTCGGGCGCTGTGCCTGCCGACACCGTGAAGCCGCTACACTTCGTGCCTCAACTCTATGCCTATGGTTGGACTAAGGCTGAAGGTCGCAAGAATTTCTTCTCGGCTCTCTCTAACACTCCTGCCAAGACGCAAATCTACATCACCGGCAAGGCTGTGTGGTCGGTGCCTAACAACACTGACCTCAAAATAGTGGAAGAAGACCTCGGCCGCCCTGTGGCTTGGTGGTGGAACTACCCTTGCAACGACAATGCCGATGCCTACACTTTCCCCGTGGATATGTACTCCAACTTCATCGACATGCCTGCCATCGACGATGATGCTCGCTTGCCCGAAAATCTCGAAGGTTGCGCTTCGCTGCTCTGCAACCCTATGCAGCAGGGCGAAATAGCCAAAATTCCGCTCTTCAGCGCCGCCGACTATGCTTGGAACAACGCTTCGTTCGACAATAAAACGAGCTGGAATGCTGCCCTCGCAGCTGCCGTTGGCAAGCAATATGCTCAACCATTGGCTCACATCTTGCCTTATCTGCGTATCAACGACCCCGAAAGCATGGCAAAACTCATCGATGACTACAAGACCACCGGCAATGCATCGGCATTAAAAGCCGAACTCGCTGCAATAATCGACGATTGCAACAAGGTGAACACTCTCAGCATCGAAGCCGACACCGCTAAGGTGCTCTTCCATGCCGACATACGTCCTTGGCTGCTCAAATTGCGTCAAACTGCATCGGTGCTCAACGCGCTTATCGATGTTGCAGCCATGCCTGCCGGCAATGCCAAGGCTCAAGCCTACGCTCAAGCTGCCGCCGAAGCCAAGTCGCTAACCTATGGCGCCGAATTCAACGTTGTTGCTCTCGAAGGTATGGCTGAAGGAATTGGCAAACAGGACTACAACGCCCGCCTCGCCAACAAGCATCTCACTCCTTTTGTAAAATATATGCTCAAAAAGGCTAAATAGTCATATTTAGAGCATATTAGCATAAACACTCCAACCCAAAATTCAGGCACATCAGCAAGGCAAAAGCCCCACCCGATGTGCCTGAGTTATTTATATCGAACCGTATTTTGCTATAACTTTGTCAAGCTGACCGGCGTAATAAAATGGCACATTTATCAAACGAAAAGCCCTTTTTTCGGGCATAGGGGTCTCAATATCCTGAACTGCCAAACTACCGTTCCAAATTCTTATAGCCACAACACTACGGTCGCTGCTATTGACAAACGTGTGCAACGAACGGAGATGAGCGTTTGTCCCGCTCTTAACTTCAATAGGTATGATGTCCGTTCCTTCCTGCCAAACAAAATCCAACTCTGCCGACGAACCCTTTTTGTCCCTTATCCAAAAATACTGATGTTCGCGGTAATGTCTGTCAAGTACCACCCTCAATTCCTGCGCCACAATATGCTCCGCTGACCTTCCCCTCCAAGTATCAAGCAGATTCTTGTTCTGAAGGTATTCAAGCTGTATTCCCGCCATAAAATTGGTCAACCCCGTGTCAACCATTATCAATTTGGGCGAACGCCTGGTCGCCGGCAACGCAGGAGCAGAAGTTGTTGTTATTGGATAATCAAGCGACAACAAATAGGCCCTTTCCAGCAAGTCCATACCGTTATGAATCTGCGTAGATGTAAAGCCACTGTTACCAAATCCAGCAAATGTTATAGTTTCGGCTGCCGATAGCCATGCAGCACCCAATATATGCCGCAATATTCTCACTTGCTCTGGATTCTTAGCGAATTTCTCGGCATCTTCGTTATAACCTCTTATCAACGAGCTATATATCGGCGAAAGCCTTTCTAAATCATGGTGCTCAAGATATTCGTCAACAGCCTCAGGCATACCTCCCACAAGGGCATATGTATTGAATGCGGAAATCATCTCCTCATGCATATATTCCGGCACAGCTACATTGCGAAGCATATCCGCCCACTGTTCACCCTCTTTGGCATTAATATATTCCACAAACGAACACGGCCGCAAGGTCAGATATTCCACCCGCCCAACAGGGAAAGAAACTTGCTGCTTCATCAAACTTTGCAGACGGCTCCCGGCTGCAATAACATACACCCATGGCAAATCTTCATAGAAATATCGCAACATTGCCACTGCATTGGGTTCTTCTTGTATCTCATCGATAAACAAAAGCACTCGCTTGCTCTTGTCCTGCACAATATGATTCTTAAAGCATAGAAATTGCCAGATGTCATTTACGTTATTATAACGCCGAAACAACTCTGCATCATCTCTTTCAAGGTTCAGTGCTATAAAGGAGTCAAATTCCTTGCCGAATTCCTTAACCAAAGTTGTCTTGCCCACCTGCCTTGCCCCGCGCAGCACAAGAGGCTTACGCCGCGGGTTATCTCGCCATTGCTTTAATTGCTGTATTAAATCCCTTGTAAACATATCATTATAACCATATTTTGACAGCGCTAATATACAACATTTTTCTAATTCATAGGCAACTTTTGCCTAAATTCTTTCTAATTCATAGGCAGCTTTCGCCTAAATTCTTTCTAATTCATAGGCAACCTCACCCTAATATGCTACACAAACATAGATATTCGACCGCAGCACCGTTCTGGCCGCTGCGGTTTATCTAAAATGGTGTCCTCACCCGCCAGATCAGCTTCGAAGATAATCACTCGCTTTATACACATATCCGCCACCACACCGCCAGTACAAATCTCATACATATCTACCAAATTAACAGATTCATTCATCCTCCAGAAACCGACATCCAACTGGTGGCTGCATCTTTTTTATCGCCTTTATCGGCTATTCAAGAGAAATTTAGTAATTTTGCACTCGAAATACGCCAAGGGGCTTTCTTGCCTTCTTTTTTTGGCAAAATACTCACTATCAACACTTATTTAGCGTGATTACTCAAGAACAACTAAAAGCTCTACAAGACCGCTGCGCTGCGCTTAAGCGCTATCTCGACATCGATGGCAAACGCATCGAGGTGGAAGAAGAAGAACTCCGCACTCATGTGCCCGATTTCTGGAACGACCAGAAAGCCGCTGAAGCTCAAATGCGCAAGGTGAAATCGATAAAATTCTGGATTGAAGGATACGATGAAGTGGAAAAACTCGTCGACGAGGTGGTGCTCGGTTTCGACTTCGTGAAGGAGGAACTTATCTCTGAGGACGAACTCGACAACCTTTACCTCAACAGCATCGACAAGGTGGAAAAACTCGAGCTCCGAAATATGCTTCGCCAGGAAGAGGATAAGATGGACGTGGTGCTCAAAATCAATGCCGGCGCCGGTGGCACTGAGGCTCAGGACTGGGCTTCGATGCTTATGCGTATGTATCTCCGCTGGGCTGAACGTCATGGCTACAAAACTGCCATCGCTCACCTCATTGAGGGCGACGAAGCGGGCATCAAGTCGGTAACAATCGACATCACCGGCGACTTCGCCTACGGATACCTCAAAAGCGAAAACGGCGTGCATCGCTTGGTGCGCGTCTCGCCTTACAATGCTCAAGGCAAGCGCATGACTTCTTTCGCATCGGTGTTCGTAACTCCGCTTATCGACGACACTATCGAAATAAAACTCGACCAATCGAAAATTTCTTGGGATACTTTCCGAAGCGGTGGTGCCGGCGGTCAGAACGTCAACAAGGTGGAATCGGGCGTGCGTGTGCGCTACCAATATAAGGACCCCTACACCGGCGAAGAAGAGGAAATCCTCGTTGAAAACACCGAGACGCGCGACCAACCAAAGAACCGCGAAAATGCCCTCCGAAACCTCAAGTCGATTCTCTACGAGAAGGAACTCCAACATCGCCGCGCCGAGCAACGCAAAATCGAGGACAGCAAACTAAAAATAGAATGGGGCTCGCAAATTCGAAGCTATGTATTCGACGACCGCCGCGTGAAGGACCATCGCACCAACCATCAGACCAGCGACGTTAACGGCGTGATGGACGGCGACCTCGATGCTTTCATCAAGGCTTACCTTATGGAATTTGCCGGCGCTGAGAGCTAATCTCTTCTGTTTTAGTCTGCATTACACGATAAAACTTCTATTTATTTAGCACATTATGAACAAACTCACTATAGTGAAAGTGGGCGGAAAAATATGCGAAGAGCCCGACTCTCTTGCACAATTGCTCCGCGATTTTGCCGCCATCGAGGGCAATAAGCTCCTCGTGCACGGTGGCGGCCGTTCGGCTACTCGTCTCGCCGAACGACTCGGCATTGCCACTAAGATGGTCGACGGTCGACGCATCACCGACGATGCCATGCTCGAAGTGGTGACTATGGTTTACGGCGGATTGGTCAACAAAAACATTGTTGCCGGCTTGCAAGCATGTGGCATCAACGCTCTCGGCATCACCGGCGCCGATATGAACATAATTCTAAGCGACAAACGCCCGGTAAAAACCATCGACTACGGCTGGGTGGGCGATGTAAAGCAGGTCAACGCTGAAGCCCTCAAGGCTCTGATTTCGCAAGGCGTGGTGCCCGTGATAGCTCCACTAACCCACAACGGTAAGGGCAACATCCTCAACACCAACGCCGACACTATGGCGGGCGAAACAGCCAAAGCTCTCGCCTCGCTCTTCGACGTAACTTTGGTATTCTGCTTCGAAAAAGAAGGCGTGCTTCGCGATGAAAACGACGACAGCAGCGTGATTCCGGTCATCGACCGCAACATGTATGCCGAACTCAAGCAGCAAGGCATTGTGGCAGGCGGCATGCTCCCGAAACTCGACAACTCTTTCGCCACCCTCTCCGCCGGCGTGCAAAGCGTCATCATCACCAAAGCATCAAACCTCTCCGACCTCTCAAAAGGTACCCACTTGGTGTAACAAGAAATATATTTATTATTCTATATAACCCACACAAAGGCATCACCCCACCCGGTGATGCCTTAACTATAATGGCAGATTTCCTCGCCCCGATTCACAACAAGCTTAGACAACTTTCCTTCAGCATCTTACACCAATTTATACAACTTTTTGCAAGTATTTTCCACCTTTTTTTGCATCATCACCTAATCATATCAGCTTGCCGGGGCACTCAAAAAGCAGACATAAAAAGAGCACTATCGTTTCGCGCGATAATGCTCTTATTATTTATTTCAATTTTTGATTGTTATAACTTACTTCTTCGGAGTCCAGCCGTGTTTAAGCATATACTGAGCTATCTGCACAGCATTGAGGGCGGCGCCTTTCTTTATTTGGTCGCCAACCAACCAGAACGACAAGCCATTCTCGTTTGCCAAGTCTTCGCGGATACGGCCCACATACACAGGGTCTTTATCTGCCACAAACAATGGCATAGGATATTCCTTCTCGGCGGGATTGTCCACTACCACCACTCCTTCGGCATTAGCAAATGCCTCACGAGCCTCAGCAGGCGTAATCTTGCGCTCGGTCTCTATCCAGATGGCCTCGCTATGTGCTCGCATCACCGGTACACGCACGCACATCGCACTCACGCATATCTCCGGCTCGTGCATAATCTTGCGAGTCTCGTTAAACATCTTCATTTCCTCCTTGGTGTAATCGTTTGGTTGGAAAACGTCGATGTGTGGTATCACATTGTATGCCAACTGATAAGCAAATTTCTCCACAGTAGGCTCCTTACCGGCTGCTATCTCGGCATATTGGTTTATCAGCTCTTGCATAGCCACTGCTCCGGCTCCACTTGCTGCCTGATAGGTTGCCACATGCACGCGCTTTATCTTCGATATATCGTTTAGCGGCTTCAATGCCACCACCATTTGTATGGTTGTGCAGTTGGGATTGGCTATGATGTTGCGCGGTGTGCTGAATGCGTCATCACCATTAACTTCGGGCACCACCAAGGGCACATCCTCATCCATTCGGAATGCGCTGCTATTGTCAATCATTATCGCACCATACTTTGTGATGGTTTCGGCATACTCTTTCGAGGTGCCTGCTCCTGCCGATGCAAAGGCTATGTCCACATCCTTAAAGTCATCGTTGTGCTGAAGCTCTTTCACAATGTATTCCTTGCCGCGGAAGGTGTATGCGCGTCCCGCACTGCGCTTCGATCCGAACAACACCATGTCGTCGAACGGAAAATTCTGCTCATCGAGCACACGTAGGAATTCCTGTCCCACTGCGCCACTGGCGCCTACAATTGCAATCTTCATTCTCTTTTTTCGTTTTTATTGATTTTCAGCGTGCAAAGTTATTACTTTTTCACTTTGAATACAACAAAATTGAACACATTTATCATCATTCTCATTACGATTTATAACAATTCTGCTCAATTCACAGCTCAAAATTCATCATTCCCCACCCTCTTTCAAGTGAGGTGCACCATCTGCTCATTGTCATTTTCATCGCACCGTAAATCTACACATATTGCCATTTTCCAAAATGCAATGATATTTACCGGCTAATCAACCATTTCCAACATGGTATAACCTCAATCACTCCATATTCATCTTCAATGGTCTTTTCTTCGTCGTATGTGATTATTAATCTTCGTTTGCACGATAGGGCTTTTGGCAACTTCTTTAGGGCTTCTACCTCTCGCTTCTCTGTCATGTCCGATTCCTCAATTGAGTAAGAAACTTGTATAGCAAGTTCATCATCAGGGATATAGAAGTCAACCTCTACATTCTGTTTATAGAAGAACACGCGCTCGCCGTCATTGCTATTTCCATATTTGCGAAAAAGCGACACAGCCACAATGTTCTCCAACAATGTCGTTGTTGGGTCAGTCAGAAGAAGACTCAACAAGCCATTGTCTATGAAATAATACTTACTGTTAGTTTCTCGCTCTGCAAAAGCTGCGTTGATGTTATGCAGTCGCAGCAAGAGCCACGCATCCTCGCAATATTCAATATAGCTACTCGTAGTAGGTATGGTAATCTTCCCCCCTACACTCGATAGTATTTTCGTGACCCTCGAATACGACAATGGCTGTTTCACACTCTCTGCCATCTTCTTTATCATCAAGCGCAAGAGGTTTGGATTACTTATATTATTTCTTGCACAAATATCGCCAAGGTATATTTTCTGATACACCGAACTAAGGTAGCTTCTCTTTACATTTAGATTTACGCTTTCCGGCAATCCTCCCCAGTTAATGTATTCTGCATATTCTCGCATGAACAACGACTTCCCTGTGGTGCTCATCAGGGTCGGTTCATCGTATGGTATACCCCGTGAACGCAAGTACTCCCTGAAACTAAAAGGATAAACCTCTATTGGTATATAACGCCCACCGAGGGTAGTCATTATCTCCTTGGAGAGCATCTTTGCATTAGAACCGGTTATCCATACTGTTTTTTTGCTGTCTGCCATACGCCTGGCAAACT
The DNA here is from genome assembly GCA_004563195.1 of bacterium. Taxonomy (GTDB): domain Bacteria; phylum Bacteroidota; class Bacteroidia; order Bacteroidales; family Muribaculaceae; genus SFTJ01. The sequence continues at coordinate 41,066 of SFTJ01000013.1, forward strand.
TTTCCCATCCATCTATATTGTGAATCTCATCAAAAAACAGCATCGGATTATCGTTGCCGGTCATCTCTATGTGACATTCCAATATAGCATTAAAATCTTCGGAGGCAAAGCCCACCAGTCGCTCGTCCTCAAAGCTCAAATAGAGCATTTCTTCCCAGCCATGCCCCTCACGCAGTAATTGCTGCATCTTTTCGTAGAGAACATACGACTTGCCTGCCCTGCGTACGCCAACGAAAACATAACAGTTGAACCCCTCCGCAACAATGTCTCTATGAACAATATTATACCTTTCTATTTCTCGACGATTATCGAGGAGTATTTGTTTGAGTAGATCTTTGCTAATCATATATTATTAAAATGCCATTTTATATTTCACCACAAAAGTATAAAATGACATTTTAATAAGCAAACTTTTTCACACATTTTTATGCACTTCGATTCTTTTACATTTGCAGGGTTCATCATTTACCCCACCCTTTTTTCAAGCGAAATTGCATCAATTATTAAAATGCCATTTTATATTTCACCCAAAAAGTATAAAATGGCATTTTAATATTTTGCATCATCACACTCGACAATAGTGATGTTGCTACTCCTCGTCCCCCCAAAAACATCATTACGAGGCTAAAATATAAAAATTCCGGCGCCGTCTCTCTTCGAGTGGGCGCCGGAGCACGTTATGTTCTATTACTTAAAGATTGCTTAATATGCATACATCGCATCTATCTCTTCTTTAAAATTCTTTGCCACTACATTACGGCGCACCTTGAGCGTATTGGTCAACTCGCCTGTTTCCATCGAGAATGGCTTGGCAAGCAGTGTGATGCGCTTTATCTGGTGATATGGAGCAAAATCTGTCTGAAGAACATTGATGTTCTCCATAAACATTTCGATGATTTTCTCATTCTTGAGCAAATCTTCCATATCGTTGTAACCTATCTTGTTCTTATCGGCATAGGCTCGCACTGCATCGTAGGCAGGCACTATCAGCGCAGTCACAAACTTGCGTTGCTCGCCTATCACTGCCACTTGCTCTATCAGTTGGTCTTCGCCAAGCAGCGATTCGAGTGCTTGTGGCGCTATATACTTGCCGTTCGAGGTCTTAAACAAGTCCTTGAGGCGTTCGGTTAGCACCAGTTCGCCGCGGTCGGTAATGCGACCGGCATCGCCGGTGCGGAAATAACCGTCCTCGGTAAATGCTGCTGCGGTCTCTTCGGGACGATTGTAATAGCCCTTCATTATTGACGGTCCTTTCACCAATATTTCGTTGTTTTCGCCTATTTTCACATCGAGGGTCTCGAGCGGTGTGCCTATTGTGCCAATGCGGTAGCCGGGCTCCTTAAAGAACGACACCGAAGCGGTGGTTTCGGTCAATCCGTAACCTATATAGATAGGCAAATCTATGCCGCGCAAAAAGGCTGTAATATTGTCGCTCAGCGCTGCACCTGCTGTGGGATAAATAGTGCGCTTGTCGATGCCTATGGCTTCACGCACCTTGCTCAGCACCATCTTATCCAAGGTCTTATAGCGCATCTCAAGCACCTTGGGCACGGGCAAACCGTTGCCTATGTAGGTCACATTGCGGCGTATGCCCACTGTGATGGCTTCTTTCATGAGCATCTTCATCACCTTCGGGCTCTTGCGCATCTTTTCCATCACTGCGGCATACACTTTCTCCCAGAAGCGGGGCACCGAACACATACATGTGGGGTGTACCACCTTCAGTGTGTCTTGTATTTCCTTAGGATTGTAGTTGAGCACCACATGCATACCTATGCTCAAGCATACAAACGACCATGCCAACTCAAACACGTGCGACAACGGCAAGAACGAGAGCGAAACATCTTCATCGTTGAGGAACGGCAAGCGCTTCATATGTATCTTGAGCTGCTCATCGAAGTTTTCGTGGCATATCATCACTCCCTTGGGGCGACCGGTGGTGCCTGAGGTGTAGATGAGGAATGCCAAGTCGCTCGGCTCTGCCTCTTCTCGACGGCGTATCACATTGGCGCAATTCTCATCGCTTGCTGCCTCCGATAGTGCCAACATATCGTCCCAGTACATCGATGTCTTATCGCCCTTCACCAACTTTATGTTGGGGTCGAACAAGATGATATGCTTTATGCTTTTCACTGTCTCTACCACTCTTATTGCCACTTCATATTGGCGTTGGTCGCCCACAAAGAGCAACTTGGCTCCGGCGTCTTCGGTGATAAACACCACTTCCTCGCGGCTGCTGGTGGCATAGATGGGCACTGTCACTGCTCTATTGGTAAACGCTGCGAAGTGCGATACCACCAATCCCGCACAATTCTGAGAGAACAGTGCTATCTTGTCGGTCTCGCCCACTCCGAGCATCTCAAGCGATAGTGCCATTCTGTCTACTTGTCGCTTGAAGTTGTTCCACGACATGCTTACCCACTCGTGGCTCGTATAATCCTGATATCTGATTGCTTCTCGGTCGCCATACTTTGCTGCATTGCGCGACACTATTTCTACCAATTGGTTTGCCATAGTTATTTACTGTTTCATTATGTGCACTACAAAGGTAATCTTTTAACCTCCCCACCACAAATTTCACTCTTATAATAAACAATCGCATTAACATTGTTTCTTTTTCTATTCCAAAATATTACATTTTTTAACTACTACCACCCCGCCTACCACGGCACCGGCCTAAGAGGCTGATTTTTAGCCGTCACATGCATTTTCACACCTATCCCGCCCGTGGTTTCTTTATCGGCTCATTGCTCATCTGCTCCGAATGAAAAAGGTAAAAATCATTGCAATATCCACTCACCACTCAGAGCATAGGCATACATCGCTCCTCACGCCGGGCAATCTCTTGCGTACATTCAAAAAAATGCTCTGCCCATTATGCTTTTTCGACTTTTTATTTTTACTTTTGCAACTTATTAAGATTGATATTTCGAAACTTCAACACCCCGGCACATTATGAATTTCCTGGAAGAAAAAATCCTCACAAGTGGAGTTATCAAAGAAGGTAACATACTCAAGGTTGACAGCTTTCTCAACCACCAAATCGACATCGATGTTATGCGTCAAATGGCTTATGAGTTCAAACGCCGCTTTCACGGCGTGGCTGTGAACAAAATTCTCACCATCGAAGCCAGCGGAATCGCTATCGCCACGCTGCTGGGCGACCTCTACGATGTCCCCGTGGTGTTTGCCAAAAAGAGCGAAACTGCCAATAGCACCGACGACAAGTATATTTCGCACGCCTATTCGTTCACGCACAAGAAGATGAACAATGTGTTTATCTCCAAACCCTATCTGCATGCCACCGACAAGGTGCTCATCGTTGACGATTTCCTCGCCGATGGCGAAGCTGCTCACGCTCTAATCCACTTGGTGAAGCAAGCCGGCGGCGAAATTGCGGGTATCGGCATCGCCATAGAGAAGGGGCAGCAGAAAGGCGGCACTATGCTTCGCAACGAGGGCTACAGAGTGGAGTCGCTGGCTATTATCGAAAGCATGGATTGGGCTACGCAAACCATCAAATTCCGCCCACAACCCGCCAAACAGCTCTCTCACACCAACTTGAAGTCGGAGTAACCCCTCGCTATCATCATCACTCTGTGTTAACCATATTCTCATCTCAATCATAAAAACCGTATTTTTCTATGGCATCTATCTACTCACTGCACGGTCGTGTGCCTTTGATTCAAGCCGTACCTTTTGGTTTACAACATGTTTTGGCTATGTTTGTTGCCAACATCACTCCCATCATCATACTTGCCAATGTGGCGGGCGTATCGCCCGAACTCAGTGCGGCGCTCATTCAGAACTGTATGATTATTGCCGGCATTGGCACTTTGGTGCAGCTCTATCCTGTGTGGCGCATCGGTTCGCGATTGCCTATTGTGATGGGCATCAGCTTCACTTTCCTGTCGCTCGCCATCGTCATAGCTTCGTCGCAGGGCATGGGCACGCTTATGGGTGCTGTGATAGTGGGTGGTCTGGTCGAAGGCTGCTTGGGATTGGTGCCGCGCCTTTGGACTCGTCTCATCTCGCCCATCGTGGCGGCTACCGTGGTTACTGCCATCGGTTTTTCGCTGCTGCCCATCGGCGCCAATAGTTTTGCCGGTGGTGTGGGTTCGCCGTCGTTCGGCAGCGCCGATAATTGGATTGTGGGCACCGTCACTCTGCTCACTTGCTTGCTCACGCAGGTGTTAGCCCGCGGATTCCTCCGCTCTTTGTCGGTCCTCGTGGGCCTCGCTGTGGGTTATGTGCTCGCTGTGTGCATGGGTATGGTCGATTTCTCTGCTCTCAAGGGCGTGGGTGTGGTGGCTTTGCCTACAATAATGCCTTTCACTCCCGAATTTCACCTCGATGCCATCCTCGCCATAGTGTGTGTGTTCCTCGTTTCGGCCACTGAGACCATTGGCGACACATCGGCGCTCTGCTCGGGCGCACTCGGCCGCGATGTCACAACCAAAGAAATGGGCGCTTCGGTGGCTTGCGATGGCTTTGTAAGCACCATAGCCGGCATTTTCGGCTGCACGCCCATCACTTCGTTCTCGCAAAATGTGGGCCTTGCCGCAATATCTAAAGTAGTGAACCGATTCGTCATTGCCACCGGTGCTGCCATTATGATTCTCGGCGGCCTTTTCCCTGCCATAGGCACCGTGCTCACCACCATTCCTCAACCCGTGCTCGGCGGCTGCACCATTATGATGTTTGGCAGCATTTTGTTTGCTGGCTTTGGCATGATGGCTAAAACGGGTTTCTCTCAACGAAATATGATTATCGCTGCCCTCTCGCTAAGCGTTGGCCTCGGCTTCACTCAGTGCACGGGCATGTTCAATATTTTCCCGCAGATTGTGCAAACCGTGTTCGCCGAGAACTGTGTGGCTGTGGTCTTCATCTTGGCTGTTATTCTCAACCTCGTGCTTCCGCGCGAAGTGGATACACCCAAAGAGTAGCCCCCACTCTGCTTCCCCGCGCGATTTGCACTCTACTCCCACTAAAATAGATACAACGCAATGATGGATATCGACGAAATATACTACGATGCCGTGCAACTGCTCTGCGATATGATAGCAGTGCCCTCGGTGAGTCGCGACGAAGCGGCTGTGGCTCAACTCCTGGAGACCAAAATAAACCAATGGGGGCTCAACCCCAAGCGTATGGCCAACAATGTCTACGCCGTAGCGCCGGGGTTCGATTCTCAAAAACCCACTTTGCTCCTCAACAGCCACATCGACACCGTGCGCCCTGCCGAAGGCTGGACCTTCAACCCCTTCGAACCCACTGAGGTCGACGACCGCATCTACGGCCTCGGGAGCAACGATGCCGGCGCCTCGGTGGTGTCGCTGCTCGCTGCTTTTCGCTGGCTTTCGTGCCATGAGCAGCACTACAATCTCATTTTCCTTGCCTCGTGCGAGGAGGAGGTGAGCGGGAAAGGTGGAATAGAAGCTGCATTGCCCATCTTGCCAAAAATCGACGTGGCTATAGTGGGCGAACCCACCGGCATGCAGCCTGCCATTGCCGAAAAAGGCCTTATGGTGCTCGACGCCGAAGCAATAGGTCGCTCGGGACACGCTGCCCGCAATGAGGGCATCAATGCCATCTACAAGGCCATCGACGCCATCTCGGCGCTCCGCAATCTATCGTTCGAAAAGCAATCTGCGCTCTTGGGCCCCATAAAAATCAGCACCACCATCATCAACGCCGGCACTCAGCACAATGTGGTACCCGACGTATGCCGATTCGTGGTAGATGTGCGCACCACCGATGCCTATTCCAATCAGGAGACGCTCGAGATAATTCGCGCCGCCGCCCCCGATTGCTCGTTCACTCCGCGCAGCACGCGCCTCAACCCGTCGTCTATCAGCCCTTCTCACCCGCTGGTGCAGCGTCTCATCACTATGGGCAAAGAACCCTTCGGATCGCCCACGCTCTCCGACCAAGCTTTGATGAATTTTCCATCGATGAAAATCGGCCCGGGCGACTCGGCGCGTAGCCATACCGCCAACGAGTATATTCACCCCATCGAAATCCGCGAAGCCATTCACACCTACATCTCTCTTCTCGACTTCGCCCGAATATAACCACATCCACAGGCACCGTCACAAAACCGGGCCTCTTTACCGGACAAAATCAAGTGCAAAAACAAATTCGGCACCGATACGCCCGCTGTTTCCAAAACTTATTCTATATACCAACGAGGGTGCATACTTCTCATCAGTACGCACCCTCGTTGCTTTTTTCGTAATTGATTATTATCAATGCTTATTGAAAGTTAGCTGCAATGCTTTCGGCTATCTGCATCATCTCTTCAGCGGGCAATTGCAATTTCTCCTTAAAGAAATTCATATCGCTCTCCTTGTTGATAGGGATTAGATGTATGTGTGCATGCGGCACTTCGAGTCCGAGCACTGCCTCTCCCACTTTCACGCATGGTATGGCTTTCTTCAACGCCGCTGCCACACGCTTGGCAAACAATGTTAACGATGCATATTCCTCGTCGCTCAAGTCGAACAGATAATCCACCTCATGCTTGGGTATTACAAGCACATGGCCCTTTGCCACCGGGTTGATATCCAGAAATGCAAAATTATTGGCGTCCTCTGCCACCTTGTAGCACGGTATTTCGCCTGCCACTATTCTACTGAATATTGATGCCATAGTTATTTATATTTTTTCCGTTATTCCGCTATGCTATTATTCAATTGTGATATCAAGAATCTCAAATTGCATAACTCCCACAGGAGCCTTTACATCTACCACGTCGCCCACCTTGTGGCCCATCAAACCCTTAGCTATCGGTGTCGAAACCGCTATCTTCATCTCTTTCAGATTAGCTTCGCTTTCCGATACTATGGTATACTTCAATTCCATGCCATTCTTAAGGTTCTTGATTTTCACAGTACTCAAAAGAGCCACTTCATCGGTGTTTAGCTTGCTCTCATCTATTATTCGTGCGTTTGCCACGATATCCTTCAGTTGGGCTATCTTCATTTCAAGCATTCCCTGTGCCTCCTTGGCTGCATCATACTCTGCGTTCTCCGAGAGGTCACCCTTATCGCGTGCCTCCGCTATCGCCGCCGATATCTCAGGGCGCTTCACGTTCTCCAGATACGCGATTTCTTCCATTTTTTTCTTGTAACCTTCTTTGGTCATATAGCTTATAGCCATATCGATAAATTGTTTTTTTAAAATTAGTAAAAAAGAAAGAATCTCCACCCTATTACAGGTGTGAGACCCCATCCGGTTGCTTTTCTCTTTATTTTCTACAGTATTGCAAAGTTAATACTACTAAAACCGAAAAGCAAATCTTTTCACATATTTTATACAATTAAGTGCTTTTATTTACCTCACACAGATCTAACAGATTGATTTATTCAGCAGATGCAGCGGTTTTAATAAACACAGAGTTATCACAAGAATTGATGATATGCACGCTGATTTACACAATGCTGCGGTGTTAATCTGTGTGAGATTGTGGAGCGTTTTGTGAAAATCGGTGTTCTTTAGATAAACCGCAGCGGCTTCTGAAGGAAGCAAGGCGCTCGGCTGAAAGCCGAGTGCTTGTAGCCGTGGGTGAGCGTTAGCGTAACCCTCGGTAATTGACGTCCACAAAAAGCTTCTGGAGGAAGCGAAACCATTTCTTCATATCTATTTCGCGCTACCATGAATATTATCAATTCCATTACCTTTCGTGCAAATTGAAAATTTCAAATTTTCGACTTGGAGAATAATACATTTCTCTCCCTTTGTTATATATCAGTAATTTGCATACAATTTTTTTAAACTGCCAATATTCTATCTCAAATTCGTCCTGACTCTCCAATCGGTATATACAGTTCAATGCGTCTAAACGAGATTTATCGGAACGAGAAATATTGAACACATCAAGTCGCTTTTTATTGCAAATAAGAATATATACGTCGGGGGTGCTACATCCTCGATGCATTACTGAATAGATTCCTCTATCCATATTAATATCTGAGAATTCGATATAGCTATTTTCCACCAACATATCTTCAATTATATAATCATGTAGAGCTGACTCATCATCAACTATACTAAACGGACTTATTGCATTTTTGCTCTCATAATATCGGACCAAATTATTAAAAGTTAATGCAAGTTCTTTACTGGTAATCGTCACGACACTGTCGCTTGTTGGAATAGAATCGTTGAAACTTTTAGTCAGCGCAACTATTGTAACCATAGAAAAAATACAAAGAGAAATAAATCTTGCCATATCAAAATAAATTAATAATTTAATAAACTGTGTCTATAAACTATTTCCCCCAATGTAATATCTTCATATTTTAATGGTAGATATTCTGTATCTTCATCTTCGTTTGTGTTTATGAGGCTATTATATGTTGGATTTGTTGCATGTACTCCTTCGTGAACCGCAATAATATTTATTAGTTCCAGTTTTGATAATTGATGTTTGTTAAATTTAACATCATCTTTAGCTTTATTCTCAATATTGTTTTGAATAACCACAATTGCCGCTTTTTCAAATGTTTTATCATAAATACCATTCTCATTGGAATTAGACTTTTGTGTTTTAGTGAGTGTATATCCAAATTTTTCATCATTTGCCTCGTTGCTTAAGATTAAATGAATGCCATGTTTTGCAGAAACGATACTTTTCAATACTTTATTTCCCTGTTCAGTTAATTGTAATGCAGATACAATTATTTTCACCCCATCATCTGCATTTTCTGATAGTGTATTATTCAAATAATCTACTTTTGAGCCATCTTCATTTAATAAATACATTCCATCCGGGTCAATGAATCTCACAGAATTTCCGGCACACCAGGTGTAGGGGCTTAGGCTATAGTATTTCTCGGCTTTAGGGTCCATTGTGGAGGTGCGACCTATTAGGGAGTCGTACCATCTTGCTTGGCTGTCGTAGAGGTCGAGGCCGTGCATACGGTCGAGTTCTTTGGTGCCATATTTATATGGCTGCGCCGAGTTTGCAGTGGTGAACGGAGTGCCGTAGGGATAGTAATCGGTGCTTTCTACCACTGCTCCGTCTTGGCGAACTACGCTGCGCACATTGCCTTGATAGTCTTTTACGTAGCTATATACGGTGTCGTTCTTTATATAGCCCGATGGGATTAAAATGCGGTCAACGACGCCGTTGCGGAGGATATAGTTGCCCAGATAGTCCACTTGCAGCGTCTGGCTGCCTGTCGCATCAAAATATGTTGTGCTTACCTTTGCGCCGTCGGCTGTGTAGATATATTTTACCTTTCTTCCGTCGGAGAATGTAATTTCTCCCGGCAGGTTTAGCAAATTGTAGGTGATATTCGAGATGCCCTTATTGAGATCTCGCGTCATATTCCCATTGGCATCGTATGCGTATTCGTTTGCCACATTGCTGCGGTCGATGAACTCCATCACTCCATATCCGCCCGAATCTTCGCCACTGTCGGTAACTCTGGTCAACTGATTGCCGTTGTATCTTAGCACAAGGTCATCAATATCAATTCTCGAGCCATTTACTTCAGTTTCCATTCCGCCACGGCTTATGGCTGTGATATTGCAGTTGGCATCGTAGGCATAAGCGGTGGAAAAATCGCCAATGCCGGAATAAACCGCCTCCACAAGCCGGTCGGCATTGTCGTAAGCATAGGTATACGAGCTATAGCTATCGCTTGCACTATGTTTCCAAAGATTTCGGCTGATATTGCCGTTAAATCTCGACTGTTCCCCTGCGGCATAGCTCAATACTTGCTCAAAACGGCGTCCTTCAGTTATGCGTGTCACCCAACCGCGGATGTTGTATTGTGTGCTCACCGTATCGGCTGGGCAAATGCGCTGATTCATGCGGCCAAGACCATCGTAAGAGCAATTTTCGATGGCTTGCGGTGTAGCTCCATTGTGTGACAATGTAGCGCTGAGCACTCGGTCGCCGGCATCGTAAGAGTATGCGTAAACATCGTTGCTCAATTCGCTTAATGATGAGTTGTAACGAATGGTGTGCTGTTTTAGCACCTTGCCTGCCAAATTGTAGGCATATCGAGCTGTTTCATATTCGCTGTTATGCTTACTCGAGTGCGTTTCAACTATTCTGCCATTGTAATCATAGTAATTTACAGCATATAGCATATCGCTGACCGATTCGCCATCGTATTTTGCAGTCAACGAACCTGTCAGCATGCCCTTGGCATTTCCGTGGCGGCTTCCATAGCCCGATTCAGCGCCAAAAGCCACCCGAGCATCGCTCCCCGTTGGCACTCCGTTGCTGCCAAGGAAATCGTAGTTGTCGTAATAGGTGGCAAAACTGACCTGCGCATCAACATTCGAAATATCTGCAAAGCAAGAATATCCAAGTGCAAATGAAGAACGAACACACAACACCGCTGACACTATTGCAAGCATCAGTTTTAGTTTTAATATGTAGTCCGTTCTTAGCATATTGAGAGACGTTAATTTATAAAAATGCGATTTGTATTGCTTATTTAAAATGACTATCTTAAATTCTATGTGTTATTTTTTAAAATGTACATAAATACATCATCTACGAAAAGTCATACAACTCAGGTCTTTTAGGAGACAGACTGATTATATAATTAATCAGCTCGAACATTTCATTTGTTTCTTCGTCAAATGAGAAGTCGGTTTCTTCATACATGTTTTTCCCATTAATTACCATTCTTGCACCCCATGCGTCTTCAACTTCGTTTATATTTCGTATAGGACTGCTGATTAATGATATCAAACTATCAATTTTCTCTTTTTCATAGTTCGATAATTTTTTAATATAATTCGTACATTGTTCGGTTCCAGTCGTTGGCTCATAGTCAATAAAAACTAGACTATCATTTTTAACATATATAGAATAACGAACATCATCAACACATGATGTTGGAAACATGTAGATTTCTACAATATTCGAATATTCTTTAGTATTTATTTGCTTATTTGAGTCTTGCGAATGGCAAGAATATAAGCATATTAGCATACTAATAACTATACCCATTTTCTTCATAATCAATATGCGCCTCGTAGATTAATATTTTGCTCTTCTCGTATCTGATTTTCAGTGATATCATCTTTCTTTACACCTACCAACCCAACGGTTCTTAATTCCTCAGTTTTATGCGATTGCGTAATTGTATTTTCTGAATTAATTTTGTAAGTGTATTTAGACGTGGATGTTGAAGGAATATAATCGCCATCCATATAATGCTCTGCATGAATAAGTTCATGGCTTAAACCTATTTGTTGGGGGCGATACTCTGCCGATACAACTCCTGTTTCTGGATTAACTGCCTTTATTCTCGGATTTGAGTTTGGGTCAAAATTGACTATGGCGTCTGATCCTACTCCATTTGATGCAGCTAAATAATTAGTTGCTTTAGCAGTTATGTAACGACGAATGTTCATGCGCTCCGATGTTAAGGTTCGTTTTCGTAAAGATAGATGGTATTTTTTATAATCGCAATAAAATTTAGTTAAAAATTCAGCCTTTCCCCCATCGGTGGGCGTTTTAACACGGATTTGCATAAAACGGTGCTTATTTAAACACAGATTTGCACAAATTATTTAGAACACGGATTTACACAATGCTGTGTTTATCCGTGCCATGTTTGTGATAATCTCTGTTTTTTTATTACCGCGGCAGTCGCGATGGTATCCAACCTGAAAGGTTGAACGCCGAGGGCGAAGCCCGAGTGCTCTTAGCCGGGGGTTAAGCGTTAGCGCAACCCCCGGGAATATATGCCATCAAAAGAAAAGCGTCTGAAAGACGCGAAAACAGCCGCCAAAGCAAGTGATATTCGCGTTCTTCGCACAATGATGGATGTAACGATACCGAGGGTTACGCTTTGCTACACCCCCGGCTAAGAGCCACTCGCTCCGCTCGGGCATTAGACCTTTCAGGTCGTGCTGCGGTTATCCGGATGCGGTAATCTGGTGATTATCAGCCAATCAACGTCTCGACGTTGCGCGACGGTATTCCTTTCACAATATTCGCTTCAGCCCTATGGCGCTTATCGTTAGTGATATGGCGCTCATTACCACGGCTATGAGCCACAAATCCATCTCCATTGCCACTGCCACTGCCGTTACCACCGCCATAGCATACACTGTGTGCACCACCACGCTTTTATCCAAGGTCAATCCATATCGCCCGAAATACACCACCCCAACTATAATATTATATATCAAATACCACAACACAAACGAGATGCCCATGCCGCTAAGTCCCCAATAATTGTAGAATGAGATATTGAGCACCGCACCCACCACCACGCTTGCGCTCTCGGTTATCATATACACCTTGCCGTCGCCGCGGGCTAATATCACAAATGCCATTGCCCACGATGTGGCTCTGAACACCATCCCCACAAGCATATAGGTGAGAAATGTGAGCGCTGCAAAAAATTCTTCGCTGTAGAGCAGCGCCACCACGGGTTTGCGCAGGCACATCATCGCTGCCACTATGGGCACCAACACCAGCAGCAGTATGTTTATCTCTTGACTCACAAATATGCCGCTGCGCTTGCGGCTGTGTGCCTGACTTGCCAGGCGCGGATAATACTCCACTGCCATTGCTCCGAACACGAGCCCTACATATCGGTTTACAAGTGTATATCCCGTCTGATAGTAGCCCAACTGCACTTCGCCGCCCACCAGATTGATGTAGGTGCTGATAACATACGATGCCAATATCGATAGAAATGTGCCTATGGTCATATATATGCCGAGACTCACGAAGCCTTTTCCCATTGCCACCACTTGGCTGCGGGGCATAGTCACGGCGGGCACTTCGCGATTGCGCAAAACATAGGCGCTCACCATGCCTGCCAACGAATATGCCACTATCGAGGGCACTACGCTGTCGATTCGCCAATAGTAGAACATGGGCACCGACACCACAAGTCCTGCCACCGAGCCATACACCGATGCCCGCGCCAGATTGCCAAGGCGCTGCGTGCCTTGAAGCACGGCATGCTCGCCTCCGGTGAGCGATAGCATCAGCACCGATGCCGACAGCATCACAAAGCCCCATATATGCTCGGTGTCGCCAAAGGTGATGCGGCTTAGCACGGGTGCCATGGCTATAGTGAGCAATGCGCCTATCAGTCCGAGCCACAGCGACCACGAGCGCACCACATGCACTATCCGAGCCACTGCGCTCGCATTGCCTTGAGTGGCATGGGTGGTGATGTCGCGCACGCTGCTGGTGCGTATGCCCAGATTGGCGCCGGTGTTTATCATATCGAGTGCCGAATTCCATAGCCCGAAAAGTCCCACTCCGGCGGGCCCTAACCATAGCGACACGAGCTTGGTGCGCACCACGCTGCACACTATATTGGCCATCTGCACGCCGCCAAATATGCCCATGGCTTTTACCACCATGCGGGTGATGCCGTTATGACGGGTTGGTTTCATCGGAGGGTTATTTTGTAGGTATTATACACAATGGCTCTGCCGCCCATACCGCATTTTTGCAGCACAAGGCCTTCGTTGAGATAGCGCCCGCGGTCTTCGTTCGATATTCCGAAGTCGAGATAGCGGCTGTCTTTGCCTGCGTTGGCTATGATATGCTGATATATGGCTGGAATCACGCGATATTGCCATCCTTGTGGCGTAGCGGCTGTGTACTGCGAGTGCAGCACTCCGCCTATGCTGTATATCACTATGCCGCCCAGCAATTCGCCGTCTTTCTCGGCGGCGTAGAGGCGTATCTGCTCGGGAAAGCGCGATTTCAGCAGCTGCATCTCTTCGAGGCTGTGCACGGGGGTGGCGTCGTAGCGTTCTTTGAGCAATTGGCTCAATATTTGCCAGTAATCGGCCCATCGGTCGCTCTCGCCCACTATAACTCCGTTTTTTCGCGCACAAGCCACCGACGATTTTGCGCCGGTATTGAAGTGCAGCGGGCATCGCAGGTCGATGGTGGTCGACACATTGCTCACCGTGAGTTCGGCACCGTGTCGAAAGAGTGCGTATAGGTCTTCCTCGGCAGGATATCTGTGATAGATGTGCGGCATGGCTCGATATTCCATCTCGCTTATGCCGTCGGCTTTGAGATAACTTACGGCGGCATCCATCACTTGCAGCATCACCACCACATTGAAGTGTAGCAGAGGCATTATCCAGCCGCCGTAGGTGAGTCCGCGATGCGAATATAGCACATTGCCTTCTCGGTTGGCTGGCAGCAATGCCACCAACCGCTCGCCTTGATATGCCATTAGCGAATAGTCGGCAAATCGGTCGCTGTGATAATCCATATAGGCGCGACGATGCAGAAACGAACTGTTCTTTGCCGTTTCCACAAATTCATCCCACTCCTTGCGGTGGCATGGCTCGTAGCGTTCTATTCTTATCACTTCTTCTTTCATCGGCGCATCCAGGTTTCGGGATTGAGTTTCACTTTCTCTTTGCGTATCTCGAAGTGCAAGATTGTGCGATTATCGTCTTCGCTGTCGCTGTAAATCTTGCCTATATTCTGATTCATCTTCACTTTTTCGCCGGTGCGAACATATATTTCCGAGAGGTTAACATATATGGTGAGATAACTGCCATGGCGCACCATCACCACGTTGTTAAATCCGTCCTGACGGAATATTGCGCTCACCTTGCCTTCGTAGATGGCGCGTGCCACGGCTCCGGGCTGTGTCTCGATGTCGATACCGCCGTTGTCGGTGGTCACATATTTCAGTTCGGGATGCTTGTTCACCCCGAAGTGGCTCACTATCTTATAGCGTCCGGTTACCGGATAGGGCAATTTGCCTTTATTGCTCTCAAAGCTGCCCGATAGTGCCATATCGGGTTTCTCGGGCGCGGTTTTGGGTGTTGCGGGCTTACTGCTTTCGGTTTTTTCGGCCTTACTATCTGTGGCTTTGCTCTCGGCACTGCCTTGCGATTTGCCTTGAGAGGCTTTCTTGCGTTGCTCTTCCTCTCTTCTTCGCTTTTCTTCTTGCTCTTTACGGCGCTTCTCGGCTGCTATGCGTTCTTGTTCTATCAAGCGGTCGAGGGTTGCATCGAGTGCCTGGGCTTGTTTTTTCTTCTCGGCAAGTATCTGGTTGAGTTGAGCACCTTCTTTCTTTAGTTTGTTCACCACATCGCTCTGCTGGCGCTTTTTCTGCTCCAGCGTGAGTTTTGCCAGATTTTGGTCTTTGATATTATTGCTCTTTTCGGTGGCGAGGCTGTTGATGTGTGCTCGGCTTGCCTCAAGTCGTTTCTGCATCTCGCCTATCTCTTGCGATTGGCGCTTTTGCCATGCCGAAAATTCGCGCAGATAGCGCATGCGACGCAGGGCTTGATGAAACGACGACGATTGGAACACAAACAGCAACTTATCTACCGACGAACTGCGGGAATGTATCTTCCTTATGGCTTTGCCATACTCGTCGCGCAGTTCTTGAAGCTTAGCTTCGTTGGCGGCTATGCTGTCGTTCACGCTCTTCAACTCGGCGTTTATTGCATCGAGTTGCTTGATCAGGTTGTCAATCGACCGCTGCTGCTCGCCTATCTCGGCTGTGATGGTGTTGAGCTGATTGAGTTGTCGGCGGGTATCGGCTTTATTCTTGTCGATTTTCTGCGATGTCTCCTTTATTTCGCGCTGTGTCTTTGCCTTTTGCTGCTTTATCGACTTCACAGTCTGTGCTTCCACACCACTCGGCGCCATCGCGCTGAGCAGTGCCACTAGCAGTACGGCTAACACTCGCTGTAGTTTCATATCGGTCCTCTCTATCTGTTGGTTTTCTGTCGATTTCTTTACTTACGGGTTATTTGCTCGTTACCCAAACTTCACTTGGTGGTCGAACCCAGCGACTTGAGTATTGCCGAAGCATTGGTCTTGCTGTAGCCCGACGGTATCTCAAGGTCGTTGTTGATATCGCTGTTCCACTGCAGGTTCTTCAAGTTGAGGTCGAGGGTAAGTGCCCTTTTGGCTATGGTGGTCGAAGCGCTGATGCTTGTTGCCACGGTGCCTGCCACAGTGCCGGTGCTGTTGCCGTACACTACGTTATATATCGATGCACGGCCTTCGGGAAATACGTCGAGTGCCACCAGATTATCGTTGCCGTCGAAGGTATACACATAGCCAAATCCTTCATAGGTGTTCTTCGGAGCAAGTGTGGTCACGCCGTTGTTCTCGCTTATGTTCACATCTCCACCCATCTTTGCGCTGAGTGTGCCCTTGCCCAATATGTGAGCGCGCCCAAGCAGCAGGTCTTGCAGTGTGGTCACATCCACAGGCACTCCGCTGGTGAGCAACGATGCATCTTCTTCGATATAAACGCGGTGCAGACGGTCGATTATCACTATCTTATTGCCTTCGATGTGTATCTTTGCCACTTCTATGCCTAACAGTGGTCGCATCGATATCGATATCGACTTGCCGCGCACCATCTTGAGCTGCATTGTCGACGACATGCTCTTACCCGAATTCAATGTCACCTTGCCGCTTGTCACGAGAGTGCGCCAATCGCCGTACTTAGCAATCGATGCCAATCGGTTTTGGCTGCTGCCCTGATATGTTCCGCCGCTAATGGTGGGTTCCACATTCTGCTTTTGGCTTCCGCAGCCGGTGCTCACTATGGCAAGAATTGCCGTCATTATCATTATTATTGCTGTTCTTTTCATCTTTTGCGGGTTTGCTTATTTGAAAAAATATGTTTTGTGCTCCACTTTACGCTGAAGCAATTTGTTGTCGGGGTCATCTACGAGGGCTTGCTTCCACTGCTCCAATGCCTCATCGGGGCGAGCGTTCATAAAGAGTATGTCGCCGTAGTGCTCCTTGATTGTGGCATCCAATTTAAATTCTTCGCCTTGCTCTACGGCTTGTTTTTTCTCGGCTTCTATCACTTTCTCCATATAGAGCAATGCCTCCTTATAATTGGCTTTGCAGAACAATATCCAAGCGTAGGTGTCGAGATATGTTGGATTCTCGGGTTCTGCCATTATGGTGCGATAGCTCATCTGCTCTGCCTTATTCAGGTCGCCGCCCATGCATGCCAAGTTGTAGGCATAATTATTGAGCGTGCTCACCCTGTCGGGAGCATATTCGAGCGCTTTCTCATACATTGCCAACACGCGCACCGTATCGCCCGATTGGTAATATGCATCGCCCTTGAGTTCATACAAGCCGGCAAGCATATCCATATCGTTTTTGTCGGCTACTGCCAAGGTCTTGTCGTATATTTCTTGAGCTTTATCATATTTCTTGTCCTGGGCATAGAGTATGCCGAGCAGACGCATCAACTCAACGTCGTTTTCGTTGTAGGTCAGCGCCTTAATGCACATTTCCTGCGCTTCACTCAGACGGTCTTCATTGGCATAGCAATACACCAGCATGCGCCACTTTTCAGGATTGGCAGGCTCTATGTCGAGAGCATATTGCAACTGCTCTGCTGCGCCGCTATAGTCTTCCATTGTCCACAGATACTCTGCAAAAAGTTCGCGGATGCTAAATTCATGCGGATGCTCGTCGACAAGCACCTTAAAGAGGTTAACGGCGCGGTCCGACGAGTCGCGGCTATGCACCAGCTCTACCGAATATTCGAGTAGCGCCTCGCGCTTTTCGTCTACGGCCAACTCTTTGTTGATGAGCGCCTTATACATCTGCTTATCATAGTTCACCGTGTCGCCTATGCTGTGATAGTAGTCGGCTCGTTTCAGATATATTCTTCCGTTATCGGGCTCTAAACGCTCGGCGCGGTCGAAATAGGCATCCACGCTGTCGGGCTTATGATAAAATTTGAAGATATCGCTCATAAACAGGTTATATGTCACATTCTCGGGCGCCGTAGCAAGCAGCGAACGGCACTCTTCGAGGCACTTGGTGGTGTCGTTGAGCGACATATATGCCACTGCCTTGCCTGCCGTATATTCCAGACTTCGCCCTTCTTGTGCTTCAAGTTTATTGTAGGTCTCAATCGACTGCTCAAATCGGCCCAATTTATCATATAAATTGGCAAGCGGATAGAGCACATTCACATTGTTGGGATAGCGCTCGTTCACTTGCTCATATATTGCCAATGCCGAGTCGACGGGCAGTGCCATCTGCGCCAAAGTGGCATAATCAATTGCTTCGATATAGCCTCCCTTGCCTTCTCGATAGTATTCGGCTCGCAAGCGTTCGCTCAAATCCACATAGACGCGGTCGGTTGTATATGCCAATGCCAATACGCTCTTTCCGAGTTCGTCCGATATTACTGTATTGCTTGGGTCGATGGTGCGTGCATAGCGCAGAATGTCGAAACTGCGGTCCAAATCCTCTTCTCCGATGCATCGCATTGCCTCAAGGAAGAGATATTCGGCCTTCCGATGGTCGCTATCACTCACTTTCTCTCGCCCTTCGGGGAAAAATGAGGCAAACGACCGTGGCTCCAAGACATCAATATCCGCAAAAAGCGGAAACACTATGCTCAGAGCAGCCAACAATGCCACAACCTTGTTTCTGTCAATAATTATCCTCATCAAAAAAAATTTGAAATAATATTTTTGTTGTCCTGTTCGATTGTTTCACTTCACTCCGGTGTGACCAAAGCCGCCCTCGCCTCGGGTGGTGGTCTCGAGCGTATCGGTTGCCTCCCATTCCACCTTCGAGTAGTTGGTTACCACCATCTGGCAGATGCGCTCTCCGTTCTCTATCACAAACGGCTCATTCGAGAGGTTTATCAATATCACTCCCACCTCGCCGCGATAGTCGGCATCGATGGTGCCGGGCGTATTGAGCAGTGTAATGCCTTTCTTCAGCGCCAATCCACTGCGCGGACGCAACTGGCACTCATAGCCGTGGGGCAACTCTATGCTTATTCCCGTCGGAACAAGGGCACGCTGCATCGGCTCAAGTACCATTGGCTCCTGTAGCCACGCACGCAAGTCCATTCCTGCGCTATCCTCGGTGCTATAACTCGGCAAAGCATTGTTCGATCGGTTTATTATCTTCACTTTCACTATTTCCATGTCTTTTTTTCCTCTTTATTGTTTTCTAAATATCTTGCGAAAATAATGAAATCCC
>SFTJ01000062.1 GCA_004563195.1 bacterium
TTCGGTATTGCCGACAGCAGCAAGCAGTTCGGTAACGGTACCTTCAAACTGTCTGTGCTCAAAAAGAAAATCCACGACCTTGAATACAAAATCGGGGATCCGTTCCTTTCGCAGATCATCGGCGCTGAGCTCCTCGGTGATCTCCCATTTGACGCCGCACATCTGCATTTTCAGTTTTTTCTCCTCCACGTCACGCCCGGTGATGCAGAGGGTGGCATTGTCTCCGAACCGGTCATCCTTACGAAGGATCATGCCGGTATCTGCTACACCCATAATTCCCGTTGAGCCGGTCATATCGTTGAAGATATTGCCGCCGTCCCGTTCCTTGCGGGTGTGGTGTACAACGAAGATACAGATACCGTGATTGTCTGCGATCTTCTTAAGAGAGGACAGATCCTTGTAGTCCTGCGCGTAGGCGTTGACCTTTGCGGACGCGTTGTCTCTTACCATCTGAAGAGTATCAATGAAGAGCAGCCCCGTGGAGGGATAATCTTTCAATACGTCCTCGATCTGGCTTTCCAGTTCGGCACCGAGCTGACCGCAGGAGAAACCAAAATGCAGGTTGTCCGGCGGAGTGTCCGTCAGGTCCTGCATACGCTGCTGAACGCGCCATTCGCGGTCCTCCAGTGCGAGATACACAACGTCCGTCTTTCTGGTGGGCAGTCCCCATACGGGTTCGCCTTTGCTGATCTGGAGGCACATCCATAGCACCATCCAACTCTTGCCGATTTTTGAATCACCGGCCATGATTGCAAGGCCGTCTGACAGGACGCCGTCAATGAGCATTTTCGGATGCTCAAGGGGCTTATAATACAGGGTCTCTGCATCGATCAGTTGAATCTTTCCCATGCTTCATCATCTCCTTTCTTTGAGTGGGTTGTTTTCTGACCATCATGATTTTTCCCCTCCTAATCTTCATAAATGGTGTCCAGGTATTCTCTCAAATCATTTAATACCTGACGCAGTTGGGGTTTGTTTGCTTTCAAGAGCTCCGGAAACTCTTCGATATACTCCTCGCAAAGATCCTGAAACTCCAGAGCACCGTCTTCGATAATGCCTAAAACATTTGAGACATTGTTGCCTTTCTTCGGTCTCTCCATACTTTGTGAAAGTGCGCCTATGCTGTAGAAACGTTCCATGTGTTTTTCACCTCCTTTCGCTCCCGAATCTGTGGGAGCAGTTATCAAATAATAAAGCCCGGAGAAATCCGGGCATCAAAAAAGCACCTGTCAATTATCATCAACAGATGCTTAAATGATTCTTTTTCCGTCGAAGCCGTAATCGACGTCGGCGTATTTTTCAAATGCCTGGCCGATCTTCCGGAGCCGCTTCAGTACGCCGCTGTGGTTGGCGTAACCGAGCTTTTCCGCGACTTCTTCCATTGTGTAGCCTTCCAATCGAAACTGAAGGATCTGCTTGTCCTTTTCGGACAGTGTTTCCATGAACTGCTCCGCAAGAACCTTTACCGTGGATTCGTTCTCGAAATTCGCTGACTCATCTTCGATATCCCAGGCCTGACCGTCGTGTTCTTCCGCATATTCTGCCTGAAATCCTTCCAGAGAAATCTGCGGATGCTGTGTCTGCGTGTGATACCACTTGCGGTAGAAATCCTTTTTCTGATTGCTGGCGCGGGTATCAAAATCTTCGAAGCAGCGGTATTCTTCTGCGATAGCGATTACGGAACTCATTTCATGGTGAGCCATTGTCTGTGGAACAAGCCAAAGCAGAATGTCGTTCGCTTCTTCCTCTGTTACCCAATCTATATCTCCGTTCATCCGCAGCAATCGACTCGACGAAGGTATCACATTTTCTTCCAGCATTTCCTGAACCCAGTATGCGGGAGAGTGGGCAAATATCCACGCCGGATCGTAACCGGAATACACTTCCATATACTCACCAGGGCACATATACGGCCAAACCATATATGCGTAGGCATCCATCATAAGCTGAATGAACAAATCGCTTTCCACGACGGCGACAGCATTATAATCGCGGATCAGCTTCTGTGGGTTGCGCGGAATACTGTTCAGCTCCTTTCCGCACTGCTCCAGAATTCTCTTCGGAATAAAGTAGTAGGCAGACAGATATTCTGCGTTGCGGAACGGCGTGATCGTTCCGTCCTTGCGTTTCATCATAATCGGCATTTTTCTTTCATCTCCTTTCCGAGGATTGTGTCCTCTATTTAATAACGTGACGAGAATTGCAATAATGTTCCTAATATCTGAGATTTTTCCAAAAATATTTTTTCGGCAGTCAGATTATCGCATCCTCTATTCATAAACGTGATATACTTGCCGATAATGTTCCTGCTTTTCCAAAAATAATTGTAACATAATTATAGTCCGTTTTATGGGACATTAAAGACAAAAATTATGAACAGCCGGAGTGGTGGAGCCAATTGACACCACCTCAAAAGAAAAAAGCGCCTGCCTTCGTTATGAAAGCAGACGCTCTTCGTGTTTTATGCGATTGTCAGCAATATACCAGCTCAGAGAGGACAACTTCCTCCGCACGGTTGCGGATGGAGTTCATGGCGCGTACCCAGCCCATTTGATCCGCCGCCTTCATTTCCTCGGTGACATTCTCCGCCGCAGCGAACTGTTCTGTCAGCAGCGAAAACATTTTCTCTGCCTGCTCGCCAATCTCCGCCAGATACTGGTTCAATCTGCCTGAGAAAAGAAGTTCGTTGTACGCCGTCCGGTTATTCTTCTTCAGGTAGTTTCCGTGCATCTGCCCGTACCGGTTTACCGACACTTTCTCTTGAGCCGGTATGTCAAGGTCGGGAATGTAGTAGTCGCCGTGTTTCGTATAAGTCAGTTCCATAATCAAACCTCCGTGTTGTAGTTTGACTATATTGTACTGACGGTACGGGAAGTACGCAAAGGTGTAAAAACATGTCATGAATTATGATTGTAAATAGTTTAGTTGCCACTGGATTTTCTCTTTGATTCGTTCAGTTGAGCCACATAACTTTTCAGACAATGTTGTTATTATGTATTTCAAAGAGTCCTCTTTGTCGGCAAAATACCATGAATAATCTACAAATGATAATCCATCAAGGGAATCTTTTTTAACAGAAGAAAGTTGGATTCCTGTAATTGCTTCAATACGACTTAACTCGGTTACCAAATCTTCAGAAAGGACAACACGCGGATATATTGCTTTATCTTCTTCTATCACAACTGCTTGAACGAGGGCATTACCCCATATTAGGACATCATTCAAAAAATAACTACCGATTGATAGTCCACCTCTTGTTGTATAACCCTTTTCAAGAGCAATCGCTTGGAAAAATCCAACAAACGCCAATAGATTTCCGCTTGCGTATACTACGGCATCATCGGACAAATTTGAAATATCAGCACAAATTACAATGTTATCCGAGAATATCTTGGTTTGAAGCTTAAACATAGATATGTTTGGCTTTGTCTCAAGCTCTGATAATGCACGATTATATATTTCAAGAATATCCGTAAGCATTTTTGTATCTGCTTCATTAGAGCTGTTGATGATGTTTTTGGTTCCGAGGAAATCAATATAAGCAAGTATGCCCCGTCTTAATTTCGGAGACGAAGGTACCTTTTTGGTGGTTTTCTTATCCATAAGTTAGCTCCTTCTCTCCGCATCCTCATCGAAAATGTGGTCAAGCTCAGTATTACTGTTAATAGCACGAACACGGTTGCGAATAGCGGCTTTGGACATATCCAGACCATAGAAATGCATCTGACCATCGGGACCGCGCATTTCACGGATCAGTTCAATTCGTCCGAAAACGTCCCAATGCTTTTCGGCAAATTTTGCAAGACCGACGGCTTTGGGATAGTTATCCTTACGGCTGGAATCGTGCGGTTCGAGAATATCGAAAACATATCCGTGCGCATCCGCGCGGACTATTACGAGGTCTGGGAACATAGGCGTTGCGACACCATTTGATTCATAAGGAATGCTCAAGGACCACGGCTTGCGATCCAGATTTCTGAGCCAGCATACAGCACCGTTATTCATTTCTTCACGCAGGACGCACTTCTCCCACGGATTCAGATAAGTTTTCATCTGACCGTCTGCGTTGATATAAAGGTGTTTTTCGAAGATTTCACTGTTATCACCGACAGAGAAATCAATGGACGGCGGTAACTGCCACGGCTGCGCAATAGGCTGTGCCGAGGAGGAGAGCAGCTTCGAGTAAAACTGTTTTCTTGCCTCCGGAAGCTGAGCGATTGCACGCTTGTTGTCTTCATAAATCCTCGTAAATTCGGCTTCCGCAAAAGCATTCAGCCGGGCCATGGCATCGGCATTGTTTACGAGAACGATAACTTCAACGTGGATATCCGTGCGTTCTCTCGCGGAATGCTTGATCCAGTATTCCGTATGGAGACCTTCGCCGAGAATCTTTCCGGCTTTTTCAAAATGGCGGCGGATATCGAATTCTGTAACGACGAGTTCTTTGGTCTCTTCGTTATACGTAAAGGCGTTGTCCCCATAGTCAAAGGTGATGCCGCCCATGGAGAAGCCTGTTATGGATTTAGCCTGTACTTCAAACTGTCCGCTTTCCTTCAATGCTTCAACTTCGCTTGTCATACGGGCAACGATTGCCTTGCGCGTGCTGCGCTGCACCTCAAGATCAATGCCGTCCATTGTCAATGCGCGGGAAAGCTGCATAACAGATTTCAGAGGCTGCTGTTTGCGTCCCGAATCAATGCGGTACGTAACAAGATCCTGCATGGCGGCAAAGACGTCATCAAATGCCGGATCGCGTGTCAGAGTAACAAGCTGACGGTCTGTGCCCACGTCAGCGGGGGCGGCCATTTCGTTATCCTTCAGGGCTTCAATAACAGCACCGACGGTATCCTCATCAAAATACGGCAGATACAGGCTGACGTTGTTCAACTCTGCATCGGAATCGATATGACGTGCCAACGGGGTGCGGATCATTCTTCCGAGAAGCTGAGCTATAAAGGTATAATCCTGTGCACTGCGGAAGGACATCATCGTTTCCGCTCTCGGGCAATCCCAGCCGGTGGAAAGATTCATTTTGAAGAATACCACGCGGATATTTTCATCTTCTTCGATACGGGAAGCTTCAACCTGACGGATCTCCGTCTCGCCGAAAGTAAGGGTTCCGTAATCGTTAAAGGTGTGTACGACTTCTCCGGGAAGAAGCTTTCTGCCGATGGCTTCTTCGATAAAATCAATGCAAACGTCGATATCCGTTGCGGTAGCGGCACTGGCGGTCCCGTCCTCAACCTGAATAACAAGAATCGGATTTATGGGCTTCTCGTTCTCACGGGCGCAATATGCATCCCAGCGGCGACATTTATCCTGCCAGTTTTCTACGGCACTTTTAAGGATGGTCATATCCGCGCCGAGTGCCATATCCGGGAAACGGATGATGATCCTGTCTTTGAGCAGACCGGATTCGCGCACTTCGGAAACAGATACCTGCACCTTCTGTACGGTGTTCGGGGCACCTGCAAGCAGAGACTCGAATCTCTGCGGCGTTGCAGACATACCGATAATCAGCGGCATGGCAATCATACCGTCTTCCTCACTGCCGAAGATAAACTTCTGCATGATTGAATTGGCCTTGTTGATTTCACGCTGAGAAGCGGCGGTTCCGCGGTGTGCTTCGTCGATGACGACGTACATGTGCTGCGGATATTTCTTTGCCGTATTGGTCAGCGTAGCCCAGATGGAATACTGACGCGCATCCGAAGGCGTAGTCAGTAGCTTGTCCGTTCCGAGCTTCTGCGTGTTCAGGAAATAGATGTGTCCGCCTTCCAGTATTTCCGTGCTGAAGGTGGAATCAATGGTCACGAGGTCGCGCACCTTGATCTTATCGGACTCGCGCTCGATTTTGAAGCGCGTCTGCTCGTTGAGCATTGGGGAATCGGACAGCCATACGATGATCGCTTCCGGATCGGCGATATGGTCGGCATTGCCGTACAGGATATCCTCAAACAGTGCCGTCATCATGATCGTTTTGCCCGAGCCGGTGGGCGCAGAAAAGGAAATGACCTGCGGGTCCGTTTCGCTCCAGAGGATATGTGCCTTATTGATTTTCTTATTCAGTTCGTCAAGAGCATCTTCCTGGAACGGGAAAAGCTTCATTCTCATATTCTGTCCCTCCTTGCACCGATCACAAAGTTATCTATGTAATCGCGGTATAGCTGATACGTATCGCGGCATCCGATATCTTCGGACATTTCATGATATGCAGATTCGGAATTCGTAACGAAATAGATAGTGTCTATGGTGTCGTACTTGCGTACTTCCTTGGCGAACGTGGAATAAGCGTCTTCTTCCACCAGGACCGCAAAATGATTTTCCGGAAGGATCAGCATCAGCGGCTCGTCTTCCTCCGTATATTCGGGGCGTTTTCCGACGGCACCGGATTTCATCCAAAGAAGCGGCAAGATCTCGCGGAACTGCTGCCCGAGAGAAACCATATCGCGGTCAAGGAAACCGAGCTTGAAATACTCGCAGTTGGCGGCGAAGCCTTCCTTCATCGGGCGCTTGACCTGCTCCTGAACGATAATATTGCCGAGCACGTCGGTCACTCTGTCCTTGATCGCGTTAAACGTTGCCTTTTTCTCGGTTACAATATAGAAGTCTGTAATATGATCCATGCCGTCCAGTGCTTCGAGCCATTCATCAACGGCGGTATCATCAAACAGAACGGAAATCGTATGCTTTTCGTTATCCGAAACAATATACTTCGTATCCGCTTTTACAAGGTTCTGCGGAAGAATGCCTTTTGCAAACAATGCTAATAGCTGTTTCTTTTCGGCTGGGTTCATTTCAGCGGCATCTTTGACGAAACCGATGTGGGTGAAATTGCGAGGACGTTCAACATCTTCAGTAATGGTAGTATAGTATTCTCCGTCTAATTCTGTTCCATCATCGTGCTTGCCTGTAAAACTGTTTTTTATTCTTGGCCATGTTACATATCGTGCAATACCATATTTTTCCCATTCTTCATCACCATTTTGTAATCCCTGAGCTTTTAATCTATCTTCATCAGCCTTGGAACATTCGTTATTGGTGACGATTATACATTTTCGATGACCATTATCCTCAGCATTTAATAGGTTAACGGCATGAAGTGTGGTTCCGCTACCAGCAAAGAAATCGACAATCAAAGCATTTGGTTTGTTCTCCACAAAGAATCTGATTGCGTCGTGCTCTGCATAAAGTGATTTTGGGAAAGGAAATTTGTGATCAATAATTTTCTGCAACAATTTCATGCCAAATTCTGTTGCGTTATGGGTCGGGATTGACCAAGAATCTCCAGGAACAAACTCCAATGTGTAATCACTACTGTCTGTCTGGACAAAGCCATCCTCGCCGTACCCGATTATTTTTACTCTCCCATCCTCTATACGTTTCTGCCATCCGGGCTGAATAAACATAATCGAACGACCGTATTTATACTTTTTTCCAATATGTAGGTATCCTTTTTTCTGAAGTTCTAACAGACTTTGTACAGAATATCCCCAGCACCCCTCGCTTCCATCAAGGTGAATAGGCCATTGTGCTACAGCCCCAGCGGGTGCCACAACAGAATTTCTATCTTGGTCTAAAGGCAAAGGATCTCCAACTCCTACAAAACGTTTTCCATCTTCAGATATAAAAATCGGATAGAAGCAATTAGGTGCTCGTCTTCTTGTGCCATTATCACCGAATCGCATCATATTCGCCAATCGTAAAGAGTCTCTTGAGGTAGTGTGTATATTACCAAGCCATTCCTTTTCAAGAGCTAGTGCTTCGGGACATGCTTTTCCTAACATGACAAAGAAAATATACTCCCCAGAACGCGCAAAAGAATTCTTTCTTGATGACCCTTTTACGTTTATCACTGTGCTGACCATTTGAATGCTTACGCGGCCGGCATAATCATGTTCCTCATCTCCCTCCGATTGAGGAAAAATATCTTCAAGCATGCAACCCAAATGCAAAAATTCTTTTTCGTCAATAGTGATAATTAAGACTGAATCAGCTGGATTTAGCAAGCGCTTGGCCAACTTCAAGCGTTTTTTCATCATGCTGAGCCATTTACTGTGTTTATAATCATCGTTTTTTTCAACGTACCGATTGTTGTATTTCCAATCCGTTGCACCAGAGTTATACGGCGGGTCGATATAGATGCAGTCCACCTTTTGCGGATAAAGGTACTCCAGCAACTGGAGCGCGTGATAGTTATCTGCTTCGATCAGCGTGTGCCACAGATCACTGTCGGGCGCATTTTCTACACTGTCTATATGCTCAAGATAGGGGAAAATAGGCTCGCCGAATTCAGCGACGGCTACCAGGTCGCTTACGGCGATTTCCTCGGTTTCTCCGCTCGTTCTGTTTCTGCAAACGGCGGTATCACCGTTCAGCTTAATAACCGTATAGGTATCGTTGATCTTGCTGGCTTTCTTGGCAACAGTACCGCCGCGCTTGATACCGATACCGTAAAGCGGTGTACATTCGGGCATATGTTCCTCAAAAACGAGCCCGAATTTTTTATTTTGCGTGGCGCGGGCAAACTCCTCCGTCAGTCTTGCACGGAGGGCGGGATCCTGCACCTGTTTCAACAATTCATGAATGGCAGCCATAATTTTGCTCCTTATTGCTTTCTGCTCCAGGAATATCCGTAAAGCTCATGTCCTTCGGATAAATGGAGGATTGTGGAATTCTGTAACAATTCGTCTTCAGCGCGGTCTACAGCGATAAATACCTGCTTATTGCAAGCAGAGTACAATTTCAGAAGCTGTTCGAAATGCTCCCGACTGATGCTCTTCAGAATGTTGCCGTCGTGAATCAGGGCCGGAGCACCCGTCAATGACAGTATTGCCAGATCGAACAATACCATGCTCTTGCAGGCCGTTCCTTCGCTGGTATTACCGACAGTGCTGAAAGTAATTTCTTTCTCTTTTGATATCGTGAGCATCGGCGCGATTTCTTTACCGCCTGTCACATATTTGTTCAATTCGGAAAGCTTCAGATTGATCGCTGTAACGATTTCATCCATGGCGCTCTGCTGTTCTGCTAAAAGCTTTTCCATCTTCCGTTCGGCAAGCACTCGGGCCTCCTGCAGTTCCTTCTCTCGGCGCAGGTCTCGGTTTTCCGCCTCAAGTTCGTCAATGTGTTTTGATACGCTGACACACTGAGAGAGGATGCGCTGTGATAAATCGGAGGCAATGCCGGACTGCTCGATTTTTGCCTTTAGACGGTTGATTTCCGCGTCGCACTGCTTTATCAGCGGCTCCAGCGACGATACCTCGTCCTCAATTTCTTCCTTCAAGATTTCTCTGATGCGGATATGGAAATTGTCGATATCCTCAAACGCCTTCAGATTGACGCCGGGGAAGAATTCGGAAAGCTCCGTGAAATCCTCTTTTACGGCTTCGCTGATAAAATCTTTGTTGCCGTCCTGAACCGTATTCAGTCGTGATTTTAACTGATTTCTGCGCCGTGTCAGCTTGCGCAGTTCCCGCTGCATATCGGAAACTCGCTCAAAAGTTTCCGTATCAAAGCCGAGAAATTCCATTCCGGTACTCTCGTTCTGCGCCATCAGTTTTTCCAGACGTTCCTTCTGCGCGGCTATGGTTTTTTCGTTTTCTTCGATTTTTTCAAAGGATTTCGGCTGTCCCTTTGAAGATTTCCATTGAGAGGCTTTGATACCGAGTTCCTCTTCCATAGCATGCATGGAATTCAGAATCGCTGCCTTCCCGAACAGCCTCAAAAGGAAATCAACAGCCTTTTCATCCGCTTCGCGCGGTTGGGTCAGGAGCGGCATTTTTTCGTATGTATTGTCTCTGCCGTAGATTCGGAAATAATGCGCCGGTATCTCTTCAAAAGGAACGCCGGGGTGATAATTCTCCGCAAGGAATTTACGATAATCGGCAAGAGACATTTTTTCCATCAGATGACCGGTTTTATCGCACCGGCACACGGTTTTTGGTGTGGCAGTCGCTCTGTAGAAATAGTGGTACGTATCGTCAAAGAGGAATGTAAAGAAAATTGTATGATCCTTTACGTTCTGCTTTACGTCGCTTCCGGAAGAGCAGTAATACTCTCCACCAAAGGCATAGTCGATAATCCAAAGAAAGGTGGATTTTCCGAGAGCATTGCTGCCGCCGGTACTGCCGAGCACGGTGTTCAGACCGTTATGAAAAGAAATTGTCTGAAATTCTTTTGCGAACTTTTCGCAGCGGATCTCAACCAACATAATGCAGCATCCTCCTCTCCTCGTTATAATCAACTTTTCCAAAGGCGTACAGTGCGTCCAGAGCCGCCACGTATTCGCCGCAGCTATAATCCTTAATCTGCTCGTATAGTTCTGAAACGGACATATCCTTTTCTCTGAGCAGGGAAAGGATTCGCGGGAACAATGCAATTACGCTGTTTTTATAAGGTGTGGATTTACTCGGTAATTTCATTGAACACCTCACAGCTCTGTACGAAGTACGAGATCAGGATCTCGCAGGCTTCGAAATGTTTCATTCCGGCACGCGCATACAGATACTTCACCAGCTCGTTAAATATCGTACTTTGGTTATCCGTTTGGTCACTGGCGTCTTCAAACATACGGCGTATCGTTTTACGGAAGTTTTTAACATTGATTTTATTCTGAGCGGCAAGTTCTTCAATGGCTTCGTTTACCATTTCGTACATGCCGTCAACGACATTGTTTAGTATCTTGCGTCGAAGCTGTTTTTCCGTTACTTTGCGTTCGACCTTCAGGGGAGACATGCGAAGAGCAGATTGTGAGAGCGGTTCTCCGACGGAAATGACCTGAAGAAGCTCCCGAACGTCATCTGAGAGCTTATTCATCGCAATAGCGTCACGCGCATTGTACTGTTCCCGGCTTGAAGATTTCTTTTCAGCCAGTTCTGCTCGCAGCTCGTCGGAATTCTGCGCCAAGGCAGCGCATTCTACGCACAGAAGCATATCCGCGCTTTTATCAATTTTGACAATGGTGCTTGTTGCGCTCTGGATAGTTTTACCGCAGTTTGGGCATCTGCCGCCTTGCTCGGCCATCAGATCCATTACGTGCGCGTCAGCAGCAATAGTCTTTATCTCATCGCCGTTTCTCAAGCTGTATGAATCAATAAAAGAAATCTCACTGCGGCGTCCGTCAAAGCTCTTGACATAGGCGTCGCTGATTTCTTTCACGTTCTTTTCCTGTTTGTCGTTTTTCGTGTATTTCAAAACGTAGAGAAATACGCCGACAACAAACTCTTCAAAAACGAATTCGCTGCGTAGAATAACGTCAGATTTCGAGAAACCGTTTACTAATTCGACAGGAGTGGTGTCGGCTATTTCAGAGTCAGCGGCGAGAACGTCTTTAATCGCAAGAATAATATTTGCGCGTTTGTTGTAATCGAGCTTTGGAGTAATGCTCGATTTGAATGCTTCGGCGAGTTCCTTAGGTTCAACATCATCAAGATATAAAAGAATGTTGTCCGAAACGTTTTTGCGCCCGGTAGCAAGGGCAGACGTTGCACCATCGTCATAGGTAATATCGTAATCGGGATTAACGGAAAGCAGCATACTTCCGATCAAATCCTTTTGATTCGTTACCGACGCCTTGCAGCGACTGAAAATCGTCGCAAACGTGCCAAAGCACATCCTCTTCATACCGCTTTCCTCCTTTCCGGAATATGGTCCCTATTATCAGTTTTCTTCGTAATCTACAATATCTCCGATATTGACCTGAAGCGCCTTACATATACGTCCCAGTACTTCCAGACTGACCGGCTCACCGCGTCCCATTTTTGCAATGGTGGTGCCGGTAATGGACGTTTTGGCCATCAGGTCTTTTTTTAACATTTTTCGATCAATAAGCAGTTTCCATAATTTGTTGTAATTGAAAGTCATGGTGCCCTCCATCAACTTGTGTGCACAAAAGCAGTATCCTAATCGAGGTGTCCCCCAATCCAGAAAATAGTATATCACAAAAACTCACATTTTTCAAGGTATTTCGAAATAAATTACATTATCGCTTACTTCGGGAGAGTCGCAGGAGAGTATAAAGCAAGTCACAGCTATGTAGATATAGGCCGTTTTTTCTTAAAATTATTGCAGACAAACACAAGGAGGAACGGTCTATGGATTATTTTGACTCGGGATAGGAAAAACACTGTCTTTACCGCACCGCCGGAAAAAACGGAATACGAAACAGCGAGGTTAATCGCATATGACAAACAATTTATCATCCAGTATCAAGACAAAGGAGCTGAATACATTGAAATATTCACAAAAGCATGATATAATAAAAGTTCGCAAGGGATGCGTTGATATGTGGAACGCCTTTATGGTACGAGGCGCTGCTTTCACGAATAACGATATTCCTTACTCGCCTACGACGGCGTTTACCGTTCCGGTCTCATTGGTTTCTTATGAAGAAGCAAAGACGATTCACAAGAATGCCATGCACAACGGGCACACGGATTATATAGTAAAAGCTTTTGTTCACTTTTTCCTCGATGATCAGAAGTTTGACGGAAAAAGAACGGGCATCTGGTGGTATCCCGAAAAGGCACTGGAAATTCTCCGTCATTTCGCAGGTGTCATCACCCCGGATTTCTCCACGAACGCAGATTTCCCTGAGCCAATTAAGCGTTACAATTTCTACCGAATGCGTGCATTCGGATATTGGCTTTCCTCTCAGGGGATCCCTGTTATCAACAACGTCCGCTGGGGAACGGAGGAAACATGGAACTATTGTTGGGACGGAGTTCCGCATCACAGCATTGTTGCAGTCGGCACCGTAGCCAGCGGCTTAAAACTTCTCGAAAACCGCCCTCTGTTTGAAAACGGTCTGAATGAGATGGTCCGTGTGCTCCAGCCGCACACCATCATCGTATACGGTTCCGCAAACTATGAGTGCTTTAACAAGTTGAAAGCACTGGGCATCAACATCGTGGCTTTCCCAAGCCAAACGTCTATTGCGTTTGAGAGGAGGAAAGACCATGAGTAAAAGCGGAAGCGGACTGTTCAGTGGTACAAAAGGTTCTGGATACAATGGAGGGCAAGAAGGACAATCTCACAGTGAGGGTCCTTACAAAGCAACTGAAGCTTTAAAAAATCATATCGAAAACCCTGAGTCAACCACAAGCGGAAACGATGGAATCAAGGGCGCACATCATAAAGATAATTTCTTAAATGAAGTTGATCGCATTGGTGCAAAAACGACTGGTTCAACTCCAAGTACGCAAATTGATGGCGTGGAAACAATTACCTATAAAATGCCCAAA
Source organism: bacterium (assembly GCA_004563195.1). Taxonomy (GTDB): domain Bacteria; phylum Bacteroidota; class Bacteroidia; order Bacteroidales; family Muribaculaceae; genus SFTJ01. Next base: position 13,245 of record SFTJ01000062.1, read on the forward strand.
AAGGACAAATACGGCAACCCCACCGGGGATTATAAATCAAAATCTTTTAAAAAGACTGTTTATGATCCCTCAAAAATCAATACAGACACTTATATCAAATGGGGACTGCAGGCTGCCAATAACGCCGCAAGTTCATCGCCTTCAGGTAAACTTGGTCGTGAATGGACCGGCACCGATAACCAAGGTGTCAAATGGCATGGCTATTGTAATGACAAGGGCGAAATCACATCATTCTATCCAGAAGATTAAGGAGGATTATCCATGTATACGATTTATATAACAGACGCGGATCTGCTGAAGGCAGAACAGTTTCCTGTGGCAGCGCTCATCAACGAGGCTGCGAATTCAGACATTATCGAATTTGTAGAGAACCTGGCAAATGGCGTAGGAAGTGGGTTCAACTATTCGAATTGTTCTTTTTGGGACGATTTGGACGAGTATGACCAAGCCAACACACCTAAGTTTGATGGCTTATGGGTCAGTAACGAAGGTGGGGAGGAAATTGTCGTTTCATTTGACGATGTTTTCTACTACATGGAAACTGTGTATTCTCGTCTCGCAAATGAAAAATACGGCAAGTTGTCTGAACTGAGGCAATTATTAGATGCCTTCAGGGCAAAATACTGTATAAAAAAGTGACATTGCATACCTGAGGTAGTATTTCAAATCGGCAAAACAACGCGGTTCCTATGAAGTAACATTCACAGGAGCCGTCATTCTTTACCTCATTATTTGTGTCAGAATCCGATCAATATCCACGGTATCAATTCCTCTTGCTATAACCTTGTTCCGAAAAGACAGCAAGCCTTGAACGAGCAGCCGTCTTTCGGCGGAGTTCAGCGTCAGATAGACCTTGTTTTTCTTCCTCAGCGTCAGCACCTCCCGTCATTCCATTTAGAGATTTCCCAGAGCATATCAACATGCTCACGAGTCTTGCGGTTCGTGCTGTTATATTCGTCGGAGCAAAGCCAGTCGATGAGGTAGCATTTCGGTATCATATACTTCTGTGGAAGTACAAGCGCCCGAAGCTTGCCGAGCCTGATCCATTGGCTGACGGTGCGACGATTGTAGCCGGTGAAGTCCACCACGGCACCGACGTCTATCACATCCGGCTGAGAAGAAAGCTTACTTTCGTAGAAACGGCGGCATTTCTTTTTATCCGCGTCAAACTGCGGCTGGATACGGATCTTGTAAGCTTTCACATCGACTTCGCCGTACTTGTACCAGTTATCCGGTGCTATGTATTTTTCGGGATTCACCTCACGGTCATTCATAAAGGCGATAACGTCGCTCTTTTTGATGCTGTAGCAGCGCGTTTTCTTACCCGTGCAGGTGTGGGGGATGAGATCGAACTGGAGAAGATAGAGTGCCGTTCGTTTGCTGATATGGCATGCAATACGCATCTGCTCCTTGTTCATGATCTCAGGGTATTGTTTGAATTCTTTTGCATCGTATTTCATGACGAAGCTCCTTTCATTTTTTGCGGTCCGAAAGGGTGCTCCGTATGATGTATTTTGGGGTAATTTTTCTTGCCTGTGTTCTTGCAAACAGGCAAGAAAAATGGTGGAATTCGCAAGAATAAATCTTTATTTGAGTCCGTGTCGGCTCGAATCAATTTCAGGTCATTTCTGGTCGGAACGTCCGAAAAGCCTTGATATGCCTTGCTTTTCCGTGTTTACGAAAATGTCGGTTTTATCCTCGCAGGACACGAAAAAACCAACTTGGATTTAGACTCGAAATGCTGTGTTCCCAAAAGGAACCTAGGGTTCGAATCCCTAACTCTCCGCCAAAAAGTCCGGTAAATCAAGGGTTTTCCGGACTTTTCTTTTTTGCTCGTTTGCTCAAAATCGGCTCAAAACTATGGAAAGAACAGGCCGTTTTTTGGAAAGAACAAGGCGATTTCGAGCATTTTGGCGTATTCGAACCGTTAAAATCAGTTCTTTTCGCCATCATCTGAAATTTCGGTCCACTTGCTGCCGAAATTCACCGATTCGGGCAGTGCCATTCCGCTGACCATAGCCTTTGCCGAGGACAGTTTTGAAGTGTAGTCAAGGTGGGCATAGATGTTAGCGGTGGTGGAAAAATCGCTGTGTCCCAGCCACTCCTGAATTTGTTTCAGCGGTACGCCGTTTGCAAGAAGCAGGCTTGCACAACTGTGTCTTAAATCGTGAAAACGCATTCTTTTACAGCCGTGCTTTTGAATATACTGCGGGAAATAGCTTGTCAGATAATCCGGTCGCATTAAATCTCCCAGCTCGTCTACAAAGACATAACCGTCATATTCGTAGTTGTAGCAGTTGCCGCAGACCTTTTTGTTGACTTCCTGTGCCGCTTTTACTTCTTTGAAATACTCAGCAAAGCTGCCGACAAGCGGAAGTGTACGCATACTGGATTTTGTTTTTGCAGAGTCCTGTGCGTACATTTTTGTTTTTCCGTCCACTTGCACCGATGTGACCGTGTGCCTTATGGTTATTGTGCCACGCTCAAAGTCGATGGCGTCCCATTTCAGTCCGCAGACCTCGCCACGACGCAAGCCGTAGAAAGCGGCGACCAAAACAGGAAGTTCCAGCTTTGTCCCTTTGACTACTTCAAATAAATGCTGCAGTTCTTCTGCATCAAGGAATACAGGCTGATAATCATTCTTTTTCGGGCGATCCACTTTCATTGCCACATTCTGCGTAACAAGGTCGGTTTTCATTGCGTATTTCAGCGCCTGATGAATAACGGCGTGATAGTGAATGACCGAGTTTGGTTTGACTGTTTTCAGCTTTTCGGAATAGAATTGCTGAATGTGTCTTGCCTCTAATCCCTGAAGCGTTACTGCTTTCTTTCGGAAATACGGCTCAATCACCGATTTCACCATTTGCTCGTAAGAGCTGAATGTGGTTGCCTTAACACGCACCTTGACGATGTCCAGCCATTCGAGCAGATAGTCTGCAAACGGCATATCGGAAGCAAGCTCGCCGACTTCCTGCGGCGGTACAAATTCACTTCTGATTCGTGCAAG
>SFTJ01000127.1 GCA_004563195.1 bacterium
ATCACAGGTAGCGGCGAGAGCTTTGCCGTGCGCGACCCCTGGGGCATCCGCTCGGCTTTTTGGTATATCGACGACGAGGTGATGGTGCTCGCTTCGGAGCGACCTGTGATACAAACCGCTTTCAATGTGCCTATCGATGAGATTCACGAACTCAATCGCGGCGAAGCCATATTGATGAACAAAAAAGGCGAAATGCGCCTTACTCAAATTAACGAACCCTTCGACCTGAGCGCTTGCTCGTTTGAGCGAATCTATTTCAGCCGCGGCAGCGACTTCGACATCTATCGCGAGCGCAAACGCATGGGCGAACTCCTCGTGGAGCCTATCCTCAAGGCTGTGGACTACGACTTGGAGCACACCGTGTTCTCCTACATCCCCAACACCGCCGAAGTGGCTTTCTATGGCATGCTCGAAGGATTCGACAACTACCTTAATCTTCAAAAAATAAAGGAAATAGAGGCTTTGGGACACCAACCTCAGCACGACGACCTCGTGAAAATTCTCGGCAAACGCATCCGTAGCGAAAAGGTGGCTATCAAGGACATCAAACTCCGCACTTTCATTGCCGAAGGCAACAGCCGCAACGACCTTGCCGCTCACGTCTACGACATCACCTACGGCAGCCTTGAACCGGGCATCGACAACCTGGTGATTATCGACGATTCAATAGTGCGCGGCACCACTCTCAAGCAGAGCATTATAAGCATTTTGGGTCGTTTGAACCCAAAGAAAATCATCATAGTGTCGTCGTCACCCCAGGTGCGTTACCCCGACTACTACGGCATCGATATGGCAAGCATGAACCAATTTATTGCCTTCAAAGCAGCCATCGAACTGCTTCACGACCGCAACATGCAGCACATAATCAACGATGTATATCGCAAGGCCAAGCAGCAGCAATCGTTGCCTAAAGAGCAGATAGTGAACTATGTGCAAGAAATCTATGCCCCGTTCACCGACGAAGAAATATCGGCAAAGATAGCACAACTGCTCACTCCGGCTCACATAGATGCTCCGGTGGAGATAGTCTACCAGACTCTCGAAGGCTTGCACAATGCATGCCCCAATCACCCCGGCGACTGGTACTTCAGCGGCAACTACCCCACTCCCGGCGGTCGAAAACTCGTAAATCAGGCGTTTATCGACTATATCGAGACCATTTATCTGCAATAATTATTTAGTAATATAAAGTAAACATATCTACATCAGTGCACATGAGAAATGTAACTTTAATTCTCGACAACGGCAGCCAATTTCATGGCAAATCGTTCGGCTACGAAAAGCCCATAGCCGGCGAAGTGGTGTTCAACACCGCCATGACAGGCTACCCCGAGAGCCTCACCGACCCCTCGTATGCCGGTCAACTCATGACGCTCACCTATCCCTTGGTGGGCAACTACGGCGTGCCCCCGTTCTCTATCGAAGGTAACGGAATTCCCACCTTTATGGAGAGCGACAAGATTCACGCCGAAGCCATTATCGTAAACAACTATTCGGAATGTTACTCTCACTGGAATGCAGTGGAAAGCCTCGCCGAATGGCTTAAACGCGAACAAGTGCCGGGCATTACCGGCATCGACACTCGCCGACTCACCAAAGTGCTTCGCGAACACGGTGTGATGATGGGCAAGATAGTGTTCGACGATGAGCCCGAGGCATGCCCCTCTGCCCACTACGAGGGAGTGAACTTTGTGGCTCGCGTGTCGTGCCCCGAAGTGATTCGCTACAACGAGGGCGCCGACAAAAAGGTGGTGCTCGTGGACTGCGGTGTGAAAGCCAACATTCTGCGTTGCCTCATTAAGCGCGGCGTGGAAGTGATAAGAGTGCCTTGGAACTACGATTTCAACGGCCTCGACTACGATGGCTTGTTTATCAGCAACGGCCCGGGCGACCCCGACACTTGCAGCGAAGCCGTCGACAACATTCGCCGTGCCATGAGCCTCAGCGACCGACCCATTTTCGGCATCTGCATGGGCAATCAGCTCCTTGCCAAGGCCGGCGGCGCAAGCATCTACAAACTAAAGTACGGCCACCGAAGCCACAATCAGCCGGTGCGTATGGAGGGCACCAACCGATGCTTCATCACTTCGCAAAATCACGGCTATGCCGTCGATAATGCCACTCTCGGCTCCGACTGGGAACCGCTATTCACCAATATGAACGACGGCTCCAACGAGGGCATTCGCCACAAGAGCAAACCATGGTTCTCGGCTCAATTCCACCCCGAAGCCGCTTCGGGCCCTACCGATACCGAATTTCTTTTCGATGAATTTGTGAAACTGCTGTAGCGTATGAAAGACAACTCTATAAAGAAAGTATTGCTCCTCGGTTCGGGAGCATTGAAAATAGGTGAAGCGGGCGAATTCGACTACTCGGGCTCGCAAGCGCTCAAGGCGTTGAGAGAAGAAGGCATCGAGACCGTTCTCATCAACCCTAACATTGCCACCGTGCAAACCTCCGAAGGCGTTGCCGACCAAATCTACTTCCTGCCGGTAACACCCTACTTCGTGCAACGCGTCATCGAAAAAGAGCGCCCCGACGGCGTGCTTCTCTCGTTTGGCGGGCAAACCGCCCTCAACTGCGGCGTAGAGCTCTATCGCAGCGGTGTGTTCGAACGCTACGGCGTGAAGGTGCTCGGCACTCCGGTGCAAGCCATCATGGACACTGAGGACCGCGAACTCTTTGTGCAACGCCTCGACGAAATAGGCGTGAAAACCATCAAGAGCGAAGCCGTGGAGAACATCGAGGATGCTCGCCGCGCCGCCAAAGAACTGGGCTACCCCGTGATTATACGCGCCGCCTATGCCCTCGGTGGCCTCGGAAGCGGTTTTTGCGACAATGAGGACGAACTCAATGTCATTGCCGAAAAAGCATTCTCTTTCTCGCCGCAAGTGCTCGTGGAGAAGAGCCTCAAGGGCTGGAAAGAGGTGGAATATGAGGTGGTGCGCGACCGTTTCGACAATTGCATCACCGTCTGCAATATGGAAAACTTCGACCCGCTGGGCATTCACACCGGCGAGAGCATCGTGGTGGCTCCTTCGCAGAC
>SFTJ01000128.1 GCA_004563195.1 bacterium
GAAGGAGACCAAGTACCGCATCCTGATGCAGGACAAGCCCGAGCTGGCCATGCGCGTGGCCGTCCGCGGCATGATGCCCCGCAACATCGTCACCAAGGATTCCCTGAAGCGTCTGCACATTTACGCCGGCGAGCAGCATGACCATGCGGCTCAGAAGCCCGAGCTGGTCAAGTAAGGAGGAAATAAAGAATGTATCAGTCCAAGAATCCCTACAAGTACGGCACCGGCCGCCGCAAGTCCTCCGTCGCCCGCGTGCATCTGTTTGAGAACGGCACCGGCTCCATCACCATCAACGGCCGCAGCATCGACGAGTACTTCGGTCTGGAGACGCTGAAGATGGTCGTCCGTCAGCCCCTGAACGCCACCAACACTCTGGGTAAGGTGGACATCGTGGCCACCGTCGAGGGCGGCGGCGTGTCCGGTCAGGCCGGCGCTCTGCGCCACGGCATCAGCCGCGCCCTGCTGCTGGTGAACCCCGAGTACCGCGCCATCCTGAAGAAGGCCGGCTTCCTGACCCGCGATCCTCGCATGAAGGAGCGCAAGAAGTACGGTCTCAAAGCAGCGAGACGTGCTCCTCAGTTCAGCAAGCGCTGATCGAGACTTCAAAATGCCCAAAAACCCCGGAACCATGCGGTTTTCCGGGGTTTTTCTTTTTTGTTCCGGCTGTTCCCTTTTGAGGAAATTTGACGCTCTTTATCCCATTTTTGATGGGTTAACCATAGGGGAAAACCTGTTTTGAGCCCCAAATAGGGTTAAATAATAGGGGAATTTTTCACTCCTCTTCCTCCCGTGAAGACTACTGATAGAGACGATTTCTTCGCATTTAGAATCTTTGTTCCGGTTTGAATGTTTTTGGCGAAGTTTATTGCCTTTTATACCATACACTAATGTTTGAGACCCAGTTACCCATTTTGGTAGCTGGGTCTTTTTTTGTTTTCTGCTACAGCTAAAAAAGGTGTTTGGAGGTCTTATGAAAAATATTTCAATTTTTTTTGCTCGAGCCTTATATTTTTGGCTTTCTCGTGACCTACCACTTGAGGGGCAAAAAACCCTCTCAAGAACCTTGACAACTGAATACACATTCATCAGATACGTTCCTGAGCGGGGGCGAGAGCCCCAGCCGAATGAAGGTGCGCCAAGACCCTCCTGCCCATCCGGGTTATAACGGAAAGCAAGGTGGCGAGCGTTTCCGAACCATTCTGAAATATCCGATTGCTACGGATATGGCCATGAAACGCTACAGGGTTAATGATACTTCTCTACGGAGCTGGCGGAGGACCCGGCAGGGGTGAGATTCCCATGGAATAGTTGAAAATTATCTTGATGGTTAGCAACCTTGTTATAACAACCAAAAAATGCTATAATTTTTTTGAAAATTGTCCATTACCGCATTTTTGATATTGGACAGATACAGGGAACTTTCAGACAGAAAAAGATACCTTGTGTTAAGAGAAAATACAAGGGAGTGAACCATCTATGAAAAAGCCAGACAGCGTAATATTCAAGAAACACCTAATGAAACTATCATTAGAGGAACTGACAGCCTACCTCAAAGAATATGAAAAGGTTAGACAAGTAAAGGTTTTAGACCAAATCAACCAAATGAAGCAAGAGGAAATCCAGACCAAATTAGAAGTGCTGGCTCCTGTATCTGCTTGTCCGTCCTGCAATTCAGATAACTTTGTGAAGAACGGCTCCAAGTATGGTCTTCAAAGATATTACTGTAAAAATTGTAAGACCACATTCGCCCTCACCACAGATACCTTTATGGAGGGCACCAACTGGACTTGGGAAGTATGGGTTAAACTTGTTCAAATGACCGTCAATAATTTCTCATTAGACGAAATGGTGGATACTCTTGAAAAAGATTACCACCTTGACGGGATAACAAGAAATGCCGTTCACCTTGCAAGGCATAAACTGCTCCACGCTATGAGCCTAATGCCAAAGCCTACCCTGACGGGTATCGTACAAGTTGACGAGACCTTTTTCAGAGAAAATCAAAAGGGCACCCGAACAGATTTAGGAAAGAAGTTAATCAATGTTGTTCCCAATGTAATCCCCGTCCGACTTCGTAGAAAAGGCTATGTACCAAGCCGATTAGGAACTATGAGTCCAGAGCATGTCTGCGTAGTCTGCGCCGTGGATAACCATAACCGTGCTGTGTCAATCGTAATCAGTATGGGCAAGGTCAATCCCCAACAGTTTACAGACCACTTCGACCAGTATTTTCAGGATATTACCTATCTGTGTTCGGATGGTAGTCCAATCTATAATGACTACTGTGGATTGAAGAGCATACCCCATTATGTCAGACCATCCTCATTCATTACCACATTAAGACAAAAAGGGTATGTTCCAGGTGTTAGAGGTGGGTCAAATGACGAGGCTATCAACGAACTGTATCAGAACAACAAAAAGATTGCAGCACAGTTGTATGCTGACGGTTTGCTCGATTATATAGAGACTGCCAGCAGTATGCCGTTCAAAGAGTTTTGCAAAATCAAATATGAGTATGCAAGAGTGAAGTATAATAAGCCAGAACAGCTGGTTGATGTAGTAAATTCTGCATTTCACCAAGCGGTTCCCTCTTAAAAGCGGCCTATTTCTTGGGTTAAGGAATAGGACAACCGATAAGCCGACATCGAAAAAAGGCCGGAATATCAAAGAAAATGAGCGCTTAGACGATTGAAGTACGGCCTGAAGGCCGCCCGTCGTGCCCCCAGTTCTCCAAGCGCTGATTTTGTTGTCAGTTACCCCGGAAAACTTCGGTTTTCCGGGGTTTTCTTATGTCAAAAGTTACGATACCTAAATCTGAGGGGGGCTAATACCTGTCACATTAAGACACAATATATTGTGTTTAGTTATTTTATGACCACAATATACAAAGGTGACTTTTGAGGTTAAATCGCTTTTTGGCCATTTTGAGGTGACTATTTGAGGTTAAATTTTCCCTCATTTCTGCTGTCAAAAAAAGAGCGTGGCTGCACGGTTGGTGCAGCCACGCTCTTCACTTTCTACTGTTTCGGAATAGTTCCTTGG
>SFTJ01000063.1 GCA_004563195.1 bacterium
CTAGCTCAGCTGGTAGAGCAACTGACTCTTAATCAGTGGGTCGAGGGTTCGAATCCCTCGGGGGTCACAAAGGGTGGAAGAAATTCCACCCTTTTTTGTTGTTTGTCCGCGGGTGGCGCTGTGTCGCTTTTTTTAAACACGGATTTTTTTTGGTCAGCGGATTATTCCGGTGGGTCGGACTAGTCGGACTGGCTGCGCCGCGGTAATTTGGCATCACCAATGGTGATGCGGTTATTGATATGCGATTATAAGCTGCTAAGGTACAACCTGAAAGGTTGAATGCCGAGGGCGATAGCCCGAGTGCTTTTAGCCGGGGGTGGAGCGTTAGCGTAACCCCCGGAATGCCTATCCTCAAAGAAAAGCGTCTGGAAGACGCGAATGTTGTCGCCGAGGAAGCCGATATTCGCGTTCTTCGCATAATGGGTGGTGTCATGATACCGAGGGTTTCGCTTCGCTCCACCCACGGCTAAGAGCCACTCGCTTTGCTCGGGCGTTCGACCTTTCAGGTCGTGCTGCGGTTAAGCGGGTGATTATCAGCCACTCTGAGGCTGTGCGGCTTTTTTTGTTAAGCTTTGCTAATGTTGGATTTTTATTTGGTTGATAATCAGTATTACTAACCTTGTGGTAAGTAGGTTACCTTTTGGTTTTGTATTTGTGGTGTGAATGAAGTGGGTTAACTTTGTTGCGTCAAAACAATTATTATTATGGAAAATAAAGAGAATAATGCCCTGTATTCGGTGATAAATTTGGGAAATCTGAATAGTTTTGAGGGCAAGCATTTTGTAAAAGATGAGTTGGGACTAACAAGCATGGAGTTGTCGATGGGTAGCATGCAGCCCGGAGAGGTGACTCCTTTTTGGCATTATCACAAACAGAATGAAGAGCTTTATGTGGTGATAAAAGGCGAAGGTGTGATGGCGCTTGATGGAGAAGAAGTGGCATTGCAGAGTGGCAGTGTGCTGCGCGTGTCGCCGAGTGTAAAACGTTGCCTGCGTTGCACCGGCAGCGATACATTGGTGTATGTTTGCATACAAGCGCGAGAAGGGTCGCTTGAGGGATATACATTCACCGATGCCGTTGTATGCCAATAGTGGCGCTTATGATGCAGAGGTTTGTGCAATATATTATTGCCAAAATCCGTTAATAATGAAACGAATAAGGATAATATGTTGAACGACGGATTGCAAGATAAGATGTTTCCCGAGTGCCCGGTGCGCAATGTGCTGGCGCGCGTAGGCGATAAGTGGTCGTTGCTCGTGATGCACGAATTGGGTAAAAGATCGGGTACGAAGGTGCGCTTCGGCGAACTGAATAAACTGCTGCCCGATGTGTCGCAGAAGGTGCTGACACAGACATTGCGTCGCTTGGAAGAAGACGGGTTTGTGACACGAAGCGTGTATGCCGAGGTGCCGCCGCGTGTGGAATATGCGCTAACGGCGCGAGCTGAGTCGTTTTTGGAGGCGTGCCGGCCCATGATAGAGTGGGTGATGGCACACTTTGCCGAGATAATGACATCGCGCAAGCGCTATCGAGGCGAGTGAAGGGGCAATGGCGTAGATGCAAAATAACAAGAGGCTTTATCGGAGATGATTTTCCTGATTGAGCCTCTTGTGATGTTATAAAATGTGATGAGCTTTATTTGCAACCGCCATTGCAGCCACTGCAGCCGCCGTCGTTGCTTGAACCGCAACCGCTGCAGCCGCCACCACAACCGCACGAAGGATTGCGCTCTTCGGCTGTGGATTCGCGCACGGTGATTACTTCGCCCACATAGTGCACTTTTTCGCCGGCAAGCGGGTGGTTGAAGTCCATCATTACTTGTTCGTTGGTGATGTTAACCACAACGCCTTGCACACGGTGGCCGTCTTGAGTCATCATAGGGATAACGCTGTTGACCTTCACATTTTCTTCGTCGAACTTGCCGTCGGGACCTGCGAAGATGCTCTTTTCGAGCGACATAATCATTTCGGGGTTGATTTCGCCGAATGCTTCGGCTGGCTCGAGAGTGAAATCGAACTTATCGCCCTGTTTAAGGCCCTTGATGCGATTAGCAAAGCCTTCGATCATGCCCTGCTCTATGCCGTAGACAAAGCGGTCGGGGGTTTCGGCTTTGAATTCGTGCATGAGTTCTTCGTTGTTATCGGGGTCGACAGTGGTAACCTTGTAGGCGAGTTCCACGTATTGGCCGAATTTTATTTCTTCCATATTGTTCTAAAGTATTATAGTTTTGATAGTGATTAATCGGTTTTTGGTAAAAAAGCAAATCCGCAGGCAAAGGTAGGCAATAAGTGCGAGATTACGAAATCGTATAAAAAAAGAATGAGCAACCGAACCGAAGTTCTATTGTTGCTCATCTCCTCTCTCCACTGCGGTATGGACGGGACTCGAACCCGCGACCCCCTGCGTGACAGGCAGGTATTCTAACCAGCTGAACTACCACACCAGTTTTGATTGCTCTCGTTTGTTACCCGATTGCGAGTGCAAAGTTACGAACATTTTTTGATTCTGCAATAGGTTTGGCGAAAAAATTTCAGAAAAAGTGGAATTTTTTTGAAAAAAGGCCGAAATAACGCAGAAAAGGGGGCTAAAAATCGTGGCTAATGAAGCTCACGATGCCAGCTATGATAGAGAAAGCCGTGACAGAAGCCATAGATAGGAAGATGACAATGTCGCGGACAGTAATCACATAAAGATTGACATTGCTCAAGTAGAACGCCCAAGCGGCAACGAGCACCACCACGGCAGCGCAAAGCGCTATGGTGTAGATCCACACAGGCTGCGAGTTGCCTTTTTCGGGCAAACGATTAATCACCTTGCGTGTGAACCATGGGTTCTGCTCTACCTTGGGAGTGCGCTCCTTGAGTAGATTGGCAAATTCTATGTCTTCGGTTGAACGCTTCATAACGGTTTCAAAGTTAAATTAAATAATCGAGAAAACTAAATCTCATAAGTTAATAAAGAATAACGCGCGCGAGGGGAGTTTAGTTGGGGCTGCCGAGGAGTTTAGCCATCTTGGCTTTGCCTCGAGAGATGTGCGACTTGATGGTTCCTTCGGGCATTCCGGTGATTTGCGAAATTTTCTTCATGGGCATATCGTTGATGAAGAATAGCGAAATCACGGTGCGTTCGTCGGTAGAGAGGTACTGCATGGCAGTGAAAACGTCCATTCGGGCATCGTTGCCTTCCACATCGCGAGTGAGCAAATCGGGAGGCTCGAGGGGTTGGTCGGAAAGGATTTCGCGAGTGCGCCGAGTGTAGGAGTAAAATTCGTTGTAGGCAATGCGGAATAGCCAGGTTTTGAATTGCGAAAGTCCGCGGAACTGGCGAATATTGGTGTAAGCCTTGATGAAAGTTTCCTGAGCTAAGTCGTCGCAGAGAGCTTCGTTGCCGCCCGTAAGGTTAAGGAAGAAATTGTGCAGAATGGGCTGATAGGCGTCGACGAGGCGTGCGAAAGCCCTACGGTCGTCGCTCAGCACAATCTGAGAAATAAGTTTCAATTCTTCTACCTTGCTTAGCATGGCGTGATAAATATTATATTATTAAGAAAGCAGCCGGGCTGCCGTGAGTGAAATGATGGTGGTGAGAGGGCGTATTCCCCGGTAGAGGGACTAAAAGCGATAAGCGAGATTCGCTTTTAGTCCCGTGGGGAGATATGGAAAGAATTATAAGTTACTGTTGTTGCCGTTGTCGAAAGGCGGAGGGGTGTTGGTGTCGCCGTTGTTGCTATTGTTGGCATTGTCCTGAGCTTGTTGTTGTTCTTTCCAAGCGGCTTGGTCGGCGAGCCAGTTTTCGTAGTTGATGCGATTACGTTGCTTGTAGTATTCGCTGCCAATCTTTGCAAGACCGATGATAACCGGTATCAAACCGAGTACAGCCATAGGTAAAGCGTCATTCGATAAGAAGAACAACACGAAAGCGAAGCCAATAACAGTCCAGATAAATCCGTTCTTGAAAGCGTCGATGTTGTATTGACCCGGAGCTATGGGGCGAGGAGCGCCTTGAGGTTGCTGGAATGCGTTGGGAGCAGGTGGAACCATGCCCTGACGCGGCATATTAGGAGCAGGAGCGCCCATGGGCGTGAAGCCGGGAGCAGCCGGAGCTTGAGGCTGGTAGTAGGGGTTCTGCGGAGGGTAGGGAGCTTGAGGGTTAGGCATAGGCGGCACTACAGGCGCAGGGTTGGGAGATTTGCCTGTGAACGAAGGCGGGAGTTCGTAACCGTTCTCGATAGCGCGCTCAATCACGCGATATTTGTTGCGACGATTGAGGTAGAAGAACCATAAGCAAACCAAGATGATGAGCAGTAGAGCCCCAAACACGATGGTAACGATAACAGCCACGCTTTCTATTTCGTAACGTGTACGCTCCATAGCCAAGCGTTGGTTAATCGCATAGTCGTTATCTCTGTCGTTGTAGGAATCATTGTTGTCATCCTCGTTGATAACTTCCTTGTTTAGAATCTCGTTGATTGAAGATACTATGGCTTGAGCGCCTGCAATGCGAGTGGTGTCGGAGCCATCCACTATTTCCAAGGTGTCGCCTTTGAGATTTAGGCTTGTGTTCTCGGCGCGAGCGTTGCCGCTCCACATTGCCGAAGCAAGCACTAAGATTAGTAATAAGAGTGATTTTTTCATACCGATAAATTGTTTTTATTCTTTTTGTTTTACATATTTAGTTCTTATCGCATAGATGACCGATGAGTAGGAGCATCAGCGGCTCGTAACTTATCGATTCACTCATTAGACGCACAGCGATACCGAAAAAGTTGCATCGCAATTAAAATATTTTTTGCGCTGCAGCGGCATTGTGATGCTAATTGATTGTGATATAATGGTTTATGTATGCCTATTTGCTGTAATTATTTTTAAAAATTATTTTGTAAGGTCGATGGTCAAGCCCTCGTTGGCGAGCATAACGCGACCTGCGAAAGCCTCTTCGGCCTCCGATTTGAAAGCTTCCTCCGAAGTATATCGTTTGGAGAAGTGTCCCAAGATGAGGTTTTGAGCGCCGGTGAGAGTGGCAATCTGCGCAGCCTGGCGTGCTGTGGCATGCCCGCGTTCGGCAGCGAGAGCGGCAAATTGGTCGGTGTAGGTGGCTTCGTGGTAAATCCAAGTAGGCTGTTTCACCGATTCGGCGATACGCGGATAGTAAGCCGTGTCGCTGCAATAGGCATAGCTGATGCACGGGTCGGCGTCGGAAGTGAGCACATGGTTAGGGATAGTCTGCAAGTCGGGCGTAACGAAGTCGGCGCCGTGGCGCAAATCGTTGTAGAGATAGATTGGCACCTCGTAGAAACGCACCATATCGCCCTTGATGTGGCGCAATTTGGGCTTTTCGCGGAACAAGAACCCCGCGGTAGGCACGCGATGCTTAAGCGGGAAAGTCTCCACGGTGATGGCATCGTCCTCATATATTACGGCTTGCTGACGGCCAATGATGTTGAATTCAATCTGATAGCTGCCATCGGCAAGGAAGAAGTCGAAAAACTGACGGAACACCTTAGCACCCTCGGCATTGATGTGAATGGTGAGAGGGCCGGTGCGCTGGTGCAGGTCGAGAGTAGCCAGCAGCCCCGGCAGCCCGAAGCAGTGGTCGCCGTGCAGGTGGCTTATGAAAATATGGTTGAGTCGCTGCATCTTCAAGTGCTGACGAGCAAAGCCAAGTTGGGCCGCTTCGCCACAATCAATCATAAACAGATTGTCACGAATGTTAAGCACCTGGCACGAAGGCATGTGCCTGAACGATGTAGTGGCTGAACCACAGCCAAGTATGTGAAGGTCGAATTTTTCCATGAGTTCGGTTTCTCTCTCTGCGACAACAAATATAACGAAAGTGAAGTAAAACTGCAAACAAGAGTGGCAGAAATGCTGTTTTAACACTTGATTAATTTATTTATAAATCATTTTCTTGCGAAATTTTGGTAATAAGAAAATGCTTTGTAATTTAGCATCAAGTTTTTTCATAGGATTAGATTTTTAAGGTTTAGGGTGTGCGGTTGTTGTGAAACAGCCGCACATTTTTCGTTATAAATAGGCTGCTGCGAGGGGTTCTCTCGCAGATTTTTTTGCGGCAGCGGCGGGTGAGTTGTCGCTCACAGATTTTACAGATTATTTTTTTTGCGTGGTGCGAGTGTATACGGTGGTGGTTAAGGGCTGATTGCCAGCCTTTCCGAGGCTGTTTTGTGGGTGGGTTAGGCACACCACACCGGTCGCTTTGCTCCCTCTGTGTGGTGCTAACCATATTGTTTTTTGGTGGGGATTGTGATGACAAAGGATACGGGGTGTGCCGAATTTTTGGTTGGCACACCCCGCGGTTTTGAAGAGTAAAGGAGATGTTGATAGGGTTAATACTCTGTATGTTATGCTATGTTATGTTTTGGGGCTGTTAGTAGCTGTAGGAGAGTGTGGTGTAGTATCTACCAGCCATGTAGGAATACTCGAGGGTTACATAACCTATGGAGTTGCCTCCATACCATACGGCTTGTATGCCGCTGCGGCTTTCGTTGTATGACATGGGTGAGCCGTAGAGTCTGCAGAGTTCGCGGTGAACGTAGTTGAAACGGCCGAGGTCGTCGAACGATGTTGAGTAGTGGAACTCTGCGCTGTTGAAGGCATTATTTGTGCCGTAGTTGAGCATTACATCGGGCCAGGTGACGCGCATTTCGACGATGTTGCGAAGATAAACGATGCCGTCGTAGTATCCGTCGATTTCATAACCGCGATCGAAGAGGTAATCGAGCGATGCGTAGTAGGCGGTGCCGAATGTAAGGCCTAAAATGCCTCTAATGACCGGGGCTTTGTGCCAAGGATGCCATCCTACAGGTATTACCGGACGAATGATGTGGTGATGGTGAGGACGGAAGTGGCGAATGGGAGGAGCTACGGGAGTGACCCAAGAGTGAGGGCGATGCACTATCATGCCGTGGTGGTCGTGAGGACGATTAATGCCGGGGTGGTAGTTGCCGGGACCGGGCTTGTAGCCGCCATGGTTCCCGCCAGGGCGATAGCCGCCGTTGTGGTCGTTGTGGTTCCCACCGGGGCGATAGCCACCGTTGTGGTCGTTGTGGTTTCCACCGGGGCGATAGCCACCATTGTGGTCGTTGTGGTTCCCACCGGGGCGATAGCCATCGTTGTGGTCGTTGTGGTTTCCGCCAGGGCGATAGCCACCGTTGTTTCCACCATGGTTACCGCTGTGGTTGCCGCCGCCGTGGTTGCCGGGGCGATAGTTGCCGTTATTGTTGTTGCCACCATGGTTACCGCCGTTGTTGCCGCCGCCGTTGTTGCCGGGGCGATAGTTGCCGTTATTGTTGTTCCCACCATGGTTACCGCTGCCGTGGTTGTTATTGTCGTTTTCCTTGCGAGAATCGAAGGTGCGGCTTATGCCGTTGCGGCGCGATTGCGATGCGCTTTGGTCGCGACGGTTGTCGCGGTCGGTGTTGACAGTGGCGTTATTTCGGTTGGTCTTGGGCCAGTTGCTTGCTTCAGAACGATTGGAGCGCACTTCGCTGCGGTTGATGGTAGTGGCATTGGCATTTGAGCGATTTGAGCTGCGCTCTACGCGACTATCGTTGCTGCGGGTCGACTCAGAGCGACCGGAGGAACTGCGTCCTGACGATTCTACTCTGCCGCGTCCATTTCGATCGCCACGCGATTGTGCAGTGGCTTCGGGCGATGTTAGCGACATGGCTGCTACGAGCAGCGAACCTAATGCTATATTTAATGTTAATCGTCTCATAGTGTTGTCGTTTTTATGAATGTTGTTGTATTATTGTTTTGTTCTTTGTAATTTAGACCACGAGCCAAGCTGTTGGTTTAATGTGCGGTGAATAGGCTGCATATTAAAATATATTAAAAACGGCTGTGGTGAGTGGAGTGTAGAATAATCGCCATCCCGATACCTAAAATAGAGTGCTAACAGATGACCGGGATGGCGATATGCGGTTAATAGTGTGATAGATAGCCGGGCGTTAGCCCTGAAATCTGTCAATAGCTATAAGCGAGGGTGGTGTAGTAGCGGCCGTGAGTTCTGTAGTATTCGAGGGTGACGTATCCGCGTCCGTTGCCACCGTACCAAACGGTCTTGTATTCGCCTTTCTTTGCTTTGTACTTGATGGGCATGCCGTAGATTCTGCACAAATCGTTGTAGATGCGCGTGTAGCGCGAGGTGGAATTGTAGTTGGTAGAAGAGTGCAGTTCGGCGCTTTTCATAAAGCCACGATTATTGTAACGGATGATTGCATCGGGCCAAACAAAGCCGAGTTCGCTCACATTTCTCAAGTAAACCTTGTTGTCGTAGTAGCCATCGATATCGTAGCCGCGACGGTAGAGGTAGTTGAGTGATTCGTAGTACGACATACCGAACGAAATTCCGAAGATACCGGTGATGTCGGGGCATCCTAAGGTAGGGCGGTATCCACTCGGGCGAGATGGGGTGATGATTCGGTAATCGGCAGGGCGATTGGTGCGAACCGGAGGAGCGAGCGGAGCTTTCCAACCGGAGTTATAACCATTGTAGGCACCATTGTGGTTGTTGCCGTAGCCATAACCGTTGTCATAACCGTTGTGCTTGTCGCCTCGTTTGTCGTTGTCGTAGCGATTATTCTTTTTGTCGTCCATCACATCGGGGCGAGCATTTTCGCCTTTTCGAAGGTCGGCAGGGCGCGAAGTGCTTACAGATCCCGAGTTGCGGTTGCTGTTGATGTTAGGCTTGTTTTCGCTTGGCCAGTTGTTAGCCGAAGCGTTACCGCTGTTTTGAGTGACGGGGCGATTGATGTTGCCTTTGCTTTTAGTGGGTTCGCTCACTGTGCGGCGTCCGCCGGTGCTTACAGTGGTGGTGGTAGCTTCCTTCTTGTTCGATGAGGTGTTGCGATTGTCGGCATAAACTGATGAACTAATCACAACCATTCCTGTGGCGATGAATGAACCGAGGATAATGTTTCGTACTAAAGTCTTCATAATGCTATGTTTTTAATTCGTCAGTTAATAAATAATGTTCAAAATCTCTCTCTTTGTAATCTTTGACAACAAAAATGACCAAAGGTTTAATCGAGGCGAATAGAAAGCATTAAAGACTGCGTTTGAGTTTGCGAATTCTCTCATAGGATTGGCGCAGACGATAGGCGGGTATTTTGCCTTGTTTCACGGCATTTACAATGATGTCGACCACCTTAAAGGGGCGTTCGCTTTCGTAGCCGGTGGTAATGTTGTTGCCCATAACGAGAATGTCGGCGCCGGCATTGATGGCGAGTATTATAGCCTCGGCTATATCGTAGTTGTCGACAATGCCTTGCATATACATATCGTCGGTAAGGATTACGCCGTCGAAGTGCAGTTGATTGCGAAGCACCTCGGTGAGAGTCTTATATGAAAGAGTGGCGGGGTAATCTGGGTCGATGTTGCGGTTGAAGATGTGAGCAGTCATCACGGCGTGGAGCATCTTGTGCTTAATGAGATAGCGATAGGGGTGCATCTCGTAGGGTTGCCAAGAGAGAGTGACATCGGTGAGCCCATAGTGCGAGTCGGCGGCGCTGCTGCCGTGGCCGGGGAAGTGCTTCACGGCGCAAGTGACGTGTTTGCGATGATGAGCGCGAATAAACCATTCGGCGTTGCGAGCCACCACAGCCGAGTCGGCCGAGAAACTGCGGCCCAATTTGCCTATCACGGGGCAGTTGGGGTCGACATCGACATCGATGACGGGAGCTATGTTCATGTTCACGCCCGCCCAGGCCAAATCGGAAGCCATCACCGAGGCATAGTGAGCGGTGGTGTCGCGGTTGTTCATCTCGCCCAGATACTTGTGGCTCACAGTGGGGTGGAAGCCGTATTCGGTTTTTAATCGAGCCACTCTGCCACCCTCTTGGTCGAGAGCGATGAGCAGGTGTCCGTCGGAATAGCTCTGTAATTGCTTGGTGAGAGTGCGCAGTCGTTCACGCGAGGTGATATTTCGCGAACCTATTTGTCGGGAGCCGGTGAGGTCGACATCGAAAAGAATCACGCCACCCACATGCAAGTCGCGCACATAACGCACGGCGTCGCAGTCGGGGGTGATGCTGTCGGCTTTAAATCCCACCATAAGCATTTCGGCGGCATATTGGCGGAGTTTGGCATCGGAATAAGGGTTTTTGGCCCAAGCCATCATGCCGCAAACAGCTATGGCGGCAATGGTAATGAAGTTTCTTATTGGGTTCATAGGTGTAGGTTAGGAGTTTACTGATTTTTTTGAGCTAAATGATGTGACAATTATTATTAACAAGGCAAATGTAGCGAAAATACCTCGAAAATGCACATTGCACGATGGTAAAAATTGCCAAAGCTCGCGGGTTATATATATAATATGTTATAAAGCATGACCCGAACTCGGCGAGAGAGCCGCCGAAAATGTTACTTTTCTACCCAAAGAATAAGGCATAAAGGCAAACGCACGAAAAGTCGAAAACATGGTAAATCGAGGGAAAAATAGGGAAAAACAGGGCGAAAATATTGCACAAAAGTTAAAATTTAGTGCAAAAACAGCGGTTTTAGGCAAGAAAATTTTTATATGTGGATAATAATTAGTTACTTTGTAGCCTAAATTAAGAATAGAAAATTTATTACAACAGTTTATAACATTAAAAATTAAGAATTATGTCAGAAATTTCAGAAAGAGTAACAGCTATCATCGTAGATAAGCTTGGCGTAAACGAAGCAGAGGTAAAACCAGAAGCAGCATTCACAACTGACCTCGGTGCAGATTCTCTTGATACTGTAGAACTTATCATGGAATTTGAAAAGGAATTCGGCATCACTATTCCAGACGAAAAGGCTGAGACTATTCAAACTGTAGGTGACGCTATTGCTTATATCGAAGCAAACAAGTAAGAAACGAACATCTTTTATATCCCGTAACGATATTTTATGGAATTAAAAAGAGTAGTGGTAACAGGTCTTGGTGCTATTACTCCTATAGGCAACGATGTAGCGACCACATGGTCGAATGCGTTGGCAGGAGTAAGTGGAGCAGGACCTCTTACCCATTTTGATGCATCACTCTTCAAGACACAATTTGCGTGCGAAGTAAAGGGCTTCAATGCAGCCGACCACTTTGATCGCAAAGCAGTGCGCACACTCGACCTCTATGCACAATATGCATTGGTGGCAGCTGCACAGGCAGTAGATGACGCCAACCTTGCAGCAGAAGGTGTAGACAAGACTCGCGTAGGTGTGGTGTTCTGCGCAGGAATCGGTGGTTTGCACACCTTCGAAGAGGAAGCAGGATATTATGCGCTTCACAAGGAAAATGGCCCGAAATACAATCCATTCTTCATTCCTAAGATGATAGCCGACATAGCAGCCGGACACATCTCGATGAAATATGGTTTCCACGGACCAAACTACGGTGTGGTATCGGCATGTGCATCGTCGACCAATGGTCTTATCGACGCATTCAATATCATCCGCTTGGGTCAAGCTGAGGCAATCGTAGCCGGAGGTGCTGAAGCAGCATTGTTCCCTGCCGGAGTGGGTGGTTTCAACTCAATGCACGCCTTGTCGACCCGCAACGATGAACCCGCTACCGCATCGCGTCCATTCAGTGGATCGCGCGACGGTTTTGTGATGGGCGAAGGTTCGGCAGCGTTGATTCTTGAAGAATACGAACATGCAAAGGCTCGCGGAGCAAAGATTTATGCAGAAGTAATAGGTGGAGGCATGAGTGCCGATGCTTATCACATCACAGCAACACACCCCGAAGGCCTTGGCGCACGCCTTGTGATGGAAAATGCACTCAAGGATGCAGGCATCAAGCCCGAAGATGTAGATTACATCAATGCTCACGGTACATCAACTCCTGTAGGTGACGTATCGGAAGTGAAGGCTATCAAGGAAGTGTTTGGCGAACATGCTTATAAGTTGAACGTAAGCTCAACCAAGTCGATGACCGGTCACCTTCTCGGCGCTACCGGTGCGCTCGAAGCGTTGTTCTGCGTGAAGTCGGTGCAAGAAGACATCGTTCCTCCAACTATCAACCACGTTGAAGGTGACAACGATGCAGAAATCGACTACAACATGAACTTCACATTCAACCAAGCACAAAAGCGCACTGTGAACGTGGCACTATCGAACACCTTCGGTTTTGGCGGTCACAATGCATGTCTTATCGTAAAGAAGTACACAGAATAAAATTCAGCACCAGTGCTTAAGGACATTCTTACAATATTAAAGCTCCCTTTCTTGAAAGAAGAAAAGGAGCTTTATGTTTTCTGTCGAAGCATATTGGGGTTTTATCCGAGCGATATCGAGCTCTATCGCATAGCCTTTCTACACCGGTCG
This sequence comes from bacterium, assembly GCA_004563195.1. GTDB lineage: Bacteria > Bacteroidota > Bacteroidia > Bacteroidales > Muribaculaceae > SFTJ01. Next base: position 12,303 of record SFTJ01000063.1, read on the forward strand.
ATGTCGGTGAAATCGCGCAACGGCAAGGGGTGGATAAACAATGAGCGATTGGAGTTTTTAGGCGACTCGGTGCTCGATTGCGTGGTGGCCGATGTGCTCTACAAAGAGTTCCCGAAGCGCCGCGAAGGCTTTCTGACCTCTACACGATCGAAAATAGTGCAGCGCGAGAGTCTGAATAGAGTGGGAGAAAACCTTGGTTTGCCCAAGGTGGTGCGATGGACACAAAAATCGCAGAGCCACAATAACTACATCTTTGGCAATGCGCTCGAAGCCCTTGTGGGAGCTGTGTATCTCGACCGAGGCTATGATTGCTGCTATCGATTTGTGAAAGAACGACTTATAGACGCATATTTCGACCTTCGCAGCGTGGCTAAGACAGAAATCAACTTTAAATCACATCTCATAGAGTGGTGTCAGAAATATCACATTAAGGTAGAGTACATCACTTCGGATGCAGAATATGATGAAAGCAACAATCCGATGTTTCACACGGTGGTGGAACTGAGTGGAATTGAAGTGGGTAAGGGCACGGGATATTCCAAGAAAGAGTCGCATCAAGCGGCTTCGCAAGATGCGCTTAACCACATCAATGGCTCGCAAGAATTTCGCGAAATGATACTCGCCACAGTGGGAGAAGACGGCAATAACGACTATCAGCGCGAGGACATCAGCAAGGAAGCTGAGATAGCTGCTGCCGAAGCTTTGGCAATAGAACAACTCGAGAAAGAGAATGCCGCAGCTGCTGCAGCCGCTTCGATGAAAGAAGCAATGTGAGAAAATCATCACAACGCGCCAACACGTCGACTAACAGATATTAGGCATCCTGCACAATAAAGCAGGATGCTTTTTCGTTAATGGATAAGATGTATTATATGCTTTCATATGAATAAAACCGATAGACTACATAGTGCTATGATGCTATTGCTGCCGCTTGTGGTGGCAGCGCTTGTGCTTACGGCTTGCGGCGGTGCCAAAGTGGCTATCGGCGATGAGCAATATGCTCGCGGCGAGTATTTTGCGGCTATGAAGACCTATAAGAAAGTGTATAACAAGCTCAAGAAAAAAGAGCAGCGACCGCAGCGCGGTGAGGTGGCATTCAAGATGGGCGAGTGCTATCGCCATATGAATATGGCAGCCAATGCATCGGGCGCATATCGCAATGCTCTGCGTTATGCCTATCCCGACAGTATGGCGTATCTTTATTTGGCGCAGATGCTACACATGGAAGGCAAATATAATGAGGCAGTGAAAAACTATGAGGCGTTTCTCGAAAAATCGCCAAAAAATCTGCTTGCACGCGATGGCTTGCGAGGCAGCCGCTCGGCAGCACAGATAAAGGAAAAGGGCAGTCGCTATCGCGTGTCGGCAGCCAAACTTTTCAATTCGCGCCGCGCCGAGTTTTGCCCCATGTTCTTCGATGCTGCGCTCGACTGCATGTATTTTACATCATCGAACGAAAAATCGCAGGGCACTGTAAAAAGCGATATCACAGGTATGAAGAATTGCGACGTGTATGTCACCCGCAAGGACGAAAAAGGACAATGGCAGCGCCCTGAGCCTGTGGAAGGCGAACTAAATAGTGAACTCGATGAAGGCATCACCGCATTTTCGCCCGACGGAAGCACGATGTATCTTGCAAAGGCGCGTCGCGAACTCAACTCCAACACATCGGTAGAAATCTACACCTCGCAGCGCAGCGAGGCGAAATGGAGTGCCCCGGTGAAACTTGAAATCACAGCCGACACTCTATCGGCATACAGCGACCCGGCAGTGTCGCCCGACGGCAATTGGCTATACTTCACAAGCGATATGCCCGGCGGACAAGGCGGCAAGGACTTGTGGCGAATCAATCTAAAAGAGCGCGTGGGCACACTCGAAAACCTTGGCGATGTGATAAACACGCCCGGCGATGAGCGATTCCCCTATGTGCGCAGCGATAGTGTAATCTATTTTGCCAGCAACGGCCATGCCGGATTGGGCGGACTTGATATATTCAAAGCCACTATGACGCCATCGGGAGGCTGGAATGTGGAAAATATGGGGTGGCCCATGAACTCATCGTACGACGACTTCGGCATTACCTTCGGCGAAGGCGAATCGGGATTTTTCAGCTCTAATCGCAACGATGCTCGTGGCTATGACCATATCTACAGCTTTGTGAAGCCCGACTTGAAAATCACCATTTCGGGTTATGTACTCGACCGTGACGAAGAACCGGTGCCAAATGCCGTGATACGCATAGTGGGCGATGACGGCAGCAATCAGAAAGCAGTGGGCAAGACCGATGGAACATTTGAATTTAACTTGCAGCGCGGCGTGAACTATGTGATGATGGCAGGTGCCAAGGGCTATATGAACGGCCGTCAAGTGTTCCGCAGCGACGACGCAGAGGAAGATGCCGAGTATGCCGTAGATTTTATATTGGCGGCAATGACCAAGCCACAAGTTATAGAAAATATATTCTACGACTTCGATAAAGCCACACTTCGTCCCGAATCGAAGGCAGCGCTCGACACTATGGTTACCATCATGAAAGACAATCCCAAGATAGTGATAGAGATGGCATCGCATACCGACCGTTGGGGACGCGATGACTACAACGATCGCTTGAGCGAACGTCGGGCACAGTCTGTGGTAGATTATCTCATCCAATCGGGCATCTCCGCCGAGCGATTGCGCCCCAAGGGCTACGGAGAAAAGCGCCCTAAGACGGTTACCAAGCGCATTGCACGCCTATATCCACAATTCAAGGAAGGCGACGTGCTCACAGAGGAGTTTATACTCACCTTATCGGAAGCCGACCAAGCCGCTGCCGACCAAATCAACCGCCGTACCGAGTTCCAGGTGATTTCGACCGATTTTCAGTAGGGTTACTGATACTTTTTTATAAAAAAATCGTATCTTTGTGCTGTATCGTATCCCGATGCGGTAAGATATGTTTTTATATAAGTGTAAAAAGATATGAGCAACACCTTGAAACTGCCGGTAGGCATACAATCATTTGAAAGTCTTCGCAATGAGGGCTATGTCTACATCGATAAGACTCCGTTGGTATGGAGAATGGTCGATGAAGGGAAGTATTATTTTCTGTCGCGCCCGCGTCGATTCGGGAAATCGTTACTAATGTCGACCATACAAGCGTTTTTCGAAGGCAAGAAGCAGTATTTCGATGGCACAGTGGGCGAGCCCCTTTTCATAGCCACCGACGAGAGTGTAAAGTGGGATTGGCAATCCTATCCAATTATGCATCTTGACCTGAATACTCAGAAATACGATAGCCCCGAGTCGTTGGAGCATATGCTCGATGATTTTCTTTGCACACAAGAATCGATATATGGCAAAAGAGAGAGCGAGGTTGGCTTTGGATTAAGATTTCAAGGAGTAATAGAGCGCGCTTATAAGCAAACCGGTCGTGGAGTGGTAATACTAATCGACGAATATGACAAGCCACTCTTGCAAGCCATAGGCAATAAGGAATTGCAGAACGAGTTTCGCGGCACGCTCAAAGCCTTCTATGGTGCATTGAAGTCGATGGACGGCTGCATAAAATTTGCTTTCCTTACAGGGGTAACCAAGTTTGGCAAAGTGAGTGTATTCAGCGATTTGAACAACCTTGAGGATATGTCGATGGATCCACGATTTACTACGATATGTGGCATTACCGAGGAGGAACTTCACACCCGACTTCGCCCTTCAATAGAG
>SFTJ01000129.1 GCA_004563195.1 bacterium
CGGATAAACCGATCCATCGACAACAGTTTGCATAAACAGGACATCTTGCGACAGATTTGTTTTTATATCCATATACAAACGCTCCAAATTCACACCGGCACGGTCAATCTTATTGATAAATATAATTGTCGGGATTTGCAGCTTTTGTAAAGTACTGAACAGCAACTTTGTCTGCGCTTGTATGCCTTCCTTTGCGGATAAGATGAGGACTGCTCCATCAAGCATTTTGAATGTCCGCTCCACTTCCGCAATAAAATCCATGTGTCCCGGAGTGTCAATGATATTGCATTTCACTCCATTCCAGATAATAGATGTCGTAGAAGCCCGGACAGTAATTCCTCTACGTTTCTCTATATCCATAGAGTCCGTTATGGTGTCACCATTATCCACGCGGCCGCACTTTTCCGTTGCTCCACTGGCAAACAGCAGATTCTCGGTTACGGAAGTTTTTCCTGCATCAATGTGAGCAAGAATTCCTAAATTTATAATATTCATTTGGATTAAGCAATAATATACTACATAATATACTACAGTAGATGCATTGTCGAAACGCACCTTTTAATACCTCCTCGTAGCATATGAGAACTACAGGATTACTAACTCGTATTAATATGTATATTATTACTGCCGCATAACGATTACAAAATTACACAAAAAAATATATCTAACAAAAGTGGGAGGATTTTTTAACTTTTACCATAGACATTTGTACCTTTGCCATGTCTTGTTACGATTTACGCTTGTTTTGAATTGCAACACTAAGATAAGTGAAAAATCTGACATGGCAAAATCCTGATCAAGTTTTTGTTGCTCAGGAACTTATAAATAAGGTTAAATCAAAGTGTTGCGGAATGAAGGAATAATAACAAAATCGCAATGACATACAAGAACCAGATGGGGATTTTCCCTTACAAGACAGCAAGCCACATTTCGCTATTGAAATATACCAAAAGCGCATGCGGTGTGGACTTCATGCTCAATACCGCCGACAGCAATGAAAGACAAGGGTGGTTTAACCTGCATGAGAGGTATAAGACCGACTTCTTTGAGTTTTATTCTTTCCGCAAGGCATCAGGATTTATGTTCCTTGACGGAGACAAAATCGTACTGCACGACAACTGCGTTCTGATTATCCCTCCGTTCAAGCGGCAGGAATGGCACGTGCAGATGGAAGAGCTTGATTACACCTTTCTTATATTCCAAGAAGAGTTTATCTATAACTTTATCTCCGACAAATATTTTATGTACAGGTTGCTGTATTGCTATCAAAGCGACAACCCGCCCTGCTTCGGTATGGATGCGGAGCAAATGGGGTTCTTCCTTACGCTGCTCCAAAAAATGAAGTCGGAACTATTGTCGCCTGTCGCTGACAGTTACCACATGATTGTGGCCTATTTGTATGAGTTCCTGTTGCTGCTGAACCGCTATTACGCCAAGATGTTCAACCTGCCCTTGCGCCTTCCGCTTAACAATTACGCTTTCAGGTACAAGGAACTGTTGGAGAAAAATATCCGTCAACACATTCGGGTAAACGAGTATGCCTCAATGATGGGCATCAGCAGGATTGCTCTTAACAAAGCCGTGGAAAACGAATTCGGAGTGACTGCCGTGCATCTTTTGAAACAAAGGCTGTTGCAGGAGATAAAGAACGATTTGCTCTTTTCAGATTTATCCGTTAAAGAAATAGCCTATAAATTGCAATTCTCAGCTCCCAATCACCTGATGCGGTTCTTCAAGCAACAGACGGGAACGACTGTCGGGGAGTTCATGGAAGAGGTCAAGAATAATGGGGTTTCATAGCCAGATTATCAATATGGTAGTAGTTGATTCTGTTTTGGTATCTGCTAAAAGGTTAAAACGTAATACCTTTGCAGGCAGAAATAAAATCAATGAATATGGAATTATTAAACTCATTATTGTTCATGCTCAACGAGATGTCACCATACATCTTGCTGGGATTCTTCATCGCCGGACTGATGCACGCCTTTGTGCCTCAAAAGACGTTTGCCCGCCATTTGGCAGGAACAGACTGGCGTTCTGTAGTGAAATCGGCAGCTGTCGGCATTCCCTTGCCTTTATGCTCCTGCGGTGTGCTGCCTGCAGCCATCTCCATGCGCCGCAATGGTGCATCGCGTGCGGCATCCACTTCTTTTTTGGTAGCCACTCCGCAGACCGGCCTTGACAGCATTGCCGCGACATGGTCGCTACTCGGCCCGGCATTCGCCGTCATCCGTCCTATCGCCGCGCTTGTCACCGCAGTGCTCGGTGGAATAGCAGTCGGAAGGTCGGAGCGCAAAAACGCTGTACGTATCTGTTGCCAACCGAATGTAGAGAATGTAGCAGAGCACAAGGGATTCGGGCGAAAGTTGCTTAACGCCTTGCGCTATGGGTTCATCGACCTCGTAGGAAGCATCGGAGGCTGGCTCGTTGCCGGTCTTGTCATCGCCGCACTGATAACGGTATATGTGCCTGCGGATTTCTTCGCCGTCATCGGCAGCAAGCCTTTGTTGTCGATGGTTACGGTACTGGTAATCGCCATTCCCATGTATGTATGCGCCACCGGCTCCATTCCCATTGCCTTGTCACTGATGATCAAGGGACTGTCTCCCGGAACGGCACTGGTATTGCTGATGGCTGGACCCGCAGCAAACTTTGCTTCGTTCACGCTCATCTCACGAGAGATGGGACGCAAATCGGCTATTATCTATCTGGCATCTATCGTGGTCGGAGCAATGACCTTCGGGCTGATAATCGACTATGTACTTCCTGCCGACTGGTTCACGATTGGAAACGCACAGGCTATGGCAGGAAAAGAGCATGCGTTCAGCCTGCTGTCCACGGCAAGCTCTGCCGTTTTGGTCATCCTTTTGGTAGTGACTTTCATTAAAGGGCATAAACATAACCATATAACAGTTTCAGCAATGACAAAGGAATATACAATCAAGGGTATGAACTGCTCGCACTGTCAGGCAACAGTGGCAAAAAGCATCAGTTCGGTAAAGGGAGTAAAACAAGTGGACGTGAATCTCTCCACGGGTATAGCCACGGTCGAGGGAGAACATAACGCGGAAGATGTGGTGTCTGCCGTCAGAAACGCTGGTTTTGATGTTGTCTCTTAAAAAATCAAGTATGTTATGTCATCTCATCAGAAGGAGGATTCTTCGGCGGTCGCCCTAAAGGTTTGCAGTATGAATGGATTTCAAAATCCTCAAGTATATCTCGGTTTGACCTGTTCAGGTAAATCTTATCCGCAAGGATGGTGGCCGGAAGGTAGCCGAAGCGTTCTTTGAAAAGTTGAATCTGTAGCAAGAGGTCCTGGCTCTCGTTGTAGGCATCCCAGCTGTGGTGGTCGATGAACGTATAGCCATCGACTATGCTTGCACCTATCTTGGCCCCGAACTCAGTCCTTGCCTTGGCCT
>SFTJ01000130.1 GCA_004563195.1 bacterium
TCCCATCACCCCTGATATGATCAACTGCCTGGGCTGCCGCACGGAGGGAGTCAAGACACCGTTTTGCGACAAACTGTGCCCCATCCGCCAGTGCGTTTTGAAAAAGGGCCTTGCCACCTGCGGCGACTGCCCGGACAGGGGCGGCTGCCCCACGGTGGGTGCGGTCTGGAACAGCAATTCGGAGGCAAAGTCACGGCTGCTTGAGCGTGACCGGTGATGATAGACAAGCGAAAGCGAGATAACCTTGAATATTTTGACCGTGCGCGATAGAAGGCAGAGAAATCGGAAGGAGAAAATGAAATGAAAAAAATACTGAATAAACTTTTCATCATAGCAAGTTTAGGTTTGATCGTAGCGGGTGCAATCTTTCTGTGCGTCAGCATTTTTGACGGAAATGAGACCGCGACACCATTGGCAATCGCAGTAGTGAGTATATTGCTGTCAAACCTTTTTAATGTGATTCGGATGAATATGGATAAGAAATAGCAACTTGATCATGTTCAATCAAACCAAATCTGAACCCGGAAAGGAAACCATTATGAAACAGCAAAAATTTTTCGTTATCGTTATAACCGTCTGTGCCCTCTTGCTATCTCTGGCCGGGTGCGCGTCCAGCTCCGCCTTTGACGGCAGCAGCGCAAAGAACGCGGATTCCTACCACTTGGATGTCAAAACCATGAACGGCACGGATACCCACACCCTGGAGCTGAAGCAGGGTGATACGCTCAAAATTTTATTCGAGACGGTGAAAGGGTCGCTGGAGATGAAGATCACGTCACCGGACGGAACATCGCTCTATCAGGGAGACGGAGCCGTCGAATTCCGCTGTGGAAGAAGAAAGCCTTCCCGCTGAGGCTCCCACCAGGGAAACGACGGACGCCTCCGTTTCCATCGCGCCGCCGGTGCAGGAGCAAAATAATCCGGATGCCGTGACAGCGGACGATCTGGTCGGCCCGTGGCATCTGGTGGAAGATGAAAAAGACAATGCCACCGCTATGGAGGCGATCCCCGGCGCTATGGAATTTGGCAGCAGCATGGAGATCACAAGCGATGGCCATATCTCATGGTACATCGGCGCGGACGGCGGTATCGGTACTTATTCACTGAGCGGAAACATCCTCTCCGCCGATATGACCAATGATTTTGAAGGAAGCTCCATGAAAATGGAATTTACGGCGGAGAAAACAGACGGCGTACTTTTCCTGTATACGGAATACAAGGGCCTTTTGCTGTGCTGGTCCCAGGGAGAGGGCGAGACGGGAAAAGACGGAGAAGATACGGGTGAAGCAGCTCATCCGGGAGCGGATGTGGTGGAGCTTGTGAATCTCCGTGGCGACACGACAACAGTATATAAATTGGCGGACGGCACCTATATGGATCGTATTGAACGCCGTTTTGCCTATAACGGTACGGATACCTGGATAGACGAGGACGGAGTTGAGTGGAATGAGGTTGTAAAATGAAAGAATAGAGAAAAGCAGATAAACTTGGATTGTAGGAGAAAAATCATGAAAATCACTTGGGACAGGCTCCCCTATGCGGTCTCGGTACTGGCGCTGTTCTACGGCGTTTACCTTATTTTGTTCCGGCACCGCTTTCCTTTGGCTTTTCACTTCTCCCTTCCTTTTGGATTGGAAAAGCGATGGCAGGGGGAAATCTTCTTTGTCTGCTGCTGTCCATTGCGGCAGGAGGCTGTTGGATCACGGTTTTGTGGGTTAGAGCTTTTAAGCTTTGCGAGTGAGAGAAAACGCGAAAAAACTCCTATTGTCGATGTCCTTTGGTTTATGCCGATGCAGTACAGCACGAAAACAGAGGTCGCTGAAATTTTATCTGATTATCAAAAATCTGCTAACAAGACTCGGCGTGCTTTTGGATGATTTGAGTTGAATGAAATACCGACGGTTTCAACAATCATTTTCTTGATCCAGATGATCATTTTGTTCATCTCTGAAATGGACCTGAGCAACTGCAAATTTACACTTGCAGGATACAGATAAATGTGTTATAGTAGCAAGGCAACTAAATATGGTTTAATTGGAAACGCACAATCCGCCAGGATGATAACGAACAACACATAAATTTTGATTATCAAACAGGAGGATTTTTTTATGCCCAAAAACAAATTTCAGGATGTAGTCTTTACCGCTATCATGGCAACCATCATGGTTTACGGAATGATTGTATATAACGTTGCCTTAAATATGGGCGGCGTCACCGGCGAGACTTTTTTTGCCGCCCTGCATGAACTTCCTATTATGGCCCCGATTGCTTTTATTCTTGAGTTTTTCATCGTTGGCAAGCTGGCCGCAAAGATGGCATTTACAGTTATGAAGCCCACGGACAGACCTCAGTTTATTACATATATGATATCCATCTGCATTTGCTGCATCATGTGCCCGGTTATGAGCCTGATCGCAACTCTGCTGTTCAAGAATGTGAAAACCTTTGGCACTTGGATTCAGACCTGGGGAATGAATTTTCCAATGGCGATTCTCTATCAGCTGTTCTACTGCGGTCCTTTTGTCCGTCTCATTTTTAGAACAATTTTTCACGAGAAAAAGCAATAAGCTCACGCAGTTTCTAACAGCGCAGCATTCATATTATGATTGCTGCGCTGTTTTTCTCTTTTAACAGATAATCGATGCACAAATTTTTCTGCAATTACGGCCTATATTCACACCATTTCACCGATCTCCTGGTAAACCTTATGAAAATATGCTATGATTGAATAGATATCTGATGATTGATTCGAAGTTAAAACATAGGGAGTTAGAATGATTAGACCATAGCATGGATCTATATACCGGAGAGCTATTAGATAATATCTGCAATCAACCTGAAACGATTGGAGCTTCCTGATTAACTGATTTTAATTTATGGAGGTGCAAGGTTGAAACATTGTGATTTGAGTACCATTCCGAAAAAGAGCGCACAAAACCAAGCCCCCTGAAAGCGGGCAAAAATCGAAGTTATGCTTAATGTCTA
>SFTJ01000131.1 GCA_004563195.1 bacterium
TTTTCCTACGCCCACGACGGATAGGGACCGAACTGTCTCACGACGTTCTGAACCCAGCTCGCGTGCCACTTTAATGGGCGAACAGCCCAACCCTTGGAACCGAATCCAGCTCCAGGATGTGACGAGCCGACATCGAGGTGCCAAACAGCGCCGTCTATGTGAACTATTGGGCGCTATCAGCCTGTTATCCCCGGGGTAACTTTTATCCGTTAAGCGACGACCATTCCATACTGAATCGCCTGATCACTAAGCCCTGCTTTCGCATCTGCTTGACTTGTAGGTCTCGCAGTTAAGCTACCTATATACCTTTACGCTCTATGAATGATTTCCGACCATTCTGAGGTAACCATTGGGCGCCTCCGTTACATTTTAGGAGGCGACCGCCCCAGTCAAACTGCCCACCAGACACTGTCCCCGAACCGGATCACGGTCCTAGGTTAGAAACCTAATATAATAAGGGTGGTATTCCAAGGTTGACTCCTCTAAGGCTGGCGCCTTAGTCTCACAGTCTCCCACCTATCCTCTACAAATTATACCAAGTTTCAATATCAAGCTACAGTAAAGCTCCACGGGGTCTTTCCGTCCTGTCGCGGGTAACCTGCATTTTCACAGGTATTAAGATTTCACCGAGCCTATGGTTGAGACAGTGCCCAGATCGTTACACCTTTCGTGCGGGTCAGAACTTACCTGACAAGGAATTTCGCTACCTTAGGACCGTTATAGTTACGGCCGCCGTTCACTGGGGCTACTTCTTCTTTCGAATTTGCAGAGACCTGTGTTTTTGGTAAACAGTCGCCTGGGCGTCTTTACTGCGGGTCTATCACTAGACCACCCCTTATCCCGAAGTTACGGGGTTATTTTGCCGAGTTCCTTAACCATAGTTCTCTCGCTCACCTTAGGATACTCTCCTTGCCCACCTGTGGCGGTTCTCGGTACGGGCACCTATACAATTAACCCTAGAAGCTTTTCTTGGAAGCATGGCGTCACAAGACTTAAAAGTCCGAGGACTTCGTCGCCATCACACTTCAGCTTAACTACATACGGATTTGCCAATATGTAAACCTTTGTGCTTAGACCAGAATCCAATAACTGGCTCTTGCTAGCCTTCTCCGTCACTCCATCAGTCATATAGGTGGTACAGGAATATCAACCTGTTGTCCATCGACTACGCCTTTCGACCTCGCCTTAGGACCCGACTAACCCTGGGCAGACGAACTTGACCCAGGAAACCTTGGGCAAACGGTGGCTGGGATTCTCACCCAGCTTGCGCTACTCACACCGGCATTCTCACTTCTAAGCGCTCCAGCAGTCCTCACGATCTACCTTCGACGCCCTTAGAACGCTCCCCTACCATTACAAAAGTAATCCGCAGTTTCGGTATTATGCTTTAGCCCCGGTACATCTTCGGCGCAGTGCCACTCGACTAGTGAGCTATTACGCACTCTTTAAAGGATGGCTGCTTCTAAGCCAACCTCCTAGCTGTTCAGGCAACTCCACATCCTTTCCCACTTAGCATAAATTTTGGGACCTTAACTGGCGGTCTGGATTGTTTTCCTCTCGCGTATGGACGTTATCACCCATACACTGACTCCTCTACATATTAACCTGGCATTCGGAGTTTGATTGCATTCAGTACAGCTAGACGCCGCCATCACACATTCAGTAGCTCTACCTCCAGGCAACTAATTAGAAGGCTAGGCCTAAACCTATTTCGGGGAGAACCAGCTATCTCCGAGTTCGATTGGAATTTCTCCGCTATCCTCAAGTCATCCCCTCCTTTTTCACAGAAGTGGGTTCGGTCCTCCATAGTGTTTTACCACTACTTCAACCTGCTCAAGGATAGATCACTCGGTTTCGGGTCTATTACTGCATACTAAGTCGCCCTATTCAGACTCGCTTTCGCTTCGGCTCCGTCTCTTCAACTTAACCTTGCATGCAACAATAACTCGCCGGTTCATTCTGCAAAAGGCACGCCATCACCCGTTAACGGGCTTTGACTTTTTGTAGGCACATGGTTTCAGTATTCTATTTCACTCCCCTCCCGGGGTTCTTTTCACCTTTCCCTCACGGTACTTGTTCACTATCGGTCACTAGAGAGTATTTAGCCTTACGGGATGGTCCCCGCAGATTCAGACAGGGTTTCACGTGCCCCGCCCTACTCAGGATACCTCTTAAAGTTCAAAGGATTTCGCTTACAGGACTTTCACCTACTATGGTATAACTTTCCAGAAAATTTCAGCTATCCTAAGAATTTCTTACTTTTTAACAAGAGGTCCTACAACCCCAAGACGTATCTTGGTTTGGGCTGTTCCCTTTTCGCTCGCCACTACTAAGGGAATCGATTTTTCTTTCTCTTCCTCCGCTTACTAAGATGTTTCAGTTCAGCGGGTTGCTTTCTGTATAGCTATGTATTCACTATACGATACTAGTACATTACTACTAGTGGGTTCCCCCATTCGGAAATCTCCGGATCAAAGTTTACTTACAACTCCCCGAAGCATATCGTTGTTCGTCACGTCCTTCATCAGCTTCTAGTGCCAAGGCATCCACCTTGCGCCCTTAATAATTTAACCACCATTTGTTTTATGATATTTCTATATCCTATTTGATGAGTTAAAAGAACAAATCTTTTAATCTTAATAACACTTTACAGTGTTACCCTCATACATTATCTAGTTTTCAAAGAACTATTACTCAGAGAGACTTGGTCTCTCAAAACTAAGCAAAACGAATCATAGCTAGTTCGGTTTTCTTTCTCCATAGAAAGGAGGTGATCCATCCCCACGTTCCCGTAGGGATACCTTGTTACGACTTCACCCCAGTCACTGGTCCTACCTTAATTGGCCCCCTCCCTTGCGGGTTAGGCTACCAGCTTCGGGTATTACCAATTCCCATGGCGTGACGGGCGGTGTGTACAACACCCGGGAACGTATTCACCGTGACATTCTGATTCACGATTACTAGTGATTCCAACTTCATGGAGTCGAGTTGCAGACTCCAATCCGAACTGAGACTGGCTTTGGAGATTGGCTCCACCTCACGGTATTGCGACTCTTTATACCAGCCATTGTAGCACGCCTGTAGCCCTGGACGTAAGGGGCATGATGATTTGACGTCATCCTCACCTTCCTCCGATTTGTCACCGGCAGTCTCCTTAAGGTTCTCAACTTAATGTTAGCAATTAAGGATAAGGGTTGCGCTCGTTATCGGACTTAACCGAACATCTCACGACACGAGCTGACGACAACCATGCACCACCTGTAGCGTTGCTTCCGAAGAAGGGCTCCTGTTTCCAGAAGTTTCAACGTTATGTCAAGCCCAGGTAAGGTTCTTCGCGTAGCATCGAATTAAACAGCATGCTCCACCACTTGTGCGGGTGCCCGTCAATTCCTTTGAGTTTCAGCCTTGCGACCGTACTACTCAGGTGGGATACTTAATGCGTTAGCTTCAGCACCGAAAATTCCGACACTTAGTATCCATCGTTTACGGCGTGGACTACTAGGGTATCTAATCCTATTTGCTCCCCACGCTTTCGTGTCTCAGCGTCAGTAATGGCCCAG
>SFTJ01000132.1 GCA_004563195.1 bacterium
GCGGTCTCCCTCTGTCGCTTCGCGACATCTCCCTCACACTGTGAGGGAGTCGACCCTCTAAGAGGGAGGAATATAAGGATTGCGGCTACGCCGCTAAATAAAAATTTAATTTCTTTTTACAGTGTTCTTGCGCCGCTCGCAACCTGCAAAATCCAGCGGGCGTCCACGGCGTTCACTTTGCCGTCGACGTTGACATCTGCCGCGGCGGTTTGGGTGGCGTCAAATACGCGTGCGCCGCTTGCCGCCTGTAATACCCAACGCGCGTCCACGGCGTTGATTTTGTCGTCACCGTTTATGTCGCCGCCTTTATCACCCGAGGAAAGCGCTACAAATGTATATCCGTTTTCATCCGCATAGGTTTCGGCGTAGGAACCTGTGTAGCCACAGATAGTGGTCAAGCCGGAATCAAAAAAGGCATAATTGTCGATACTCGTCACGCTGTCGGGAATGGTGATTCTTGTAAGCGCGGTGCAACCGGAAAATGTAGAAATACCGATACTTGTCACGCCGTCCGAGAGGGTTACGCTTGTAAGCGAGGTGCAGTCTTCAAATGCCCAAATCCTGATACTCGTCACGCTGTTCGGGATGGTATAAGAAGTGTCCAGTTTACCGGCAGGGTATTGGATTAACTCTGTTTTCGCTTTATTAAAAAGCACACCGTTTTCTGAGATATAATTTGGATTGCCTGCCGCGACATCGATGCTTGTAAGCGAGGCGCAACCGGAAAATGCACCATCGCCGATACTCGTCACGCTGTCAGGTATCGTGATGCTTGTAAGCGAGATGCAGTCGGACAATGCCAATTTGCCGATACTCGTCACGCTGTTCGGAATGGTGATGCTTGTAAGCGAGGTGCAGTCTTCAAATGCTCTACTGCCGATACTCGTCACGCTGTTTGGAATGGTGATGCTTGTAAGCGCGGTGCAGTCGGAAAATGCTCCACTGCCGATACTCGTCACGTTGTTCGGAATGGTGATGCTTGTAAGCGAGGTGCAGTAGTTGAATGTATCCTCATCGATACTCGTCACGCTGTTCGGAATGGTGATGCTTGTAAGCGAGGTGCAGTCTTCAAATGCTCCACTGCCGATACTCGTCACGCTGTTCGGAATGGTGATGCTTGTAAGCGCGGCGCAATTATAAAATGCATCCTCACCGATACTCGTCACGCTGTTCGGGATGGTGATGCTTGTAAGCGAGGAGCGGTAGGCAAATGCACTATCAGCTATTGTTTTTGTGCCCACTTTTATAGCATAGGCACCACTAAGTTCCTCTTTCGCTTTAATTAAGTGATTGTTGATATACAAAACATCATTTTCCCAATTATCTGCATTGTTATAATAAGCAGTGTAATGAAAAGCATACAGACCGATACTCGTCACGCTGTCGGGAATGGTGATGCTTGTAAGCGAGGTGCAGTCTTCAAATGCTCCACTGCCGATACGCGTTACGCTGTTCGGAACGGTATAAGAAGTGTCCGGTTTACCGGCAGGGTATTGGATTAACTCTGTTTTCGCTTTATTAAAAAGCACACCGTCTTCTGAGATATAATTTGGATTGCCGGCATCTACATGGATATCTGTAAGCACGGCGCAACCGGAAAATGCAGCATAACCGATACTCGTCACGCTGTTCGGAATGGTGATGCTTGTAAGCGAGGTGCAGTCGGAAAATGCCTCATCACCGATACTCGTCACGCTGTTCGGAATGGTGATGCTTGTCAGCGCGGTGCAGAGTTCAAATGCCCAATCACCGATACTCGTCACGCTGTCGGGAATGGTGATGCTTGTAAGCGAGGTGCAGTCTATAAATGCCCAACCACCGATACTCGTAACGCTGCTCGGGATGGTGATGCTTGTAAGCGCGGTGCAGTAGGCAAATGCGTTCCAACCGATACTCGTCACGCTATTGGGAATTGTGATACTTGTAAGCGCGGTGCAGTTACTAAATGCATAATTGACGATTTCCGTCACGCTGTTCGGAATGGTGATACTTGTAAGCGAGGCACAACCGGAAAATACCGACTCTTCTATACTCGTCACGCTGTCGGGAATGGTGATGCTTGTAAGCGAGGTGCAGTCTTCAAATGCACCCTCGCTGATACTCGTCACGCTGTTCGGAATGGTATAAGAAGTGTCCGGTTTACCGGCAGGGTATTGGATTAACTCTGTTTTCGCTTTATTAAAAAGCACACCGTTTTCTGAGATATAATTTGGATTGCCTGCCGCAACATCGACGCTTGTAAGCGAGGAGCAACCGGAAAATGCCTCATCACCGATACTCGTCACGCTGTTCGGAATAATCATGCTTGTAAGCAAGGCGCAGTTTATAAATGCCCAACCACCGATACTCGTCACGCTGTCCGGAATGGCGATGCTTGTAAGCGAGGCGCAGTCTCTAAACGCGCCCCAACCGATACTCGTCACGCTATTGGGAATGGTGATGCTTGTAAGCGAGGTGCAGTAGGAAAATGCATAATTGCCGATACTCGTCACCGTATATCCATCCAATTCCGACGGGATTTCCAACGCCGTCGCCGAGCCGGTGTACCCTGTAATTTCACAGGTTTTGTCCGTTTCCGAAATCACCTCATAGGTGAAATCGCCGCTTGTTGCCGCCGCGGTAGGCAATGCCGTCAGCGGCAGGGCAGCAAGCACTATTGCTACCGCCAGCAAAACGGACAACAGCCGTTTTCGTGTTGTTCGGATTTTCTTTTTCATGTTTACACGCTCCTTTTTTCGTTGCAAAGTACAAAAATATTTTAGTATATCCCAATTCAAAATACTATTCTCTGATAGGGTATAATCTACCGCTAATGCAATTTTTTCTTTTAATAGTATAGCGTATGCATACATTGCAATCTTTTTTGTTCTGTGGTATACTAACTGCAATTTCGGATTTTTGACCGCGCTGTATGCGAAATCCTTAAAAACGGATGTGAACGAAATGAA
>SFTJ01000133.1 GCA_004563195.1 bacterium
AGGCATCGATGTGATTGCAACTAAAAACGGATTTAAGTACGGTATACAGGCAAAATGCTATTCTGGACAAGTAGGTAATACTGCAATCCAAGAAGTTGTTGCAGGGAAAACGTATTATTCCTTGAATAAAGCTATTGTTGTTACCAATAATTTCTTTACAAAGTCTGCAACAAAGCTTGCCGAAGCAAATGGAGTAGTCCTATG
This sequence comes from bacterium, assembly GCA_004563195.1. Classification (GTDB taxonomy): domain Bacteria; phylum Bacteroidota; class Bacteroidia; order Bacteroidales; family Muribaculaceae; genus SFTJ01. The sequence goes on from SFTJ01000133.1 coordinate 205, forward strand.
GGACAGAAATATTCTTAAAGAAAAGCTAATGTATCTGAATCAATAAACTATTATATTATTATATTATGAAACAATAATTTCTTTTTCAAAAAAAGTTCGCAATAATTGATAAAACCGCAACAATCGTTCATAAGAAAATTTAATAAGTTCTCATGATAACGTAAGCGTCAAATAAATCCTCGTCTTCCATAGGTTTGGGATTTTGTGTATAATAGAATCTAAGCAAGTCCATAGACTAAATTAGAGTGATTAAGCTTAGTCTAAAATGGTCTATAGAGCGAGCCGAACTAAATTAGACACAGGAGGAAAAGTCCATGGAAGAAACGACCACAGCAATCACAGCAGTCAAACAAGAAGTGCAGCTTCGTGACTGGGCAGCACAGATTGCAGCTCAGCAGGCAAGCGGAATGACAGTGCAGAGGTGGTGTGCAGAGAACGGGATCAATCCCAAAACCTATTATTACCACCTGAGAAAGCTCCGTGAAAAGTGTGTGGCATCAGCACCGGCTATCGTACCTTTGGGATCACCGAGGAGAACATCTTCAGATATACATATCGAAAAGAACGGCTTGCAGATCTCCTTACCCACAGATATTTCAGCGGACACTCTGATTGCTCTGGTACATGAATTATGCTGAATAATCTTCCGCCCAATCAGCAAACGTACATCGTAACGGGATATACCGACCTTAGACGCTCCATAGACGGACTTGCAACGATTGTTCAAGCGCAGCTGCAGCTTGATCCGTACAGCACGGCATTGTTTCTGTTCTGCGGCAGACGATGCGACCGCATAAAAGGATTGCTCTGGGAAGGTGACGGTTTTCTGCTTCTGTACAAAAGACTCGACAATGGCAAATTCCAATGGCCGCGCAACGAAACAGAAGCGTTATTGCTGACAACACAACAAAGACGTTGGCTCCTGGAAGGGCTCAAAATCGAGCAGCCTAAAGCAATACAGGAAGGCCGCAGGAGCGCCGTTTATTAGGAGCATTTTTATGTGCAAATTCTCCGATTTCACTTGATTTTTCGGCGATTTTGTGCTATAATAGTTGTAGTACAAATTGAGCGGAGGAGTGCAGTATGAACGTGCGTATCTCATCAAAAGATAATCAGTCGCTGGCACAGGAAAATGCTGCGCTCCGAAATGAAGTGAATATTCTCAAAGAACAGCTTGCTCTTTTGCAGGAACAGTTTGACTGGCTGAAAAAGCAGGTTTTCGGCAGAAAGACCGAACAGACCTCTGTCATCATGGATGGCAGCACACAGCTTTCACTGTTTCCGGATGAAAAAGAACAGGCTGTTTTTGCACCTGAGAAAACGGTAACTGTTCCTGAGCATCAGCGTAAAGCAAGGCGCACACATGATGAGTGGATGAAAAAACTGCCAATAGAGGAAATAGTACATAAGGAAGAAAATCCGGTATGTGACATCTGCGGTTCCCCCATGAACGTAATCGGCAAAGTGAAACTGTATGACGAGCTGGTTTATCAACCCGCACAGGTTTATGTTCGCCGTCACTATGCGGAAAACTATATGTGTACCAATTGCGTGCAGAATTCCGAAAATGAAGCAGATTCTTACGAAATTGAAAAATGCTATATTCGCTGCGCTGATTATCCAAAGCCGATGATACCGCACAGCTTTTGTTCCCCGGAATTATCTGCGCATATTATCTATGAAAAGTTTGCAAAAGCAGTTCCGCTGTACCGGCAGGAAAAGGACTTCACCTCCAAGGGTATTTCTCTTCTCAGAGCCACTATGTCTGAATGGGTTTGTACAATAGCGGAGCGCTGGTGCCTGCCGATTCTTGAAGAGATGCACAAACAGCTGATCTTGCTTGGGATTATCCATGGCGATGAGACTGTGCTTCAGGTGCTGCATGAAACGGATAGGAAAGCTACAACCGATTCTCGAATGTGGGTCTACTGCAATGGCAAAATGAATGACCGCAGTATCATTATTTTTGAATACCAGCAAACGAGAGGAGGCATTCATCCGGCTAAGTTTCTCAAAGGGTTTAAAGGTTTTCTGATATGTGACGGTTACGATGCATACAACGCTGTGGTCGGCACAAAACGATGCGGCTGCTGGACGCACACAAGAAGGCGTTTTGCAGAAGCCTTGCCAAAGGACAAATCCGCCTACAGCACATCTGTTGCAGCAAAAGCTGTGGACTTCTGCAACAGAATCTACCATGAAGAAGGATTACTGGCAGATTTGACTGCTGAAGAAAGATATGAACAGCGTCTTGTGAAGGTGAAGCCCTTGCTGGATGCTTTCTTCTCGTGGCTTGAAGAACAAAACATCAGCGGAAAAGGCAAGCTGGCTAAGGCTGTGAGATATGCGCTGAATGAAAAGAAGTATCTCTACACCTTTTTAGAGGACGGGAATGTCCCAATCGACAACAATCGCGCGGAGAATGCGATCAGACCATTCGCAGTCGGCCGCAAAAACTGGCTGTTCAACAATACTGAGCGCGGCGCAAAATGCAGTGCGATTCTATATTCGCTCATTTCCACAGCTCAGGCTAACGGATTGGATGCCGAGAAGTATCTGACTGAGCTGTTTTCACAACCGCCCGGCACAATACTGCTGCCGTGGAAGGATTAATAGCCCCCTTACCTCGCCGTGTTATCCGGCGAGGTTTTTATTTTTTGTTGGGAACGGGGGATTATTTTACGCTTAC
>SFTJ01000064.1 GCA_004563195.1 bacterium
GAAGGTCTGTGTGTAGTACGACAGAATGAGGATACCAATCAAGAAGCCGAGGTCGGCAAAACGAGTGGTGATAAACGCCTTCTTCGACGCATGGATAGCTGCCGGGTCGGTGTAATAGAATCCAATCAAAAGATATGACGACACACCCACAAGCTCCCAGAAAATATACATCTGGAAGATGTTAGTGGCAAGCACAAGGCCAAGCATCGAGAAGGTGAAGAGGCTCAAGAACGCAAAATAGCGTTGGAAACCGTGCTTCACACCACCATCAGCCTCGTGGCCGTACTTGATAAGGTGAGCATCGTCCATATAACCATTACTATAGAGGTGCACCAAGAACGAAATGGTGGTTACCACTATAAGCATCATAGCCGAAATGGGGTCGAGATAGATGCCAAGGTTAATCGAAAAGCCCTCGGCAATCTGAGAGAAGTCGATCCACACAGTGTCGAGCACCTTTATCGGCTCGAGGTTGCCGCTCGCAAAATATGTGAGAGCTGCTGTATATCCTATCACAAGGCATGCGCCAAGTCCGATAGTTCCCAGAGTACCGGCAACTTTCTTACTCAATTTTGTAGTCATCAATCCCAAGAATAAGAACATTACTATCGGGATGATCAAAATAGCTATTAAATATGAATACTGTCCTGCCATACTCTACATTCTTCACCTTGCGGTAAACATTGATTACGATAGCAAGAGCCAACGCTGTTTCGGCTGCTGCAATAGCTATGGCAAACAATGAGAAGAACATACCTTCCATCTGACCGGGGAACAAGTAACTGTTAAACACCGCAAAATTGATGTCAACCGAGTTGAGCATCAACTCGAGCGAAATCAAGATTGCAATCATATTCTTGCGGGTGATAAACCCATAAACACCGCAGCCAAACATTATGAGGCTGGGGATGAGATACATTAGCAACGATAATTCCATACGCTTCTATTATCTTTTACGGGCTATCACGATGCCACCGATTATACATGCCAACAATAATACACTCACTGCTTCGAATGGCAACAAATAGCCAAACTTGTCGGTGCTAAGCAATGCCGTACCTATCTTTTCGATAGTTACATCGGTTACGCCTAATGAGGCTGTAACCATGTCGCACTGCTTGAATAGTGCATATCCACACACTAATACTCCGGCTATTGCCGCACTCAAGCCCAGCCAACGCTTCTCCGAAGTCAGCGGCTGCGACTTTGCATCTGGACGGTGTGTCAGCAAGATTGCAAACACAAAGAGAACCAAGATACCACCGGCATACACAGCTATCTGCACCGCTCCCAAGAACTCATAACCCACTTGGAAATAGATTCCCGCAGTGGCGAGCAGCACGAATAGCAGATATGTGGCCGAACGCAATATCTTGCTTGTGGTCACCGTCAGTACAGAAAATACGATAATCGTCAACGCGATTACCAAATACATAATGATATTTCCTACTGAATCCATATTATATTGTTATTTCTATTTTTTTACGCTTTTGGGGCCTTCTTTGCCTTGATTACGGCTTGCATGGCTTGAAATTTGCTCATTTCGGGCTGCTCCGACACCATCTTCTCGATTGCGTCGACATCGGCTTGCGCCAATTTCACCTTCATGACCTTTCCGCTGGGTGCCTCTACCTCCATTTCCACCTTATCATCGGCTTCTGCTGCTGCAGGCGCTGTGGCTGGTGCCGGTTTGGGCACTGCCGGCTTTGCTGCCGGGGCCGGGGCCGGGGCTTCCTTCTCCGGCAGGTAGTTAAGTTGCTTTACCAACTTTTCGCGAGTGTAAACCGACTGTTCAAACTCGTTTGTAAACTTTATTGCCTTTGTAGGGCAGTTAGTTACACATAGCATACAGAAGGTGCAGCTGCCAAGATCGTAGATATATTGGTCGAGCTTCTTCTTTTTCTTACCGTCGGCGGTGTCCACCATCTTGGTCTTCACCTCGATAGTGCCGTTTGGGCAGCTCATCTGACATATGCCGCACGCTATACACTTGTGTATGCCCTCGTCATTATAGTCGAATGCAAGAGTTGCTCTAAATCTGTCGGCAATCTTTAGCGTTGCCCTGTTTTCCGGATACTGCTCAGTAACCTTGGGAGTCACCAATTCTTTTCCAGTCACCTCAAGACCCTTAACAAGGCTTACAATTGCCTTAAAAAGAGAAGAGAAATACTCCTTAATTGTCATCGATTAATAAAATCTTAAAATGTTGTTCTACACTTATACAAAAAAATCTGTTTTTGTCTCTCACTCATAATCTACGCCTCGCGACAGGTTGCCCCCGCTTCCTTCACTTTTTTGTTCCTGCGGAAGCAACCCTCACGCGGTCGTATATTATTTCTCCACTTGGCCGCCCAATATATCGAGCAACTCAGTGGTTATACCCTGCTGGCGTAACTTGTTGTACTCCAACTGCAGGCTCTCGAGCAGCTTGCTTGCGTTGTCGCTCGCACTCTGCATTGCCATCACTCGCGCTGCATTCTCACTCGCCACGTTCTCGGTAAACACCTCTTGCATGGTCGACATGATGTGTAGCGGCAAGATACTGTTGAAGATAGCATTCGGACTCGGCTCAAACAAGCACGAAGCATTGCTGTCGGCCGGTTGCTCGGCTTCTGCACTCAGTGCTTCGTAGCTCACAGGCAGCAATTGGTCATGACTGAGTCGCTGCTTGCTCACCGACTTGAAGTGCATGTACACAAGGTCCACTTTGTCCACTGCACCGCTCAGAAATGCCGACTTCAACTGCTCAACGAACTCGCCTATCTCGGCATTGCCGCTGCGCGGATGCACGTCCACACTCTTCACGCTCATGTGGCCGCCCGATATCTTGCGCACTGCTCGCGCCATCTTCTTGCCCACAGGATATACGTCGATGTCCACATTCTCACCGTAGGCCTCTCTATAACTTGCCATTATGTCGAGAAGCTGCTTGAAGATGTTGATGTTATAGGCACCGCATAGTCCATCGTCTGAACCCAGCACCACCACACCAACGCGCTTCACATCGCGCTCCACTATAAGCGGTGAGGTGAACTCGCACTCGGTAGCAAGCAAATGGCTTATTACCGACTGCACAAGGCGGCGATAAGGCAATAGTTTCTTCAATCCCAACTCTGCCTTATGCATCTTGGCGGACGAAATCATCTTCATGGCTCCGGTTATCTTGCCGGTAGATGCCACCGAACCGATTCTTCCTTTTAATTCACGTAATGTTGACATATCGCTTGTTTTTTCTTATTCTGTGTATGCGTTGCTGGCATTAATATTTGCTCGCTATCTCACTTGCCACGGCCTTTATCTTTTCGGTTACATCATCGTTGATGATGCCTGCCTTAAGCTGGTCGAGCACGTCGGCTTGATGCTTGGCATGAAGCAACTGCAAGAACAATTTCTCAAATTCGGCCACCTTATCGAGTGGTACGCGTTCCAAAAGTCCGTTCACACCGCAGAACACCACTGCCACTTGCTCTTCTACGAGCATCGGCGAGTATTGTGCCTGGATGAGCAGACGTTCGTTCTTGCGTCCACGGTCGATGGTGCGCGCTGTTACGGGGTCGATATCGCCACCAAACTTGGTGAACGACTCCAATTCGCGGAACTGTGCTTGAGCTATCTTCAGCGTACCTGCCACCTTCTTCATCGACTTGATTTGAGCATTACCACCCACACGCGACACCGATATACCCACATTGATGGCAGGACGCACGCCCTGGTTGAACAGACCTGACTCGAGGAATATCTGTCCGTCGGTAATCGAAATCACATTGGTAGGAATGTAAGCCGAAACGTCGCCGGCTTGGGTCTCGATGATAGGAAGTGCAGTGAGCGAACCGCCACCCTTCACCATTGGGCGAAGCACCTCGGGAAGGTCGTTCATCGACTCTGCCACTTTCTGGTTGTCGATAATCTTGGCAGCTCTCTCAAGCAGACGAGAGTGCAAGTAGAAGATATCGCCCGGATATGCCTCACGACCCGAAGGACGCTTCAAGATAAGTGACAACTCACGATAAGCCACGGCTTGCTTCGAAAGGTCGTCGTAGACGATGAGAGCATCGCGGCCCGAGTCGCGGAAATATTCACCTATGGCAACACCGGCAAATGGTGCATAGTAGCGCATGGCAGCACTGTCGGCTGCTGTTGCGGCTACCACCACGGTATAAGGCATAGCTCCGTTCACGGTCAATTGGTTTACAATCGATGCCACGGTCGATGCCTTCTGTCCGATGGCTACATATATACAATACACTGGCTTTCCGGCTTCATAATTAGCCTTCTGGTTGATGATGGTATCGATGGCAATGGCTGTCTTACCTATCTGGCGGTCGCCAATGATAAGCTCGCGCTGTCCACGACCTATTGGCACCATCGAGTCGATGGCCTTGATACCTGTCTGAAGTGGCTGCTTCACCGGCTGGCGGAAGATTACGCCCGGAGCCTTGCGCTCCAATGGCAGGCGTATCAGATTGCCGTCGATAGGTCCCTTGCCGTCGATGGGATTACCGAGCACGTTGATTACGCGTCCCAGCAAACCCTCGCCCACGGGAATTGAGGCTATCTGACCTGTGCGACGCACCTTCATATTCTCGTTGATGGAATTCACCTCATCGAGAAGGATTACGCCCACATTGCTCTCCTCGAGGTTCATTGCCACACCCGTCACTCCGTTCTCAAATTCCACAAGCTCATTGGCTTGCACATTTTCGAGACCATAGACGTGTGCCACACCGTCGCCCACTTCGAGCACCGTGCCCACTTCCTCAAACGACACTTTCGACTTTACGTCGTTGAGTTCTTGTTTTAAAATATCTGATATTTCACTTGGGTTTATCATCTCACTATTTTAGCTTAGGAGTTTTAAACGCAATTTTTTCAATTCATTCTTAACCGAAGCATCGAGAATAACCGAGTCGACCTTTACCACAAAGCCGCCTATCAAGTCGGGGTCGATGCTGGTAGAGATTTCAAGACTGCGGCCATCAAGATATTTCTCGACAGTTGCAGTTATTTCCTTAATCTGTTTTTCAGGCAACTCGCAAGCTGTCACAATCTCCACCTGCGATATGCCGCACGCCTCGCGATATAATTTCACGTAGGCAAGCGCCATGGCATGCATCATGGTTATGCGACTGTGCTTGTCGACTAGGAATATGAACTTATCGAGAGAACCGTCCTTTTGAGCTCCGGAAACCTTAAGAAGAAGTCGTTCCTTGTCGTCGATAGCGATGAAAGGATTGTCGATGGTGGCTTTTAGGCCTTCCACTTGAGCAAAGCATTGCGCCATGCTCTTCATCTGGCCATACACCTCGGCAGCCTCTCCCACCTCACAAGCATGCTTGTAAAGTGCCTTGGCATATCGATTAGGAATCAATCCGTCGTTCATATTATCACTCTTTTGTTTGGTTGATTAGTTCTTGTTCTCTACTTCATTCAATAGTTTGTCCACCAGTTTGGTCTGCGCACTCTCGCTGGCAAGGTTTTCTCTCACCACCTTCTCGGCTATGCCGAGGGCAAATGCGCTCACCTCTTGGCGCAGCTGCTTTTCCGATGCCTTTCGAGCTTGCTCTATGGCAAGGTTGGCAGCTTCCATCACCTTCTTGGCTTCCACCGTAGCGGCTGCCTTGGCCTCTTCGATGATTTGGGTCTTCATCTTGTCGGCCTCACGAAGTATTTCGGCTTGTTGTTTGCGGGCCTCTGCTATGTAACTTGCTGCTTCACTTTTTGCATTGTCAAGCTGTTCCTTAGCATTTTGTGCATAGACCACGCCCTTATCTATCAAGTCTGCTCGCTCCTCGAGCATCTTTACGATTGCGGGCCACGCGAACTTTGCCAATATTGCGAACAATATCACAAAGGTCACGAACATCCAAAACACCAAACCTAATTCAGGTGTGAAGAGCTCCATAGTCCAACTAATCTATTATAAGAAGTATGCAAGAATACAAACGATTACAGCGAACAAAGCAACACCTTCGATAAGAGCTGCAATAACGATCATGTTACTACGAATGTCGCCTGCTGCTTCCGGTTGGCGTGCGATTGCTTCCATAGCCGATGCACCAATTTTACCAATACCAATACCTGCACCGATTGCTGCGATTGCTGCACCAATACATGCTGCTGCCTTTGCAAGGGCTGCACTTGCAGCTGCTTGCGCTAAAATTAATCCTAACATAGTAATTATTATTTTTTAGTTATTTATTTTGTTTTATTTTCTCTGTTGTTTTTTGTTGTAGTTTTTTAGTTTTTGTGGGAGAGGGTGATTATGCTTCGGCCTCGCCGTGGCCCTCATGCGGGTCGCACACTGCCATCGATATAAACAGCGTGCTCAGCATGGTGAACACAAACGCCTGGATAAAGCTCACAAGCGTGTCGAGAAGGAGCATAAAGAGCGAAAACAGCACCGAGAACACGGTTATACCGCCGGTAACTGCCGGTCCGAACTTTGCAAATATAAATATCAGCAATGTCAGCACGATTACTATCATGTGACCACCCATCATGTTGGCAAACAAACGTACGCACAAGGCTGCCGGCTTGGTAAACACGCCAAACACCTCGATGGCTTGCATTATTGGCAACGGACACTTCAGCCAGATAGGCACATCGGGCCAGAAGATTTCTTTCCAGTAATGCTTGTTGCCTCGCAAGTTGGTGATAAAGAATGTGCACAGAGCGAGCACCAATGTCACTGCCACGTTGCCGGTAAGGTTGGCTCCACCCGGGAATATTACCACCAAACCCAGCAAGTTCATCACAAAGATGAAGAAAAAGGCAGTGAGCAGATATGGCGCATAGGTCTTAGCCTTACTGCCCAATGTGGGGCGTATCACGCTCATATACATAAACTCTACCAGGAACTCAAACGAAGCGGTCCACTTGCGTGGTGCCTTCATATTGTGCTTCTTATACCAGCGTGTCACACTCAAGCCTATCAATATCACCACCAGAGCAGCTATCCACAGGGCAGCCACGTCCTTGGTTATCGAGAGGTCGAGCGGACGATATTGCACGCCGTTTTGCTCGCCCACTACCTTGCCGCTGTAGTCACCTCCGTGAGCTATGTAGAAGCCCTCGTAGGTAGCTCCGTCGTTCAGACGGTTAGAGCTGAAACAGTGCCAACCGCCTTCGCAGTCGCGCACTATCACCGGCAATGGGATGCGCTGACTATGAGAGAAAGGCACTTCCCACCCATAAGCATCGCCCAAGTGATGGAAGATGATTTCTTTGGGATTGAAGTCTTCACCCTCGCCTTCGGTCACGGCTGCTTGTGCCGGCATGGTCATCACCATTGCCGCCAGTGCCATAACTAATGTGAGCAGAACTTTCTTCATAATCTTTTAATATCAATAAATGCAAACCGACACCACATTTTTGTTAATATCGGCGACACCACCGCGTATTTCGCGCTTCATGCGGGTGCCGTCAGTATTTTCATATGTAACAATGCCGGCAGTGAGCGATGCTATCAAGGCTGCGTGATTGTTGAGAACCTCAAAAAGGCCCATTTCGCCAGGAAGCGACACCAAGTTCACTTCGCCTTCATATTCTATCTGCTCTGCCGATATTATTTTCAGTGTCATAGTTTTGTAGTTTTATTATTTCTTCACTTTTTTCGCCTCAGTTTAGCTCAATTCGGCAAGAAGCTTCTTTCCCTTCTCTATTGCCTCGTCGATGGTACCAACGTTGAGGAATGCTTGTTCGGGATATTGGTCCATTTCGCCGTTGAGAATCATCTTGAAGCCTCTGATGGTCTCGCTAAGAGGCACCATAACGCCCGGCACACCGGTAAACTGCTCTGCCACGAAGAACGGCTGCGACAGGAAGCGTTGTGCGCGACGTGCACGTGCCACCACGAGCTTATCTTCATCGCTGAGTTCGTCTACACCCAAGATGGCGATGATGTCTTGCAGCTCATTGTATTTCTGAAGCAACTGCTTCACACCTTGCGCCACATTATAGTGCTCTTCGCCTATGATATTGGGGTCGAGAATACGCGAAGTAGATTCGAGCGGGTCTACAGCCGGGTAGATACCAAGCTCAGCAATCTTACGGCTAAGCACTGTGGTAGCATCCAAGAAGCTGAAGGTGGTAGCCGGAGCGGGGTCGGTCAAGTCGTCGGCAGGCACATAGATGGCCTGTACCGAGGTGATACTACCCTGCTTGGTAGAAGTGATACGCTCTTGCAATGCACCCATTTCCGAAGCAAGCGTAGGCTGATAACCCACAGCCGAAGGCATACGACCCAAAAGTGCCGACACCTCACTACCTGCCTGTGTGAAACGGAAAATATTGTCGATAAACAAGAGGATATCCTTACCGCCACCATCTTGGTCGCGGAACTGCTCTGCCACTGTCAAGCCCGACAATGCCACACGCAGACGTGCGCCCGGCGGCTCATTCATCTGACCGAACACCAAGGCTGCCTGCGACTGTGCCACTTGGTCCATATCGACATCTTCGATATTCCATTCGCCCTTTTCGAGGCCCTCTTCAAATTTCTTTCCATACTTGATAACGCCGCTTTCAATCATTTCACGAAGCAAGTCGTTACCTTCACGCGTACGTTCACCTACACCGGTGAACACCGAGAATCCGTTGTGGCCGTGCGCAATGTTATGGATAAGCTCCATAATAAGCACAGTCTTGCCCACACCGGCACCACCAAACAAACCAATCTTACCACCCTTGCTATAAGGCTCGAGCAAGTCGATTACCTTAATACCGGTAAACAAAATCTCCGATGAGATGGTCAAATCGGCAAACGTAGGCGCGGGCTGGTGTATCGCGCGGCGTTTTTCATCGCTAATAGGTGCCAAGTGGTCGATTGGTTGACCCACCACATTCAGCAAGCGGCCCTTTACTTGGTCGCCTGTCGGCACCGAAATAGGCTGGCCCACATTGATTACTTTCATGCCGCGCATCAAGCCGTCGGTGCTTTCCATTGCCACGGCTCGCACGGTGTCTTCACCAATGTGCTGCTCTACTTCGAGAATCAACTCAGTGCCATCGGCCTTGGGCACCTTCAGTGCTGTGTAGATGGCGGGCACTTCATTGCCTTCGCCCTCAAACGCCACGTCCACTACCGGGCCTATAACCTGAGTAATTTTTCCAAATAATTCGCTCATAATATAGATTTAATAATAATTATCTGTTTTTTAGAAGTGCAATCCAAGTGTTACGCACAATGCCATAATCACCAAGTTGACCAAACCGAATGGCATCAAATATTTCCACTCGAGGGCAAGCATTTGGTCGATGCGCACGCGTGGATATGTCCAGCGTATCCAGATGAGCAAGAACGACACGAAGAATGCCTTGCCAAGGAACCATACTACCGATGGAATGAAGTCCATAACGGCGTTAAAGCCTTCCCATCCGGGCACGTGAAGTGGCATCCAGCCACCCAAGAACATAAGCGATGCTATACCCGACACGATGAAGAGGTTCAAATATTCTGCCAAGTAGAAGAATCCGAAGTGGATACCCGAATACTCGGTGTGGTAACCTGCTGTCAACTCGTGCTCGGCTTCAGGCATATCGAACGGGCCACGGTTGGTCTCTGCATTGGCTGCTATCAAATAGATGATAAATGCCACTACGGCAGGAATATGGCCGCGGAATATAAGCCATCCGTCGGCTTGTGCCTCCACGATGCCGGTCACCGACAATGTGCCGGTCATAAGCACCATAGTCATGATAGAGATGCCGATTGAAAGCTCGTAACTTACCATCTGAGCACCGCTACGCATTGCACCGATGAGCGCATACTTGTTGTTGCTCGACCATCCGGCAAGCAAGATACCCACCACGCCTATCGACGATGCTGCTATCATAAAGAATACGCCTATATTGAAGTCGATAACCTGCAAACCATTGCCCCATGGCAAGTTGGCAAACACAAGCATCGAAGCTATAATCACCAAGTAAGGTGCAAGAGCAAACAAGAACTTATCGGTGTTCTTGAGCGAGATAAGCTCCTTGATGAGAATCTTAAACACGTCGGCAAACACCTGCAACAAGCCCCAAGGACCCACACGCATCGGGCCAAGACGGCACTGTATCCATCCACACAACTTACGTTCATAGAAGATGTAGAACATAGCGAGCACCGAATAAAGCAATAGCAGTACCACCATCACCAACACGCCTTCTACGCAAGTTGCAAGCCATCCCGGCATTACGCTGTTCAAGAGGGCATCCAACCAATTTGTTATTGTACCAAAGTCAAACATATTGTATATCGTCTTTTTTTCTTTAGTTAATATTAACGGTCAATATCGGGAATTACATAGTCGAGGGCGGCTCCGATGGTAATCAAGTCGGCTATCATGTGGCCTTGGCAGCAGTTATCCATCACACCCACGAGGTTGAAGCACGGGCTCTGGAAGTGCATACGGAACGGTTTCTTGTCGCCATCGCTCTCGATATACACGCCGAAGATGCCGCGGCTGGCTTCCACTTCCTGATACCAGCGGCCTGCAGGCAACTTGATAATCTTTGGTACCTTGGCACAGATGTCGCCTTCCGGTATGTTGTCGACCAATTGTTCGAGTATCTTCAAACTTTCTTCTATTTCGTCGAGACGGTTGAGATAACGGTCGTAGCAATCGCCGTTTTCGCGCACTATCTCCTTGAAATTGAGTTCGTTGTAGATTGAGTATGGCTTATGCTTGCGAGCATCGCATGCAAAGCCCGAGGCACGTCCCGACGGACCTGTCACTGCATAGCTGATGGCATCGGCCTTCGAGAGTTCGCCCACGCCTATCATACGGTTGCGTGCTATCACGTTGCCTGTATAGAGTTTGTGATATTCCTTGAGTGCCTTGCGCATCTTCACGATGAATGCCTTAACATCCTTTTCGAAGTCCTCGTGCAAGTCGGCTACCACACCACCTATCACATTGTAGTGCAGCGACATGCGTGCACCGCAGGTCTTTTCGAATATATCAAGCACATCTTCGCGTTCGCGGAATCCGTAGAAGAATGCTGTAGTGGCACCCATATCCATGGTAAGACAACCATACGACAGCAAGTGCGAGCTGATACGCATCAATTCGTCCATCATCACACGTATCACTTGTGCGCGACGCGGAACTTCTATGCCGAGTGCCTTCTCCACGCACATACAAGCGCAGTGGCGATTTTGGTGTGCACTCATATAGTCCATACGGTCGGGGAAGAACAATGTCTGCTGATATGTCAAGCCTTCGCAAAGCTTTTCGATACCGCGGTGTATGTAGCCCGACATTACGTCTACTTTCTTAATAATTTCGCCGTTAATCGATGTGCGCAAGCGCATCACACCGTGAGTCGACGGGTGCTGAGGACCGAAGTTCACCACATAATCATCATCGCCGAACACTTTCTTGTCCACGCGAGTGATATTGCCGTTCTCGTCTTCTACAAGCGAGTAGGTGTCGTCTTCGTTCTCCTCGGCAGTGAGGCGAATAGGGTTCTTCTCGGGATCGGCATCATAGTCCTTGCGCAGTGGATAACCCACCCAGTCGTTGCGCAAGAAGAAGCGGCGCATATCGGGGTGATTGATAAATTCTATTCCAAAGAAGTCATACACTTCACGTTCTTGGAAGTTAGCCACGCCCCAAATGTCGCTAACAGTGTGAATCATAGGCTTTTCTCGGTCGCTTACAGCCACTTTCACAGCGAGCATCTCCCAGGTAGCGGTCGATGTCAGATAGTACACAACGCCGAGCGAGTCCTTCCAGTCCATACCCACCACAGCAGTGAGCATATCATATCCGAGCTCATATTTCAACGCCTTGGCGAGTGCATGCCACTCTTTTTCGGCCACGGTTACGGTCAGCTTGTCGCCTTCTTCAAAGGTTGCCGACGGGCAAAGAGCACTGATTTTTTCTTGTATATTTACCATTATATAAATATGTATATACTACTTAGTGTTTTTTCCGTTTTTAATTATCTCTCATTTCGTGCCCGGCACAATTATTACATCTGCTTGGCATCTTCGGGGTGTGATGCAAAGAAATCCTTTATCTTCTGCTGACGATTGGCGCCACCAAAGAACTTTTGCACCTTAATCTTGCGTTGAAGCTGCATCAAGCCGTAGAACATAGCTTCGGGACGTGGCGGGCAACCCGGCATATACACATCCACCGGCAATATCTTGTCCACACCCGGCAATACGCAATAAGAGTTTTTGAATGGACCACCCGACACGGCACATCCACCGCAGGCTATCACATACTTTGGCTCGGCAAGCTGCTCATAGAGGCGAAGCACTGCCGGTGCCATGCGATGCACTATTGTACCCTGCACCATGATGTAGTCGGCTTGGCGTGGCGAGTTACGTGCCACCTCAAATCCGAAGCGTGCCATATCGTAACGCGCTGCTCCAAGTGCCATAAACTCAATGGCGCAGCAGCTGGTGCCGAAACATAGCGGCCACAATGAGTTGGCGCGTCCCCAGTTGATCAATTCATCTAATTTGCCCACCATCACATTTGTGCCTGAGGCCTTCAATTCTGCTACGAGGCTTTCAATGTATTCGTTATCCTTGAATTCCTCATACTTAATGCTCTTAATGTTTACTCCCATTTAAGCGCTCCTTTCCGCCATGCGTATGCAAGGCCTAAAACCAATATTACTAAGAAAACTCCGACGCTGAGCAAGCCGGTTGAACCAATCTTGCTGCACACTGTTGCCCAAGGGAACAGGAACACTGTTTCAACGTCAAACATCAAGAACAAGATTGCAAACAAATAGTAACCTGCCTTGAATTGAATCATCGACTCCCCGCGCGTGGGCATACCGCACTCGTAGGGATCTGATTTCATCGAGGTGAACGAACGGGGGCCTATCAACTTGGCGATTAGCAATGCTGCAAACACCAGCAATACGCCTGTCAATACGGCAACCACCATCATCGTTGTACTTGATATTCCGAATACTGCTGATTCCATAAAAAATTTTATATTATTAATTTTTATTTCGTTATCTCGCTCGTTTTAGTTTTGTTTTACGCTGTTTTTATCAAAAAAATTGATGAGCACCGTAGGGGCATGCTTCCGCCGCCTTCGTTTGCTCATCAGCCGTCTTTATCAGTGCGAACCTTCTGTCCGTTTTCATTTATAGCCATAATACGACAAATCTGCGACGACACCGCATGGCACCATCCCATCATATTTTTCGCTTTTCTCATATTTCGCTTCATAAAAACGGCTTTACAACACTGATGAGCAAACACTTACATCGGTCCGCCACCCATCAGCGACAATTATGCATAATTTTTTCACCACAAAGATACAAAAATCTTTTTGGTTAACAACTAAAAACTCGTTTTTATAATTCCGAAAATTCTCTATTTCCCGACACAATCAATACCCCCCAAAAATGCCCACGTCATAAACTGTAATTATGCACAAGGGTAACTCCAAAAAATAATCATCCTCCCGGGATGCAAACAAATACGCTGCAAATCCTTAGGCTTGATTACCAACCACAACAAACTCTATATCCAAACTGGTTGATACTCGGTGTGCTTCAAAATGCCTTACTCTTACCAAGCACGCCATCATCCCACACAAGTTCCACATCTTTACATCCGTTTTCAATATAAAAAACGGAAATTTCTTTCTCTATCCAATTGGCGTTATCGCTATTGAATTGTGATGACATCAAGACTTCTCCGCATCGCTCATCTCCAAGATTATTACCTTTGGTGAGAAAATACAACGCTAACATTTTTGTTTCATTGTCGACAGTTATAGTATCTCCAATTTGTCTGCTATCAATATATGGCAAGATAAGTTCTTTGAAACAATTGAAATAGGCTTTACCATAGCCCTTTGATTGAGCCATGTATATCGAAAGAGAGAATATAGGCAAAGGATGCTCCAAATTGCTTACATAATCATATAGTTTATCATAAGCTTTGACATCACCACTTATCACTTTTCGATACAATTTCTCAACGAGTAGTTCATCAATTTCACTTGTATACCTGACTATATCAGGACATATAACTTCAACAGTATCTCTAATTTCAATGTTAACGGTATCTCGCATAACCACATGAAACGTGTTGGCAGTGCTACCTGAACTAACTGTCGGATGGTGTTCGCATGAGCTTATTGTCAATATAAATTGCACCACAATCGCAAATATAAGCACGTGTTTCATATCTAATTCTTTACAAATGAAAGTTTTACATTTTTGCATCCATTTCTCCTATAAAGTTCCGATAGTTCAAATAAATAATCACGCTCATGCTCAATAGTTCCTTCATTGCCGTTAATTATTTCATCCGTTAAATATATTGTATTTCCTTCTTCATCTTGGCGTTTGTCTTTGCACAGAAAATACAACGCTAACATTTTAGTTTCTTCATTAATAGGTCGTTTCTCTGTCCGACCTTCAATCTCTGTAAAGCAATAGGCTTTTGTTACATAATCATAAAAACAATCATAAAAATAATCATAATGATAATCATATCGTTTTCTCATATACAATTCGAGAGCAAATGGATAGAATATGAACTCCCTATTGACTAAAGAGTTATTATAAAGAAAAGAAGAGTAATAATCTCCTTTGAGCGACTCGTAATACCATGTCTTCAATGATGAAAAATATATATCAGCAGATGTCCTTATCGTAGTAATCCTCTCTGCTGTTATCGTGTCGCAAATTGTAGTATAAACGGTATCATGTAGTATTGTTTCTTTTGCAACTTTACAATATTTGTCTTCATCATAAAAAGAATTTTCTGATTTCTCTGCTTTTGAACATACGGTATGCAATAACATAAAATATGATACAATCATTATCAAATATAATAAGACTTTGTATTTCATATCAATTGAACATTAATATTTATAAACAATTTCCGTTTTTATATGTAACATATTTAGCTTCCTCTTTGTATGAGTAATACACCACTTCTACAGGTGTAAACCGGCATGGCACAGATACTCCAATATTTTCGCTGCGGTCTATTACCATATAATTGTCTATGTTTTCGGCATTTGAACGTTTAACTACCATAGTTTACATCATAAAGTGGAGAAGCAATGTTAATAATTTGAATAATAATTGCTGATATTTCCTTCGGGATATGATCAAGATGCGCCTTATAACAACATACTTTCTTCTTATTGTTCAGATATACGTTAAACTCTATACCATCTTTTACTACACTACTATCAAAATATTCTATAGTCTTCAATCGAGAGGATATATTAGAAAGAATTCTAATGTCTGTTTTATTTAATTTCCGGCTTACTAAACCTCTATCCTTATCCCATATTACATTATCCGAATCCAAAGATAAAGGGACAGAGTCTAAATCAAATACCCCTATCGACCCGACTCCAACTAATATCATAGAATCGGAGCAACTTATTATCTGTGCCTTTTGATATGCATAATTTATCAGTAATATTACAGATTGCGTGCTTGAGTCATTCTCATTGTGAGATACCTCTGAACTTGTAGTTTTTGTATTAGTACATGCAGCCACTGCAGCCATCATATATATGCAAAAAAGCAAAACTAAATTTCTCATAAATCTATAATTTGTTAATCCGTTAATGCCTGATGATTTCCTAATACACTAAACACTTGTTCTGCTGTTGAATTTGCGGGCATTTTGGTTATTCTCCCATCCGGATCAACACATCTCACCGGATTTCCGGCGCACCAGGTGTAGGGGCTGAGACTGTAGTATTTTTCCGCTAATGGGTCCATTGTGGAGGTGCGACCTAATAGGGAGTCATACCAGCGGGCTTCGGAGTCGTAGAGGTCGAGGCCGTGGGTGCGGTCGAGCTCTTTTGCTCCGTATTTATATGGCTGCACCGAGGCGGTGACAGCGAATAGACCGCCATATGGGTAGTATTCGTTGCTCTCCACCACTGCGCCGTCATGGCGCACTACGCTGCGCACATTG
>SFTJ01000134.1 GCA_004563195.1 bacterium
GGCATTATGGGTCAGGTGGTGCCCACCAATGGCTTTGAATGGCAATTGAACCCACACTTGGAGGTAAATTACAAGAAATCGACCTTCTCGCTCACTGTTCAAGATGAATTTATGAACGGCTTTAAGACTTGGCGCGAGAATGAGGAGAAATATACGCTCCTCGATGGCACAAAGTTCAGCCGCACCGAGGAAGGCATCCCGGCTGACATCTGTAAACGTAATGCTTGGGGCGGTTTGGAATATATGTATTACAATCCCGGCAAGGATTTCTTTTCGGCAGAAGTTCAGATTTTTGGGATAAATAAGCCACACAACGACTACGAAGGTCTGTTGCGCAGCACGCTCGACAATTCTACGGTAAAGGTTACGGATATGAACAAATATTCGGAGTTCTATCCAAGTCTAAGTCTGTATTATCAGCACAATTTCAGCAAGGATAAGATGCTCATGGTGTATGCTTACAACAATGTGGTTCGCTCGCACTCACGCCGTATCTATCAAGAGCAGGAATACACAGAGAGTCGTGCCGGCGATATGCTCTCGGATGTGTTTAACGATATTCGCACCCGTAGTAACTACACCAAAATCGAGGCCAACTACGAGCAAAAGTGGCGAAACGACCGCATGACCTTGGGTGGCTGCATAGAATATGATTGGGAAAAGACCCGCTATCTCACCTATGGCAAGACCGAGAGGATGCGAAGCAACGATAATGGCGCGTATGCCGAGTGGTGGCACCGTTATGGCAATAAGTTGGATATGACACTGGGCTTAGGCGTACAGCACAAGAAATACACATTGGTGAAATCGATATCGCGGGCCGACTGGCTGTTTGTGCCGGTGCTGAGAATGCGTTATCGCATCAATGACAACAATACGCTGCGAGCCAACTATAAGTTGAGAGGCATTACACCGAGTCTGGCAGAGGTGTCGTCGGTGCGCCAAGAGATTGACGGAATGCAAGAGATAGAAGGTGCCAAGAACCTCACCACCTACAATATGCACACCGCACAATTAACCTACGAATATACTCGCAAGAGATTTTTCGGACAGTTGTCGGCAAAATATACCTACTACGATAAGCCCATAGGCGTGGAGAAGCGATGGCACGAAGGTGTGGTGCTTAGCACCTACGCACATCAGCGCAACCGTCAGCGCCTGGATTTGCAACTCAGTTTGCGCTACGAGGTGCTTCCCGAATGGCTCACAGCATCGGCAGGAGTGGAATTTTCGAGATTCTATTCGTATGGCAACAACTACAAGCACACGCTCAATAGCGTACCGGTAAGGTTCGAGTTGTCGGCAACACACTGGAATTGGTCGCTCGATGTGGCATATACGGGCGGTCGCCGCCAATTGATAGGCGAGGTGGTGGAGCAGCAGCAAGCCAACGGATTAGTATTGGCGCTATCGTATAAGTATCGCAATTTCAACTTTTCGGCAATATGCTTGAATCCGTTTACGGGCGACTACAAACTCGAGCAGACCAATCGCAACCCGATAGCAGGCTATGAACGCTACAATCACATGGATTTCCTCTCGCAGTGCTTGGTATTGCAGGTGCACTACAACATCAATTGGGGCCGCAAGTATGAGAATGCCAATCGTCGATTGGGCGGCGGTGGAGAAAAATCCGCAACCACGGCAGCCGGAAAGTGATGACGCTCACACATGGCAGCATAACAAGAATTGTTAAGGATTAAGTGAAAAAAATGGATTGTTAATTAGAGAAAATGTCGACTTCTCCTCGGTGTGGAGGGGTCGGCATTACTTTTTTTGCATCGATGAAAAAATGTTGTTTTTGCCGATTGGGTGGTGAAAAACGACTTGATTTTGCCGTTTTTCTGTCGAGGAAGTGGGATTAATTATTTGAAAAAAAATTTTGTAAATATTGATTTTTGCTGTAATTTTACCAAGTATAAGCAGCTGAACATCAGTGCAAAAACATAATTATAGGTGTTGAAAATGCCCATCAGATGGCAATTTTCCCCATTTTTGAGAGTGGATATTTTTAGATATTTATATCAATCGTCATCGAAGGGCACAGAGAGAAATAGCTGTGAAAGAATTTTGAAATTATTATGACTACTGAGCCGATGCTGCAAGAGCATTAGCTTATGCAGACAACGATAAAGCAGCATTGTGAGATGCTGTGAGTTATGGTTGCGAAAGCGACTGTAATGCAATTTCACTTGTTTAAGGATGCCAAAAATCCGTTTTGCGGATTGGCGGCGGCGAGAGGGGCATCTTGGGTCTTTTTTTTGCTCCTCTCGCTTTTTTTGTTTGTTGGCCTCGGTGGGTGGGGATTTCACCGATTTTTTCTGCTATGGTGTTGGATAGCTGGTGTTTTAGCTACTGCGACGCGGTTAATTAGGCAACTGTGTTGCGGTTAGTAGGCGGCGTTGCCGCGGTTATTTGGCAACTGCGTTGCGGTTAGTAGGCATCACCTTGACGGTGATGCGGTTATTTGCTGCGGTTATCGGCGGCGGGGGTAACCAACCTGAAAGGTTGAATGTCGAGGGCTTTAGCCCGAGTGCTCTTAGCCGGGGGGAGCGTCAGCGCAACTCTCGGAATGCCGACCATCCCGGGAAAAGCGAAGGACGCGAATCAGCGGGTGACTATCAGCTTCTCTGAGGCTGCGCGGTGGTCATTTGATGAAAAAATATTTGAATGAATTTGGACGGAGGAGCCCGAGATAAGAGCGAAAAATGGCCGAAATTGACCCCCAAAAGGGGTAAAACACGAAAAAAATGAAGTTTTTGAAAAATTTTTTGCAAAAAATATTGCCAGTTCAAAAATAATGCGTACCTTTGCATCCGTAATCGCTGAGA
>SFTJ01000135.1 GCA_004563195.1 bacterium
CTTGATATTCTTTCTAAGAAACTCGACAATATCTTCCTTTTCCGGCACTCCGAGTTTCTTTCTTATAGAGGTTTTCCGAACATAGATTGTGGAAGTGGTTTGCCCTGTGATAACACTTATCTCTTTCGTTGAGAATCCCGCAAGCATCAGGACAATTATCTGCTTCTCTTTTGGTGTGAGAACGTCGCCAAAGGAAGCTTGAAGCCTGTCATAAAATCCGGCATAAAGAGTGTTGATAAGTTCAAACACGTTATTCCAATTGACAAGTTCCCCATCCGTATCACTTTCTATGGAGGATATTTTGCGAAGCATCTCACGGTTCTGCTCTGTGGGAGTTTCGGCTACCATCTTGATGATGCCAAGTTGCTGAAGCATGGCGCGACGCAAAGCCTCAGGGGTATGGACTTCTGCTTGCATCGGAGCAGGCTCCGATTTCAGTTCGTCAACCATTTTCTGCAAAGCTTCGGCGCGTTCCTCATTTTCCCGTTCACGCAGTCTGCGTTGTCTGATAATCCAGACAGCGGACACAATAATAATAAGAGCAAACAAGGCAATAACAAGAATAACGACTGTCTTGTGCTGACTCTCAGTTTTGAGAGCCAAAGCACGGCTCTGCTGTTGCAATGCACTGCGCTCACTCTCCCATTGTGAAGCCTTAGCCCGGTTGTAACGCTCCTGCTGGCGATTATTTATACCATTGACATGCCCCAGTTTCATCTTGCCATTCTGCTTAAAGTCAATCATTGTACGCAGAAGATTACTGTAACTTCGATAGTAGGCGTCATCTTCTTTGCGGAATTCAACAGCAAAACTGTCGGCAATAGCAAGTTCTTTAGTGGCAAGGCTTAAATTGCCGGAGTTAAGAGCGTTCATTGCAAGTTGTATATGCAGGTAGTCGGCTGCTCCATTATCCGGCGAAGATTTCTCGAATATACCCTCCACAACTCTATTGCTCTCATCAGTACGCCCCATCTCACCTAAAATCTGAGCTTGCTCCAATTCAAACATAAACTGTTTATCACCCCACTTGTGAGAACGGGCATAATCAATCAGTTCTTCGGAGAGCAACAATGCAGAGTCAAGTTTTTCAGCATATTCGTAAGCACTCAAAAGCATATATTTGGCTTCTATTTGCCGCAGGGTATCGGATTCAATAGCCACAAGCCTTTTAGCAAACGGAATCAGAGTTTCACCCTGATACTCCGATGCTCCGAGAAGCACTCTAACGCGGAGCGTTGGTGCGGCTAAAGAATCAGGCAAATTCGATAGGCTTACGATAGAATCAAGCATAGTAATTGCTCCGGGAGTATCTCCCACCCAAAATTTATACCATGCGTAAGCGGTGCCTGAACGTACATCTCTGACAACATCTTTTCCGCTATAATATTTGTGAGCGAAAGATACAAGCGAGTCGCCAATCATTGAGCGATTCTGTCGCATGTGGCCGAAAGCAAGCAGGTAATGATATTTGGCCCGTAGCGAGTCTACTTTAAGATTTGTTGGGTCAATATGATCTAAAATCGCTATTGCGCTGTCGGCGTTAGTCTGCATGAGCCTCTCCGCATTATTTATATCTTTATTATATCGGGAAGATGTATCGGTGCAAGATGCGACGCACAATGCTATGACAGCGAACATTACATATAATATATGTCTCATATTCCTTACCTCCAAAACGGTTCTTTCTCCCATCTTACAGGAAAACCATACCTTGCAAGCGGAATATCGGGATACACCGAACATAGATGTTTGACAGCATTGGGAAATCCATGTTGAAAATTCACTGCCTTGCAAAGGTAGGCAATGGCGCAGATTACTGCGTATGGTTTCTTCTTTTGTATCTCTGTGAGCTCTCCATTAAGCCAAGCATTTCTTTTCCCCTTTGGGTCAATAATCTTTTTGCCAAGGCTTCTATTCCATAATCTCGAATGGTGAGCAACGATATTTCTCATAAGAGATATTACCTCAATCCAGTTGGAAAAGTCTTTTGATGAATAAAGACCGAAGTCATTGGCAACCGCAGACCGTTGTGGCAACTGACTTTTCAGATTCTTATACATTTTTGAAAGGGTTCCGAAAGTTGCCACTTCAATAATCAGCCATGCATCAGGATTGTCCCCTGATAAGGAATCGCAATCCCAATCAGGATGTTCTGAGATATATTTTTTTGCGAACGGTTCGGTGCTACGTTCAAACTCATACTTCAGATCAAGGACAAAATCTTGGTGACGTTGTTTATCCTCAAATAAATTAGAATCAAGATACCACAAGCCGTTCCCGGCGGCTTTCGACATGTGGTCGATGATTTTGGCTCTGAGTGCAACTTCAATGGTTTCAATGGCATCAAAAAGAAACACCCGGAGTTGATGGTCAAATGCATATCTCCCGATTATGGTAGAGAAAGTAGTACCAACCTTAAAAACACCGTCAGAATCGACCTCAATCAAATCTCTCCAATAATATTTGAGTCGTGAATAGCTGACGCGGGAAAACAAATCGGTGGCAGCTTCCTTATCAGGAAACGTCATACCTTTTTGTTGGAGATATTTTATGTGTTCGTCTATCGAACGAGGTAATTGGTTCATATTATAAAAGAAGTGACCCGCCAGCAGTTCTACGGGATGCTAACGGGTTCGGTTATCTTTGACTCGGTTGAAACCGATAGTCGCCTTATTTTGATGTGCAAAGATACTATTAATTTTTAATATGAGCAAATATAAAGAAAATAAAATGAAGACTTGGTCTAATTTTTAACTTTTACCGAGTCTGATTGGGTCATGAAACGCCTGATACCGAGAGGCTGAAAGAATCGTGGAACGGAAATTT
>SFTJ01000136.1 GCA_004563195.1 bacterium
CGCTCTTCCGATCTTCATGGGGCATTCAGAGATCGCGGTTACCATGGACACTTATACACATCTGCAGTTTGAAGATGCCATGGCGGACTATCTGAAGGTAACCGGGCAGGAACCTGAAGCAAAGAACAGCAAGAGAAAAAGCAGAGGCTGAGGAGCCTCCAAGAGTACATCAAGAGTACATCAAATTGAGCGTTTTAAGTGATGTACTGTACCAATTTATCCTAAGATTTACCCGATTTCGGGGGTAAAATCCGTCAGGATAATATCTCTGCATTTTGACACCAAGGGGCGGCATATCTCGGTATAAGTCAGGTTTATCTAAGGAGAGAAAATAGTGTGATAAAAGTGTTATTCGTTTGCCACGGCAGGATTTACCGGGCATGATGAAAAGTCTCAAATCGTCTTATAAGTCCCGAAAATAAGCGTTTTTTGTGTTTCGCTCTCAATTTTACCAAAGATTTACCAATATTTCTGGAGAGTCAGACTTGCGAAAATATGGAACCAGAATGAGGAGAAAATCAAAATGAGCGATTTATTAACTTGTGAATTTAATATCGATACTGCCTGTGTGGAGCTTTGCTTCGCTGATGGCAGCATGATTTCTATAGACTGCACCGCCGTTGAGAACGAGGTCGCAGACAATATGTACCAGAGGTCAGAGCTTGACTATCTGATATACAATGACCCGGTAGCCTATGCGAATTTAATTCTCAATGGTGACCCGGAAACATACTTGAAAACCGTTACGGAATACAACCCTTTGGACTGATTACCAGAGATAAAGCAAGCCGTCTGTGCGGGCATGAGAAATGCTCGTACAGACGGCTTTTTAGGTGAGTATCTGTTTTCAAATGATAATTTTTATTGCTTGACCGATTCGGTTATTGGTGCTATACTCTAAATAACCGAATCGGTTATTATGTAAAAAGGAGAAAATGAATTGGACAAATTTTTGGCCCTGACCGAAGAAAAGAGAACGGCTATTCTCAATGCGGCGCTCCAGTGTTTCGGCAAGTTTGGTTATGAAAAAGCCTCAATCAATGATATTGCGGTAGCCGCACACATTTCCAAAGCGTCTGTGTTTCAGTATTTCGGCAGTAAAAAGCAGCTCTACATTTACCTACTGGAATACTGCAAGAAAATCATAGAGGGAATATTTGACAAGGAAGCCCTCAATTCCCAAACAGATTTGTTCGACAGAATCCTGGCATCCAGCCGCATGGAAATGGAGAGCTTCCAAAACCAGCCCTTTATTTTGCAGTTTATTACCAGCGTCTGGGAGGAAACCTCTCCGGAAGTAGCCGATGCGCTGGTGATTCTGACCGAGGAAGTCTGCAAATTCAGAAACGATATGGTTCTTCGGGAAGATGATGCGCTGAAGTTCAAAAACCCGGAGGATGCCCAGCCGGTCTTTCAAATGCTGCTTCTGATGGCCGAGGGCTATGCGGCCCGGTACCGTGGGGCGGCGGCCTTCGATTTTCAGGCTGTCATGGAGGATTTTGAGGAGAACATCGCAATTCTGCGGAAAAATTTTTATAAGGAGGAGTATCAAAAATGAGTGAGCAAGCAATCGTCTTAAACCAGCTGACCAAGCACTATGGAACCCATCGGGGGATCAACGACCTCAGTTTCTCGGTGAATGAGGGCGAGTTTTTCGGCTTCATTGGCCCCAACGGTGCAGGAAAATCCACCACCATCCGCACGCTGATGGGCCTGATCCATCCCAGCGGCGGCAACGCCTCTATTTTCGGCCTGGACTGTCAGACCAAGGCCAGTGTCATTGCCAGAGATGTGGGCTACCTTCCCAGCGAGAACAGCTATTATGAAAACATGAAGGTGCGGGACCTGCTGCAATACACCGCTGACCTGTACGGCATGGACTGCGAAACGAAAATGTATGAGCTTTCTGAGCGCCTTAATCTGGATCTGACCCGGAAAATCGCAGACCTGTCTCTGGGTAACAAGAAAAAGGTGGGGATTGTGTCTGCCATCATGACCTCGCCCAAGCTGCTGATTATGGACGAGCCCACCAGCGGCTTAGACCCGCTGATCCAGCAGGCCTTCTACGATATTCTGAAGGAGGAGAACAGCCGGGGAACCACCATTTTCTTCTCATCCCATGTCCTCAGCGAAGTACAGAAGCTGTGTGACCGGGTGGCAATCTTAAAAGAAGGCAAACTCGTGGGCATTCAGTCCATCAAAGAGCTTCGGGAAAGCGGCTATAAAAAGGTCAGCCTCACCGCCAAAACAACCATTCCCCGTGACTTCTGGGGCTTGCCCGGCATTGCCAACTACACCGAGAGTCCTGACAAGACCTCTGTTTCCTTTATGTATAACGGCAATATCACAGCGATCATCGACAAGCTTCACCTGCTGCATTTGGACGATGTGCTTTTGGAAGAGCCCTCTTTGGAGGAAATCTTCATGCACTACTATGCGTAAGGAGGTGTCAGGCATGGTCATTTTGAAATATGAACTGAAAAGACATCGAACCTATATCCTGGGCTGGGCTATCGCCTTGGCACTGTGTATTTTTTTGATGACGCCGACTTATTACAGCTTTCTGGATGCTGCCTCCGTGGAACTCTTTGAAACCATGGGCACCACGGACTTTTACAGGAGTGTCGGCGTATCGATGGAATACCTAACCTCTCCGCTGGGCATTTATGGGTTCCTGACCAGCTTTTTCATGATTGCCTCCGGCATTTTTGGGATGCACTTCGGCATTTCCATTCACACCAGAGAATGTACGGAAGGAACCTCGGAATATCTGTTTACAAAGCCCTTTCCCCGGAAAGCAATTTATTGGGCAAAGGCATTGAC
>SFTJ01000137.1 GCA_004563195.1 bacterium
TTCTCGCTCACAATGTCAGGCGTGTTATGACCGAACATCCTAATAAAAGTTAAAATTTGGGCATTATCTTTATTTTCTTCTCCTTTAATTTGTTCATATAAAAAAACTATTGTACCTTTGCAGAGCAAAATAAGGCGACTATCGGTTTCAACCGAGTCAAAGATAACCGAACCCGTTAGCATCCCGTAGAACTGCTGGCGGGTCACTTCTTTTTTATATGAACCAACTACCTCGTTCGATAGACGAACATATAAAATATCTCCAACAAAAAGGGATGGCGTTTCCTGATAAGGAAGCAGCCTCTGCTTTGTTTTCGCGTGTCAGCTATTCACGGCTTAAATACTATTGGCGAGATTTAATTGATGAAGATACAGACGGCGATTTTGTGGATGGCACAACATTTTCCACCATTATAGAAAGATATGCCTTTGACCATAATCTAAGAGTAATACTTTTTGATGCTATTGAAACGATTGAAGTAGCTCTCAGAGCCAAAATCATTGACCACATGTCGAAAGCAGCCGGGCATGGATTGTGGTATCTTGATTCTTCTTTATTTGAGGATAAACAACGACACCAAGATTTTGTCCTCGATTTAAAATATGAGTTTGAACGAAGCACCGAACCATTCGCTAAAAAATATATATCGGAACACCCGGATTGGGATAGCGAATCTTTATCAGGTGACAACCCTGATGCATGGCTCATTATAGAGGTCGCAACTTTCGGGACTCTTTCAAAAATGTATAAGAATCTTAAGAGTCAGTTGCCTCAGCGCTCAGCAGTAGTCAATGACTTCGGGCTGTATTCCTCAAAAGACTTTTCCAACTGGATTGAGGTGGTCTCTCTTATGCGTAATATTGTAGCTCACCATTCGCGCTTATGGAATAGAAGCCTTGGTAAAAAGATTATTGATCCAAAAGGAAGACGAGATGCATGGCTTAACGGTGGACTCACTGAAATGCAAAAAAAGAAGCCCTACGCGGTAATTTGCGCCATTGCATATCTATGCAAGGCTGTAAATCCTCAGCATGGATTTACTAATTCAGTAAAACAACTTTGCTCTGCTTATTCTGATATTCCTCTTGTAAGATATGGATTCCCGATAAGATGGGAGAAAGAGCCATTATGGAGGTGATACCTATGAGAAAAGCGCTATATTTGATATTCGCTGTCATAGCATTGTGCGTTGCATCTTGCTCAGGATCAGCCTCCCGATATAATAAAGAGTTATGTGATGCGGAGAGGCTAATTCAGACAAATACTGACAGTGCCCTGTTGGTGCTTGAAGCAATTGACCCCTCAGACCTTAAAATTGATTCCTTAAAGGCAAAGTACCATTTTCTGAAAGCGTATGGCCACATGAAACAGAACCGCTCAATGATCGGGGACTCGCTGATTGGTTTCGCTCATAATTATTATCGGAATATTGATAAGGTCAGAGGTGTCAGAAGTGGTATCGCATTCGCCTGGTACAAATTTTGGGTTGGAGACACCCCGGGGGCTATTTCAATGCTTGATTCTCTTGCAGGTCTGCCCGATGTCCCGGACTCTATAATGATGCAGACCCTACGTATCCGCGTATTGCTCGGCGCCTCGGAATATCAGGGCTACCCCCTCATTCCATATGCAAAGAGACTGATGGCTCTTGAAACCGATTCCCTTAGAAAAATTGAAGCTAAATACATGCTTCTGACCGGGTATGAGTATGCAGGCGAGATGGACTCGGCCCTCCATCTCGTAGATGAACTTGTGGACTACGCCCGAACACACAATATGGGTGACAAACAGTTCATGTTTGAGCTTGAACGGGCACAACTTTTAACCGAAGCAGGTAGAAACCAAGAAAGCAACCATACCGTCACAGAAATATTCCGTAAAGCCGGACCGGATAACGGAGCCGCCGATTATCTGCAATTCCAGTATGCTATAAATGCACTGAATACAGGCGACATTCGGGCTGCATCCCACCATCTCGCATTAGCTGATAGCATTGCATCAAGTCTGCGTCGTGATGATGACGCATATTTCAGGAGTTACAGCAATCTACTCCATGCAATGATTGTCTTCAAGCAGACCGGACGCATAAAGCTGATATATATCAACGGCCTTAACAATCGGCGGAGCGAGAGATACAACCGCATGAAAGCCTCTCAATGGGAATCTGAACGCGGGGCACTCCAGCAGCAGAGCCGCGCTCTGGGACTCAAAGCGGAGAGCGAGCACAAGACGGTGATTATTCTTGTTGTGAGTCTTGTCGCTCTGTTGATATGTGGCATTGCCGCCTGGCTTATTATTATCAGACGTCGGCGGGAGCAGGAAAATGAAGAACGCATTGAAGCTTTGCAGAAAATGGTTGACGAGTACAAATCCGTCCCTGAGTCAGGCAAAGAGGAATTAAAGGATTCGTCTGCCTTGCGTGTAGTAATGCTCCGCCAACTCGGCATCATCAAGATGGTGGCAGAAACACCAACTGAGCAAAACCGTGAAATGCTCCGTAAGATTTCATCAATAGAGGGTGAGACCGACGGTGAACTCGTAGACTGGAAAAACGTCTTTGAGATGATTGACAATCTATATTCCGGATTTTACAAAAAACTACATTTTAAGTATGGCGACATTCTGACTCCGAAAGAGGAACAGATAATTGTCCTGATGCTTGCGGGATTCTCAACGAAAGAGATAAGTGTTATCACAGGGCAGACCACTTCCACAATCTATGTTCGGAAAACCTCTATAAGAAAGAAACTCGGAGTGCCGGAAAAGGAAGATATTGTCGAGTTTCTTAGAAAGAATATCAAG
>SFTJ01000138.1 GCA_004563195.1 bacterium
CGTCCGCAAGGGCGACAACAACGTATCAGTCCGCGTTTACCGCTGGAGCGACGGCTCTTATCTGGAGGGACAGGATATGTGGCACCTGGGGGGTATCCACCGCGATGTTTATCTCGTAGCCACTCCAAAGACTTTCGTAGCAGACCATTACATCACGTCTGCCCTGAACAAGGATTACACATCAGGCAACCTGAATGTTGACCTGACCATCGATAATGCAGCCAAGGAGAAATCTGAGAAGACGCTGGAGATTGAACTCCTCGACCCACAGAGCAAGTCTGTTGCCAAGCAGTTTGCTCAGGTTGCCATGACTGCCAAGGATGCCCAGAAGAACTGTCGCCTTAGCATCGACAACCTCACCGGTCTGAAGGCTTGGACCTCAGAGCAGCCTAACCTCTATACCGTTATCGTTCGCCAGAAGACAGGCGACCAGGAAGAGATGGTATTCTCTACCAAATACGGTTTCAGAGAGGTGACTATCAAGGATAAACTGGTTTATGTAAACGGCAAGCGAGTATTCTTCAAGGGTGTCAACACCCAGGATATTCACCCACTCTATGGTCACGCCATCGATGTGGAAACCATGCTTCGCGACGTAATCCTGATGAAGCAGGCTAACGTGAACACCGTTCGTACCAGCCACTATCCTCGTCAGGCTAAGATGTATGCCATGTTCGACTACTACGGATTGTACTGCATGAACGAGGCTGACGTAGAGTGCCACAACAACCACTCACTTTCCAACAACCCTACCTGGCGCGCTGCTTATGTTGACCGCACAGAACGCATGGTATTGAGAGACCGCAACCATCCTAGCGTGGTATTCTGGTCACTCGGTAACGAGTCGGGCGGTGGCGACAACTTCCAGGCTACCTACGATAAGGTGAAGGAGCTTTTGCCTGGTCGCGACGCTTGGGTTCACTACGAGGGTTACAATCACGGTGCCAAGTACTCAGACTTCGGTTCAGACATGTATCCAAGAATCGAGGTAGTGAAGAAGCAGATGAACGGCCTCAACGACAAGCCTTACTTTATCTGTGAGTATGCTCATGCCATGGGTCAGGCTGTAGGTAACCTGCAGGAATACTGGGATCTCATCGAGGCAAGTACAGGTATTACCGGTGGCTGCATCTGGGACTGGGTTGACCAGGGAATCTACGATACACGCCGCATCCGCAAGGGACTTCCTTTGAAGGATCCTAAGACCGGACTCCACTACTACACATCCGGTTACGACTACACCAAGATGAACAACGGTTACAGAGGATTCCAGGGCGACTTCATGAGCAATGGTATTATCACTCCAGGCAGAGAGTGGACAGCCAAGCTCACCGAGGTGAAGTATGTTTATAGAGATGTGAACTTCGAATCTTTCTACAGCCGCGTGCTCACCCTGAAGAACAAGTGCGCATTCACCAACCTGGCTGATGTCTATGATCTCAGCTACGAGGTGCTCCGCAATGGCGTTTCTGTAGAGAAAAACCAGGTGGCTATCCCATCTGTATTGCCAGGCAAGACCTGCGACATCAACATCCCATACACCACCGCTGTAGATGATAAGGCGGAGTATGTCATCACCTTCAGCCTCGTTCTGAAGAAGTCAACTTCCTGGAGCAAGCAGGGTTATGAGATGGCTCAGCAGCAGTTCAAGCTTTCTGCAGAGAATGTAGCAGGCACATCTGTAGCCGACCCTACCTTCGTGCAGAAAGACCATGGCAAATTGCCAGCTATCGAGGAGAAGGGCAAGCTGAAGGTGAAGGATAACACCATCACCGGCAACGACTTCAGCATCACATTCGCAGAGGATGGAACCCTCGCCAACTGGACTTATCGCAATACTCAGCTCGTTCAGCCTAACGCAGGTCCTGACTTCAACGGTTTCCGCCGCATTGCCAACGATAACGTGAACCTGGGTGCTACAGGTGGTGTTGCCGAGAACGAGAATAAGGAAGAGGGTGCACTCACCGGCAAGAAGATGATGGTGAAGGCTCCTAAGAAGCAGGGCAAGAACGTGGTTGTGGAAACTGCCGTTACCAACGGTAAGGATACTCACCAGATTGCTTACATCATCTATCCTAACGGAACCGTGGATATGAAGGTAACAACCAACAATTCTTCTGAGGAAACCCGAAAAATTGGTATTGCCATGCAGTTTGCTCCTGGTTTCGAGAACGTGGAGTATTATGCCAAGGGTCCTTGGAGCAACTACATCGACCGCCAGAGAGGTTCGCTGTTAGGTTTGTACAAGACCACCGTGGATGGTATGTTCGAAGAGCAGAGTGCTCCTCAGACCATGGGCGACCGCCAGGGCCTGCGCCAGTTGACATTGGACAACAACAGCACGAAGTTGCAGATTACCACCGAGGGCATGGTAGCCTTCTCGTTGTCTCACTTCGATGATGCCCAGTTCAACTACGACGTATTCTATGGTGGCAAGCATCCTTACGACCTGGTACGCTCTAACCAGATTTTCGCTCACTTCGATTTCTGGCAGCGTGGCATTGGTAACCGCAGCTGTGGTGGTGATTCTTGTCTGCCACAGTACATGACTCCAACAGGAGCTCATGAGTTCACCTTGCGCTTCACTCCGATGGCGAAATAAGGAAATAGAATAAGATACCTTAATTCCGCAACACTATAATTTAACTTTATTTATAAGTTCCTGAGCAACAAAAAGTTGCCCAGGATTATGCCATGTCAGAATTTTCACTTATCTTAGTGTTGCAAAAAGAAAACAAGCAAAACTCTAATATGACATGGCAAAAATACAAATTAAATCTGAGAAACTCTCACTTACCTTAGTGTTGCGAAAAGAAGACAAGCAAAACTCTAATATGACATGGCAAAAATACAAATTAAATCTGAGAAACTCACACCTTTTGGGGGAATTTTTTCGATTATGGAGCAATTTGATGCTCTTTTAGCTCAAACCATTGATTCCACCTTGGGATTGAGATGCACTATGTTTGGTTATCAATATAGCGAGATTCTACGCTCTCTGATGTGCGTATATCTTTGTGGTGGCTCATGTATTGAGGATGTTACAACTCACCTGATGAAACATTTGTCTCTTCATCCAACTCTTCGCACTTGCAGCGCAGACACCATATT
>SFTJ01000139.1 GCA_004563195.1 bacterium
AAACTTTTTATACTCGTCTTTTGTCCAAAACTTCATTTCCTTGCGTTCCTCTGTGCCCATATTTCCGGCTTTGGAAGCGGGGTTGGAACGAAGGTCATAGTGTCTGACAGCGTGGTTAAAAATGGCGCTGAGTTGATTGTGGACGGTCTTGAGATAGGTCTGCGAATATGGCTTGCGGTTTTCGTCACGGTAGGCAAGCAGTTCATTCTGCCACGCCATAACATCCTTCGTGGTTATCTCGCTGATAATTCGCTTTGCAAAGTAAGGCATAATCTTGGTTTCCACGATATGCTCTTTGGTCAGCCAAGTGTTTTCTTTCAAGCGGGGCTTAATATCGTTTGCATAAAGCTCAAAGAAGGCTTCAAAGGTCATATCCATATCGGCGGCGTTCTGCTGCTGAAAGGTACGCTCCCATTCGACTGCTTCTTTTCTTGTTTCAAATCCTCGCTTGCATTTCTGCTTGCGTTCGCCCTTCCAATCTAAATATCGGGTAAGGACATACCAAGTGCCGTTGTCGCTCTTGTATACCGGCATTTATATCACCACCTTTCCATTGTGATAAAGTCTTTCGTAGAAATACTCTCGGTTGATACGCCCTGCGATTGTTATGAAGCCTTTAGCTTTTAACTCATCGTTCAACTGTCTTATGACCTTATAGGCGAATGAAGTTGAAACTTCGAGGACTTCCGCAACTTCTTCTACTCGCATAAATTTGTTTTCCATTCTGATCTTCCTTTCTTAATAGTAATTGTGATTTGTGCTGCCGTTCTGCCGTCACAAGTTCCTGCAGGCATTCCCACTTGTCGATGGGCGCTGTGCAGTCCCCTTACGGAGCGCTCACTTCCTTTCGGAAGGTCTTGGCGGTTTGTGCTTGATCGGACGGTCATTTAATTTTCTGCAAATACACTAACGGTATTTGTTTAACCATTATACCAAGCAAATTCCGTTAAGTCAAGAGGTTTGCAAGAAAATATTTAACTTTTTTGCTTTGGTTATCTTGACAACGCCCAAGCGTATATGCTATACTATGTTCACAGCACATAGATTGGAGAAGATAACTATGGCAATCGGTGAAAGAATACGTTTTTTGCGTAACCTAAAAGGTATGACTCAAAAGTGGCTCGGTATTGCTGTCGGTTTTCCCGAAAAGACCGCCGACATTCGTATGGCTCAATATGAGTCCGGCTCAAGAACACCCAAAGCAGATTTAACGCAATCGCTTGCACAAGTATTAGAGGTTTCGCCTTTGGCTTTGACCGTACCGGACATTGACAGCGAACTCGGTCTTATGCATACGCTTTTTACATTAGAGGATATTTACGGCTTCAAGATCGACAAGGTCGATGATGAAGTTTGTATCCGTCTTGACGGCAGAGTAGGTAGCAACGCTTCTATTCAGAAATACTTTGCTGCTTGGCAGAAGCAAGCTGAAAAGTACAGAAACGGCGAAATCTCCAAAGAGGAATATGACCGTTGGCGTTACAACTATCCTAAGTTCGATACCGAAAGCGGATGGGTTAAAGTCCCTTCACAAGAACTCAGCGATGCAATGGTCGAAGCATTCAAAGACCACTTAAAAGA
The DNA here is from genome assembly GCA_004563195.1 of bacterium. Classification (GTDB taxonomy): domain Bacteria; phylum Bacteroidota; class Bacteroidia; order Bacteroidales; family Muribaculaceae; genus SFTJ01. The sequence continues at coordinate 1,582 of SFTJ01000139.1, forward strand.
CAAATAAAGACGACAAAAAGCCCTTAACTGCGTTATCCACAGTTAAGGGCTTTCATCGTCTTATAATACGGTTACATTAGTCCCAATCCACGCATTGTTTATTCTGATAACCTGCAAACCATACGGGATATAGAATAAAGGGTGCTTCAAAGGGTGTTATCAAATTGTTATCAAAAGGGGTGGTCGAAGTCCGAAAAACCTTGATATTACTGGGTTTTTGAGCCTTCGTTAATTATTCCCACTCCACGGTTCCGGGGGGTTTGGAGGTGATGTCATAGACGACGCGATTGACATGGTCCACCTCATTTGTAATGCGGTTTGACACCTTTGCGAGCAAATCATAGGGGATTTGTGCCCAATCCGCCGTCATAAAGTTGTCCGTAGTGACAGCGCGCAGGGCAATCAGGTGGTCATAGGTGCGGTGGTCGCCCATCACGCCCACGGTTTTCACATCGGGCAAAACGGCGAAAAACTGGCTTAACTGCTTTTCATAACCGGTCTTTGCCATTTCGTCACGGAAAATTGCGTCCGCCTCCTGCAAAATCTTAACCTTTTCGGCGGTGATTTCACCGATAATGCGCACGCCCAGTCCCGGACCGGGGAACGGCTGACGCCATACGAGCTCTTTTGGAATGCCCAATTTCTCGCCGACGGCACGCACTTCGTCTTTAAACAAATCGCAAAGCGGCTCAATTACGCCCTCAAATTCAATATCTTCGGGCATTTTCACACGGTTGTGATGCGTTTTAATCACATCGGCGTCGCCCTTGCCCGATTCAATGCAGTCGGGGTAAATCGTGCCTTGTGCGAAAAATCCTTTGTCCGCTTCCTTGCGGATTTCGTTCCAAAATACATTGTAAAATTCCGTGCCGATGATTTTGCGTTTTTCTTCGGGGTCGGTTACGCCTTTCAGTTTGGAAAGGAATTCTTCCTGACAGTTCACACGCACAAAACGCATATCAAAAAGGGAGGTAAAGGTTTTTTCGACAAAATCGCCCTCGTCTTTACGCATCAACCCTTGGTCCACGAATACACAAGTGAGTTGTTTTCCCACGGCACGGGAGAGAAGCCCTGCCGCCACGGAGGAATCCACGCCGCCCGAAAGTCCCAAAATGACTTTCTTATCGCCGATTTTTTCACGCAAAGCGGCAACGGTGTTCTCGATAAAATCGTCCATCACCCAATCGCCCGAGCAATGGCAAATG
>SFTJ01000140.1 GCA_004563195.1 bacterium
AGCCGACATCGAGGTGCCAAACCGCTCCGTCGATTTGAGCTCTTGGGAGCGATCAGCCTGTTATCCCCGGAGTACCTTTTATCCTTTGAGCGATGGCCCACCCATGCGGAACCACCGGATCACTTTGCCCTAGTTTCCTACCTGATCGACTTGTCGGTCTCTCAGTCAAGCGCGCTTGTACCAATACACTCCGCGCACGGTTACCATTCGTGCTGAGCGCACCTTGGGAAGCCTCCGTTACTCTTTTGGAGGCGACCACCCCAGTCAAACTACCCACCAAGCGGTGTCCTCTTTGCAGAGTTAGACTCCAGATAACCAAAGGGTGGTATTTCAACGGCGGCTACTCTACGACTGGCGTCGCAGCATCGAAGCCTCCCACCTATCCTACACATCAATTATCCAAAATCAACGCTAAGCTGCAGTAAAGGTTCACGGGGTCTTTCCGTCCCGTTGCGGGTAAGCGGCATCTTCACCGCTACTACAATTTCACCGAGCTCATGGCCGAGACAGTGTCCAGATCGTTATACCATTCGTGCAGGTCGGAACTTACCCGACAAGGAATTTCGCTACCTTAGGACCGTTATAGTTACGGCCGCCGTTTACCGGGGCTTCAATTCAACGCGTTGATATTATCTCACGTCCCCTCTTAACCTTCCGGCACCGGGCAGGTTTCAGGCCTTATTCTTCATCTTGCGATTTCGCAAAGCCCTGTGTTTTTGTTAAACAGTCGCCTGGACCATTTCTCTGCGCCCCCTCGCGGGGGTCCCCTTCTCCCTAAGTTACGGGGTAATTTTGCCGAATTCCTTAGCCATGACTCACTCGAGCACCTTAGGATCCTCTCCTCACCCACCTGTGTCGGTTTACGGTACGGGCTCCTATGCACTATATCGCAGAAGCTTTTCTCGGGAGTCTGATTACCATCTCTATCACCGCGCCCGAAGGCTTGGTGTACTGTCGGAGCTCAGCATAACCAGCTTTTAACTACGCTATTTACCTAACTCCTTTAACCGGCTATTCCGTCAGCCGGCGGATGTGTCACTTCTCCGTCACTCCTTTGATATGCATAGCAGGTGCCGGAATCTTAACCGGCTGTCCTTCATGTTCACCTTTCGGCTTACACTTAGGTCCCGACTTACCCTGATCCGTTTAACGTTGATCAGGAACCCTTGGGTTTTCGGTGTGCATGTTTCTTCATGCATTATCGTTACTTATGCCTACATCTTCTTTTCCAGACGCTCCAGCGTATCTCGCAATACACCTTCGCAGCCGACTGGAATGCTCCCCTACCACTCCTATAAGGAGTCCGTGGCTTCGGCGGTGAGTTTGATGCCCGTTCATTATCCATGCAACGTCGCTCGACTAGTGAGCTGTTACGCACTCTTTAAATGATTAGCTGCTTCCAAGCTAACATCCTAGCTGTCTAGGCGATGTCACCTCGTTTTATCAACTTAACTCACGCTTGGGGGCCTTAGCCGTCGGTCTGGGCTGTTTCCCTTTTGCTACCGGACATTAGCACCCGGCAACTCACTCCCACAAATCACTATCAGGCATTCGGAGTTTGTCAAAATTTGATAGGCATTGACGCCCTCGCATCTTATCAGTAGCTCTACCTCCTGATAGCTCTTGTGAGGCTGTCCCTAAAGACATTTCGGGGAGTACGAGCTATCTCCCAGTTTGATTAGCCTTTCACCCCTACCCCCAGCTCATCCAAATCCTTTTCAACGGATACTAGTTCGGACCTCCATCCCCTGTTACGGAAACTTCATCCTGGCCGGGGGTAGATCACAAGGTTTCGCGTCTCCTACATGTAACTAAACGCCCTTTTCAGACTCGCTCTCGCTTCGGCTTCAACACTAAATGTCTTAACCTCGCTACATACAGGAACTCGTAGGCTCATTATCCAAAAGGCACGCCGTCATCCCTTACGGGACTCCGACCGCTTGTAGGCGAACGGTTTCAGGGTCTCTTTCACCCTCCTGTTCGGAGTGCTTTTCACCTTTCCTTCACAGTACTGGTTCACTATCGGTCTTCTCGTCATATTTAGCCTTACGGGATGGTCCCCGCAGATTCAATCAGGATTCCTCGTGTCCCGACCTACTCAGGTGGTATCTCTCGCATAAGTATCTTACAAGTACGGGGGTGTCACCCTCTGCGCCTTATCTTTCCAGATAATTCCTCTTCTAACTTATACAATTATTGATACTCCTACAACCCCGATATTGCCGCAACAACATCGGTTTAGGCTCTTCCCATTTCGCTCGCCACTACTCTGGGAATCGATGTTTCTTTCTTTTCCTGCCGGTACTGAGATGTTTCAGTTCCCGGCGTTTGCTCACTTATAAGTGTACCAAGTCTTCAACTTGGTGGGTTGCCCCATTCGGACACCGACGGATCAACTCGTGTTTGCCAATCCCCGCCGATTTTCGCAGCTTTCCGCGTCCTTCTTCGCTTCGAGAAGCCAAGGCATCCTCCATTCGCCCTTTGTAACTTCTTTTTCTCTCGTGATCTGAAATTGTAGTCCGCTAATGGTCTTCCGACCCTTTACAGACTATTTAATTTCATTTTTTACCTCTATCTATCTTCTCTCTCATTATTTCAATCAACGTGGCGAATCGCTTCGCCTTCGTACTTCACGGGGCATCGATTCCCCCAACGCGGCCTGCTTCCGATGAAGTTATTTTAAAAAATAGAGACAAACAGGAGCGCCTTTGAGGTCAAGTAGACTCCAAAAAGGAGGTGTTCCAGCCACACCTTCCGGTACGGCTACCTTGTTACGACTTAGC
>SFTJ01000141.1 GCA_004563195.1 bacterium
CGATAGAGGACGGTATGGAAATTTCCAATGAAGGAAAAGAATTCCTCGAGAGAGTCAAGCGGGTAATCGCTGAAAATCTTACTGATGAATCATCGCTGACCCCGTCCGAACTGGCCTCTGCGCTCGGATACGATCTGCGTACGCTATACCGTAAATTCAAGAAATTCACGCCATATACGCCCAATGATTACGTAAAGAGATACCGCTACAGCTATGCTGCCAATCTCATTCGCACAACCAATCTGTCCATCCAGGAAATTATCTACCGCGTGGGCATGAATAATAAAGCGGCATTTTATTCCGACTTCAAGAAGATATACGGAGTGACGCCGAAAGTTTACCGCGATTCGAAATAATAGCCGCACGACTGATGCGGAATCGGGCTGATACCGAAAAAAACTAAATATAAATCACATAAATCATTTTCTTATGAACCATATCAAAAGATTTGCGTACGTAGTGGCTGCCGGCGCGTTGTCTTTGGGCGCGTTTGCCGTCGACAATCCGGTGGACTACGTCAACCCTTTGATGGGAGCGGACTCCAAATTCGCATTATCTAACGGCAACACAGTGCCTTCAATTGCTCTTCCGTGGGGAATGAACCAGTGGATACCGCAGACCGGACGCAACGGCGACGGGTGGTCGTACACTTACGGAAGCGATAAAATCCGCGGCTTCAAACAGACGCATCGTCCGAGCCCATGGATCAACGACTTCGGTGAGATGTCGCTTATGCCTATGAGCGGAGGTCTCAAAATCAGCGACGAGGACCGCGCGTGCTGGTTCTCGCATAAGGCCGAGGAAGCTCATCCCTATTATTATAAAGTGTACTTGTCGGAATATGACGTCACTACGGAAATCGCTCCGACCGACCGTTGCGCATATTTCCGTTTCACATTCCCGAAAGCTGATGATTCTTACGTGGTAGTCGATGCCTTCGACCGTGCTTCGTGGGTTAAGGTTCTTCCGGAGGAAAACACTGTTGTGGGATATTCCACACGCAACAGCGGCGGCGTCACTTCCAACTACCGCAATTTCTTTGTCATTCAGTTTGACAAACCTTTTGCGGATGCCCGTGTATGGGATAAATATGTGATACGCAATGGTAAGAAGGAAGTCGGCGGCGAACATGCCGGCGCTGCAATCGGTTTCAAAACCGCGAAAGGCGAGAAAATCTGTGCTAAGGTAGCAACGTCATTTATAAGTCTTGATCAGGCCTACCAGAATCTCAAGGAACTCGACGGAAAGGACTTTGAGCAGACAAAGGATGAAGCGAAGGCGCAATGGAACAAGATACTCGGCGCTATCGACGTAGAAAGCGACAATGTTGACGACCTTCGTACCTTCTATTCTTGTCTGTACCGCACAGTTCTCTTCCCGCACAAAATGCATGAAGTGACGGCAGACGGCAAGACAGTACACTACAGCCCGAATAACGGACGGATAGAAGAGGGTTATCTCTACACCGGCACCGGTTTTTGGGATACATTCCGAGCTTTGTTCCCCCTTGTGAATCTCATGTGGCCGGAAGAAGCAGCAAAAATCGAAGACGGCTGGCTCAATTTCTATCGCGAAAGCGGATTATATCCTGAATGGTCGAGCCCGGGTCACCGTGGCTGTATGGTCGGTAACAACTCTGCGTCTGTTGTCGCTGACGCAATGATGAAAGGTCTCTGCACTCCCGGCACTGAGGTGGAATTGTACGAAGGCATGCTTGCCGGAGCAAACTCGGTGCATCCGCAGGTTGCGTCATCAGGTCGTCTCGGCTTCGAGGCGTACAACGAACTCGGCTATGTGCCCTGCGACATCAACATCCGCGAAAGTGTGGCACGAACCCTTGAATATGCTTACGATGATTGGTGTATATGGCAGGCCGCCAAGAAGCTGGGTCGCCCCCAGTCCGAAATTGACCTCTACCGCCAACGCGCAGGTAATTATGCGAATGTCTTCAGCTCCGCCGATGGTCTGATGCGAGGCCGCAAGAAGGACGGAAGCTGGAATCCTGACTTCAGCCCGGTAGGGTGGGGTGGTGATTTCACTGAAGGATGTTCTCTCCACTATACATGGTCGGTATTCCATGATATACAGGGGCTGATAAACCTTATGGGCGGCAACAAGGCTTTCGTTGCCCAGCTTGATGAAGTTTTCGACATGCCTCCTGTCTTCATTCCCGCAAATTATGGCGGCGTAATCCATGAGATGCGTGAAATGCAGATTGCAGGAATGGGCAACTACGCGCATGGCAACCAGCCCATTCAGCACATGATTTATCTCTATAACTATGCGGGCGAGCCTTGGAAAGCCCAGTACTGGACACATCAGACCATGAAGCGGCTCTACCATTCCGGTCCCGACGGATATTGCGGTGACGAAGACAATGGACAGACATCCGCATGGTATGTGTTCTCTGCGCTCGGTTTCTATCCTGTATGCCCGGCATCCGGTCAATATGTCCTTGGCTCACCTCTGTTCTCTAAGGCTACTGTATCGCTTGCCAACGGAAAGAAAATCGAGATTACGGCAAACGGTCCATCCGCTGAAAAGTGCTATGTCAAGTCGCTAAAGTTCAACGGCAAGAACTACAATCACAATTACTTCAATTATGCCGACCTTCTCAAAGGAGCCAGACTGAAGTATGAGATGTCTGATGCGCCTGTGAAGACACGTGGCATCCGTCCGGAAGACGTTCCCTATTCGATGACTAACGACCTCTGATAAAATCAGACAGCCTGGAGATTTCTATTCAAAAAAAT
>SFTJ01000142.1 GCA_004563195.1 bacterium
GACATAATTTCGGTCAAAGTCGGCACCGCCGACGAAGCCTTTCAGGTGAAGATTGTATTGAGTTTGCGGCATAACACATTTTGTTTTGCCACAAAATTATCTCTATATAAAGCCGCACCAAAAGACACTATTTCTCGCAAAAAATTCGTAACTTTGCAGTTGATATATAAATTGCCATGAATAAGACGTTCAACATATACTGCGATGAGAGTTGTCATATAGAGCACGACCACAAAGATTACATGTTTTTGGGGTCTATAAGTTGTGCCTATCCGCAAGTACGTCGTCACACCAAACGAATTGATGAATTAAAGAAACTCCATAATTTTTATGCAGAGATTAAATGGAGCAAGGTATCGAACTCAAAAATAAGATTTTATCTTGACTTGATAGACTATTTCTTTGATACAGACTTACGGTTTAGAGCTATTGGCATAAAGAAATCACAAATAAAGTGTGATGGAATAACATCATCCTATGATGATTTTTACTATAAAATGTACTATCAACTGCTTAATTATAAGATAAATACAATGTATCATTACAACATATATCTGGACATTAAGGATACGTTGAGTGCAGTTAAAGTGAGAAAATTGAAAGAAATTTTGAATGTAAAATACGGAGTTTTCCGTAATGTTCAGAATATCTGTTCACATGAGAGTTTGCTTATGCAACTTACGGATTTTATCATGGGAGCGATAGCCTATTTTAACAATGATAAAAACCATGCCAATAAGGCAAAAGTTGCAATTATAGAGCGGATTAAGAAGCATCTTAATGCAAATTCGTTAGATGCTACCAATTATTCATCTAAACTGAATTTGTTCTTTATAACCCTGCAATAACCTATGCCTCTCAATTTAACGAAGAAATATAACGATTTACTCGACTTGTTGGGAATGCCTGAGAAGCAACGCACAGAATCGCTGCGGATTATTTTCAATAGAGATATTGAAAATAATCCGTCATTTACTTTCAACGGAAAACCAATATATCCAACACCAATGGAAGATGGGAGAATTGCCATGGAGAACCTTTTCAATCATCTTACCCGTAAGGAGGTTGACAAAGATATACACCATAGGGAATTTGATATGAGCCGTTCTCAAAGATTGCATTGGATTAGACATCACGTTGAACAACGCAAGCCTGATAATATGCTTTACTTTTCAGTGGCAGAACCACGTGCTTACCGCACTTACATATATGACATTGACGAAAAATATGTAATCGTATTAGAGCCAAGAAGAAGTGGAACGGCATATTACCTGCTTACAGCATATCATCTTGAAGGAAAAGATGCAGCAAGAAATAAAATTATGAGTAAATACAATCGGCGTAGATTACCATATATCCTATAAAAAAGCAAAAAACGCATAGCTTCAAGGCTTGCGTTTTTCGATTTCCTTTCCTCAGATGAGGAATGAACTCTGGTACAAAGGTACGAATTATTTGCGTACTTGCAAAATTTAAACGAAAAAATCATCTAAAAAGTTCGCAAGATTATTTTTTTTGTTAAAAAACACAGCAAAAGAGCCGCCTTTCGGCGACCCTTTCGTTGTGATTGGCACTGTTTTAATAGTGGCGGAAAACGTAGCCGTTGTCGTAATAGTAGTCATACATGAACAAGTCGCGGGCGTAAGCGTCGTAGTCGAAGTAATCAGAGAGATGCCCCATCAGCTTTTCGAGGTCATAGCAGTCGTTCACGATTTCTCGTGCGAAGTCTTCCTCGCTGTCGTACTCTCCGACGTAGCAGTCCTCGAAATGTTCGAGATCTTCGCTGCCCCAGTCGATGAAAGCGTCCACAGCGTCCGGCGAAAATTTTTCGCACAAGTCCCAATAATCTCTTACAGCCTCGAAGCAACACTGACCGAAGCAACTTTCATCGTACCATTTGCGAGGGAATGCCTCGTAGTCCTGGAACATCAGTTCCGGATCCTCCTCGTCAGCATGAATTGCTTTGCAGAAGTTTTCAAAATCGTCGTAGTCTTCAAACGTGGTGAGGTCGATCCAGAGACCACGAATGCCTTCCTCTCCGTTGTATTTGCCGTATGTGCCGCAGTAGATGCTGGGATTGCCTTCGCAATCGCTTTTGTGTTCACCTATTGCGTCGATGAGTGTTTCAGGCGTGAAGCCGAGTTCTTCGAGGCGTGCTTCCACCTCTGCCGTGATTGTCAAGTCGCCGAAATCAAGTGCAAGGCGAACGCAGTGCCGTGCTTGCACGAGCATTGCTGAGCCGCAGCCTTGATTATGCAATTGTAATCTGATAGCCTTGATGTTTTGAATTGAATTTTTCATTTGCTTAAAATTTTAAATTTTACACTGCCACAAAATGGCATTGTGAGCGGATTGCCGCAAAAGCAAGGGTGATTGCGTCGTTGCAGGGTAGCGAAACGGCGAGGAACACGGAGTGCACACCTGCCCTTGCTGTTCCGCGGTATGCCATAACTTTGCGGCGTAAAATAAAATTTAGCAAATGAAAACCCGCAGGGTCAAAACGAGAGCGAAAGAGCAACAAAAGGTGATGCCGACATAGGCAGAGCGTGGTGCACGTGCAACTTGGAGCCGTCCGAAACACCATTGGCGCAAAACAAAGCGGTTGAAATCCCTGCATCGCGGCACAGGAGGCTAAGCGGTGGTCGGCAGATGCCTTTAGGGCTGTGACCTTACCACACTCGCAGACGCAGACACCAAACTTCACTGCAACGCAAAGCCGATGTGGAAGCCGCTTGCAGGACT
>SFTJ01000065.1 GCA_004563195.1 bacterium
ATGCCATTCGCCTTAACCGGACAAAAGATAATCCGCATAGGCATAAGCATCTCGCCCGAGACCCGCAACATCAGCGATTGCTTGATAGCCCGCTGATAAGTTTGTAAACCCAATAGACCACTATTTTACTACATCGTTGTGCTCAATAATGGCGCAATGATGTGCTATGCCCATGTGCGAAGTGATTATATGGAGCCGAGTCGGGCGGCTTTACGGTAGTGGGTCGGCGACATTCCGGTGTGTACCTTGAAATATTTGCGAAAAGTGAATTGTTCGGGGAAACCGAGTTCTTGGCTTATTTCTTTGATGCTTTTTTCGCTTTTTTTGAGCAATGATTTGGCTGTTTGAGTGACGAATAGGGCAATAATCTGCGAGGGCGATTTTCCTAAGGTTTTGCGAATGGAGCGCGAGAAATACCCCGTAGACATATTGGCTTGCGAGGCATACCAAGCCACATCGCGATGCTGTGCAAAATTGAGGTGAAGCGACGCGAAAAACTGCAGAATCACCGGCGACACCGTTTTGCCGCCAATTAGAGGGAGGGGCTTCAGACAGAATGCCTGATAGAAAATGTTTAGTATGGCTTTGAGCGTGGTCACCTCTATGAGTTTGTTTATTACTGTGGCTTGAGAGGTATCGGGCGATGTCGCAATCTGTTCGTTTAGGGCTGCTATTTCGGCTATAGAGCGGCGAGTGTCGTCAATCAATTCCGAATCAATCTTCACCATCGGATGCTCAAGGATAGAGGGAATCCATTCGGGCAACACCGAGCGCATGGTGGGGAAAAGCATCTGCACATCGCCGGTAAGTTCGAGGAATAGAAAATCTTCACTTTGGTCTAATTCTTCAATCATAAATGCCGGCGACAACAGTTGCATTTTGCCCGGTGTGAGCGTATGCAAAGTGTTGTTGATGAGCACACGCTGCCATCCTGCGGTGCATATTCGGTATCCTGCTTTAAGTTCTATCATAGTAGTCGCACGTTTTTTGCAAAATTATCAATATTTCGTCCTACTTTGCCCAAATTTTGGCTGTTTTTTGCCATGTTGGTTCGATTTTGCTCAATATTGGGCGAGAATTTACTTTTTAATGCCGATAAATATATATTTCTTTGTAGTGAGATATTAAATACATTAAAGACCCCAAAAGAAACAGTAATACACGATATGAAGTTACGAACGATAATAGTCGCAGCGTGGCTGTTAGGAGGAGTGCTTTTGGCAAGTGGCGAAACACTCGAAGAGTGCAGGCAGCTTGCGCGCGACAACTATCCGCTTATCAAGCGCACCCAATTGCTGCGTATGTCGGAGCAATACACGGTGAGCAATATAAAGAAAGGATGGTTGCCACAAGTGGAAGTGAATGTTCAAGCCACCTATCAGAGTGGTGTTCCGGCATTGCCCGATGCTATGGTAGGGATGATAGAGAGCGCTATGGGCGAGATGAAGGGACTGAAGAACGATCAGTATCGCATAGGTGTGGATGTGCAGCAGACACTCTACGATGGAGGTGTGATAGGAGCGCGTGGCAGCGAGAGTGCAGCGCAAGTGGCTGTGGAGCAAAGCCGCAATGAAGTGGACCTCTATGCCATAGGCAGCAAGGTGAATGATCTCTATTTCGGTATACTTTTGGTGGAGCAGCGAATGGCGCTGTGTGCCGAAATGCAGCACATGCTCGAAGCCAACGAGAAAAAGATAGCCAAGATGCTCGAAGGCGGAGTGGCTATGGAGAGCGACCACGATGCCATACGCGCCGAGTTGCTGGGTGCCGAGCAGCAGATGGCATCGCTCGAGATGCAACGAGCCTCGCTGGTGAGAATGTTGAGTGTGTTTTGCGGTAAGCCCATCGATGGTTTTGAGATGCCTGCCGGAGCAACTGTGCTGAGCGATGACACATTTGCCCGACGCCCCGAAACGGCGCTTTTCGATAGCGAGATAGCCCTCACACGCAGCCAAGAACGAGTGCTCGATGCCGGTCTGTTGCCTCGAATAAGCCTGTTTGCCCAGGGCTATTACGGCTATCCGAGTCTTAATATGTATGAAGATATGTTTCGCCATCGCATGTCGCTCAACGGCATAGTGGGAGCGCGTGTGCAGTGGACCATAGGTAATCTGTACGGGCATAAAAACGCAAAAGCGCTACTTGCCAACAGGCGGCAACAGATAGAAAACAGCCGCGAAGTGTTTGTGCTCAACAATAAGATGCTCAGCGCACAAGAGAGTGAAGCCATAGTCGGCTACGCTAAGGTGATAGCACACGACGATGAGATAATAGCGTTACTCACTGATGTCCGTAAGGCAGCAGAGGCAAAGCTCGAGCATGGGATAGTGGATGTAACCACCCTCATACAGCACATTACGAAAGAAAATCAGGCGCGAATCAATCGCTCCAACCACGAGATAGAACAAATGCAACACATATATAATTTGAAATTTATCAACAACAACTGATATGAAACGCAACGCATATATTTTCCTAACAATGGCATTGGTGGCGGCATCGTGCAACACCGATGAAGTGCGATATGATGCCTCCGGCGTGTTCGAAGCCACCGAAGTGGTGGTCAGCGCCAAGACACAAGGCGAGATATTGACAGTGTTGCCCGACGAGGGCGATGAGGTGGCTCAGGGTGACACCATTGCCGTTATCGATTCGCGTCAACTCCAATTGCAGCGCCGTGGCTTACAGAGCAATCGCGAAGCCACACGCCTGCGCAGCCTCGATGAATCGAAGCAGATAGCTTCGCTGCGCAGCCAGATTGACAATGCCAAACGCGAACAAGCCCGTTTTACCCAACTCCTCAAAGCAAAGGCAGCCACACAGAAACAAGTAGACGATATAACCTATCAGATAAGCACTCTCGAGGCACAACTGCAAGCTCTCACCGACCAAGTGAAGAGCCAAAACAGCAGTTTGGCTCAGCAAAGCGATGGCATAGAGAGCCAAATAGGCGTGGTGGACGTGCAGATGAGCGATGCCACCATCAGTGCACCTCTGAGCGGCACAGTGCTGCAGCGCTATGTGGAGCCCGGCGAATATGCCGTTCCCGGACGGGCCATTGTGAAGATAGCCGACCTAAGAGAGATGACCCTGCGAGCCTATGTTACCGCCGACCAATATAATTCGCTCAAAATAGGGCAGAAGGTGAAGGTGTATGTAGATGGTGTGGATAAACCCTTTGCCGGCACTGTGAATTGGATAGCTCAAAAGGCGGAATTTACCCCCAAAACCATCCAAACCAAAGACGAACGCGCCAATTTGGTTTATGCCGTGAAGATAGATGTGCCTAACGATGGAACCATAAAGATAGGAATGTATGGCGATGTTGTGTTTGAATAACATAACTAAGAGCTACGGCAAGGTAGAAGCGCTCAAAGGCGTGACTCTGAGCATAGATGAGGGCGAGATATTCGGTCTTATCGGGCCCGACGGTGCAGGTAAGAGTACGCTCTTTCGCATTATGGCCACATTGCTGCTCAGCGATGCCGGAGAGTGCAGCATCGATTCGCTCGATGTGATGCGCAACTATAAGGAAATCAGAAAAATAATAGGGTATATGCCCGGGCGCTTTTCGCTCTATCAAGACCTTACGGTGGAGGAAAATCTGCAGTTTTTTGCCACCACCTTCGGCACCGATATCGCGACAAACTATCACCTTGTGGCAGATATCTACAAGCAGATAGAACCTTTCAAGACACGCCGAGCCGGAAAACTCTCAGGCGGTATGAAGCAGAAACTTGCCCTGTCGTGTGCTCTGATACATGCGCCGAAGGTGCTCTTCCTCGATGAGCCCACCACCGGAGTAGACCCTGTGAGCCGAAGCGAATTTTGGGCTATGCTTCATCGCTTGCGCAGCGATTTCGGCATCACCATAGTGGTGAGCACACCATATCGCGACGAAGTGATGCAGTGCGACCGCATAGCACTGATGCATGCCGGCGAAGTGCAAGCCGTGGGCCGACCACAAGAAGTGATGCCACCCGAGCGCAATGTGGCTGAGCCACGACCCGACCTCAGCCACGCTCCCTATGTGATAGAGGCAAATAACCTCACCAAGCAGTTTGGCGACTTTGTTGCCACCGACCACATCTCGTTTGCCGTGCATAAGGGCGAAATATTCGGGTTTTTGGGTGCAAATGGAGCCGGCAAAACCACCGCTATGCGCATGTTGTGTGGATTGAGTCGACCCACTGCCGGCAAAGCCACCGTGGGCGGATATGATGTAGCCACCGAGAGCGAGCAAGTAAAAAAGCACATAGGCTATATGAGCCAAAAATTTGCGCTTTACGACGACCTCACGGTGCGCGAAAATCTGATGCTCTACGGCGGAATATATGGTATGAATCGCCGTGCAATAGTCCGCAAGACCGAAGATGTGATAGCAAGCCTCCAACTCGGCAATCAAGCCGATGCCCTCGTGAAGAGTCTGCCATTGGGGTGGAAACAGAAACTGGCATTTGCCGTGAGTATTTTTCACAATCCGAGCATAGTGTTTCTCGATGAGCCCACCGGCGGTGTGGATGCCGATACTCGCAAGCAGTTTTGGCAAGCCATATACAGTGCAGCCCGGAGCGGAATCACCGTGTTTGTCACCACCCACTATATGGACGAGGCAGAGTATTGCGACCGCGTGTCGATAATGGTAGATGGCAAAATCGAAGCCCTCGACACCCCAGCCAACTTGAAACGTCACTATGGCAAGGACACTATGTACGACGTGTTTATGCATCTTGCCCGACAGGCAAGCCGCAGCTGAGATGCCGCGAAGGAGATTATCATGAAAGAAAAAACGTGCAAAATCGATAGTAAGAGATGAAGCAGTTTAGAGCATTTGTATATAAAGAATTTCTACACATATATCGCGACTCGCGCACTATGCTCATTTTGCTGGTGATGCCGATAGTGCTGATATGCCTTTTCGGATTTGCCATCACCACCGAGGTGAAGAACACCCGCGTGTGTGTGGTGGATGGTATGTGCGACGAAAACTCGCAGCGCATAGTGACGCAAGTAGATGCCAACAGCTATTTCGATGTGGTGATGCATCGCCACGATGTGCACGATGCCGAGCGGCTGATGCGCAGCGGCAAAGTGGATGTGGTGCTCGTGCTCGATGCCGAACTCGGCGTGCAAGTGCTTGCCGACGGCACCGAACCCAATCAAGCGCAGATGCGAGCCGTGTATCTGCAGAACATACTCAGCCACATAGACCTCAACGGAGTGAATGTGCGTATGCTCTTCAATCCACAGCAGAAATCGGAGTATAATTTCGTGCCGGCAGTGATAGGAATGGTGATAATGCTTATATGCGCCATGATGACGAGCGTGAGCATAGTGCGTGAGAAGGAGATGGGCACAATGGAAGTGCTGTTGGCTTCGCCCATACCTGCAATGACAATAATTTTGGCAAAACTGGTGCCATATTTTGTGGTATCGAGTGTGAATGTGGTGAGTGTCCTTGCCCTGTCGAAATGGCTTTTTGGGTTACCCATGGTAACGTGGAGTGTGGCTTTAACATTTCTGCTGCTATCGTTGGTCTACATACTCGTGGCATTGTCGTTGGGGTTGATGATTTCCACCGCAGTCAATTCGCAGTTGGCGGCAATGTTGCTCTCGGTGTTGCTGATAGTGCCCACCGTGTATCTTTCGGGTATGATATTTCCACTCGAATCGATGCCCGCAGCTTTTCAGCGGGTGTCGGCGATAGTGCCTGCTCGCTGGTATATCAGTGCTGCACGCCGCTTGCTGGTGCAAGGCGTGGAGTTTGGCTATGTGTTCAAGGAGTTTGCCGTGTTATGCATCGAAGCCGTAGCATTGGTGACCATTAGTTTGAAATTGTTTAAAACCCGACTGCAATGATACTGATTTATCTCATAGTAAAGGAGTTTAAGCAGATGTTGCGCAATGTGCTGCTGCCGGTGATATTTGTGCTGTTGCCACTTATGCTCACCAATCTCATTCCGCGCATAGCCACTCAAGAGATAAGCGGGCTGAAGTTTGTGGCTGTCGACAACGACCATAGCACGGCAAGCAGTCGCATCATACAAAAGATTTCGGCCTCGTCGTATATCGATTTAGCAGGTACGGCACCCGGCTATGACGCCGCCATGCAAGCTATCAACAATGGTGATGCCGATATGATAGTGGAAATACCCCGTGGCTACGAGCGCAGTATGGTGCGAGGCGAGATGCAACCGGTGCAAGTGTCGGCCAATGCCACCAATGGCATGAAAGGCAGTATGTCGGGCATGTATGTGTCGCAGATATTGGCTCAATACCTGCAAGATGAAGGTGTGGAGAGCCATACGGTTACTGCCGGCGATGTATCGACCGCGACTGTAAGTGCGCGGTTTTTCTTCAATAGTCGATTAGACTACAAGATATTTATGATTCCCGCCATTTTCACCCTATTAATGATATTGGTGGTGGGCTTTTTGCCCGCGCTCAACATAGTGAGTGAGAAGGAAAAAGGCACCATAGAGCAAATCAATGTGTCGCCCATTGGCAAAATCACATTTATTCTCTCCAAGATTATCCCCTACGCCATAGTGGGACTGCTGATGACTGCCGAAGCCCTATTGGCATCGAAGGCAATATACGGCATAATGCCGCGCGGCAGTGTGGCGCTTTTGCTTGCCTCGTCGGTGCTGTTTGCCGTGGTGGTGTCGAGCATCGGGCTGATAATCTCCAACTTTTCGAGTACGCTGCAACAAGCCGCTCTAACCATGTTTTTCTTCCTTGTGGTGTTTGTCTTGATGTCGGGACTGCTCACGCCTGTGGCATCGATGCCACAGTGGGCACAAGCAGTCACCACCGTCAATCCCACGCGCTATTTCATCGAGATAGCTCGCGGCATATATATCAAGGGCAGCACTTTCGGCGATTTGGTGCCACAATACATAGCATTGGCAATATTTGCTATAGCAGGTTGGGTATGCGCCATAGCCAGCTATCGCAAGAAAGCATAACCATTGCCGAGATTTATGGCAAGATTAGAGTAATTTTTGAGAAAAATCTCACTTTTTTGCGAAAAAATTTGGAAGTAATGGGTAATGTTTGCTAACTTAGCGCACCGAAAGGCAACTAATGGGGTATTAGCTCATCTGGTAGAGCGCAACACTGGCAGTGTTGAGGTAAGCGGTTCGAGTCCGCTATGCTCCACGCAATAAGGCACATATTCCGACGCATCGTCGTGGAATATGTGCTTTTCTATTTTTGCTCAAGTCGAGCTTCACCAAATGGCAACATATATGTTTGCTTTTCTCCTTATTGAAAACGCTTTAGTCACCAATGCCCCATCACCCTTCATCGCAATAAAAGTGGAAAAAGAAAATGATATTGAAAAAATAATTTCTCAGTCAGATAGCAAAAGTGAGACATCGGCTTTTGGCTTCGAGATGGAAAAGTGCAAAAATACGGTGTGGTTTCGGGGGTGAATGTCGGGGATTTTCGCTATATTTGCAGAACAGCGAATAATCAATACAAACAGAATGGAAAAATTGGAATTAAAAATATCGAATCTCGAAACTATCGAGCAGACAGCCGAGCAGTTTGTAGATGCAATGGGCGACTTTAGCGTGTTTGCTTTCTATGGCGAGATGGGCGCGGGCAAAACCACGTTTATCAATGCCGTATGCCGAGTGCTTGGCGTGGAAGACGTGACCAACTCGCCCTCGTTCTCCATTATCAATGAGTATCGAAGCGAAACCACAGCCGAACTGATATATCACTTCGATTGCTATCGCCTCGAAGATGAGCGCGAAGCCGAGGATATAGGCGTGGAGGACTACTTCGAGAGCGGCGCAATATGCCTCATAGAATGGCCGGAGCGCATAGATAATCTGTTGCCCGACCACACAGTGCGTGTCGACCTCAAAGAGTGTGAGGACGGAACGCGCAGCGTAGTGCTTACCTTCCCCGAATAATTGCCGATATGCCTCGCTATATTTTAGTACGCGAAACGGCGTCGACCAACAGCTACACCACGCGAATGGCGGCGATGTTACCCTCGGGGACAGTGATTCACACGCCGCGGCAGACGGCGGGACGCGGTCAGCGCGGCAACTCCTGGGAGATGGAGCCCGATAAGAACCTTGCGTTCTCCTATCTGCTCAAAAATCCCGCTGTGGCACCTGCCGAGCAGTTCTACATCAGTGAGGCAGCCTCGCTGGCCGTGGTGGATGCGCTGAGCGATATATTGCCCGGGGTGACCGTAAAATGGCCAAACGACATATATTACGGCGACCGAAAATTGGCGGGAATGCTTATAGAACACTCGCTCACAAGCACAAAAATAAGCCAAACCATAATAGGGATAGGCTTGAATGTGAATCAGCAAAAGTTTATCAGCGATGCTCCCAATCCGGTGAGCCTTAGCCAGATAACCGGCCGAGAGCACGACTTGACCGAGCTGCTGCACGCAATATGCAATCGCATAGAGGAGTATACGGCATTCGAGCGCTACGATGCTGAAGCCTTTGCGGCGCTTCACAGCCGATATATGGCGCATCTCTATCGCCATGATGGCGCCATGCATCCCTTTGCCTTGCCCGGTGGCGAGCAGATAGAAGCCTCGATAGCCGATGTGCATCGCGATGGCATACTCACGCTGCGCCATGCCGATGGCACGATGCACGATTATGCCTTCAAAGAAGTGGCATTTGTGATATGACCCTATAGCGCACCTTGCTCCCCGGCGGAGCAAAATGCGAGATAATATGCAAGCAAAGTGAAATATCTAACAGATTTTTTATCAGAAAGGAGAACTTGAAAATGAATGTAGTAGTGTACTGTTCGTCGCAAGAAAATCTTGGAGAGGACTATGAAATGATGGCTCAAGCCGTTGGCACATGGATAGGCAGCCATGGCTACACATTGGTTTATGGCGGCGTAAAGTCGGGGTTGATGCGCACCGTGTCGCATGCGGTGAGTGCAGCCGGCGGCAAGGTGGTGGGCGTGGTGCCCGAGAATTTTGCCCATCGCACCGATGCCGTGTGCGACGAGGTGATAAAGTGTAGCAATCTGAGCGATCGAAAGAGCATAATGATAGCTCGCGGCGACATTTTTATATGCCTTCCGGGCGGAATTGGCACTATAGATGAATGGATTTCAACAATTTCTCAGCAAATAGTGTTGGGAATTGAAAATAAAAATCCTATATTTGCGATTAACTATCACGGAATGTACGATGCGCTTATAGAGCAATTGCGAAACACAACACAATCGGAGTTCTCGCGAGGCAAGCGCATCGATTGCACCCATATAGCGAGCGATAAAGACAATCTAATTAATAAATTAAATGATTATATATCATCAGCATTATGAAAAGCCCAGTTTATACCATGACAGGCGACCAAGGTCGCACATCGCTTGTAGGCGGCACCCGCGTGAGCAAATGTGATCCACGCATCGAGGCCTACGGAACAGTTGACGAGCTAAACTCGCAAATCGGTATGCTTGCTGTAGGCAGCAAGGAACACTATCCCGAAATCTACGATTTGCTCTTGATGATACAGAACAAGTTGTTTAACATCGGTGCATATTTGGCTACAGAAAATGCCAAGCAGGCACTTGGTATCGAAGACGAAGATGTGGAGGCTATAGAGCGCATTATCGACATTCTGTATGAGAAGGTGCCACGATTCACCAATTTTGTGCTGCCCGGCGGCTCTAAGTATAGTGCCCAAGCCGACATTTGCCGCACAGTGGCTCGCCGTGCCGAGCGTCGCATAGTGTCGCTTGCCGACAATGCTCCGGTTAATCCCGATGTGCTGCGTTTCATCAATCGCATCAGCGACTTGTTCTTTGTGCTTTCGCGCTACAACAACATCACCACCGGCACCGAAGAGGTGTTCTGGGAAAAGTAATCGCTCAGGGGCAAAGCTACAATATATCGCGAGCGCCGCTTAGCTATGTGCTGAGCGGCGCTCGTGTGAGTTATGGGTTTATTGCTTGGCGGAGAGTGTTACCACCGGCACAAGCATCTCTTCCATCGATATTCCACCGTGCTGAAAGGTGTCGGTGTAGTATTGAGCGTAGTAGTTATAGTTGTTGGGATAGGCAAAGAAATCATGGTCGCAAGCGAAGATATAGGTAGAAGAGATATTTGGCGAGGGCAGACCGAATGTGAGCGGTTTTTTTATCTCATACACCTGCTTGGGATTGTAGTTGAGCGCTTTGCCCACCTTGTAGCGAAGGTTGGTGTTGACATTTTTATCGCCTATTACCTTTATCGGGCTATCCACGCGTATGGTACCATGGTCGGTGGTAATCACCACTTTATAGCCTTTTTCGGCAATGCGTCGGAAGAGTTCGAGCGCGGCAGAGTGCTTAAACCACGATTCGGTAATGCCGCGATAAGCAGCATCGCTGTTGGCGAGTTCGCGAATCATTTTCGACTCGGTGCGGGCGTGCGACAGCATATCCACAAAGTTGAGCACCACCACATTGAGGTCGAACTGCGAGAGCGAATTAAACTTATTGAGCAGCGCTTCGCCGGCAGCCGAATCGTTGATTTTATTGTAAGAGAACCGGTAGTTTTTGCGGAACCGCTCGAATATTGTCTGAATGAGCGGCGATTCGTTGAGGTTCTTGCCTTCTTCTTCGTCCTCGTCGACCCAAAGGTCGGGGAACATCTTTGCTATCTGCACCGGCATCAATGCCGAGAATATGGCATTGCGTGCATATTGAGTGGCGGTGGGCAAGATGGAGGTGTAGATGGCGTCCTCCACCACATTGAAGTATTCGCTCAGCAGCGGCGACACGCTGCGCCACTGGTCGAGGCGGAAATTGTCGATTACTATGAAGAACACCTTGTCGCCTTGGTCGAGCAGAGGAAATATCTTGGTTTTGAAGAGTTCGTGGCTCATGAGCGGATGGCGCTCGGTGGTGACCCAAGTCTCGTAGTTGCGTTTCACAAATTTGGCGAAAGCCTTGTTAGCCTCGGTTTTCTGCATTTTGAGCAGCTCCTCCATATTGGTTTCGGCGCTCGAGAGGGTAAGTTCCCATCGCACGAGCGTGTTGTAGATTTCATACCAATCGTCGATCGATGTGGCATTATTGATGAGCGACGAAATGTTTTGGAATTGCTGCTGATAGAGCGAAGTGGCTTGCTGCGACACTATGGCGCCGCTGTGCAGATTTTTCTTTATTGAAAGGAGAATCTGATTGGGGTTGACGGGCTTGATGAGGTAGTCGGCTATCTTGTTGCCTATGGCTTGGTTCATGATATTCTCCTCCTCGCTTTTGGTAATCATTATCACAGGCACATTGGGGTGAGCAATTTTTATCTGCGACAGAGTTTCGAGACCGCTAATGCCCGGCATGTTTTCGTCGAGGATAATCAGGTCGAAAGCCGATGAGGCGGCGGCGTCGAGGGCATCGCGTCCGTTCGACACGGTTACCACTTCATAGCCTTTGGCGCGAAGAAACAATATGTGGGGCTTCAGCAAATCTATTTCGTCGTCAGCCCATAAGATAACTCCTTGATTCATATTTTGTAAAAAATAATTACTAATAGTGGTTTGAAAAAATAACTGCTGTGCCATGAGCGCATGTTACGGCGCTTTGGCCTCCACATTCTCGGTGTTGAGTTGCTCTTGATAGAGGAAATATTCCTCGAGCGAGCGGCCCTCGTTGATGAGGATATTGAAGTTGTCGACGCTGATGAGCACCACGCGCACCGATTTGGGCAGTTTCTGCATCATTTCGCTTTCTTCGAATATGGTGCGGTAGTGCACGAGTTCGTCGTAGTTGTTAAATCCCTTCACGGCGAGCAAACCGAGTTGTCCGAAGGTCATCTGCTCGAGGTCGAAGTCTTGCACTACGAAGGTGGTGAAGTTGTGATAAGCCACTTTGTAGAGAATGTCGTTGGCCGAGACGCTGTCGGTGGGATAGGCGAGCAGGAACACGTGCGGCTTGTTCTCGTCGTGCGTGAATGGTGTGAGTTTTTCGCTGTTGCCAATGGCGGTGCTATCCGACGAAAGGCGTGTTGCCCAAATCAAGCCGCGAGTATTGCTCGACGTGCTCTTGATAGAGCGGCCCGAGTTGAGCTGCTTGAGCATAGCCGAAGCGGTGGGAGAGATGTCGGTTTCGGGATACTGCTCGAGAAGTGTTTTGAGCGATTCCTTAAATTTCTCCTCATCGTTCTCGGTGACATAGGCGAGCGCATTGAGGAACATAAATTTAGGCATCAACTTCGAAAGCGGATAATCGGATTGCATACGCGCCAGCGCATCGTGCACCTCTTGGTTGCGATTGTTGAGATAAGCGTCGTAGGCTTGCGAGTAGGCATTTTCTTCCTCGTTGAGCATAGCTCGCAGGTTGTCGATGTAGTTAGGGTCCTGCATGGCTTTGCCGTAGTTGGAGTCGGCAAACTCGGTGATGATGAGTTGGCGATAGATTTCGGCGTTAGCGGTGTCGCCTGTGCGCATATACAGCAAGTAGAGATTGTAGTAAGTGTCGAGGCGATACACATTGTCGGGGTATCGCGAGAGCAGAGTGCTATATTCGTTGACGGCGCTCGGGAAGTCCTCGAGTTTGTCCTTCAAGATGGTGCCCATGTTGTAGAGACCCTCCTGAATGATGCTGTGGCTATTGTTGATTTCCTCAGGAGTTTTGGGAATCTGCTTGAGGTAGTATTCGGCATAATGCGGGTCATCGGCACGCTTGGCGGCTTCGGTATCGGTGTTTTCGGCACTTAGCGAGTCGGTGCTTTCGGTGTTTTCAGCCGATTCGGAGTCGCTGCTTTCGTTGCTTTCGGAGTCGGAAACGGCAAAAGTGCTCTTGTTGCGACGGCGCCAGTTGTCCTCAAGTTTGCGGTTACCCCAAATTTTTTGGAATTGCGTTTTGCCGGCATTTTTGGCGGCGGTGTTGTAGAAATACCACGACTTGTCGGTATTGATATTAAATTGGTTGGGCGCGTTGAGGTTAGAGCCTGATGCATCCGAACCCAATGCGTTGGCTTGAGCCAATCGTTCGTCGCGTTCGGTAGCTTCCTGCTCCTCTTTTTCCTTCTTCTTGAGGTCCTCGATTATCTTGTTGATAATGGCATTCTGTTGCTCGGGAGTCATGCTCGAGAGACGCAGCAGTGAGTCCTGCAAAGTCACGTTTTGCGCATACACGGCGAGTTCGTCGAGCACATCGCTGCGCTTTTTGAGGAGTTTGTAGTTGGGATATTCCTCGTCGAGCAGCGGTATTGCTTCGGAGAAGCACGGTTGCGCCAAGTCGTACTGTTGGCGGGCAAAATAAATGTTGCCCAGAGTGATTTGGCTTATGGCTTTATCTATGCCGTTGCGGGTGCTTTTCTCAGCGGCGAGCACATAGTTGGCAATGGCTTGGGTGGTGTCGCGGCGCGAGAGATAGAGGTTGCCTATGGCATAGTATATTTGGTCGAGATATTCGCTGTTGCGGTCGAGGCGAGCCATACCTTTGAGTTTCTTCACCTCCCCCTTGATGTTGTCGCCGCTAAACACCGCCGACTGCTTGATGCGGGCATTGAATTTGGTGTAATAAGTAGCACCCGAACTGCCGCCTGCTTTGGCAAAAGCTTTATAAGCAAGGTCGTTCTGCGCATTGTCGGCATAGAGTTGCCCCAAGAGGAAGTTGAGGCGCACCTTTTGAGCGCCGCTGCTGCGTCGAGCTGCCTCGCTGAGGTAGGGAGTGGCGTCGGCATATTTTTTCTGCTTGATGCAGAAGTCGGTCATGGCGAGATTATAGAGATAGATTTGCTGCTTTGAGGTGAGTTTTTCGGGCTTAACGTAGGTGAGAATATTCTCAGCCTCGGTAATCCAACCCATAGCCGTGTAGCTGAGCGCCTCCCAGAGTTTCGACTCCATCACCAGGTCGGGTTTCCATGTGAAATGGCGAGTGATATAGTGAAAAGTGGCAGCCGAACTGAGGAAATCGCCCTTCATATATTCCGCCTTGGCGAGCAAGAACCAAGCATTGTGAATGAAAGGGTTATACTCATCGCGTTTGAGCCATTCTTTCTCTTTTTCGGAGCGTTTGCCGGCTTTACGGGCAGGTTTTTTCTTGATGGAGTGCAAAGCAATGGCTTTCTGCATCTTTTCGATGGTGCGGTCGTATGAGCCGGCGGGCTTTTTGGCTTTGTCGTGAGCGAAAGCCTCGGCCGGATGCACAAAGAGACGCTTCGAATAGTCGTCCTCATAGTTCTCGGTGAGCTTTATTTGCTCATTGTAGTGCGTTTCGCCGTTGTAATACACATTGTAGCGAGTGTTAAAAGCCTGCCAAAAACGCGAGCCCGCCGTGTTCTTCTTGGTGCTGCAAGAGCATAAGAACAACACAGCCATCATTCCCAACAAGGCTAATATGTTCAATCGCCGATTTTTCAAATAATTATATATCCAATGTATTATTAAATAATAACGCAAAATGCCGTCTGATATTATGCCAAGAACCATTTATTTTGCCCTATGAGCACGATGTGGCACGGCTTGCTTGCAATATTGTGCAATTGCGATGTCCGTTTCAATTGGCATTTTGTCCGCTTAAAGTACATAATTGTCCGTTTCGCGCCAAATATTTTGTTTTCTGATTTAGATGCTCTAAATTTGCTGCAGATTAATCGAAAAATCTATTATTAGTTGATTATCAATGTTATACGCTCTAAACGGTAGAAAAGTGACCGTATTGATTCTGATTAGATACGAAAAGATGAAGATTTAACGTATTTAACTTTCAATCACATCAGGAATCACGACATAAGGGTTGGGAGGGGCACTTTTAACCTACCCCATAATGTGGAGAATGGAAGTTATAGGACGAAATCCATAAAGTGGTACGGTTGAAACGACTCCCTTGAACGTATTGTGTGATTACATGTTATACCCTTTTGTTCTAAAAAGCATTTTTGTGCAGTTTACGATGCTACGTTTTACTGTTTCTTGACTTCTTAAACGCAGTTTTTCCATTGATTGTGCTGGCTTTTGGGATAAAATTGTTATCTTTACGGTGTAAAATATGATACCAATATCAAAAAATGTACTCTAATATGATATTTGAACGTAAGAAATATCTGGATGAACTTATTGCAGGACGTGGAAACGGTCTTGTGAAGATTATAACAGGTGTCAGACGATGTGGGAAGTCTTTCTTGCTGTTTGACATCTGGCATAACTGGCTGTTGGAACATGGTGTGACTGATAATCACATCATTGAAATACAACTTGATGATTTCCGAAACAGGCGATTGAGAAAGCCTGATGCCTTGCTCGACTATATAGATTCAAAGCTTATGGATGATGGCAATCCTTATTATATAGTCTTGGACGAAGTGCAACTTGTAGAAGAATTTGTGGAGGTTATTCTTAGCTTGACACACATGCGGAATGTAGACGTGTATGTCTCGGGCTCAAACTCTCGTTTCCTGTCAAGTGATGTTGTGACTGAGTTCCGAGGCAGAGGTGACGAGATACGCATCCGGCCTCTTACCTTTGACGAATACTTTAGTGGTATTGGTGGAGATATACGCAAAGCTTGGTTGGATTACTATACTTTTGGAGGACTGCCACAGGTAGCTTTGCTTGAAACGGAAGAAAAGAAAACAGACTATTTGCGTGGTCTGTATGAAACTACCTATCTGCGTGACGTAATTGAGCGTAATCATCTGCGTAATCCAGAAGGAATGAAGGAATTGGTGCGTGTAATAGCCTCGGGCATTGGTTCGTCAACCAATCCAACGAGAATAGCCAATACCTTTCAATCTGCACAAGGGGTAACCATAAAAAGAGACACTATAAAACACTACATTGACTATCTGAAAGACTCTTTCTTGATAGAAGAAGCCTTACGTTATGATGTGAAAGGCAGAAAATATATTGGAACCGAGACGAAATACTATTTCGCAGATATCGGCATACGTGCAGCCATTCTCAACTATCGACAGCAGGAAGAAACGCACATTATGGAAAACATTATCTATAATGAGCTTCGCAGTCGAGAATATAATGTGGACGTAGGATTGGTTGAACTTGGTGGCAAGGATGAGAACGGTAAGTTTGTCAGAAAACAGTTGGAGGTAGACTTTGTGGTGAACCGCCCTCCAT
>SFTJ01000143.1 GCA_004563195.1 bacterium
ATGGAAAGAACCGACATCGAAGTAGCAAGCCGCAGGGTCGATATGGGCTCTTGCCTGCGACCACCCAGTTATCCCCGAGGTAGTTTTTCTGTCATCTCAACCCCCCATCAACGAGGAGTTTGAGGTTCGCTAGGCCCGGCTTTCGCCTCTGAATTTCTTACTGATCAAAATACAGTCAGGCCAACTATTTGCCCTTACACTCTACGGTGGATCTCTGTCCCACCTGAGTTGACCTTAGGGCGGGCTTGATACACTTTCAAGCCCGTGCCGCCCCAGCCGAACTGCCCATCTACCGATGTCCACACAAAACGTATGTTAGAGACACAGTTACCAGAAGGTGGTGTCTCAAGGACGAATCAACGTATCCTGGCGAACACGCATCGAATTCTCCCACCTACACTGCATACCAACAACCAAGCCTCAACAGCAGACTGCAGTAAAACTCTACGGGGTCTTCACTTCCCAATGGAAGTCTCTGGCTTGTTCACCAGAACAGCAGGTTCACTAAGATCTAGCTAGGGACAGTGGGGACCTCGTTCTACCATTCATGCAGGTCGGTACTTATCCGACAAGGCATTTCGCTACCTTAAGAGGGTTATAGTTACCCCCGCCGTTTACTGGCGCTTCACTCCGTTGAACCGGAGCTTCACGTGCCAGCACTGGGCAGGTGTCGCCCTCTGTACACACCTTTTCAGGCTAGCAGAGAGCTATGTTTTTATTAAACAGTCGGGCCCCCCTGGTCACTGAGACCAGCCATTCACATGGCTGGCACCCCTTCTCCCAAAGTTACGGGGCCATTTTGCCGATTTCCCTTAGCTAGTTTACCTTAAAACGCCTAAGCCTACTCAGCTAGGGGCACCTGTGACGGATCTCGGTACGAAATAGTTGAATCCATACTAATTCCCTTTTCAAGGACTCCATGAATCAGTTAAACAACCAATACAGGTCGCTATTAATGCCTACACCAGGTTCTCGCCATTACACCTCTCCCCTGGCTTAAACACTTAAATATGACGACAATCATACAAAACCTATCTCAAAGCGTCAGAAACTAGTCCACGCGTCACCGCACGTATCAACTATGTACAGGAATATTAACCTGTTTCCCTTTCGACCGGCTCGACTTACGACCGGCCTTAGGATCGACTAACCCTTGGCTGACGAACATTGCCAAGGAACCCTAGCCCCTCCGGCGGTAAGGATTCTCACCTTACTTTGCTGCTACTACTACCAGGATCCGCATACCTGCAAGGTCCACAGGAACTCACGCCCCCACTTCAACCCTCACAGATCGCCACTCTACACAATCACGCAAAAAACCACGTGTTCTATGGTATCGGTAGTTGGATTAATTCCCGTCCATTTTAGATGCCTTTGACCTCGATGGGTGATCTGTTACGAACTCGTTAAAGGATGGCTGCTTCTAAGCCCACCTGCCCATTGTCTTGGGCCAAAGACTCCCTTACACTTATCCAACATTTAGGGACCTTAACCATAGTCTGAGTTGTTTCTCTTTCGGGACACAAGCTTACCCCGCGCCCCGCACTCCAACCATCAACAACGGTAACGAGTTCGGAGTTTTACAGAACGCCGAGAAGTTTCCCTCCCTAAACGCCCAATCAGTGCTCTACCCCGCTACCAATCTCCAGTCAGGCTGACCTAAGAGTCATTTCGAGTGGAACCAGCTGTCACCGGCCTTGATTGGCCTTTCACCACTATTCCCAAGTCAGAGGAGTGTTTTGCAGAACAACAACCCTGCGGACCTCCATCACTCGTAAGAGCGACTTCATCCTGCTCAGGAATAGATCGACCGGCTTCGGGTTTCAATGCTGTGACTAAAAGGCCCTATTAAGACCTCCCCCCACACACAAAAAGTGCTACGAGGAATCGGTTTCCCTCCGAATGCGAAGCTAAAACTCCTTATCCTCGCCACAACAAAGAACTCCCTGGCCCGTGTTACAAGACGGACGATACAACCCTAGTCCATCACCAATCATACTACAGCGTCACCACTGCCTCTTTCACGATGATATCATTCCTTAAAGGCCATATCGGGCTATCACTATCTGGTTTCAAGTTCTTTTCACCCCCCAATAGGGGTTCTTTTCAGCATTCCCTCAAGGTACTAAATACGCTATCGGTCTTGAGATGTATTTAGGATTAGGTGTTGATGCCACCCAAATTCAAACGCAATATCCAATGCATCCTACTCAAGAATATATACAAAACCACAAGAACACATACTTACGGGACTATCACCCTCTACGGTGCGACCATTCCAAGTCAACTTCAGCTTAGTCCAAGAGGCCTAAAAATATATCTAAAACACCACATCTCCACATATCTCACAATACGGGATTCAGTTTGTCCTACATCGTTTTCGCTCGCCGTTACTAACGATATCGCTATTGCTTTCTCTTCCTCCACCTACTAAGATGTTTCAATTCAGTGGGTTCCCAATCCTCAACGGATCAAACAACAAAGTTGTTTAGGAAGTCCCATTAGGCAATCTTGGGATCAAAGGATGTCTGCTCCTACCCCAAGCTTAACGCAGCTTACCACGACCTTCATAGGCAACTCAAGCCCAGCTATCCCCCAGATAGTACAAGTAGCAATATTTTCAAAAAATATAAAAATACTCAAACTAATCAATCTAAGTTAAATAATAGTAAACACTACAAAAGAAAATTCCAGTGTCAAACAT
>SFTJ01000144.1 GCA_004563195.1 bacterium
AACAGATGTTTAATTTTGGATAAGGCGGCGGATGGCTGCGGCGCGAGGTGTTAGGCTTCGCGCATTTGACGCGATGCCGGCACGCCGAGTCGACGCAGTTTTCCGCCGCCTGTGTTCATAAGGTTTATAAGGTCAGCTGCCATAGTTCATAAGGTCGATAAGGTTTATAAGGTCATTGTTATTTTTGATATGTAAAGTCTGATGCAGGCATATAGCTTGATTTTGCCCACTCATAGACAATGTCTATTAAAGACTCGTTTCCACACTTCGGACAACACAATTCTGCTGCATCAACATCATAAACAGCTCTATCTTCGTCTTTGTATTTGAGTTCGCGCCTTGCTGCAGCGAGTTCAAGACCGTACGAAATTAGTCGCATATCTTTTAATGCGTCTGATATTTCATTTACGCTTTTAGCATCGCTTGTATCAAGAACGTTGTCTTTTAGCGCGTATTTGCATGACTCTAATGCTGCTTTTAATGTTGCATCGAATTTTGTGACATTATCAACATTTTTATTCACATTAACGTCAGCACAGTATGCAGTTCTTATGTCGACTATAGCAGTATAGTCGACATTTAAGCACTGCGTCCACATGTCCGCCCACTCTGCCTGCTTTATGTATGTTTTTTTGTACGTTCTATCAAAAAGCAGCAGTACATGCGCATGCGGATGATATGTGTTGTTTTTCGCATTCTTCGTTATTTCAATCGATTTTGCATAAGCAATCACATACTTTTGAAATATCCTACGTTTGCGAAGTTTCGCAAACGCGCTATTTAATTTCTTTATAGTGCTGCGAAGATTTGAAGCTTCGCAGTTTCTAATTGTGAGCGTCAGCATAGCAGCGGATATATATCCGCGTTTTTCGTATATCAGATTTAATGCATGTAGCATCTCTGCGTAGCGTTGCATAGATAGCCGCCATGAGCACACAGCACATAATCTATCTCTACATAAGTTTGTGCGTGCGAGATGCATCGAGCCGCAATCAGCACAATATTGATATTCTAATCTTGTTGCACAGTCGCGCATTCTTTCCCACCTCATCTTTTGCTCAATATCATCTTCTGATATCGAGTTTAGCATCATCGTAGCGAGAGATTCAGACTTTTGCTTTTTTAAGCTCCACTTGCGCAGAGCCGCTTCCGATGGTATAATCATTGTGTGTTATTTCCTTTTCTATAGAGTTTTAATTCTGTAGGAACACAGCGTCAGCATTCGCCCTGCTGGCGTTTTTTTCTACGCATTTATTGTAGATGAATGCGTAAGTAATGTCAACAATAAATGACGCATTTTAATAGTAAAATTGTATCGAAGTGCGTCAGATGTTTCTATTAGTATCAAGTTAAGAAAGAAGCACAGCGCAGAACGTCAAGAGCTTGAGCGAAATATAATTGCGTAGCAAATATAATTCGCGTCTCTTGACGTTCGTATACTTTGCTTTGCTAATAATAAACGTAGCTGCTATCAATCGTTTACGTTGATAGCAGGTTGGTTTATTTGCTGCTCCAGTCCCCCCCACAAGCGGCGCGAGCGGAGGAACGGAGCGAGACGCATCAGCGCGGAAACGGGGGGGACGCCGCCGCAGCGGAGGGGGGGAGCAGCAGTCGCGCGGCGCATATCGTGCCGCGCGGTGCGAGGACTCATATTATGGGAGTACAGAGCAGCGAATAAACCAGGCTTAGAGGGAGGGCAAAACATGGATTCAGGCGTAGCGAGTTTACAGCATTACAAGGAAACAGAAGCGCGATTGAAGCGTTACGCAATCATAAAAGAGCGTATAGCAGATATAGACGAAATGCTATTAGATGTTTGTAACGTACATTCAAGCAGCTTTAATGATGCTGTAATGTGCAGTAAAAGCACATACGAGAATACATCTGTAGAATCGCAAGTATTGAAGCGTGAAAAGCTTGAAGCGAAAAAACGTGAATATGCGCGTGAAATTAAGATAATAGAATCAGCGTTAAAGCGCATCAAAGACGATGTGTATTATTGCATTATTGAAAAGTTCTATTTTCGCAGACGTAGCGCTACTTCAATCGCAGTGCAGCTGTGTTGTGACGTTGCTACAGTTAATAGAAATAAACGTAGACTTGTTAAGAAATTGAATGAGTATTTATATCCTGACGATTTTTATAGCCAAGGGGGTTAGGCGCAATGTGAGCACCTAACCCCCGTTTTTCAATTATTTGAATTTTGATTGAAAAGATGTTCGGCAGATGTCAACAGAAAAAATTATATTTATAAGCAGCGAAAAAAGTAGAAAGGCGGCGGACTGCTGCGGCGCGAGGTGTTAGGCTTCGCGCATTTGACGCGATGCCGAAACGCCGAGCCGCCGCAGTTTTCCGCCGCCTTTGTTTAATCAATAACGCTGCTTATAATTATATTTTTTTTAATCTGTTGACATCGCCTTATGGCTTTTCATAATCAAAATCAAAAATAAAAAACGGGCCCTGGGATAAGGCGGCGGATGGCTGCGGCGCGAGGTGTTAGGCTTCGCGCATTTGACGCGATGCCGGCACGCCGAGTCGACGCAGTTTTCCGCCGCCTTGGTAGTGACATTAATGTCCTCTCCAAATCGAACAGATGTTTAATTTTGGATAAGGCGGCGGATGGCTGCGGCGCGAGGTGTTAGGCTTCGCGCATTTGACGCGATGCCGGCACGCCGAGTCGACGCAGT
>SFTJ01000145.1 GCA_004563195.1 bacterium
AAGTATGAAACTCAAAGGAATTGACGGGGACCCGCACAAGCAGCGGAGCATGTGGTTTAATTCGAAGCAACGCGAAGAACCTTACCAGGACTTGACATCTCCCTGACAGTCCCTTAACCGGGATCTTCTACGGACAGGGAAGACAGGTGGTGCATGGTTGTCGTCAGCTCGTGTCGTGAGATGTTGGGTTAAGTCCCGCAACGAGCGCAACCCTTGTCATTAGTTGCCATCATTAAGTTGGGCACTCTAGTGAGACTGCCGGGGACAACTCGGAGGAAGGTGGGGATGACGTCAAATCATCATGCCCCTTATGTTCTGGGCTACACACGTGCTACAATGGCTGGTACAAAAGGCAGCGAAACCGTGAGGTGGAGCGAATCCCAAAAACCAGTCCCAGTTCGGATTGCAGGCTGCAACTCGCCTGCATGAAGTTGGAGTTGCTAGTAATCGCAGATCAGAATGCTGCGGTGAATGCGTTCCCGGGTCTTGTACACACCGCCCGTCACACCATGGAAGTCGGGGGCGCCCGAAGTCGGTTGGCAAATAGACTGCCTAAGGCGAAATCGATGACTGGGGTGAAGTCGTAACAAGGTAGCCGTTCGAGAACGAGCGGCTGGATCACCTCCTTTCTAGGGAGACTAAGGTCTTTGCACTATGAGTTCATGGGATTGTAGCTCAGTAGGTTAGAGCGCACGCCTGATAAGCGTGAGGTCGGAAGTTCGAATCTTCCCAGTCCCACCATGAACCTTGAAAACCGGATAACGAAACAAAATGTGTAAAAGCAAATTAACAACGAAACGAATCGAGATGCAAAGCATCAAGACTAAGCATTCATGAAGATGAATGCGGGTAGCAATTTCAATGTTAAACCGAGAAACCAGAAGAATCACAGAGTGAATTAACAAAGTGAAAGAAGACCTGATCAGCGCTAGATCAGGCAGACCAGTTGGTCAAGCAGAAAAGAGCATATGGCGGATGCCTTGGCACTAGGAGCCGAAGAAGGACGTGACAAGCTGCGAAAAGCTGCGGGGAGGAGCAAATATCCATCGAACCGCAGATATCCGAATGAGGGAACTCAGCTGCAGTAATGTGCAGTTACCCACAGGTGAATACATAGCCTGTGAGGAGGCAACCCGGGGAACTGAAACATCTAAGTACCCGGAGGAAAAGAAAGAAACATCGATTTCCTAAGTAGCGGCGAGCGAAAGGGAAAGAGCCCAAACCGTGCACAGCACGGGGTTGCGGACCACCGGAAAGCATCAGCATCCATAGTCGAAGAGATCTGGAAAGTTCTGACGCAGAGGGTAAAATCCCCGTAGACGAAATGGATAAAGAGCGAGGTGGCACCAGAGTAGGACCGGACACGTGAAACCCGGTCTGAAGCAGGGGGGACCACCCCCCAAGGCTAAATACTACCTAGTGACCGATAGAGAACAGTACCGTGAGGGAAAGGTGAAAAGAACCCCGGGAGGGGAGTGAAATAGAACCTGAAACCGTATGCTTACAAGCAGTGGGAGCGCAAGTGACCGCGTACTTTTTGTAGAACGGGCCAACGAGTTATGGTGTGCAGCGAGGTTAAGAGGCTGGAGCCTTGAAGCCGCAGGGAAACCGAGTCCTAACCGGCGAAAGTTGCATGCTGTAGACCCGAAACCGGGTGACCTATCCATGTGCAGGTTGAAGCGAGAGTAAAGTCTCGTGGAGGACCGAACTTATATCCGTTGAAAAGGGTTAGGATGACGTGTGGATAGCGGTGAAATTCCAATCGAACCCGGAGATAGCTGGTTCTCCTCGAAATAGCTTTAGGGCTAGCCTCGGGAAAAGATACACGGAGGTAGAGCACTGAATGTTCTAGGGGCCTTCACCGGTTACCGAAAACTATCAAACTCCGAATGCCGTGCAATCATACCCGGGAGTCAGACTGCGAGTGATAAGATCCGTGGTCGAAAGGGAAACAGCCCAGACCTACAGCTAAGGTCCCAAATTACAGATTAAGTGGAGAAGGATGTGGAGCTGCATAGACAGCTAGGATGTTGGCTTAGAAGCAGCCACTCATTCAAAGAGTGCGTAATAGCTCACTAGTCGAGTGGCTCTGCGCCGAAGATAAACGGGGCTAAAATCTGTAACCGAAGCTTAGGATATCGCAAGATATGGTAGAGGAGCATCGTATAAGGGCAGAAGCGGAACTGTAAGGGACCGTGGACTTTATACGAGAGAGAATGTTGGCATGAGTAGCGTAAGGCAGGTGAGAATCCTGTCCGCCGAAAATCCAAGGTTTCCTGAGGAAGGTTCGTCCACTCAGGGTTAGTCGGGACCTAAGCCGAGAGCGAAAGCTGTAGGCGATGGACAGCAGGTTGAGATTCCTGCACCACCGAAAGTCGATTGAGTGAAGTGGGGACACAGAAGGATAGGCTGAGCACGCCGCTGGTAGAGCGTGTCCAAGCGTCAAGGGAGACAGGGAAGGCAAATCCGTCCTGTCAATTCCAAGGCGTGAAGGGGAGGGAAGCAAAGTACCGAAGCAGCTGATTTCACGCTGTCAAGAAAAGCCGCTGGCGAGACTGTAGGTGCCCGTACCGTAAACCGACACAGGTAGATGAGGAGAGAATCCTAAGGTGAGCGAGAGAACTATTGTTAAGGAACTCGGCAAAATAACCCCGTAAC
>SFTJ01000146.1 GCA_004563195.1 bacterium
CTCAAATTCTTCGATTCTAAAGTGTTTCATGGCGTATTTTTCTCGATTTTTCCGATTATTTCGTTCACTTTTATCACTCCTTGGTCATTTAGTTTGCGCATCAATTTCAGCAACAAGGTTGCCGCCTCGCGATAGTCGTTTTGCTGTTTTTCCTCTGCTTTCTCAAAGATGCTCTTCACCTCTATCACGGCTATGCCTATGGCGCCTATCACCGTAAGCACCGGCAACAAAAGCGCATCCCATCCGCACGACAGGCGCAGATAGAACATCACGCCCATCTGCATCAAGTCGACCACCGTGAGCGCAAACATAGCGTTGTAGTATTGCCCGAGTTTGCTCACCGTGCGTCGCAATGCCTCGCTGCGCCGTGCCTCGCCGCGCCTGCGTGCCTTGCGCAATCCGCTCCACAGGTCGGCAAGCACCGCCGCCAGCACAAGCACATATTCTGCCACCATCATCACGGCAGCCATCACCACTCTCATCGTTTCTTCTGTGTTTTCCATAGTATTTGCAAGTTTAATATTTTTTCGTTGCCAAAATTACACCACCTCCCCGCAGCACATTTCATCAAAAAATCCTTTCGTTTCCGTCGACGATTTACTAATTATCACGAAAATTTACAAAATTCGGTTTCTTTTCTAATGAAAATTTGGCATTCTTAAAAAAATTATTACTAACTTTATCGTCGTGAATAAGTTATTAATTCGCGACAAAAACCCTACAAATATCATGGCAGATTCTATTGAAAATTTGATACTTAACAAACTAAAAAAGTGCGGACGTGGTTCGGTATATTTCATAGGCGATTTCATAGCTTATGGAACCAGAAACTCGGTCAACAAAGCTCTGGAACGATTAACTGCAAAAGGAGTGTTGCTACGCGTAGCGCGCGGTATATATTGCTATCCTAAAATAGAAAAAGCCTATGCACTCGGCCCCATTCCTCCCACTATCGAAGATATTGCCGAAGCCATGGCAAAACGCGATGGAGCAAAAATTATTCCATCGGGACTCTTCGCGCAGTACCAATTAGGTTTATCACAACAAATTCCCACCAATGTGGTGTACCTGACTAATGGAATATCGCGTACCATAAAAATCAGCTCGGGGCAAGCCATCACTTTCAAGCACTCTGCGCCAAGGTATTTCACCATTCGCAGCAAACTCGCCATCCTGCTTACCACTGCCCTCAAAGATTGGAAAATCGAAAATTTGAGTCCAAATCAGATTGAATCTATAAAATTATTACTTAACTCCAATCCTCGACTTCAAGCTTCCGACCTAAAACTGATGACTGCCGAAGTGCGAGAATTAATTTCAAGCCTTTACGATGAATAATTTTCTAATATTACCGGAATTACAACGAAGAAATGTATTTAGTGCAATTGCACACAAAGTGGGCCTTCCGGCTCAAATAGTGGAAAAGGACTTTTGGGTTACCGCAGTTCTTAATATTTTGTTTCACTCTCCTTTATCACAACACCTCGTGTTCAAAGGTGGAACCAGTCTAAGCAAAGGTTGGAAACTCATTGAGCGTTTCTCCGAAGATGTTGACCTTGCTGTTAACCCATTGGTATTCGGCATTACCGAGGGCGATTTATCTAAAAGCAAATAAAAAAACTACGCAAAGCATCTTCTCTTTTCGTTCTTGAAGAACTATCTCCGATGCTTAATAACGAATTCTTAAATCTTGGCCTCAATTCTTTTATATCTTGCGAAGCTCAGCCAAATGGGTTGGGTGACAATACTTATCCCGAGCCGCGCCGAATTTATATTCATTACAAATCTGTTTTTATCAACACTATTAACTACATTCGTCCGGATATTGTGCTCGAAATAAGCGCAAGATCTTTACTTGAACCGGCTGAACCTATCGCAATTAAAAGCATCATCGCTGAGCATATCACAATTTCACCTTTATTTTGCACCCTAATCAACACCGCTATTCCTGCAAAAACATTTCTTGAAAAAGCATTTCTCCTTCATGAATTGTTCTCTACACCAAATAAAAAAATAAATGCTGAGCGAAAAAGTCGCCACTTATATGACTTATTTGTTATGATGAACAATGACTTTGCAAAATCAGCAATTTGTGATAATCAATTATGGGAATCGATACGACATCATCGCGAAGTATTCACATCGGTTCACGATGTCGACTATACACCCGACGTTCGTAGTCGAATACAATTAGTTCCCGGCGAAGAATTCATCAATTTGTGGAAAAAGGATTATGACGATATGAGAGAATCTATGATTTATGGAGAAAAACCGACCTTTGAGGAACTTATTGCCGGAATGCAACAACTCCAAAACAGATTTAGGAATTCTCTCTAATTTCGCCGTTACTCCCCGCCGCACATTTCATCAAAAAATCCTTTCGTTTCCGTCGGCGATTTACTAAATTTGCATTCCAACCCCTAATATTTCTCGCTATGAAACGTATTATTTACTCATTGATATGCCTCGCTATGCTGCTCTCGTGTGCTGCGAGTGCCATTGCTGCGCCTCAACGGCGCGCCTCGGTCGACTCGCTGGCTTTCGAAGCTGAGATGCATCGTGCCATGCGCGAACTGGGCATGGTGGGCGT
>SFTJ01000147.1 GCA_004563195.1 bacterium
ACGGCCGCCGTTTACCGGGGCTTCAATTCAAAGCTTCTCTTGCGATGACTTCTCCTCTTAACCTTCCGGCACCGGGCAGGTGTCAGGCTGTATACTTCAACTTTCATTTTCGCACAGCCCTGTGTTTTTGTTAAACAGTTGCCTGGACCTATTCTCTGCGCCTCGCTTTCACGAGGACCCCTTATTCCGAAGTTACGGGGTCAATTTGCCTAGTTCCTTAACTATGAGTCGCTCGAGCGCCTTGGTATATTCTACCCGACCACCTGTGTCGGTTTACGGTACGGGTGGCCTCAGCCTGTAGCTTAGAAGATTTTCTCGGGAGCATGATTACCTCCGCTTTCCGCTCGCCCGGAGGCTCGCGGTACTTTCAGGTTCGGCTCAAAGCGGGGATTTGCCTCCGCCTCTCTACACCTACACCCTTCAACGTGCTATTCCGTCAGCACGCGGGAGTGTCACTTCTCCGTCTCTCCGTCGCAGCTGGGCCAGCCACGGAATCTTTACCGTGTCTTCCATCTGGTTCTCCTTTAGGATGCCCATTAGGTCCCGGCTTACCCTGATCCGATTAGCGTGGATCAGGAACCCTTGGTCTTACGGCGAGGGGGTTTCCCGCCCCCTTTATCGTTACTTATACCTACATTTGCTTTTCCGGAGACTCCAGCGGCAGTCGTCTGCCGCATTCTGCGTCGCCGGAATGCTCCCCTACCAATCACCATCAAATGATGATTCCATGTCTTCGGCACCGTGCTTATGCCCGATTATTATCCATGCCGGACCGCTCGACTAGTGAGCTGTTACGCACTCTTTAAATGAATGGCTGCTTCCAAGCCAACATCCTAGCTGTCGCTGCGGTCCGACCTCGTTATTGTCTTCAACTCGGCACGGATTTCGGGGCCTTAGACGATGGTCTGAGTTGTTCCTCTCTCGGACGCGGACCTTAGCACCCGCGCCCTTACTCCCGGGTAACGGTATACGGCATTCGGAGTTTGTCAGGACTTGATAGGCGGTGAAGCCCTCGCATCCTATCAGTCGCTCTACCTCCGTATCCCTAACCCGAGGCTGCACCTAAATACATTTCGGGGAGTACGAGCTATCTCCAAGTTTGATTGGCCTTTCACTCCTACCCTCAGGTCATCCGAAAGCTTTTCAACGTTCGGCCCTCCAGACGGTTTTACCCGTCCTTCAGCCTGCCCAAGGGTAGATCACTTGGTTTCGCGTCCATCCCCGCTGACTCGACGCCCTGTTCGGACTCGCTTTCGCTCCGGCTCCACCACTGAGTGGCTTAGCCTCGCCAACGACGATGACTCGTAGGTTCATTATGCAAAAGGCACGCCGTCACGGCTTAACGCCGCTCCGACCGCTTGTAGGCACACGGTTTCAGGGTCTTTTTCACTCCCCTGTTCGGGGTTCTTTTCACCTTTCCCTCACGGTACTGGTTCGCTATCGGTCTCTCGGTAGTATTTAGCCTTTCGAGGTGGTCCTCGAGAATTCGCCCGGAATTTCTCGTGCTCCGGGTTACTCAGGTGCCAATCTTAACCAACAAACGGATTTCGCATACGGGGCTGTCACCCTCTTTGGCCGACGTTTCCACGTCGTTCCGCTATCTGTTCATCGGTCGTTAGCGACTGGTCCTATAACCCCGATGATGCGTTACCACATCATCGGTTTGGGCTCTTCCGCGTTCGCTCGCCACTACTTACGGAATCATTATTTATTTTCTCTTCCTGCGGCTACTTAGATGTTTCAGTTCACCGCGTTGGCTCACTATATCAGTGTGTAACGGTCGCGCCGTTACGGGTTCCCCCATTCGGATATTTGCGGGTCGTAGCGCATTTGCCGCTCGCCGCAACTTTTCGCAGCTTATCACGTCCTTCTTCGCCTCCGAGAGCCAAGGCATCCGCCGTGTGCCCTTCTTTGCTTTTCTTTTTTCTTTTTCTGTCGCTCGCGTTCTTCTTTGAACTTTGAACTTTACTTCGCTTCCATCATGTCAATGTTCTCTCTCATGTGGAGAATAACGGATTCGAACCGTTGACCCCCTGCTTGCAAAGCAGGTGCTCTAGCCAGCTGAGCTAATCCCCCAAAATGTTGTACGCCTGTGTGGTTCGTACAACCTATGAGTTGCGACTTCGTGTAGACAAGACAAGCAACATTTTTGTTGGGGGTTTCAGCCCTCGTCTTGTTTTTCGAACCTGTCGGTCGTCTTGGTCTATGTCTCCAGAAAGGAGGTGTTCCAGCCGCACCTTCCGGTACGGCTACCTTGTTACGACTTAGCCCCAGTCACCGGTCTCGCCCTTGGCCGCTCCTCGCGGTTACGGACTTTAGGCGCTCCCGGCTCCCATGGCTTGACGGGCGGTGTGTACAAGGCCCGGGAACGTATTCACCGCGCCATGGCTGATGCGCGATTACTAGCGAATCCAGCTTCATTGTGACGCGCCATTGTAACACGTGTGTAGCCCCGGACGTAAGGGCCGTGCTGATTTGACGTCATCCCCGCCTTCCTCACGGCTTGCGCCGGCAGTCCGTCCAGAGTGCCCGACTCTACTCGCTGGCAACTGGACGCGGGGGTTGCGCTCGTTATGGCACTTAAGCCGACACCTCACGGCACGAGCTGACGACAACCATGCAGCACCTCGCTGTAAGCCTTGCGGCTCCGTCGATCTCTCGTCGGATTCCTACAGCGTTTGAGCCCGGGTAAGGTTCCTCGCGTATCATCGAATTAAACCACATGTTCCTCCGCTTGTGCGGGCCCCCGTCAATTCCTTTGAGTTTCACCGTTTCCGCCGCCCAACATCGCTGCCGGACAGCAAGTATTCATCGTTTACTGCGTGGACTACCAGGGTATCTAATCCTGTTCGATACCCACGCTTTCGTGCCTCAGCGTCCGTAGGCGCCCGGTGTGCTGCCTTCGCAATCGGAGTTCTGCGTCATATCTATGCATTTCACCGCTACACAACGCATTCCGCACACCTCGACGCCACGCTAGTCAGCCAGTTTCAACGGCAATACGAGGTTAAGCCCCGCAGTTTGACCGCTGACTTGACAAACCGCCTACGCACCCTTTAAACCCAATAAATCCGGATAACGCTCGCATCCTCCGTATTACCGCGGCTGCTGGCACGGAGTTAGCCGATGCTTATTCTGGTGGTACACTCATCTCGCCACGCGTGGCGTCCTTTGTTCCCACCCTAAAGAAGTTTACAACCCATAGGGCCGTCTTCCTTCACGCGACTTGGCTGGTTCAGGCTTGCGCCCATTGACCAATATTCCTCACTGCTGCCTCCCGTAGGAGTTTGGTCCGTGTCTCAGTACCAATGTGGGGGACCTTCCTCTCAGAACCCCTAGGCATCGTCGGCTTGGTGGGCCGTTACCCCGCCAACTACCTAATGCCTCGCATGCCCATCCATAGCCGTCTCCTTTCCTCTATCTGTCATGCAACAAATAGATATATGCGGTATTAGTCGGAATTTCTCCCGGTTATCCCGCTGCTATGGGCAGGTTGCATACGCGTTACTCACCCGTGCGCCGGTCGCCGCCCGCGAGTTACCCCGCTGCGCTGCCCCTCGACTTGCATGTGTTAAGCCTGTCGCTAGCGTTCATCCTGAGCCAGGATCAAACTCTCCGTTGTTGTTTATCTTTTTTTCTTTTTTTCTCTGATAAAAAACACAGACCGTTATCTCCCGACCGATGGTTGCTTCTTGACGGGGGCTTCCGCCCCCTGTGCTTATCTTGTCTCACTGTCGCATTATTTCAATGTCCTTTGTGCTCTTCCGAGCAGTCGTTGCATTGCCTCGCAGGACGTCCCCGTTTTGGCGTTGCGAGTGCAAAGGTACAGCAAATCCTATTACCCACCAAACTTTTTTACAACTTTTTTGTGTTAAAAAACATGTTTTTCAGTAATACGTTGATTTACTGATTGTTGCAAAAATGGTATTTTTTAATTTTTTATGAAATTAATATTTTTCGACGCTTTGAGGTTGTTCGGAAGCGTCGAAATAAGGCTCCACATGTACGTTAATAATTGTACCTGCGCCATATTTTTCGCGCAAGACACGTTCGATGCGCGATGCCACGTCGTGAGCTTCCACGATAGTCATCGTGGGGTCGACCTTGACGTGAAAACTCATCACGACGACGCTACCGTTTTTGCGCGTGCGCAGGCGATGAAACTTTTTGACGCCGTCGACGCGTTGAATGGTATCGCCTATCTCCTTGTTAATATTGTCGGGGAGCGACACCTCGAGCAGCTCGTTGATGCTGGGTAGACCGATACGGAGGCTGACGATTACGATAAAAACGCTAACGATAAGCGCAGCAATCGGGTCGAGCACGCGCCAGGGCTCGCCGAGAAACATTGCGCAGCCGATGCCGACAAGGACGGCAATCGACGAGAAAGCGTCGGAGCGATGGTGCCAGGCATTGGCAACGAGAGCCATACTGCTGATGCGCATACCAACGCGGCGAGTGTATTGAAAGAGCCACTCTTTGGCACCAACAGAGACGACCGCCATAACGAAAGGCAGAATGCCGGGTCGTGGCAGGGTTTCGCCTTGGATGGCGCGCAAAATCAGTTCGGCGCTCGACCAAAAGAGCCCGATGGCAACGGCAAGGAGTGCGAAACTGATGAGCATAGTTGCGAAGGTTTCGAACTTTCCGTGACCGTATTGATACTTTTCGTTTTCGCCACGCGACGAGACACCGATAAAGACGAGCACGATGACGTCGGTAACGAAATCGGAAATTGAGTGAATACCATCGGCAACCATAGCGCCTGAGCGACCGAGGATACCGGCGGTGATTTTTAGTAGCGAAAGTACTACGTTAACAAGAAAGCCGACCCACGTAACATGCTTTGCGCGGGCGGCTCTTTCTTTTGCTGATATTTGTGTTGTTTCTGTCATTATCTAACGTAAACTCGCGTGGTTTTTGTCCCGGTGCGAACAAGGTAGATTCCTTTTGCCAAGGCGATTTCGCCGTTGCCGTCGATTTCGGAGCGAGCAACGAGGCGACCATCAACGGTAAACACTTCGGCAACGCCTGTGAATGCGCTGATGCGAACGCTACCCGCGGTAGCCACTACGTGAGCCATCGATTCGGGCAACGAAGCCACTCCGGAAGTTAGTTTGTCGAAGTAGAAAGTATATGTGTGCGATGTTTTGCCGTCGACGTCATAACCTTCGCCGTTGCCGCCTGTGTAGGTAACGGTCATGTCGATGCGATATTGCTGCCAGAGCGGGTCTATGGTCACCGTTTTGTCGAGGCTTT
>SFTJ01000066.1 GCA_004563195.1 bacterium
TTTTAGCCACCTAAAATTACAAACTTGTTAGGACCGGTCAAAATTTGGCTGGTCCTTTTTTTAGAGCCCTCCTCCAGACACACTCAAAGAAACAGTATCCAATTATGCAGTGCGAAAACGCATGTAAAGGGCCTCTCGCCAGGATAAGCAGTGAAAAGTTGGCAGAAAAGTCATAATAAATTTCATCAAAAACCTCGCCCCACTGCTATTTTTTATGATATTTTGTTTAGAGCAAAAATTGTTAAAAATGTATTTATTTAGTACTTTTGCACTCGAAATCTTAACAGAATAATTAATATTAGAATAAACAATAAAAAACATCGTAAGAGATGCAAAGCGACAAACCAATAATCTATCAACTCTTTCCTCGCCTCTACACCAACACCTGTGAAAACTGCGTCGCCAACGGCGATATCACCACCAACGGCGTGGGAAAAATGAATGAGATAGACGATGTGGTACTTGCCTCCATCAAGAAACTCGGAATAACTCATGTGTGGTACACCGGCGTTATCGAACACGCCCAAGCCACCACCTACCCCGGCATCACCCCCGACAATCATCATGTGGTGAAAGGTAAAGCCGGTTCGCCATACGCTATTAAAGACTACTACGACATCGACCCCGATATTGCAGTCGACGTCGACAACCGTTTGGGCGAATTTCGCTCACTCGTGGAGCGCACACATCGCGCCGGCATGAAAGTGATTATCGATTTCGTGCCCAACCATGTGGCTCGCCACTATCACTCCGATGCCAAGCCCGAAGGCGTTACCGACTTCGGCGATGGCGACGACAGCTCGCAAGTATTTAGCCCCGATAATAATTTCTACTACATACAGGAGCCTTTTGCACCATATATCGACCTCGGCGAAGGCGACGACCGCTACTCCGAGCAGCCCGCCAAAGCCACCGGCAACGACTGCTTCTCGGCTCACCCAAACTGCAACGACTGGTATGAAACCGTGAAGCTAAACTACGGCATCAACTATGCCAACCACACTTGGCACTTCTCGCCCATCCCCGACACTTGGCAAAAAATGCTCCATATCATTGAGTATTGGATAGAACAGGGCGTCGACGGCTTCCGATGCGACATGGCTTTTATGGTGCCCGTGCAATTCTGGAATTGGATGATTCCGCAAGTAAAAGAAAAGCACCCCGATGTGATTTTCATCGCCGAAA
The DNA here is from genome assembly GCA_004563195.1 of bacterium. Lineage (GTDB taxonomy): Bacteria > Bacteroidota > Bacteroidia > Bacteroidales > Muribaculaceae > SFTJ01. Next base: position 1,186 of record SFTJ01000066.1, read on the forward strand.
TCTACGATTGCCACATCTATCGTCAATATCTCTTCGATGGCCATTTCGACTATCTCTACGATAAAGTAAATCTCTACGACACGGTGCGAGGCATCACCTGCGGATTTGCTTCGGCAGCACTCATCACCCACTGCTGGCACGTAACCGAAGGCATAAGCCACCGCATGCTCAACTTTCTCGAGAATCACGACGAGCAACGCATTGCATCACCTCAGTTTGCCGGCGATGCCTTTAAGGGAATTCCGGCTCTCATTTTGAGCGCCACCATCTCCACCGGCCCCTATATGATATATGCCGGACAAGAACTCGGCGAAAAAGCCGCCGATGCCGAAGGATTTAGCGGCATGGACGGCAGAACCACCATTTTCGACTACTGGAGCGTGCCATCGCTGCGTCGCTGGTACAACGGCGGTGCCTGCAACGGCAAAAAATCGACTAAAGAGGAAAAAGAACTTCGCAAAATCTACGCCAAGGTGCTCAATATGTGCAACAAAGAAAAAGCCATAAGCCAAGGCGGATTTTTCGACCTTATGTACGTCAACTACGAAAACCTCGATGCAAGTCGCCAATTTGCCTACCTTCGTCACCACGGCAACGAAGTGCTTCTGGCAGTGGTAAACTTTGCCAATGAGCCCGCCAAGGTGAAAATCACCATCCCCGAGCACGCATTGAGTTGCACTCCGCTCACCGAGGGCACCCATCAAGTTAAAGAACTGATTCACAACGCCAAAGGTGCATTCAAAATCAAAGCCAACACTCCGTTCGACATCAACATTCCTGCCAACGACGCTGTGATATGGAAATTTACAATCAAAGCACAATAACGCGCCTACTCTAAAAATTTTCACTAATAAAGTAGGCACAAAACAATAATAATAGTTAACTTTGCATATCGTTTAATTAGCCCCAAATACTTATATGAACAGTCAATCATCTCCCTTTAAGATTGTAACGGGCACAAGATCCCGTTATCTTGCAGAGGAAATTGCAAAAAACTTAGGTGTTGAACTCGGAAAAATGAACATTCAATACTTCGCCGACGGCGAATTTGAAGTTTGTTTCGAAGAACCAATTCGCGGTTGCGAAGTATTTATCGTACAATCTACATTCCCTAACAGCGACAACTTGATGGAACTTCTCCTTATGATCGATGCCGCCAAGCGCGCTTCGGCTAAGTCGATTGTAGCAGTAATTCCTTACTTTGGTTGGGCCCGTCAAGACCGCAAGGACAAACCACGCGTTTCGATTGCCTCTAAGCTCGTTGCCGACTTGCTCGTAGCTGCAGGCGTGAACCGAATCATCACAATGGACTTGCATGCCGACCAGATTCAAGGTTTCTTCAACATCCCGGTAGACCACCTTTATGCTTCTTCGGTGTTCATCCCCTACATCCAATCGCTCAATCTAAAGGATTTGGTAATCGCATCGCCCGACGTTGGTGGTGCCAAGCGCGCCAATAGCTATGCCAAGTTCCTCGGCACTCCACTCGTACTCTGCCACAAGCAGCGTGCCAAAGCAAATGTTGTGGAAAGCATGACTATCATCGGCGAAGTTAAGGACAAGGACGTTATTCTAATCGACGACATGGTCGACACCGCCGGCACTATCTGCAAAGCTGCCAACCTGATGAAGGAAAACGGCGCTCGCTCGGTGAGAGCTTTGGCTTCGCACGCCATCATGAGCGACCCTGCCACTCAACGCGTTACCGACAGCAGCCTGTGCGAAATGATTTTCTCTAACTCTATACCTTACACCAAGGAGTGCGAAAAAATCACCATCATCTCTATCGCCGGTATATTTGCCGAAACCATTCTTCGCGTTCATAACAACATTTCAATCAGCGACCAATATTTGGTAAAATAATCGATAGCCGATTGTAATCAATCACATAATTATTTATCAAGGAGGCACCAACAGCAGCTCTCAGCGAGCCACGTTGCATGCCTCCTTGATTGCGTTTACACCTTCACCCTCGTCTCGGCACGAAGTGGCTCTACGCATGTTTCTACAATGTAACAACACTCCACAAATGAGTCAGTTAAGGCTCAATTACCTTTAATTATTTTGCCGACTCAATAATTTTCACTAATTTTGTATGTTTTATAACATAATTATATAGCAGATGGCAAAAAAAAGTCAACTTGAGCAGATAACGCACGAAGACTTGAAAGAATTGTGGGAAATCCTCACGCCCGAAGAAAAAAATAAAGTGCGCGAAGCTTTTGTGGTAAAGCAGTTCAAGAAAAATCAAATTATATATGCCGAGCACGACGCCCCCGAATACCTCTATTGCCTGCTCACCGGCAAGGCTAAGATGTATAAAGACGGCATAGGCGGACGACAGCAAATATTGCGCCTCTACCGCCCTATTCAGTATTTCGGCTACCGAGCATATTTTGCCGGCGAGCCCTATGTGTCGAGTGTTGCCGCCGTCGAGGCTGCATCCATTGGCATTATTCCTATGGATTTAGTTAAAGAAATCATCGACCAAAACCGCCAAGTGGCTTGGTTCTTCATTCATGAACTCTCTCGCAATCTGGGTGGCTCCGACACCAAGATTGTTAACCTCACGCAGAAGCATATCCGCGGACGTCTCGCCGAAGCCCTCATTCTGCTCGTAGATAACTACGGCCTTGAGGACGATGGCGAAACACTCAACATATATATGGCGCGCGAAGACATCGCCAACCTCTCGAATATGACTACATCAAATGCCATCCGAACCCTTTCGGCGTTTACCACCGAAAAGATTATCACCGTCGACGGTCGTAGAATAAAAATTCTCGACTACAACACGCTCAAGAAAATCAGCAAATTCGGTTAGTAGATTCCACAACTTGTTTATCACGCTTTATATTATGTTTATAGCAAAACAAAAACGCAAAGAAAATATTGCCGAATACCTCCTCTACATGTGGCAAGTGGAGGACATAATTCGCTCTATGAACTGCGATATTCGTCTCATCGACAGCAATATAGTGTCGCAATATCCCGCTCAGCAACAAGCCGAAGTGCACGAGTGGTGGGACGGATTGATCACTATGATGCAACTCGAAAACAAAAAGACCGAAGGACATCTGCAAATCAACAACAACATCTTGCTCATGCTCACCGAGGTGCATCTCGAGCTGCTCAAATCGAGCAAATTTCCCGAATACGGCGCCGAATTCTATCGCACTCTCCCATTCATCGTGGAACTCCGTGCCAAGTCGGGCAACAAAACCGGTGAACTCGAAACCTGCTTCAACGCCCTCTACGGCACACTTATGCTGCGGCTGCAAGGCAAAGAAATCACCCCGGGCACTCAAGCCGCCATCAAGCAGATTTCGCACTTCCTTGCCATGCTCGCCGCATTCTTCAAGAAAAACGAAGAAAAGCCACTCTTCGACGACGACGATGACGACGACGGCTCCAATGGCTAAGGCAAATAAAATAATCAACGCACAGCGCAATAACGCACTGATGCACATATCGCGATACTGAAATAACTGATTTTTTTCACACTATAACAATTATCACAACTGTGGCAAACCTAACAAGCGAAATATCCAAGCGACGCACATTCGCCATTATCTCTCACCCCGATGCCGGTAAGACCACCCTTACCGAAAAACTCCTCCTCTTCGGTGGCGCCATTCACGTGGCTGGTGCCGTGAAATCGAACAAAATACGCAAAACAGCCACCTCCGACTGGATGGAAATCGAAAAGCAACGCGGCATCTCCGTGGCTACTTCGGTGATGGGTTTTAATTACGGCGACTACAAAATCAATATCCTCGACACCCCGGGTCACCAAGACTTCGCCGAGGACACCTACCGCACTCTCACTGCTGTAGATAGCGTTATAATCGTGGTCGACGTGGCTAAAGGTGTGGAGCAACAGACTCGCAAACTCATGGAAGTGTGCCGCATGCGCAACACTCCGGTGATAATTTTCGTCAATAAGCTCGACCGCGAAGGTCGCGACCCGTTCGATATCCTCGACGAACTCGAATCGGAATTGAAAATCAATGTGCGCCCGCTTAGCTGGCCCATCAACATAGGAGCCAAGTTTAAAGGCGTCTACAACATCTACGAACACGGTCTCGACCTCTTTCAGCCCGACAAGCAGAAAGTGACCGAACGCGTGGAAATCAAAGACCTCAACGATCCTCTCGTGAACGAAACAATAGGCGAAACCGATGCCAACAAACTTCGCGAAGACCTCGAACTGGTGGAAGGCGTATATCCCGAATTCGATGTCAACACCTACCTCGACGGCAAAGTGGCACCCGTGTTCTTCGGTTCGGCTCTCAACACATTCGGCGTGAAAGAACTTCTCGACTGCTTCGTGCGCATAGCACCATCTCCGCGCCCTATTCAAGCCGAAGAACGCCTCGTGAAACCCGAAGAAGAAGCTTTCTCAGGCTTCGTATTCAAAATTCACGCCAATATGGACCCCAACCACCGCAGCTGTATAGCTTTTGTAAAAGTTTGCTCGGGCGTGTTCCGCCGAAATGCCAACTATAAGCACATGCGCAGCGGAAAACTTATGAAATTCTCCGCCCCAACAGCATTTATGGCTCAGAAAAAGGACGTGGTCGACGAAGCATACCCCGGCGACATCATCGGCATCCCCGACACCGGAAACTTCAAGATTGGCGACACCCTTACCGAAGGCGAAGACCTTCACTACAAGGGACTCCCAAGCTTCTCACCCGAAATGTTTAAATACATCGAAAACAGCGACCCCATGAAGACCAAGCAACTCAACAAAGGCGTGGAACAACTTATGGACGAAGGCGTGGCTCAGCTGTTTATCAACCAATTCAACGGTCGAAAAATCATCGGCACCGTGGGACAACTGCAATTCGAAGTTATACAGTACCGTTTGCTTCACGAATACGGCGCACAATGCCGCTGGGAACCACTCCGACTCTACAAAGCATGCTGGATAGAAAGCGACGACGAAGCCGCCCTAAAAGCCTTCAAAACCCGTAAACACCAGTTTATGGCTGTAGACCGCGACGGTCGCGACGTTTTCCTCGCCGACTCAGGATACGTCCTGCAAATGGCACAATCCGACTTTCCAAAGATAAAATTCCACTTCACAAGCGAATTTTAAGGGTGTTTTTCGTTTGCGCTTAGCCGACATCTGATTGGAGCATAAACGCGCTATTATTAGCCCATTGCGGCTATTTCCAAAAATAAATTTTCGCACACATTGTGCAGCTACGTGCAGAATGTTTGCAATATTTGTAACTTTTGAGGGTTATCACTCTGCATAGCAGGGTTTTAACCCTCAAAATTTTGTAGTTCACGGCTGCTGCCCGGGCTGCTTCGATTTCTTTTCGTTTTCCATAATTCTCGTTGATAAATGTGATTACATCACGCAAGATGTCCTCGCGGCTGTTTTGGGGGATTTCTCAATGCAAAAAGGCTGTCAAAATAGTGCGGAATCGCAACTAAATTAGCCTTTTTTGTTTTTATATCCATCAAAATTTGTAGTAGCGGCAAGGTTGGAGTATCTTTGCACATATTTATTTATCCTTGTTAATTGTTATGAGTCAAGAAGTATTAAAAGAGTTATACAAGAAGTACACCGGACATGATTGCTCCGACATCATAGAATTGCCCTCGTCGGGCTCAAACCGACATTATTTTCGCCTCACGGGCGAGCCATCGCTTATAGGTGCTGTGGGCAACAATCTACTTGAAAATGAGGCTTTCCTCTATATGGACGAGCATTTTTACTCCAAAGGGCTCAATGTGCCCAAAGTGGTGGCAGTAAGCGACGACCACATGTGCTATCTGCAGGAAGACCTCGGCGATGTGTCGCTGTTCTCATCGATAGTAAAGGGTCGCCTCACCCGAGTGTTCAGCGAAGACGAGAAAGACCTTATACGCCAAACCATCCGTCTGCTGCCTGAGATGCAGTTTAAGGGCGCCGAAGGCATGGATTTCTCAAAATGTCACCCGGCAAGCGAATTTACTTGCCGTTCCATACTTTGGGATCTCAATTACTTTAAGTATTGCTTCCTGAAAGCCACCGGACTGGAGTTTGACGAAGACAAACTCGAGGACGATTTTCAGGCTATGAGCAATCTGTTGCTGAAATCGTCGAGCAACACATTTATGTATCGCGATTTTCAGTCGCGCAATGTGATGATAAAGGACGGCAAACCTTGGTTTATCGATTTTCAAGGCGGTCGAAAGGGCCCGTTCTACTACGATGTAGCATCGTTCTTGTGGCAAGCCAAAGCCAATTTCCCCGATAGTCTCCGCAAAGAGTTTGTAGCCGACTATATCGACGCCTTGCGCAAATATCAGCCTGTCGACGCCGATGAGTTTAACGCTCAATTGCGCCACTTCGTGCTGTTCCGCACTTTGCAGGTGCTCGGTGCTTATGGCTTTAGAGGCTACTTCGAGAAGAAACCGCACTTTATGCAAAGTGTGCCTTTCGCCATCGACAATCTGCGTCAACTCCTCAACACACCTTACTTGGAATATCCCTATTTAACCAAAATTTTAAATGAACTTGTAAACATGAAGCAATTTACCGACGAACTCGAGAAACACACACTCACAGTGAAAGTGATGAGTTTTGCCTACAAAAAAGGTATCCCCAACGATACCACCGGCAATGGTGGCGGATTTACTTTCGACTGCCGTGCTATAAATAACCCCGGCAAATACGACCGCTACAAACCATACACCGGTCTCGATGCCAAGGTGATAGAGTTTCTCGAAAAAGAGAGCGAAGTAGGCACTTTCCTCGACCACGCCTATGCCCTCGTCGACGCTTCGGTAAAGCGATATATGGAACGTGGATTCACTAATCTTATGGTGTGCTTCGGTTGCACAGGCGGTCAACACCGCTCGGTGTACTGCGCTCAACACATGGCCGAACACATAAACCAAAAGTTTAATGTTAAGGTGGAACTCATTCACCGTGAACAAAATATAGAGCAAATATTTCACGTAAAGAAATGAAAGCAATAGTATTTGCAGCCGGACTTGGCACTCGATTGCGCCCACTCACCGACCACACGCCAAAGGCACTCGTAGAACTCGCAGGCGTGACTATGCTTGAACGCGTAATTCGCAATATCATATCTTGCGGCATCACCGACATAGTGGTAAATGTGCATCATTTCGGCGACCAAATAATAGATTTTCTCAAGAAGAATCGGAATTTCGGCGTCAACATCACCATCAGCGACGAACGCGACCTCTTGCTCGACACCGGCGGCGGAATACTTAAAGCCCGCCACCTCCTTGAGGGCGACGAACCGTTTTTGGCACATAATGCCGATATTCTCACCGACTTGAATCTCGCCGATATGATTCATGCCCACATCAGCGGTGGAGCCGACATCACTCTGCTTGCCAAGCATCGCAGCACTCAGCGCTACTTGGTGTTCGACGCCAACAATCGAATGGTGGGATGGACCAACATCGCCACCGGCGAAGTAAAACCCGCCGACTTGACCGTATCGCCACAGCACTCGCTTTTGGCATTTGGCGGTGTGCACATCATCTCGCCTCGCATCTTCGACAGTCTTGCCGATTTTGCACGCGAACCCAAGTTCTCGATTATGCAATATTACATAGCAACTTGCCGAAATATCCACATCGCAGGTTATAACCCCGACGACTATCATTGGTTCGACATCGGTAAAATCGAAACTCTCCACGAAGCCGAAAATTGGCTCAACAATCGTTGACACCCAACCACAACAATGATTCGGCAATAGCCTCAACATAAGCGGCGCGCTGCAATTAGCAACGCGCCGCAATTTTTTAGTTTATTCGCTTATACTCAGCTATTAATATGGCTTAAATTAAAGCATTACTTCATATTCAAACCAACCATTTCTTCGAGCGAAACGAAGTTGTAGCCTTTCTTTTTCAGCGTCTTAATCAAATCCGGCAGACGGTTGTAGAATTTATCGGTACGCTCGGGATCTGTACCCATGTGCACCATCAGAATGTGTCCGTTAAGGCCGTTGGGGTCGTTCTTTTCGCACTTCATAATGTCGTCCCATAGTTTCTTGCTCGAGCAATATTTTGCGCCCATGCTCGGCGTGGTATAGTCGTTCGACGAACCGGTGCCGGGAGTGAAATTCACCACTTGCAAGCCCAATTCTTTAGCCCAACTTGCCACAGTGCTATTGTACCACTCAAAAGGAGGAATAAAATAGGGAGCATCGTTCTTGGCAATGCCATGCTGCGCCAACGATTCAAAACTGCGCTTTATATCGTCGACAAATTCCTGCTTGGTAACAAGCAACGAATCGGGATTTTCCCAAGCTGCATAAAGCAAATGTCCGTAGCTGTGGCTTCCCACATAGTGCCCCTCGTTCTTCATTCGCTTGAGCAAATCGGGGAACAGGTTGGCAAACTCACCTGTGATGAAAAATGCGCCCTTCACCTGATTTTTCTTCAGTGTATTGAGGATTTTTTCGCCGCCTTCAGCCACATTGTGTCCGGTAAACACCAAGCAAATATTCTTCTTCGACACATCGCCGCGAACCACTCCGCCACGGCTATAGACATTGCGGTCGGCAGCTACGCCGCTTTGCGCCATACCTTCCATCTGATAGGTCGACAACGGGAATGTGAGCGATGCGGTGCCGTCCATAGTAGGCTCGTTGGTGGCGTAATCGTGCATATTGTCGTGATACACCATATAATCCATCTGAAAATCGTCGTAGTTGGTAGGGCCAAAGCCATTGCGCACATCGTGGGTGAGATTCACGCCCCTGAGGTTGTCGAAAATATTCTTATACACAGGGCCGTCAACGAGACCTCCGGTGGTATTGCCCACATTTTCGTACACGAGGCTCGAGTGAGGCTGACGAGGATAATTGCCGCCTAAAGGCAATTCCACCACCATGCTCACGCCCCACGGATTGCAACCAAAGAGCCAATCGCGCAGCGAACCTTCCATCTCCTCGTAGGTGGTGTCGCCGGTGAGTTGACGATAGAGTATGCACTGAGTAATCAGCGCCGAAGTCAGGTTGTTGGAGCACCACACGCTCGGCACTCCGTTCATAAACGGTGAGTCGAGTTCTTTTGCGCGTTCGTACACTCGCTGCAAACCCGACTTGATGTTGCGAATAAACTCACGCTTAATGCGTTCGCCGCCCATCATGGCAAGTTGATAGTGCCCCATATTCATAAAGGGATATATCTGATAGTGCTTCACACTGTCGGCACCCATCCAGGGCGTAACCGGCTCGCGGCGGCCGTATTCAAGTGCTTGCTGCAGATATTTCTTGTCGCCGGTCTTGCGATACATCTCAATTGCGCCGAGTTCCATATCATCCACCCAGTTGTCCTCTTCGTAGATGTAGGGCGACACCACCGAAGCCGTTTGGCAGTTGCCGGGCTTGTCGAGGCCCACTTGATAAGCATCGGCAGCCTTGGCGCCAATTATTTCGGCAAGTTCGGGATAAAACGGTTTCAACACCTGCGAACCGAAAGCAAAATCGCTTGCAAATTTGCCGGCAGTGCTTGCCACGCCCATTGTAGCATTCATATACTTGCCACGCTGTTGGGGCTCACCGGTGCAGAAATACACAGGGCGACCGTTGTTGGGGCCATAGCCATAGTCGGCTGGGTCGTTTTGCGGCAGTCGCATACCCACGTGGTCGCGGTCGTCGGCAAGTTGGTTATACAGTTCGCCTTTCTCGGGATTCATGCGATTGAGCCAATCCATACCCCATCTTATCTCGTCCACAATGTCGGGGATACCATTGGCACCGGCAAAGCCATCGGTTTTGTGATAGTCGCCAAATGCTTCGGGATTTTGGCTGTAGGCAAACATCAACTGATAGATGGCATTGGCAGTGGTGGTGGTATACTGCAAGCAGTCGCTGGCATCATGCCATCCGCCGCGCACGTCTATGTATTGCCCGGTCTTGGTGGGGTGATACACTATGTAGCCGTCTTTCTGATGGCAATGCGCATTGAGGTAAGGATTGAATCCGCAACGGTTCTGGCGCAGATAGTTGAGCACAAAATCGGCAGTACCGTTATACACCGCACCATTGATGGCAAAATCGGCAGAGCGCGAATTGCCCACGCGGATGTAATAGGTGCCGGGAGTAGTAAGTTTTGAGAAATTCAGGCGGCATGTAGTGAGCATTTTGCCGTAAGGCGCAGTGGCAGTCACTTCGCCTTGAGCCGAGCGATACACCACCTTGTGCGTGTAGGCATCGCACACCTCAAATGCGCCCACCGAGCGCGTTTCGTTGCTCAGAAACACCGCCACCTTTGTGGCTTTGGGGATATACCCCAACTGATTGATGCGAATGTAGTCGGCAGCATAACTCGCCGTCACCATCACTGAAGTTAAAATAGCTGTTAACAATCTCTTCATGACATTTCTTTTTTTTTAATGGTTTTAACTAACAATATTTTGGTTTGTTTTTTTGATTTTCCCTAAATTCCGCAATACTTTGGTTTTAACTTTGCTTATAAGTACCTGAGCAACAAAAAGTTGCCCAGAATTTTACCTTGTCAGATTTTTCACCAATCTTAGTGTTGCAAATCAAAATATGTATCAAACCCGACAGACTTAGTAAAGGTAGCAATAAAATCTGAGAATCTCACTCCTTTTGGAGGAATATTTAACGTGAAGGAGCATTTTTCCCGTTTTGTGGGACCGGTAATCGACAAAGTTCTGGGACTTCGGTGCACATCGTTCGGCTATTAGTACAGCGAGATTGTTGGTTCTTTTTTATTGCTGTCCGATAAAAGTTGACAGACGCAAGAAGATACGGCTCGGCTATCGTTTTCATGGTGGTCGAGTCTGTTTTTTCGATTTGCAAGCCCCCTCAGTCGAAAAGCGAGGGCTCGGGCGGGTAGAACGGCTGTCCGCTAAAATGATTACTTTTGCCCATGGTCGTTTGTTTCGTGGTAAAAGCAAAGTAACCAAAAAGGCTGACTCCTGTAATAGGTGCCAGCCCTGATTTTGTATGCCAGGCTCAAAAAAGTTTTATCGGACAGCAATAAAATAAAATACCGTCTATAAAGCGAAGACGGTATGCTGAATTGCTGTTGCTGTATGTACCATGAACACAGAGTAATCAAATTCCTTTCATGCTGTTGATACGTTCAGTCCATTGGTCGAGTTGCCGCTTTATCAATGTGGTGTTGTCATCATTTGCCTGAATCTCATCCAACATATAATAAGCGATTTCTAGAGCCGTCTCACAGGTGTCATAATCACCATCATTAAATGTTTTTTGAATTATTTCCAATCTCTCAATCAGCGAAAGGATTGCCGATTTATACTCCTTCTCATTGAAGTATTGCAGTGCTTTTTTGTTGTCTGTTGTAATCCTTTCTTCGGCTTTTGGCTTAATGGTGGCAGACAGCTTGCCAGCCTGAAGCTTATTTAATTTGCGTTGCTGTTCATCAAATAGGGTGTTGTATTTCGCTGTTACCTCTTTCTTTCCAGCCCTTTGTATGTTTGCCTTCTTTCCAGCCCTTTGTATGTTTGCCAAGAGTTCCCGGCACCTGAAGAGCCTCTCTGAAACGTCGTCTGTATTACAATTGGCAAGTGATGATTCATTCTCATTCAACAATGCATCTATTTCCCGAATGGTTCGGACATTGGAAATGATGATTCCCAGTGTATAATCATCTTTTTCCAAAGTAGGGTTGGATATATAATTTGCCTGTTCTTCTTCTGTCTTACCAAGAAGATCTTTAACTGAAGCCATTAGTTTGTACATCTTATCAACTCTTCCTCGCAATGTTGTAAACTTGCCAGTGCCACGAAGTGGGTGTGAACTAATTTCTTCAATGTCAAGGTTGCATATATCCAATAAGTCTTCTGCTTCATCAACTTGGCCGAAGAAGAGTAAAGCCTTGATACGCTCCAATCGCTTAGACAACAAAGCACTCAAAGCCTTGACCTCCTCAATTTCCTTTTGATATGCAGTTATGTTATGAATCAGTTGACGGTCTCGCTGATTAAATCGTTCCCCGACTTCCGCAGAAGGATTACTCGTCACATGATAACCTCCACACATTTCACAGTAATAACTTCTAACTGGGGCTTTCCCGTTTTCTTCCAAGATACCTTCGCTATTGTAACGGATGAAATTGTCCGCTTTCGCCTGTGTTTCAAAAAGCATTTTTTGCTTTCGGCATCCATAGCAGAATATTCTGTTACGTGTAGGTTTCATGCGATTTTGTTTGTTAATCTTTAATTCCGCAACACTATTAAGTTTCTGAGCAACAAAAAAGTTGCTCAGGATTTTGCCTTGTCAGATTTTTCACCTATCTTAGTGTTGCAAATAAAATATGTATCAAACCCGACAGATTTAGTAAAGGTAGCAATAAAATCTGAGAATATCTCTCCTTTTGGAGGAATTTTTTCAATAATGGAGCAATTTGAATCCAAGCTCTCATCTGTAATCGACTCAACCCTCGGTATGAGATGCAGGCTGTATGGTTATCAATACAGCGAAATCATCCGTTCGCTTATGAGCGTTTATTTCTGT
>SFTJ01000148.1 GCA_004563195.1 bacterium
GCCCACATGAAGTTGGAGTTGCTAGTAATCGCGGATCAGCATGCCGCGGTGAATACGTTCCCGGGCCTTGTACACACCGCCCGTCACACCATGGGAGTTTGGAGCACCCAAAGCCGGTGAGATAACCGCAAGGAATCAGCCGTCCAAGGTGAGACAAATGACTGGGGTGAAGTCGTAACAAGGTAGCCGTATCGGAAGGTGCGGCTGGATCACCTCCTTTCTAGGGAGAACGGAAGCGCCGGACAAAATCCGGAATAACGCTGCCACCATCCTAGGTCGATACCAGGAGAGAGCGAGAGCTTCTCCGGGGTAAAGAAGCCTGACGAGGCTGCGCAAGGCGCAAATACGTTTAGTGACTGTCGCTTAGGTTTCTGCTGTATCGTTTTGAGGGATCGGAAAAGAACCCGGACTCCGTGCAGGAGCGAGGGAGAAGAGAAGAGCCCTTACGCACCTTGAAAACCGCACAATGAATGAGAGAAAGAATCACACTGAGCGAGTGACGAGCGAGCTTAGTGAGAAGCGAGAGCAACCGACCCAAATGTCCGTTCTACAAGGACGTTTGGAGAGGATCAAGCTAGAAAGAGCACAGGGTGGATGCCCTGGCACCAATCGCCGACGAAGGACGTGGCAAGCTGCGAAAAGCTACGGGGAGTCGCAAGCAGACATTGAGCCGTAGATATCCGAATGGGGGAACCCGGTGGAGTGAAGCTCCATCACCCTAAGATGAATCCATAGTCTTAGAGGAGGGCACCCGGTGAACTGAAACATCTAAGTAACCGGAGGAGAAGAAAGAAAACTCGATTGCCTTAGTAGCGGCGAGCGAAGCGGCAAGAGGCCAAACCAACTGACTACGGTCGGTTGGGGTTGTGGGGTCGTGTAATCGAAATAGTTCTAGCCGAAGACCGAAGGAAAGCGGTTCCAAAGAGGGTAACAGGCCCGTAGGCGAAAGGACGAAATAGAGACGACTACCAGAGTACCGCAGGACACGAGGAATCCGGCGGGAAGCCGGAGGGACCACCCTCCAAGCCTAAATACGATTGGTGACCGATAGCACATAGTACCGTGAGGGAAAGGTGAAAAGAACCCCGGGAGGGGAGTGAAAGAGAACCTGAAACCCTGTGTTTACAAGCAGAGAAAGCACGGTTTAAAGTGCGATCTCGTACCTTTTGTAGAATGGACCGGCGAGTTACGTTATGCAGCGAGGTTAAGGACTAAAGGTCCGGAGCCGAAGTGAAAGCGAGTCTGAATAGGACGACAAAGTTGCATGACGTAGACCCGAAACCAGGTGACCTATCCATGGGCAGGTTGAAGTGGTGGTAGAACACCATGGAGGACCGAACCAGACGTCTGTTGAAAAAGGCGGGGATGACCTGTGGATAGCGGAGAAATTCCAATCGAACTTGGATATAGCTGGTTCTCCTCGAAATAGCTTTAGGGCTAGCCTCGTGTTAGTGAGTAGGAGGTAGAGCACTGAATGAGCTAGGGGGCCACAAAGCTTACCGAACTCTATCAAACTTCGAATGCCTGCTAAACGATGCACGGGAGTCAGACTGCGAGTTATAAGATCCGTAGTCAAAAGGGAAACAGCCCAGATCGACAGCTAAGGCCCCCAAGTGATGGTTAAGTGGAAAAGGATGTGGAATTGCACAGACAACCAGGATGTTGGCTCAGAAGCAGCCATTCATTTAAAGAGTGCGTAATAGCTCACTGGTCGAGTGATTGTGCGCCGAAGATTCAACGGGGCTAAAACCATCCGCCGAAGCTTCGGGACCGGAACAACCGGTCGGTAGAGGAGCATTGTGTGAGCACAGAAGCTGGAGCGAAAGCACCAGTGGAGTTCACAGAAGAGAGAATGCCGGTATGAGTAACGAGATGCAAGCGAGAAACTTGCACGTCGAAAGCCCAAGGATTCCTGGGGAAGGTTCATCCGCCCAGGGTAAGTCGGGGCCTAAGCCGAGGACAAAAGTCGTAGGCGATGGAAAACAGGTGGAGATTCCTGTACCACCCATGTGAGTGATGCATTGACACAGAAGGATAGCATGAGCCGGTTGATGGTAGAGCCGGTCGAAGGGCGTAGGCTGGGATGTAGTGAAGTACGCATCCCGTGAAGCTGAAACCTGATAGGGAGCGAAGATAAGTAGCGGAAGCATGCGAATCCACGCTGGCGAGAAAAGATGCTGGCAATGACATGGGTGCCCGTACCGCAAACCGACGCAGGTGGGCGAGGAGAGAATCCTAAGACGAACGAGAGAACTCTTGTTAAGGAACTCGGCAAAATGACCACGTAACTTCGGGAGAAGTGGTGCCTCGAAAGAGGCCGCAGAGAATAGGCCCAAGCGACTGTTTAGCAAAAACACAGGTGTTTGCGAAAGCGAGAGCTGAAGTATAAGCGCTGACGCCTGCCCGGTGCTGGAAGGTTAAGAGGAGTTGTCAGGCAACGAAGCAGCGAATCGAAGCCCCAGTAAACGGCGGCCGTAACTATAACGGTCCTAAGGTAGCGAAATTCCTTGTCGGGTAAGTTCCGACCCGCACGAA
>SFTJ01000149.1 GCA_004563195.1 bacterium
CAAAAGAAATTCAAGGTAATCTACAAGGAGGCGTGATTATGGAAAAGGTTATTTATGACGAAAAGAACGGTCTTTGGTACGAACTGCAAGGCGACTATTACATTCCCTGCTTGAAATTGCCAGAAGAAGAACAACAGCCTATCGGCCTATGGGGACAGCGACATTTGAGACACTTAAAACAAAGTCACAAGGTATTATATTATAATCTGCTAACAAGCGGTAAACTCAATTCACATATTGCTGAGATGATAAACAGGCGAACGATATGTTCTTTCAGTTGGTAAAAGAAGTTGCCGAAAAAGAAAATATAACCGAAGAACTTAAATAAAATGACCAAATGTTGTGGGTACAAAAGATGAACTATATCCGTAATCGTGTAACGGAAATTGTAAATAAGGAAATCATATACGCATAGATGTAACGCAATTATATGGAAAAGCGGAGGGCTAGTACCAAATACCTTGCTCTCCGATTTTTTTGCTTTATATACGGTTGAAATTTGAGCCTTGCAAGTGCCAAAAGCGTTACATTGGAACGTTTATTTCAAAACGAAAATAACTGTTCACAAAAAAGTTTCATACTTTTTTGAATTACAGCGAATATTGCAAAACGGGAATAAATCTGATATAATTGATATAAATACCAATTAAGAAACGGAGGCGAAAGCGTTTGGCAATACGAAAATCCAGTATACCGACCAAAAATCATATACTTGCAGTCAGTGCAAAGCTACTCTTGGAGCAGGGCTACCGAGATACCACTATGAAGCAAATTGCAAATATGGCAGGTGTGTCTGTCAGCAGTATGCAGAACTTTTTTCACAATAAGGAAGGCTTGATTGCCGAGCTGGTCGGTATTATGTTTTCCGGTCAGTTTAACACGGCAAAGCAATCATCGAAGGCTTCACTTACGCCCATTTATACTTATGCTGTGGAAACAGCCATTCAGATCGTCTTAACCGAACGAAACGAAAATCTGAGGGAGATCTACACCGAGGCATACACAATGCCCGACACGCTGGAATATATCCATCAGAACACGGCGAAAGAACTGAAAGCCATTTTCGGTGACCGTTTCCCCGATTATGAGGAAAGTCAGTTTTACGAAATTGACATCGGAACGGCGGCGTTGATGCGTGGGTATATGGCAAAGCCTTGCGACGTGCATTTTCCGCTTTACAGAAAAATCGAACGGTTTTTAACCGCTTCTCTTCGAATTTTCTGTGTCGGCGAGGAAGAAATCGAGCAGGTACTTGCATTTATTCGCAGTCTTGATCTAAACCAACTTGCCGATGGTGTTCTGCGGCAATTGTTTGAGCAGTTGGAGAATTATTTTGAAAGTGATTTTTCCGAAGCTCACCGGACGGCACGTTCGGGTACTTGGACAGAATAAAACGGAATTTTTAAGGGGATATTCCTTAGTGGTAGTGATACATACTACTAAACAACCTTATAAGCATAAAATATAAAAGTAGGTGTTTCACTTGGGGCATTATAAAAACAAAAAAAAGGATGGACAATCACATTGATTGGTGCCGCTTTCCTCATACATAGTCCCCCTCATATTCTGAACCTTGTTTCAACCCTTTGCTGTAACCTGTACAACAAAGGAATCCTCGTCTATTCACCCACTCATTCTGGTTATACTTCAGGGAGGTATCTTTTATGAAAAAACGTGTTTTCGCCTTTTTTTTGGCGCTGTGCCTTTCGTTCGGCCTTTTGTCGACCGACTGCGGCTTGGTTCCGGTGGTGCATGCCGTTACATCAGGTCTCTGTGTCTGTGGGGGCTTTGCGCACCAAGATATGCTGGGGCACACCAGTCCAAATTATGTTACTTGGGATTCCAATTATCGCCGGGGTACGCGCAACGAATATAATCCAAACACCGGCAAGTATGAAGATAAAGAATATATGTATGGAAGCTATATTTCCTCTTTTGAAGAGCTGAATATAGCGTATGAGCTCAGTAAGGCTGAGGCTGAAGCCAACAATGATCCCTCACTGATTATCGATACATATATCATGGCGTGCGATTTTACGGTGACCAAGCCGTGGATTGTTCCCCGGGGCGCCAATATCACCATCATCACTCAGGGCCATGATATAAAGGTGGATCTGACCGGCTTGCAGCACTGGTACCAGCATTATTATTGCGCCATCATGGCAGTTGACGGCTGTACTGTCACCTTGACCTCCGGTCTCGGGAACAAGGCTACCAAAATTTCCGGCGTCACCCACCCCCTCGACGACACTACCAACAACACTCGCATTGATCGTTATTTTTCCGCTATTGGCGTGTCAGGCGCGGATACTACCGTGAACCTGTACGGTATTGAAATCGATATGAACGATACCCAAACCTGCTACGGCATTTATTGTCAAAATGCGGGTGTTGTTAATGTTTACGATTATGCCTGCGGTAACGCCGGAAAGAAAATTCAAACCAAAATAACCGGAAATAATTATGAGGCGGTTTATCTCAGAGGCGGTGCTCTTAATATGTACGGCGGCCTTATTACCGGAAATCAAATGAACTGAATATTTACGGCGGCACAATTTCCGATAATCAAGGCGCCGGCATATATGTCAGTGTTCAACCCCTTGAGGCTTTTAAGAATTTGAAGCATACAATACAACTCTATGGAGGCACCATCACCGGCAATAAGCAGGGCGGTATACAGCTTCATAAAAACTCCACGCTGGCGCTGCACG
>SFTJ01000014.1 GCA_004563195.1 bacterium
ATTATTACTGCCGCATGGTGACCACAAAATTAGTTATTTTTTTCCACCCCAACAAATTATAGCCGGAATTATTTTCGCAGATTATTTCCGCAGATAACAGCTAATCATGCTAAGACTATAAGCTCCCGGCGTGATGTCGGGGGGCTTTGTAGTTTTCCATAGACGCGGCTTTTGTGAGGTGACGAGCAAAAGCCGCCCCGCGTGGCGGCAATGTGGCTTGCACCATGTCCGTTACCAATCCGGCTAAATGGGATGCCGAGCACCCCAACCTATATACTCTCAAGGTAAGCCTTAATCAAGCCAACAGCTCCACTATGCAATTCTCGCGCCGTGTGGGCTTCCGCACCGTCAAGGTCGACGGCAACCGACTGCTGGTTAACGGCAATCCGGTGAAATTGCGCGGCGCATGTCGCCACGACATTCACCCCACGCTCGGACGCACCACCACTCGAAGCCTCGACAGCCTCGATGTGATGCTATTCAAGCAGTCGAACATGAACTTTGTGCGCACTTCGCACTATCCGCCAAGCGAGAGTTTTGTGGAATTCTGCGACCGATATGGCATATATGTGGAATGTGAATCGGCAGTGTGCTTTGTCAACACTCATCGCCAGCGCAACTATGCTCCGGGCGCTTCGAGCGACGACCCTGCCTTCCGCAATAAATATTTGAGCCAAGTGCACGAGATGCAGAGCAACTTTCAGCATCACCCTGCCGTGCTTTTCTGGAGCATAGGCAACGAGAGTGCCTACGGCAGCAACTTCAAGGCAAGTTACGAATACTTGAAGAGCACCGACACCACTCGCCCGGTGATATACAGCTACCCGGGATTGGCAAAGCAGAAGGGCGAAAAAATCTACGACATATTGAGTATGCACTATCCCGGTGTGGAAGGCAATATGGAGCAATATGGCATGTACACTTCGGCATTTCAAGGCCATGGCATTCCGGCAGTCTTCGACGAATGGGCGCATCCGGCTTGCTACACCTATGCCACCCTGCGCAACGACCCTAACATTCGCGAATTTTGGGGTAAATCGCTCGACTTGATGTGGAAAGGCGTGTTCCAATCGACCGGTGCTCTCGGCGGAGCCATCTGGGGATATATCGACGAAACTTTCGCCGTGCCTCAACTCAAAGAGGGCGATGACTTCTGGAAAGAATTTGCCCGCACTGCCAAGCCGGAGGGATTCCGCGGCGATTGCGTGGGTTATGGCGAATGGGGTATTGTGGACGTATGGCGACGCTTGAAACCCGAGTTTTGGGCTACCAAGAAAGCTTATACTCCCGTCAAACTGACTCAAACCCATATAGCCGACTTTGCTCCGGGGCAAAAAATTTACATCGAGGTGCTCAACCGTTTCGACCATACTTGCCTGAGCGAATTGCGCGCCGTTTATTCCTATAAAGGTCGCAGCGGCAATGCCTCGTTGCAAGCCGTTGAACCCCACCAAAAAGGTCTGCTCACAGTCCCGGCTCAGCAGTGGGCGCAGGGCGACTCGTTAAATCTACAATTCTTCACTCCCGACGGAATAATGGTCGACTCGTATGTGATAACATTAGGCGATGCTGCCATCAACTATCCCACTGGAGTCACCCCGGGCAACTTGGATGTAACCGAAAACGCCGACGCCATCACAGTTAACGGCAACGGCTTCAGCATACCGTTCAGCAAAGCCACCGGACTTATCGACCACGCCACCGTGCATGGCGAGACTGCTATCGAGAACGGTCCACAACTCAATGTGTATGTCAACTACAACCACCTCACCGGAGCCGAAGTGCGCAAGATAGCCGACCATCTGGTGCTCGACACCACCACATGGAAAGTAAAAGCCATAGCACACAGTCGCACGGCTCAAGGCGTGAAGGTGGCAGTAGAGGGCACTTACAACGATGTAGCAGTAGCCATCGACTACGTTATCACTCCCGCCGGCGAAATATCCATCGGATATACCGCCAACGGATTGCCCAACGGATATGTTCGCGAATTAGGATTGTGTTTCGACCTACCGCAGAACTATTCGTGGCTCAAATGGCAGCGCCGAGGCTATTGGGATAGCTACCCCGAGCACTCAATATCGGGCAACACCGGAGATGCACACATCTACGACTCACATCAGAGTGCCTATGGCGAAAAACCCACCCAACCCTGGGCATACGACACACACAACTATTACTATTGGAGCGATGCCGGAGCCAACTGCTCTCATCCTCTCACCAATATGGCTAAGGCTATGAAAGAAAATGTGCTCTTCTACACCATCAAGAGCCACAGCCAAGACCCTCACGGCATATCGGTAGTCTCAGCCAACGCCGAAATCGCTTGTCGTCTCAACAAGACCTCAACCGACCGCTTGCAACTCATAGTAGACAACAAATGGGACTACCCCGAAATAGCTTGGGGCAACTACTGCAAGATGCAAGATGCGGCACCTTATCATGGATTCATAAAAATTGTGATGCACTAACTATATATCTATAGTGAAAACAAAGCCATGCAGCGATGCACCACGTGTAAAATCATTCAATAGCAAAAAATCACTTGATTAATCAAAAGGAGGCTCCCCGGGGAAAACCCCGCCAAGCCTCCTTTAGTTTTTCATCTCCAATTCACCGTGCCCAAGCCCGAAACACACACCCTCAAGCCCGGAAACATACAGCATCATGCCTCTTTTCAAAAAAAACTTCGTATTATAATCCAAAATAACAAGCACATTATTTTGGGGGATTATAATTCAAAATTTCACACCTAATCCAAAATTTCCACCACATTTTTTGGATTATAATCCAAAATTTAGGCTTATTTTTTGGATTAGACTGTTTTTCTAATAGGCATTTCGATGCCGCAAGTTAGGTAGCAGCCAATCGTGAGATACCGTTACTATTGAAAAAAAGTGTTATTATTGCGAAATTTCGCACCCGGATTTGTGCCGATATATATTTAAAAACATAGCGGTGCGGCGGCTGGGATGCATCATAGCTCTATGTCGGCTATCGTGGTGCCGTTGGCAAAACGGTCGAGGTCGACATGTCCTTTTATGCCGGCTACTCTGCCCTTTTCGCTGAATTGCCAGATATTATATTTTCCCGCGCCTTTGAGCACGGGTTCTTTGTTGCTATATCGGGCTATGAAGATGAAATACTTATTAAACTCGGGCGCAAGATTATCGTTGTAGAATCGATATTGGCTATAAAGCAGCGGATATTTGCCGTATTCATCCTTTACAAGTTGCATAAACTCGGCAAGACGGCTTTGCAGCAATTCGCGATTGACGTTTTTATTCCCCGTCAACTCCACATCCACCATCGGTATCAAATCCTGCTTCGAGCGATCTATGTAGCGATTGAAATTGTCGAACTGTTCCTTGGCGGGCTTCCAACCCAAGAAATAGTGATAGCTGCCCACCTTAAATCCCGCCTTCTTGGCTTTGCGGAAATTCTCCTTATAGCGCGAATCCACGCTCGACGAACCCTCCGAGGCTTTGATGTAGACAAACTGTATGTTTTCGTCTTCAGCCACCCGTTCCCAATCGATTGTGCCCTGAAACTTCGACACATCTATGCCATGATATGGCCCGTTTGCCACCATTTTCCGCTGCGTCGGCTTTTCTCCGTTGGCGAAGTGCTGATACGCCAAGGTAAGGCACACGGCAATTATCGCCGTTGCCGCATATTTGAGCATAGCATATAGTTTGCGCTTATATTTTCGCAGATAGCTTTGCAGCGATTTGCTGCGCCTGCGGCGTCTGCCACTCCGCTTGCGAGGGCGTTTTTGCTCGGTTAACATAGCTTTAGTCTACTAAAAGTAACTCATGGTATTTTCAAACACAAAAGTAGCCATTCGCCATACCGAAGTAAACACATTATAATTTGGAAAAAACGCCACCAATATAATGCACAGGTTCACCAATTGCATTGTCACGATATATAGATACGAAAAATACAAAGGATATTGATTGATATCGGGCTGATGATTACCCGTTTGGCGAACAAAGCACAGCACATGAAAGGCAATGGTAATTCCCACAAGAATGTCAAAAATCCACAATCCCTCCGGCTGCACCAGGCATCGTAATGCGAGCAACATAAAGGTGAATATAGGCAAACAATACGGAGCCAAAGCCTGCGGAATGAGTCCATAGGTGTGGGTGCCGCTCGTGGTAACCACGCCATCGGCTTCGTTGGCTTTGAACGAATGTACCTTGCGCAAAAAGATCATTGCCACCAATATATGCGTCAACTCATGTGAGAATGTCTCAATCCAAGTGATGTTTTTGGTGGCAAAACGCTGCACTATCACATATGCGAGCGCTCCACATGCCGCCCACTGATAGAGTTGCATCTGCCGGATTATGCCCACATCCTTCAGAAACAATATTTTTATTATTTCCCAAGCATAGGGCAACGTCACCAGCAATAGCACCGCAGTGAGCGCCGCATATAGTATAAATCGCTTATTTTTCATCGCTGTTTCTGCCTGAAAATTAATAATAACTCTTAGTCATTTCATATAGTTTGCGCAGTCGCTCGGGATGTTGTACAAAGAATTTTTTTGCATCATCAGAACTTAATCCGTCAGTTTTTCTACTGCGAGAATCATAAGTTCTATTCATTCTCACCACGCACACTATGCCCTTGCCGGGCTCTCCCCGCTTGATTTTATTCAGCTCGCTTCGCTTCACCAATGCAAAGGTATACATACCCAAGTCCAAACCTCTACTTTTCGACATAAGCACCGGAAATTCGTTTCGAACATAGTTATCGGGCGTACCGGTCTTTGAGAACAGCACCAAGTCATCTCCGGTATTCAATGCTGCATTCAAGTTATTTACAGCTTTGCTCATCTTATTTAATGTGCCGTCACCGCTCTGAGCACTCTCAAATTTTTCAAGGAACTGATTCCATGTAGCCGACACTTGCTGCATAGTGCGGTTGCCTCGCACACTTGGTCGCTGGTCTTCCTCGCCCGAATAGATAAGGGGATTGTCATCCACAGCGTGCTTTATAAAGTGCGCTCGCACATCGCGCTTGCCTATCATTCGGCACCATGCTTCTGCCAGCTTTATGCAATTCCATTCGTTGCTGCCCTGCCCGAGCACAAACGGCACCAAATAGTCTCTAAAATCGCCGCCTTTCTGAAGTTCATCGATGTGCAGATTGGTGATTTCAGGCGAAATTTCTTCAAGTCCGAAATTTGCATCTCTTTTATCATTCCATTTTGCATCACCCTCTACAATTCCAAAACTTTCATCAAAGGGACCCGACTCTTCACTTGCCACATCATTGCTGCCGAATAGCCCGCTCCAAAGTTGCAAATCGATGGAAGTATCACTATTGAAATTGGCTTTATAGAGCAGCGACAACCATTGAATAAACGGATTCTCTTTAGACAAACCGTTGTCCTGTTTAAAACACAACACGCCATTATTCATGCAGAACACCGAGTTTTCGCCGAGTGAAAGTGTGCCATAGTTGCCCTTGGCTTTCGACATAGCCAAAGCAGCAAGCGACACGGGATATACATCGTCGGAGCGTGAGATAAATGAGACGAAGTCAGTGCCATTCCAGTGACTCTGCGCATTCTTAGCCCATAGCTTGCATTTGCGACCATGAAAATATGCATATTCTTGTCCGGGTTGATGCGAAACCATACTCCTATTGTTAAGAGAAAGCAAATCGGGATTCGACAACACGGCAGCAAGTGCAAGCATAGGCTTGAATGTAGAACCGATGTAGCGACGACGCAACGACACATTTTTCGTAATCAGTTGCAGCGACTCGTCGCGCAGTTCTTTCTCGAAGCGAGTATTATAGAACGGCGATGCAAGCACATTACCTGTGGCAAGGTCCATAATTGTGATCGACATATCGTATTCCGCCTTATAATCTTTCACCTTTGCTCGTGCATCAGCTATACCCTTTATCAGTTCGTCCTCAAACTCTTTCGACAGCAAGGGGTCGATAGTAATTCTCACATCGTTAACACTATCCTTATTCGAAAGATGTCGCGACAATCCACGAATTATTTGCTGAGTAAAGAGGTCGGTCTGCGACCGCGATATGTTATAACGACTACTGCCCAGATTGCTGCGCACAATGCTCGAAAGTGTTAGCGCCGGGTTATGGGTATTAACCGTAAATTCAGCCAATTTCTTGTTATTCGAATTATCGTAGAACACCAGCTTTTCGCCGTCGCGTATGTGCATGCGCACATTATTGCCACTTCGCTCCTTGCCCTTGCCATACTTAAAGGTGTAAGACGAACTTACCACCAACGTATCTCCCTTGCAGCAGAAATTCACATCTCTAACATCGGAGGTTAACGAAATCGACACCGACCTATCGGTTTTATATGTTTTCTGATAATAGTCGTAATAGTTGAAACGGCGATCGCGTTTATTCAACTTCAACTCATTGCCCGACACATACACTTTAAGCGGGTTCGACATGCTCACACTTCGGTTGCGATGCAGCGGTATAACCGTGTTGCCATAGGTGAGATACACCGAGTTCTCGTCGTTGAAAAGTCCGTTATCATTAGCGATAATCGTTCCGGTCCATGGGTCCTTGGTCAGAGCCACCTTAAACATCGATGGTATAAGCTTTATGCTTGCCACATCGAGGTCCAATTTCCCTCTATCTAATTTCGAACGAAGTTTTATCGAGAAATAAGTCTCCGATATGTTATCGCTTTGCTGCTGCAACAGTTGTTGCAAGCGGCTATTGAAGTAGAATTGCTTCCACTTATCCTTAATCTTGTCGTTATTAATGCCCACCAAACGCAAGTCGCCGCCCTCGATGCAAGTTGCTTCGTCCATAGCATACGGAAGCGCAAAAATCAGCGACGGATACTTCTTATTCAGACTTTCCAAATCCACCGCTTTCACCGATGTGTCGACGTCGGCAAGCAACTCCTCGAGAAGCGCGTTGGCCTTGGTAACAAAGCCTTTATTATCCTTTACCGGCGAATATTCATTCTCTTTCGCCACTTCTCCGAGCGAGGTGCAGCCTTTGAAGAAACTCATAAACACTGCAAATGCTATAAGCAGCAAGAACACGCCTGCCACAAGAAACGGGCGCAGCATAAACGCATTTCGGCTTAGTTTCGACCAGTTAGGGTCGATTTTGTTTCTACTATTTCGGGCATTATCACACATATCTGTTTATTTGGTTTGAGTGGTTGTATTTTCTGTTTTGTCCGCTTTGGCTTGTTTCACTGTTGTGGTGTCTTTTGCGTTGACAAAGACCTTATACATAAGCATGTGGTATGCGCCCTTGAGCGAATCGTTCATTTTCTTGGTAGTGTCGGAGAACTGCTCCAATTCCTTAGATTGTATCTTCACGGTGTCGCAACCATATACCAAGCTCTTCAACTTTCCGTTCTTGATTAACGCATAGTCCGATGCCGAAATCGAATCGGCAATTACTATCGAGGAATCTTTGCCGGCGCCATTGTCACAAATCATGGTTATTGGCGTTGCAGGCTCCACTACTTCGGCAATGGTTTCGTCTTTAGCTCCTATCACACCCATGCGATATGCCAACCCCACTGCCAACGATGATGCCAGCA
Organism: bacterium; assembly: GCA_004563195.1. Classification (GTDB taxonomy): domain Bacteria; phylum Bacteroidota; class Bacteroidia; order Bacteroidales; family Muribaculaceae; genus SFTJ01. The sequence goes on from SFTJ01000014.1 coordinate 7,574, forward strand.
CAAATCCCACAAGCGCGGCTATAGCAAGCTGCATGCACAAGCGGCTGTCGGGCATCATAGCCTTGCGATAATGCTGCTGCAGAGTTTTGCGGTCTGCGCCGGAGTTAATAACGCTTATCAATGCCTTTATTATCGGTTTCGACTTCCTTACAAAACTGCGAGCACGCGCATCGCCAAGTGCTTGTATGTAATCATTTGCCTTTTCGGCTACTTTTGGCAAGTCATTTTTTCTCATCTTATCATAGCACTCACCCAAAAATTTCGCAAACGTAGGATAACCCTCCATTTGGGCGCAGAAATCGGGCCAATGCTCTATATCGTTCACCGGGAATAGGCGGTCGGCAGAGCGTGCCATCTCTGTCTCAAGTGTCGCATAATAAATTTTATATGTCGACCTATAGTCATCATCTATTTCCTCATAGAAGCGCATCAACTCTCCGGCACTTACATTAGCGAAAATCACAGCATAATCGTTTACAGTGAGTGCTTTTATGCGTCCTATTCCACTATTTTTCACATCAGCCACTGCCGAGCGCAATTCGCTGAGAGTGTTAGGTTTACACTTTGCGTAGAAGTCTTTTTTCTTTTGCTGATACCACTTGGCACACTGCGAGTCATGGCAATCAATATCCTCACCCACCGACGTAAATTCTAACGTATCGAAATTAGCAATCGAGATTTTCGGGTGACGCATACGGAATTTCACAAGATGCTCAAGCGACGAATAGCCCAATATGCCATACCACTTCCATATGTCGGCTATTACGCCTTGCAACATATTATATTTATCGAGTTCCTGCTCCCAACTGAGCAATTCCTCTTTCTTCGAGCACTTAATGCGGCTGAAATTGGCGGGCGATAGCACATTCTTGGCAAAAGCATCAGCTGTCTTACTATCGAGCGCTGCCTTAACCTTACTATATTCATCCCAGGTAGTCACACGCACTCCTGCAATGTCGTTTCCGGCAAGAAGCCACAATTTCCATTCTATGGTGTCTACTTCGGAGTATTTTCCTTCTGCCATTTTCGCCTTAATTGCAGGCAATGAGGCAATGAATTTGAAAATTTCATCCAGGTTGTACAATTTTCCATCGTCTTGCGTCAAGCCGAAAATGCCTTGCGCTGCATCTGCAGCAAGGGCTGCAGGGGCACCGATAGCTTCTTTCCATGCAAGCACTTCATCATTGGCTTTCTTTGCTGTTTCACATCCCTTGAGGCACACATTCACCGCCAAGTCTTCGGTAATTGTAGAATAATTATCATCGGCAAGGAATGAGAATGTGGCATAGCGGCGAATATTAGCCGGAAGCATATCGATAGCCGCCAATAACATCAAGAACTTATTGTTATCGAAAATCTCATCGCCCTTTGCAGCGCCTAATTGATTTTCTTCAATAGTTATATACAAGTGCTTGCCTCTACACATGGCGCTCGCTATATGCGATGCCAAATTTTTGGCCGAATCGTCTGGAACTGCCAAATTATAGTTTGTTATTTCACATGCGGCATCCACGTTGCCATTGTATTTCTCTAAAGAGCCTATGCGAGGCAGATTCAACACCAAACTTTTCACATTGCCCACCTTTTCGGCATCGGTGCGCGACACGCCAAATGCGCCTCGATAGGAATACCTACGCGCTCCGCCGGCAAATATCCAATGCTGTGCCTGCACATGCAGAAACACATAGGCATCTTCACTCTTGCTATAAGTAGCCACAAACGTCGACCGCTCGGGCGACAGGCGCATATCGCTATCGCTCAAACCATCGCATTTCATTTGACCATACTTCGAGTAGTTCTCGGTATAGTAAAGCGTTCGGTCGCCTGCCGAATCAGGCTGCGACCCTTTTACGTATTTGGTTATATTTATCTTGCTCATATTCGTATTATTTCAATGTTATGTTATTCTGTTTTAATATATCGCACATCAGCTGATATGTGCCGAAGCAAAACTGGCGCTTGCCGCCACGAGTGACTTCGATATGAAATGCCTTCCAGTGCTTATTGCCATCAGCATCGGTTTCACTGCGCACAAATCGCGTAGCATCGAGCCTATCATTGTCGTAAATCTCGAAGTGCTCGTCGATGGGCGTGGCTGTGAAATACACATGAGGAGGCAAGCCCTCGCTGTCGGCGATACTGCCATAGGCCTCATGCATAAGCGATTTGAATCCGTGGGCTATATCGCCACCTAAACGATTTCTCAAATGGCTGCGCAAATCCCCACCCGATGCTATGCAGTATCCGTCAGGATTGACATCGAGCAGAGCATCGTCGGCAACGGCACCGTCGAGGCATACCGCTTGTATCTGGCTCTCAAAGAGCGAATACACTCCCATTCTGCCTTCGTTGAGAGGCGTAAGATTGCATCTCTCCTTATAAGCTTCCGTGCATGGTTTCAGCATCAAGTCGGCTCCGCGGAATGCCAAATACACATTCGTGCGTTTATTACCCCTTATTAAGTCCTTCAGCGTCTCTATCATGCTCAAGAAGTTATAATTCTCAGCAGCATTATTGCCCGGCTCGAATATCTTGTCGCATATCACCATATCGGTAGCCACCGAGCTATAATGCATATAGTAGAAATCGTTGAAAGCATTCGATGTCAAATATTCCATCTTATCCAAGCCGTTAGCAAAGCCTTGCCAAACATCTACTATTGTGGCAAACACCGAGTCGGTATTGAGTTCGAAGAAATGCTTCAAAACGTAGTCACCACTCACCGGCTTGCGCTTGCACAATGTGTATTGATAATAATTAAGTTCGGAGTATATCATCGCCCAGTCGCGATAATTCTGCGCATATCCCTCAAAATCATTTGAAGTAAGCTTCGACAAGCCATCGTATGACGGCAATGCATACTTTCCTCTTACACTCAGTGCTGGCTCAAGCACATAACATTCCTTGCCCGAAGGATTGCGCCACACGGTAAGTTCCAACAAACCTTTGCCCTTAATGCTTTGCAAAGCATCGCGCAGATTATAGTATCGCCTAAGCTGCGCATCGGCATCTTGAAAAGTTTCGCCGGGGATATTGAGAAAATCTACAGCTATGCGTCGCGATGTGCCTTTGTGGCGCATTACAGCCCCATAATGATTTGCAGGTCGGCATGCCGAAGGCGGCGTCTGCTTCATGCCTCCGGTGTCGTTGTTAAAGGCATCGTAATAGAATGCGCCAAAGCTGCTGTGCTGAAAGGTCAGCTCAGGCAACTCCGACTCATAGCCCATCTCGGCGAGCGTGGCTATCATATCGCTGAGCAGATAGCTCTTGCCACTCGCCGGAAAACCTATTACGGCCAAATGAATAGTCCTTTTGCCGGATACGCCTCCAATTATGTTGTCTAACACGCTCATCATTCGCTATGATTAACCCTGATTTATCATCCTGTTAAGCAAATTATTCAAATTGTAGTCATCTACTATATTCTCACCATGCTGAGCAAGCATGTCGAGACATAGTTGATATGTACCAAAGCAGAAATGCGAACCTGCCCTATCGAAATATTTCATCGTGCCCGTTTCATTATTATTTACAAATCGCTGGTTGGCGTTCTCCGGGTCATTTACGTATATCTCAAATTCTTGAGTAATAGGAGTGCACGTAAAATAGATATGGGGTGGCATTCTTCGCATAATTCCTTCATTCGGTTCTGCATAATGATAGGCTATTGAAAGCAATCGGTAGAAATTATTTGCCGGACCTTGACCGATATGCGCCCTTATCAAACCCGACAATGTATTCTCTATATTTGCAGTCTCGCCGTTGATGCTACCATCTCCACACGTCATATCTATATATTTGCGTCTCAACTCATCGAGTGCGAAAGTCTCGGGGGCTACAATTCCCTCTACTCCCAGATGGGTTACAAGGCTACTATTGTCTTCTATTACATTCGTTTCATCCACTCTATTCCACAGCAAATAAGCAAAAAGCGAGTAAAAAAAGTTGCGTAATTTGTTAATGGGTAAAACCTTACGCAAATTCCCATAGAGGGCCTTATAATTGCCGGCTACTTCCTTTATCATAAAGTCCACGCCTCTAAATGCCAAATACACATGGCAAGAGTCGGGTTTTTCGGTAATAAACTCAGCAAGTTCCTCCATCATCACTTGATAATTTTTAAATGCCACATCTTCATTATCTTTTGTATCTTTAGGAACAATGAGCTTGTCGCACGCTACTATATCCGAAGCCTCGTAGCAATAATGCAAGAAATAGAATGGCATCAGATAATTCGACTCAAAATCAGCTACGCGGATACTCAAACCAGGACAGATTGTTTCCACTTTATAGGCGAGTGTTCGCATCAAAGAGTCGGGCTGATATTCAAAGAAATGCTGAAGCAATTCTCGTCCGTTTATTTTTCTTGTCGATTGCTCTACTGATGCATAACCATTATATTTCAGCCATGTATATAGATAACTCCAATCGAGGTATGATTGGTTTCGGCCATTTAACAAATCCTCAATTTTTTCCGTCAATTCTTTTTTCGCTTCGAAACGCTTCTTTTTCTCCTCGTTCGTTATTACCGGCTCCACCACCTTCAGTTCATTTCCGGCATCGTTTTTCCATGTGGTGACTTGGAATACTTGTCCACAATGCCTTAGTTGATCACAATAACGGAAATAGACTTTAATATTTGTCAAATCTTTTACTCCTGAGTTACTGTTAAAAACCTCACCGGGAATATCTGCAAAGACCAATTCGAGTGTTTTACTGCCTGTCTTCACCAATTTTGCTCCATATATGTTTTCTCCCGGGCGTAGTGGGTATACTTCGGTTTGCGACACACTGCCCTTCTTATATATATTGGCTTGAAAGTCTGAAATTCTTCGATATGGCACACCTTCTCGTTCAAGTCGTTGCTCCTCCACATAACCCATATTGCGATACGATGTGATGATATCGCTTAACAAATAACTCTTTCCGCTGTGTGGAATACCCACCACTGCAAGCGTAATCTTATCATTAGCATTTAGCGAGCCTAAAATCTTATCAAATATTCCCATGATAAATCTTTTTATTCGTTGAAAAAACATTTTCTACAAAGTTAACTATAATCTTATAAGTATTTTATCTTTCTCATCTTTCTTTTCTTCAATTATGTTGACGGAATTGCCAGCCACCGATGCCATAAAGGCAAGCAGGATTGATGTCTCTAATGCTTCGCCCACGGCGTCTACTCCAAAGCCGGGTACCAAGCGCCCGGTGAATGGCAGAAGGTCGATATACGAAAAATAGAGATACAGACTGGTGCCTACCCATAGCGAGACCGCAAGAATGCGCCACATAAAGTGCTCGCAAAGCTCCACATCTCCCGACGGCCTCTCGCACATGCTCAAACTGAAGCGCATCACCACAAAGAGCAATGTGCCCAAGAGCAAGAAGAACAGCATCGTTGTCAAAGTGGTGCCATACGACCCGAAGAATGCCACAGGCATACTCAAGTCGTTGAGTACCACCGGCGATTGTCCCGAACTTACCGAGGCATGAAGCAAGTGCTTATCGTTCGACAACGGATCGCCTCCATCGCGATGCTGCATATAGTGACTCATCACCACCATAAACTCGGCATCGGTCTCGGTGTAGCGATACCCGGCATCTTGCAATTCGTCGAAATTGGAGTAAAGCATCATGCGGCGAGCGAAACGCTCGTAATGCACATCATCGGGATCGAACATCTTGCTGCATATCACCGGAAGCGACACTATCAGCACCAACAATACACTCAGATAGACATGCACCCATCGAGCGGTGCTTCGGTTGATTCTATATGCCAACATATCTTCCCATCCGGGTTTCTTTATCAAGAAGAAGAAACACAAGAATGCCACAAAGAAGCCCAAATAGTTGGTCATATAACCATTATCTGCTGCCATTGCGGCTACGATGTAGAAAATGCTTATAAAGAGCATTTGCCACAGCACTTCGAGCGGCTGCAAGCCTTCCTGTATGTTTGGAGTATTGGGATTGTCAAATTCTACCGAGCCAAGTGCTTTGCACAGTCCTACAATCACCGCTGCAGTGATAAATGCCGTGCCGAAATTGCCCAATGCCATGCCTGCCAACACCAGCATTGCCAACAGCAGGATATGCCACGGAAATAAGGTGCGAAGCGCATACACAAATCCCAAATAGGTAGTCTTGGATGACACTATCAATATTGTCGCCGCTATTTCAAGCATTACTATCACCTTATTGGCTCCAAATATTATATCCACCACTAACAGCATCGCCAACATCACTATGCCAAACGGCAACCTTCCGAGTGTGGCACTTATCCATCGGCCCACTGTAAGTTTCTCATTAGGGTCGTCGCATGCCTTTTGGGTAATAGTAATCATATATTTCCCCTTGGTCAACTTCTTGATAAAGGTAAGCAACCAATTCTCTATGCCCGGCCATACTTTGTCCGAAACAAAATCGCACGCATTTTCTTGGCTTATTTGCGCCCAATTGCTTATATCAGTAATCTTCTTCGAAATTCTTTTCCATGCCAATAGTGCTACTGTCAATACTGCAAGCGCAATGCCTTCGAGAAGTATCAAAGTATATACCACCGAGCGGTGGGTATCGTTAATGCCCACACGTTCCACCCATTTTAGTGGATTCGACAATATTCTCGTTTCCGAATCATAATACGACCCCACCATTTCGCTATTCACTGCCGGGTCGAGGATATTGAAAAATGCATATATCAATGCCGCAAAAGCTCCTGCAAGCACCACTATCGTGACATAGGGCGAACGCAAGCCTTTGTTATACGGCGATAGCATCTTCACATACGACACATTCAATATCAACGCCAATGTAAAGAAGAACAGCAGCATCAGCGACGTAGCTACAGGCATTATGCCGGTCATCTTCTCGAAATAGGGATAAGAATAACTCAATTTCAGCGCTATCATCGACTTGCTTACGCAGAACGCTAAAGCTATAAGTATCAGAAGCAACATATACCAAGCATAATTCTTCAACCTATTGTAATTGCCTATTCGATTAAGCATCTTCTTGCGCACAATAATCGCGCTTGTAGGTCCCACGGTGAGAATTATCAGCAAAATGGCTGTTGCCAACGGCAGCCACAGATAGCTCCACACAAAATGCCCGTCGATTATGCCCACACGGCATTGCATCACCCCGGCACCGTTGGCCAGCGACATCTTCTCCAGAGTTGGCACAAGGTGCTTGCCCGACACCACTTTGGTGCTGTCGGTGCTATTGTTCTTTACATACACCTCGTCGCCGTTGAACGACAAATTGCATATATCATTCGATATCACTCTCGACATCTGTGGCAGATAGATATCATTCTTGGTGGGGAACGACACATCCGATTGCTTTAGCGTGATAAGTCCGCTGGTCTTTGCCGCCATAGCGCGCAGCGAGTCGAGCGATTCCACATATCCCACCGGACGCGGGAAGGTCACCTTTAGCGCCTTATCTTCGGCTTTTATCATAGCATGCCCTGCACCCCACGCGGTGAGCTTAACCGAGGGCTTAGCCACATAATTCACTCCATTAACCCTAAACGAATCATCGGAATCGTCGTCGAGATAGCAATAATCGCTCACGCTGAAAAATTGCACCTTCACTCTATCGCCCTTCACAAAACCGTCGCGGCGATACGACTGCCCGTCGATTGAGGTTTTCTCATCGAGCACCACAAGTTTTATTCCATCGTCGTCTCGCGATAGAATGGAGCTAACCTGCTTTTGCTGCATATAGCCCAACGAATCACTCCCATTATAACCCTTGTGTCTCTCGGCATAATGCACGGCAAAATTGCGCAAAAGCACCACCTTTTGCTCAGCGAATTTACTGTCCCACTCGTCGTAGATATCCTCGCCGGTCAATTCCAAACTCAACAAATCCGTGCCATGCATTGCCGGCACTTCAATCGAGATTCGTTGCGTATCATCGTTGATGAGATCATGCGCATTGGGATTATCGTTGCCCACTTTGAAATACTGCAACGTATCCTTATATGCCTCGTTCACCTTCCACACAAAGCCGCTGTCGTTGCGCTCTATGCTTAAATAATCGGCAGGAACATTGGAGAACGATATATCGCTGCCCTTGCCTACTGTAAGTTTATTGGTTGTATACGAAAATCCATCGATAAAAAATGCCAATTTCTCGGGCACTTTGCCGAGCATCAGCCACTGCAGACCATAGCACACGGCTATTGCCAACAGCGCTATTGCCACCGTACTCCTGAATTTTTCGCTTTGCATCACAAATAAGGTTATTCGCGACGGAATCTTTTTTATAAAATCGGGTATCATATCTTAGTGTATTTCGTTTTCAAAAAGAAATCTTCTCTATAGCTTCGTCAAGAGATTTTCGAGCCTCATTCGAATCTTCATACGATATCTTCGACATTGCTTCCTCTATGCGGCGTTTCAACGAGTTGGTTCTATCTAAATAATTGTCTCTCAAATCTTTCAACTTCGAATAATTAATCAATGGGTCTAAAATTCCCGATGTCAATCTATTTTTCTGCGTTTCATAATTATAATTCTCTCTAATCGCCTCCTCCTTCAGATACTGTGCATAACTCTCATAAGCATGCTTCTTGGCGGCTCTAAGATCTGAAAGCAAACCTTCATCGTTGCTGAACGGATATTTGATGTAACTACTATAATCATCGCATACTTCTTCCACATCGCTCCACGATGTGCAATGTTTGCTCTTCCATATCAGCGATTTCACTTCGCTCCTTTCGTTGAAATAATCCTTGTTTCTATAGAGTTTTTCGCGCACTTCATACTCCATCTTATTCTGCTTTAGCAGCAACCCTGAATATAGTTTCAGCGAACCGATTTTGCCATCTTGGCTACTCCAATTGCTCTTGGCGAAGAAGCGCCCATACTCATCGTTAAGCTTTTCGCCAAAAGCATTGTCGAGAAATTTGCGGCAATTATCATCAACATCAGGCAACGCTTTGCCATCGATGTCGGCAATGCTCTGCTCGGCAAGCAGTAACCAATTCAAGTCCTTGTAATTTTCCACCAATCGGCTGTAATTCGATTCTTGATAAATGCGTTTGCTGACTTGCGAACTGAAATCGTTCGAAAAGTTATAGGTTCGAATCTCTCTATCGGGTGGAGTGGGTATTTGCTCCAGCAAGGCATACACTCCATAGCCCATAGCCGCCAACACCACTATCGAGACCGCTATAGTTATTGCCAGATTGCCTTTACGAAGCATTCGCTCGAAGAAATTGAGGCAAGGCTGGGCTTTGAGCAATATCGGATAGTGCAAAAGTGCTTTGGCACGTGTCAAATCGGGCTTGAGCAAATCCTTCAGCACGGTATCGCCCACGGTAAACGGTATGGGTGTGGCATCGTAGATATTCATCTTATAGCACATATTCACCACATCGAGCCACAGTTTGCGATGTCCGGCTGTGATTAGTGTCTGCGCCGCCTCCATGCGATGCTGTTCCGGCACGCGTATCATCAAGTCGGTCTTGGTGACAAGCAGATACAACCCTACCGAGGTGGCAAACATGCCTTTATCATTCATTTTGCGCAATACCTTCGACAATTTCTTGGCCTGTTGCTGCTGTTCATTCTTTGTCAGACTGCTATCGAAGCATAGCAGATGTATCTTGTTATTCTGACTTTTCAAAAGGTCGCAATATACTTCAAGCGTATCCCAACAGCGGTCGTTGTCGATATTCACCTCGATAAAGGTAAAGCAATATTTTTTGCTTCCCAATGTGCCTTTTACGGTAAATTCCACATTATAAGTCTGCACATCGTGGGTGTTTCGGTCGCTTATGGGATAAAACGCTCGCTCTGTGCCTTTAAATATATTCACAAGCGACTCACGGCGGTTGTCGGTGGTGTAATAGTCGCGCCACACCACATTGTGGCACTCGCTCTCTATTGCGGCAAACAATGAGCCCAAAACCCATGTCTTGCCCGACTTTTCCTGTCCCCAAACATACACTTGTGTATATTCGGCATAGCCGTCGGGCAACTGCAGTTCTGTGATATCGCTCAACACTATCTCCACGCCGCTGCTTTCTCTCAGATTCGACACAAATTCAGCGCCCAACACTTGTTCAAAACTCTTGGTAGTGAAGCGTTTGGCCACGAGCGTATCCCTCACCTGCTTCGATGTCAGATAATTGGGATTACTTATGAGATGTCGTATATTGTCTTGCATAATCTTCTCTGCTAATAATGTTGTGACTATCGTCCGTGGGTTCCCACTTCCACGTTCTTGGGGCGCTTTATGGTGAGATACACCGTTAGTATCAGCAGCAATGTGAGCACCAATGCCGTTATGGTGCGATAATCGGGCATATCCACCGCTTCAAACCGTTGCTTCCACTCTGCGGCGGCATCTGCCGATATTTTGCTCGAAAACGGCGCATACGGCGTGCCGTCGGCTCTCTGCTCATGCTCATATATTATGCTCGACACAGCAGCATACTGCTTGTCCCACTCTTGCGAGGCATCGATTATCGACCTCACATTCTGCGGTGTCATCACATTCCATATACTCACATCATGAAGTCCTGCAAGCCACACCACTCGTTCTGTGGCTATCGTATCGTGATTTTCCGGCTTCAATCGCCGCGTCAGGCTTTTCTTGACACTTTCGCTGAAATCATGTTTCCGATGTTTATATGCCGATTTGGCATAGGCATCATAGTCGGCAAGACGCTGATTTACATAGTCATTATATTCTTCGTCGATGGTTTTGATGGCATCGCGCATTTCATTCATTTGTGAGGTCAACTCTTCGCGGCTGTCGAAGATATTTAGAAATTTCACAAAGAAAATGCTTTCACCGAGCAGAATGGCTGCTATCACTATAGCCGAAAATATCTCTCTCGGCAGCCCACGTCGCTTGTCGCGCTGCTTCTTATTGAAGCACAATGTCTTTATCGAGCAGCACAACACTATGCTAAGCACTATTATGGCAACTAACGACACTATGAAATGCGGAACCGTCAATATCTTCCCTATTTCATAGCCTTCTATCATATAATTGAGCCCCATAAACGAAGCATACTGATATGCCAGCAGCGCTATGCTTGTGATTAATAATGACAACCCGGTGTAATTATGTACAACACTATCGTTTCTCATTATGCTTTATTACAACTCTAAATCCTCTATACTACTATTTTATACTCTACTGCAAAATTATAAAAAAAGACATAAAATATCGTAAACTCCTTAAGAATTTTCATTTACAATACAAAAGGGTGCGGCAGTGATTGGTTGCCGCACCCCTTTTGGGTGTTATCGTGGGGCTGTAGCCCTACTATTTATCGCGCTCGTGTTACTTCTTTATCAGTTGGATAGCTTGCTTGTTAACTTTCACGATGTAAGAGCCTGTGGGCAGATTGTCGACTGCTATTGTGGCCTTGTTGCCTTGTATGTCGGCAGGTGCCGATACTTGTGCTCCGGTGATGTTGAAGATGGCGAGTGTAGTTATTTCTTCGCCGGCTTCTACGTTAACCACGTCGGTTGCCGGGTTTGGATATACCTTAACATCGGCCTTCACTTCGGCTGTCACTTCATCGATACCCGATACGCTGATTACCGCTGCTGCCGGTGTTGCCACCTTGAGCTCTTCGGCTGTCTTTGGCAATGCTATTACTACCAAACCACCTGCTCTATTGTAGGCGTAGAGGTTGCCTGCGTGGTCGAGCTTGAGCTGATTGAGTTCTGTTGCCTTTGGCACTGCAAATGAGTAAACTTCTTCAAATGCCGGTGTATCGTCGGTCCATGTGATGTTGTACTTTCTTATCTTCGACGAGCCGTCTACGATGTACATCACCGATTCGTCGGGTGTTACGGTGAGACCTGCGCCGTTGCAACCGTCGAGGTCGGTCATTGTGCCTGCGTTCACCAATATTTCATCGTTGTAGTTGGCAAATACAAATGCCGGTGCGCCGGTATTGTTGTTGCCTGAGCCGCGCACTTGCGAGAGGAACAAGCCGTGCGAAGTGGCGTTGACTTCCACATTGGTGTTGAGCATCTTTGCCGATGCTGTGCCGAAGGTGTAGGTTGGTGCCTCGTTCCATGTGTCGGCAGTGCCGAGGTCGTAGCCCACTGCTGTCTGACCATTGCCTTGCGGATAGTCTTCGCAGAATACATACATCTTGCGTTCGGCGCCCTTGCCGTAGAATCCTACACCTGTGGTGCCGCCGCCCACGCTCACGCCGTTGACGTTCTTGATGCAACCGTCGCCGTCGATTGTGCCTTCAAACACGTTGGTCACTTCATTGAGGTTGGTTTGCGGGTCGAACATCCATACACCTGCATGGGCATCGCTCCAGTCGGTGAGATAGAGCTTGCCTTCGCTCACTGCGCATCGCAATGGCGACGAGCCGTTGGATGCAGCAAACTTGTCGGTCAAATATGTGCCTTGTGCCTGAAGTTGTGCATTGAATATCTGCACGCCCATCGAGCGTCCGTTCGATACATATACATTACCGAACAACGGGCTTTCGGGATCGTTATCTACTGCCACGCCACCGCGGTTGTTATTGTTGTAGCACGATGCATCGGAGAAGTATACGCCCGGTGTTGCCACGCTCTTGTTGTCTACTTCCACGCTCCATGCATAGTCGGCCTCGGCGAGGTCGGCGAGGTCTAACGATGCAGTGTTGGCGCCGGCTTCAAGTGCTCCGAGTTCTATGGCCTGTGCTTCTTCGGTGGCGACGTTGGTGAGTATCACGCGTGCGCCGTCAACGGCTGCCGAGAGGTTGAAGTCGAATTGTAGTTTGCCTTCCACTTGCTGTGCTTTCAAACCGTAGGCATAAGCATTGATAAACTTAGGTTGCTCCTGACCTTCGGTGGTGAGCTTGGTGATGGTGGCACCTTCGTTCACGGTCACGAGTTCGATTTCGGCGCTGAGTGTGCGGCCTTCGTCGTCGTTATTCACTATAGTGCGACCGGTGGCTGCCACAGGCGATGCTGCGGTTTCGCCTTCTATTTTCACGCCTATCAATGTGGCTTTGTCAAGACCGTTGGTAATGTCGATGAGCTTGGTCACCGGCTTGTCGTCGACCACGTCGCCTGTTACCATTATTGAGTGTCCGGCGTGCTTGAAGAACGATACCTTAGCCGATGGTGTGTTAACCAATCCTTCGGCAAGGTCGGTGTATACGTCTCCAGTCTCGCCAAAACCTATCTGGCGTGCCACGTGAGTGGAACTGGTGACGATGAAGCTGTTTTCTTCGATTGGCGACAGATGATAAGTGTAGTCGGTGCCGAAAATATCCTTCGATACTATGTTACCTATCTTGTTGTTGAAACCGGTGCTGCCAAGAGCGCCCTCCACTATGCTGAGGGTGTTGTTAAATATCTTGACTGCCGATGCTGTGCGCGATGGAACGATGATGGTGCCATCTTCCACAGTGCCCTTATACAAGAATGTATTGCCGGTGTAAGCGCGATAGAAGTTACCCGAAACCATGGTCTTGAACCATACGGTAGGATTGCCGTCGGCAATGCCGTTTTCGTCGTTTTCCCACTTGTAGAAGTTGGTTTCGCCGCGGGTTTCACCATCATTCACTTGTGCATCGCTGTAGTGGCAAAGTTCCATAGCGCATCCCACGAGCACGCCGTCGGAGGTGAGTTGAATGTCAGAAATTGCCAATTCGGTGCCTTCCGTACCTTCCGTGCCGAGGGTCTTGAGCACGGTGTGGGTGTCGGCATCGATTACATACACATAAGGTGCCTTTTCGGCATCGATGGCGAGCACATAGAGGTTGTTGCCGCGAAGAATGGCTCTACGCACGGTCTTATCTTTCAATTCGGCTATCTCGGCATCGCCATACGAAGCCAAGAACTTATATTCGCCGCCAACGCCTATTGCAGGATTGTTGATTTCGTCGGGATAGTCGGTATAAACTATGCTCGGGGGCTCATACGCTTCCGATTCAAGATATACTTTGCTGTAAGAGGTCTCATTGGCCTTTACGGCTATCGGAGCCTTGTATTCGTCGAATAGCGGCTTGTAGCCTTCGGCTGTTACGTCGAGGGTGTAGTCGCCGGGCTCAAGACCTTCGAACACGAATACGCCGTTGTAGTTATTGTCGACGGTGTATTCAGCCACCTTGGTTTCGCCCTTGTAGAGAGCCACCACGGCGCCGTTGATAGGTGTCCACTGGTCGTCGCTGCCTGCTGCATATTTAAAGAGTTCCTGACCGGTGAAGCGCTCGTGAAGGTCCTTCACGGTGCCCATAATGTAGCCTGTGGTCTCGGGTGTTCCGCCAAGCACCTGGCACAGGCCGCGAGCATAGCGCACGCCTTCCTGAAAGCAGTAGTCTTGGTTGAGCGCACGGTGGCGTGCCGGCTGGTAGGTGTGGAAATAGCCTTCGCTCAGCAACGCTTGTGCGCCATGCTTGAGCACTCCGAGGTAACCGGTGTAGACATTGCCGTTGGTGGCTACGCGGTCGCTCGAACTGCCATAGAACGATACGTCGCCACGCACATTGGGATTGGTGGGACCGTAATAATTCATCACATCTATGGCATTGGTGTAGAATAGCGGCCACATGGTCAATCCCATGGCTCGCGAGCCTGCCACGGCATCTCCTCCCTCACCGTCGCTACCGCGATAGAGGAACAACGGATAGTTGGTGGATGTGCCTTCCGAAGCGGCATTGGAGTGAACGGAGATAAATACGTCCATATTGTTGGCGTCTACTTCTTCGCATATCTCGGTAAGATTACGATTGTAGATTTCGGCATCTTCGGCGTCCTTAACATAAGGGAACGGGCCGTTCTTCACGCGCGAATACATAATATTTTCTTTCTTCACGCCCATCTTTTCGAGGGTGTTACCCAATTTGAGCACCTTCCACAGGTTGGTGTTGCTCTCATAGAAACCGCAAGTGTCGGGACGTCCGGTCTCTTCGAGATTGGGATAACTGATGGTGGCCATAGGGCGATCGTTAGGGCCCCAACTGCCGTGACCCGGATTGAGGTAAATGCGTACTTCGTCGATGGTCTTGGCATTCATCGAACCTGCAGCCACGAGCGCTGCAGCGATATATAATAATGCTTTTTTCATGGCTTACGGTTATTTATTGTTAATATCTATAATATAAGCCTCACCGTCGATGGTGCTGAAAGCTATCTTGCTTCCATCGGCCGATGCATGAGGATACATGGCTATCATTGAGTCGTCGGTGAGCACTTGGCGATTGCCGGCAAGGTCTACAGCCACTATCTCCGAGGCTGTAACCACTTCGCCGTTGTCGGTGTCGTGCATTCCCACTACCACATTGTTGCCCAGCCACTTGGGTGCTCGCACTGCTCCGAGCTCTGCCACTATGTTGCCTTTAAGGTCGGCTACGAAAGCGCCCACGCCGCTCACATAATAGAGCACACGGGTCTTATCGGGCGAAAGCGACGGCCAGATGTAGCGATAATTGGTGCCGTTGGGCGAGAACACTGTGGTGCGGCTGCCCACGGTCATCATCAAGGCTCCGTTGGCAATCGAGAACACCGGATTTTGCGCCTTGGCCTTGCGTGCTCCGAGGCTCTTCACGGTTGCCTTGCCCTTATTGATGGTCACAGCGGCATCACCGTCGATTGCCACGCCTTGTATGTGGCGACTCTCAGCTACGAGTTGCGACGCAGCACCTGAGGCAAGGTCGTGCTTCAGCACTGCCGTTTTGCGCAGGTGGTTCTTAAAGGTGTTTTTGCGATACACCACTTGGGTGCCATCGTCGGAGATTTGTGCATTGTAACCTGCACCCGGGGCATCGGTAATCTGTGTTGTAGCTCCGGTGGCAAGGTCTAATTTGCTTAAGCCGTTGTTACGAGCATCGGTGATAAGGAGATAATCGCCCTTAGGACTGATGCCTGCCACCACTGCTTTGCCACTCTCGGTGCTCACTTTGCGCATCGACGTCACTGTGAGCACTTGTGCAAAGGCTGTGGCGCATCCCAAGCATAGTGCAAAAGTAAGTATTACTTTTTTCATGATGGTTTTTGTTTAAAAGGTTTATTATTTGGTTTATTTAAATTGTAGCTAATTATATTTGTTATACTCCAAGCGAATATCACTCCTATTGTAATATCACTCTATGCCGAACAATTTTCACATAAAATTATATAATAATTTTCACGAAAGCAAGCCTCATTAATGTTTGTATGTGGTTATTTGCATATTTTAACAATAACAACTGTTTTCATCCTCTAATCTGCTGAGCCGTAGGAATTACACACACGCATCTGCAGCAGCGAAAACTCTACAAATAGGCATCACAAAAGCGGCATTAATGAGCCACTGCAGCACTCCATTGATTGCCGAATCTGCCCGAAATCCCAAAGCTGCTTACGTCACACAATTTTTACAATAAGTAATAAACAATGGGGCGCGCCACGCACACCCCATCGCCATATTTTACACGGCAGACGGTCTGCCGAATATTTTTTCAATTCTTATCTGAGCACTTTTTCTGCCTTTGCGCCTTGCTTCTTAATGAAGATGCCACCTTCAGGATTAGCCACCTTCACACCTTGCAAGTTGTAGTATTCTACAGGTGCATTTTCGTCGGCTTCGATTTCGTTAACATTACCGGTTGGTACGGTGAATGTGTACTTAGCCAAACGAATACCGGGGTTGAATTGGAAGATGTTAACAGTGCCGTCTTCGTTAACTGAAGAAGCGAAACCTACCATATAGTTTACAGCTTCGCCTACAGGCATAGTCCAACGTGCCAACGTTGCAGCGTTTTGCAAGTCGAATACTTCCCATGAGTGTGTACGAGTTTTGTTATCAGGCTGGTTGGCTACTGCATAATACTTACCTGCCACATTGAAAGCAGTAAAGTTGGTGGTTGTGGCATCGGTCCAATCAATCATACCTTCGCCTTCGTAGGTCATCTTATCCAATTGGTATTCGGTTTTGCCCACTTTGTTGCTGATGCGGAAACCTCCAATGCTTCGGTTACGAGCAATGAACTTGGGAAGATCACCCTCATCAGGATTGTATGATTCGAGGAAGATAGCTGATGATTCGGTGTTCCAAACTTCAGTATTTTCACTGTCGCCGATGTGAATACCATAAGAGAAGTCGGGCTCATACTTGCCTTTTACAATGTTGAATGCCACAGCATATTGACTTTTGTCAGGACAAGTTACCACATAACCGTCTTCGAGCAAGTTACCTGCCATCTTGTCGCCAACGAAGTCGCAACGACCCGAACCTTCAGGCATCACCGCGCCTGCCGGGAATTCGCATTCCACTCTGGTCATTGTGCCATCGGGTGCGATAATCATGAACATACGGCTCGATTTCATGGTCGGGAAATTCAAGTTAATTACGATGTTGCCGGCTTCGTCTACCGATGCTCCACGGCCTATAACTTCATACACATCATTACCTTTTTCGTCTTGTCCGCTAATAAATCCGTTTTCCTTAAGCCAGCCATTTACATCATATTCCTTTACTTTGCCGGTAGCATCCCATAATTCCACCTTGCCGGTAGTACTGTTGTTAAGGATGGCTTTATCGCCGATTGCTCCGATTGAGCGTGTTTCTGTAGTTGTATGATCTGCCATACTGATCTCCCAGTCCAACTTCAAGTTGCCGGTTAGAGTTTGTGCGTTCATTGTGCATGCCATAAATGCTGCCGCACCAAAGAGTAAAATTTTCTTCATAATAATACGTAGGTTTAGTTAATAATAAATATTTATGTATATACAACCCTTTTCGGGTTCGATTAAACATTAAATTCACTTTAAGCAATAGCAAAATAACACAATAAGTTTAGCATTACAAAACTTTTTCCGAAATATTTTTGCAAATTAACGTTTATAATGGTTAACATATACAAACGAAGCTTCTAAACAGTCGAGGGACTCCACTATGGAAGTCCCCCTTGACAGCTTCTTAACTTTTTCGCTTAAAAGAACTTACAAGCCGTCGTGACTTTATTTTATGAGCACTTTTTCGGCTTTTTTGCCTTGCTTTCTGATGAATATGCCTTCTTGCGGATTAGCCACCTTTATGCCTTGCAGGTTGTAATACTCTACAGGTGCTGTCTCATCATCTGCATCCACTCCGTTCAAGCCGCTCGTCTTGCCTATGATGGTCTTCGACTTGGTGAGGTGACTGTTGTGAGTGGTGGGGATGGTAAACACGCCCATATAGTGTCCGGCTGCCACAAGGTTGCCTGCGGGGTCGAAACTCATCTGCTTGATGCCCTTGCCGTTGGCTATCTTCACCGCGGCTACGCCTATGCCGTGGCTGTAGCTATAGCGCGGGGTGAGCACGGGACTGATATCATCGGTCCATGTCACATCGTAGAACTGAAGCAATCCGTTCTCGTCGTTCACCACTAAGGTGGCGCCGTCGGCACTCACTGCAATACCGCCGCCCGACACGCCGCTCAACAAGTGAGCGTTCTCTTCGAGTCCGAGGTTGAGTTTCACATTGCCCGAATAGTCGACAAACATGAGTGTTGGGGTATCGGCATCGCTACTCTGCGAACTCACCACTTGACAAATCCACAGACCTTGCTCCACTGCCACTACAGTTGCTTCGGCCAACATTCCGCTCGGAAGGGCTATGCTGCTGCTTGGCGCCACGCCCCATGTCTTGGCTATCGTGGCATCGGCTTGACCTATGTTATACACATTGATAACATATTTTCCGGCGCTGTTCTTCATGTAGGCATACATCTTGGTGTCGGCTCCTTCGCCGCGGAATGTTACCGACGATGTCACGCCTGCCACTTCCACACCTCCGTTGCTGATAATGCCCGAAGCGTTGTTACCCTCGAAGTATTGAGCAAATCCGCCGCCCACAGCTTCGGCTTCTGCCACTTGGAGTCCCGATTTGGCTGCATCGCTGTCGGCCACATAGGCATTGCCTTGCGAATCGATGTTGATGGTGGTTATCTTGCTGAATGTAGAGTTGCCGTAAGGTGCGGCATTTTCGCGCTGATAGGTGTCGGCTGAATATACATACACGCCGTTCTTGGCATTGCCGCTGCCGCTGAAGTTAGAGACAAAAATCTTACCCATATTTGGCGATGCCTCCGAGCAGTCGACGGTGGCATACATGCGGCCGAGGGCATAATCGCCTTCGCTCGGCACTAAATTGCTGATGCACCACACATTGTTGCCACTCACTTCCACGCCCCACTCTATCTGAGTATTGTCGTCGCCGGGAAGGTCGGCCACAGGCACTTCCACGCTGTTAACTCCGGCTGTTACTGCCGGAACATCCACTGTTCCTATGTTTTCGCCGTTCGAAGCATCGTAGAAACATATTTTGCCGCCTTCAGCGCAGTCGCCGTTGACTTCGAATGTGAGTGTATACACATCGTCGGCGCGCACAGCGCTCAAATTATAGGCAAACACGCGTTTTTCCACCGCTTGCTCCACATCTTGTGTGGTAAATCGGCTCACTTCGCCCTCAAGGCTGAGATAAAGTGAGATGTCGGCGCTATTTACACCGGCATAGGTGTTGGCACGGGTCGATGTCACGGCATCGATATTGGTATTGGTGGTCTTCACCAAGCGGGCATTGCTCAAGCCGTCGGTCACGTCGTAGAGTGCCACGCCGGTGTGATTGCCGTCGCCATCGGTTGCAGGCACCACCACGAGGGCGTGCTTGGCATACTTGAAGAACGAGCATGCGCCGGCATCGGCTTTCACCACATCGGTGCTCAATGTGCCCGAATAGGCGGGTGCAGCCACATCGTTGCCGATTACAAACTCAAACGGGGTGGTATTTGTGCCGTCGATTACAAATGCATCGTCGCGCAACGGCGAAGCAGCAAGTCGATAGCTATCGCCAAGCAATGCTACGGTGAAATGCGACTTATCCTGATTGCGAATGGTGCCTACAAGGCCCTTTCGCGATATGGTGAAGAGCGGCAAGCGCACCTCGCCCGATGCTCCGGTGGTCTGCGCCGTGGTGATCACGATGCAATCTTCGAGGGGTCCGCTCACTGCCATAGTAGCGCCGGTAACGGCATTGTTGAAATTACCGCTGGTGTAGTTGGTTGCCGATTCAAACCACAGTTCGGGGTCGCCCTTTGGAGCGCGAGTAGCTTCGTCGCGTTGCCACTTATAGGTGCGATACACGCCGGTGGGCGAATAGGTGGTCTTCACCTGATTGCAAGCCACAAGCACCGAGTCGCTGGTCATGGCTATATCGCTTATGGCGAGCAATTCGTTCTCGTCGGCTTGCGAACCTGCGCCCGAGGTGCTCACCTCGAAGAGTTTGTTTTGGGTCACGGCATCGAAGCAGTAAATCCATGGTTTTTGCTCGGCATCGAGTGCAAGCACATACACCGAGTCGCCCTTGGCAAACTCGCGGCGTATGGTCTTGTCGGCAAGCACATCCACGCGCTTATGAGTATAGTCGCGGCGCATTTCATACGAGCTTGCCAATTCGAGCCACTCTTCTTGCAGCGGGTCGGGATAGTTGTAGGTGGGATTTGCCACATATCCTTCGGTTTCCACTTGCACTATGGCATAGGTGGTTTCGCCGGCTGTAATGGTGTAGTTTACGGCTTCTCTGCCATACTCTTCATTGAGTTCGCTCAGGGTCTTATAGCCGGGAGCTTCCACCTCGAGGGTGTAGTCGGCACCGGGTTGAAGGTTTTCGAACACAAACACGCCGTTATACTCATCGTCGGTGGTGTATTTTGCCACTTCCACGCCACCCTTGTAGAGGGTGACTACTGCATTGTTGACGGGCAGATACTTATCGTGCGATGCGGTGTTGGGGTGATAGTAAGTATGCGAAAATATCGTGTGTAAATCTTTCACCGAACCCATCATATAACCTGTGTCCTCGGTATCCCAACCAAACCACGCAGCCACGCCTCGGGCATAGCGAAGGCCTTCCTGACCGCAGTAGTCGGGATTGAGTGCGCGATGGCGTGCCGGCTGATAGGTGTGGCAATAGCCTTCGGCAAGAAATCCGTTGCAGGTGTTGCGGCGAAGCACACCGAGATAGCCGGCGGCATTTTTTGCGTTCTGCGAGGGATTTTGATAACCATAGTAGAATGTCAAGTCGCCCACGATGCGCGGCGAGGTGCTCGACAGCACATCTATGCCGTTCGACTCGAGAATGGGCCACAGGGTCTCTGCCATGGCACGACTGGTTTGCTGATACTCGAGCGAACGCGAACCTTCCCACATGTTCTCATCGTCGGCTGCCGGTATGGTATAGCCGTTGTAGATGAGCAGCGAGAGGTTGGTGCTGCTGCCATCGGTGGCTGCATCGGAGTGAATGGAGAGGAAATAGTCGGTGTTGAAGGCATTACACTCTTCCGATATCTCCGTGAGGTTGCGATTATATTTCTCGGCGTCGGCTGCTCCCGCTACATAGGGATACGGGCCGTTTTTTACGCGCGAATACATAATGTTCTCCTTAGGCACGCCCCATTTTTCGAGTATGGCTCCCATCTTCAGACCTTTCCAAAGATTGGTGTTCGATTCATAGAAGCCGGTGGTGTCGCCTGTGGCGTGATTGATGGTGGCAAGGTTGCGGTCGTTGGGACCCCAACTGCCGTGGCCGGGATTGATGTAGATTCTTGCCTGTGTCTTGGTGAGTGTACCGCCGGCAAATGCTATCATCACTGTGGCTATGACTGTGATTATTGTCAGTATTACTCGTTTCATCATTTCCATAGCGCCATGTTATTTAAGGTTGATAATATAGGTTTCGCCTTCATCGGTGCCGAACACTATTTTTCGTGCTTCGGCGCCGGTATAGGGATACATTGCCTTCACGCTCGGGTCGGTGAGCACTTGGCGCTTGCCATCGAGGGTAGCCGCCACGATTTCCGACGATGTTATCACATGACCGTCGTCGGTGTCGTGCATTCCCACCACCACATTGTTGTCGTACCACTTGGCGGCGCGAAGTGCACCCAAGCGAGCCACTATCTTGCCGTTGAGGTTGCACACATAGCAGCCGTCGCCGCCCACATAGTAGCACACTTTGGTCTTGTCGGGCGACAATGTGGGCCACAAATAGCTCTTGTCGGTGCCGTTGGGTGTCAATATGGTGCTTTTGCCGTCAACGCTGAGCACCAACTGTCGGTTTACTATCGACACGGTTGCCTGCTTGGCTCGCGTGGTGCGTCGGTTGCCTATCGCGGTCTTTACCTGGCGTCCGTTGGTGACGGTAACGGCGGTGTTGCCTTCGATGCTAACGGCGTTGAAGTTGCGCACGCCCTTGGCGAGCGATTTGCTCTCGCCGGTGGCAAAATTCTTCACTTTTACGTCGGTGCTGCGAAGTCCTTTTTCAAATCGGTCCTCGCGATAAGCCACTGCATCGCCGCTATCGGAGATGGCGGGGTTGTAACCCGCGCCGAGGGCTTTGGTCAGCACCTCCACTTTCTTCGATGCGAGGTCGTATTTGGCGAGGCCGTTGAGCTGCGCCCCGGTGAGCAGAATGTAATCGCCCTTGGGGCTGATGCCTGCCACCACTGTGGCGTTGGTGCCCACTATGTCGATACGCTCCACCGATGCCACTTCGAGCACCTGCGCCATCGATGTGGCTGCCGCAGCCAATGCCAATGTAAGAAATATTTTTCTCATAGCCTGTTGATTTGTTTTTTGGTATTATGATGTTAGTTATTTACTTGACGATATCATCGCTTTATCATCTTCAGCGCATGTGTCTCGCCTGCCACGGTCACTTGCAGCACATATACGCCCGAAGCGAGGTAGCTGAGGTCGATTTGGGCATCGTTGCCGATGGCGTCATACACATTTTGCACTGTGCCGAGCATATTCACGGCTTTCACTGCTATGCGGCTCGTTGCCGATGCCGAGATGCTGAGCACGTCGCCTTGAAGGTCTATTTCGGGTGCTGCGCCGCTCACGTCGCTGATGCCGCTGTTAAGGTCGCGATACACAAACGAGATTACATCGCTCCACTCGGTGCTGTTCTGATAGCCTTCGGCATCGTAATATTTCACCATAGCCCGAGCATAATAGGTAACGCCGTTTTCGAGCGGATTGCGCTTCGAAATCTTTATCTCGCTCGCTGCCACGCCCATAGCGAAGTCACTCAATTGCTTTTGCGATTTCGACGAACCGAATGCATCGCTCTTATCCACTTGTATGGTAACAAATTCGGCACCATCTTGTGGCACTATCTCTATGTTGGCGTCGCTGTAGAGTATGCCGCCGTTGGTAGGATTGGCAAATTCGGGTGTCACGCAAGGCATTGCCTTGGTTTTGAATGTAACGAACGACGATGTGTTGCCGTTCATGGTTACGCGAGCATAATAGTTGGTCGACGGGTGAAGCTCGAGCACTTTTGCAGTGTAGCTGCCGGTGGTGCTTGTGCGGGTGAG
This sequence comes from bacterium, assembly GCA_004563195.1. Taxonomy (GTDB): domain Bacteria; phylum Bacteroidota; class Bacteroidia; order Bacteroidales; family Muribaculaceae; genus SFTJ01. The sequence continues at coordinate 30,900 of SFTJ01000014.1, forward strand.
CACTATGTTGCTGAACGCTTCGTCGGTAGCCACCTCGAGTGTTGCGGGCAGGTCGCCGTTGGTTGTCCAGCTGAATTCCACCTTCGGGTCGAGTTCGGTGCTACCATTGGCGGGTGTCAACATCTGCACCAGGCTGTAGTGGAACTTGCGCACTTGCGATATGCCATCGTTCTTGCCCTTTGCCACTGAGTGAATGCGCCAGTAGATGTCGGCATTCTTGCTGAATGAGCTGTAAAGTGTGGCTGACGATACTTTGGTGTCGGTTAGTTGCACCGATTTCTGCATATTTTCAAAATTGGCATCGAGGGCGAGGTCGATGGTATATTTCTCGGCTCCGCTCACTGCGCTCCATTCAAATGTAAAGTCCTTGTCGGTAACGAATCCGTCGGCAGGTGAAATCAATGTAGGTGCCGGCAGTGTTTCGTTGTACGAGGGCTGCCATGTTGCCGGCGCCCACTCGTTGCCGTAACGGTCGTAGATGCACACTGCAAAGTAGTGTCCGCTGCGATAGTCTTCGGGGATGGTAAATTGTGTGCCGTAAGTTATACCCAAGAAGTAGTCCACTTCCTTATTGAAAGCGTCGGGAGCTACGCCGTTGGGCACTGCATACACGCTGTAGCGCACATTATCCTTGGCGTTCCAGCTCAGCAGGCTCGATTCGTCGTATGTCAGTCCTGTCACCTTGCCGGGGTCGGTGGCTTGGGTCTTCCAGGTCATGGCGGGCATCAAAGCATGGCGCTTGAACACGTGGCGCTTGAGATAGTGACCAAACGAGATGCTCGAACTGATGTTATAGATATATTTCACCGAGTAAAATATCGAACCGCACGAACCGTTGATCGATGAACTGCGATTGAGCTTTATTTCATTCACAAACTCGGCAAAAGTGGTGCAGTTGGGACCGCTGGCATTGTCTACTTCGGCAAGCACCGGGCCATTAGGCATAGTGGCTGTGGGCGCACTCACGTCAGAAGAACCCGAAAGCGACGAAATAGACTGCGACACAAACAAATGACGGTCGAAATGGTCTACAATATAGCTCCACCAGGGCACAAGTTTGCTGTAATCCACCGTGTGGCCTATTGTCCAATACACTTGCGGCGAAATATAGTCGATTACACCCTTATCGAGCCACTCCATAATGTCGATATACTGGCTGCCGTAGTTGTTGTCATAGCCTGTAGGGCATTTGGTGATGCCGTATTTGTCGGCAAGACTTTGGTCGGTGTAGGTAGCCCCCTGCGGAGCTTGACCGAAGCGTACCCACGGCTTGGTTTCGGTAATCATGGCATAGAGTTTGCTCATGAGATCGGTCACGTTCTTGCGACGCCAATCGGCTTGGCTGAGCGAACCGCCTGCGCTCACATAGTTGTTGTAGTCGGTTTTATCTTCGCTCATTGCGGCACCGTTGTAGTAATAATCATCGAAAAGCATACCGTCGATGTCATATTTTGTGATTATCTCCTTGCAGATTTTCACTATATGATCTTGCACGTCAGCTCGTCCGGGATTGAGAATGCCGCCCGAACCACCTTGTATTACCCATCCGTTTTCCACATATCCTGTGCCATCGCCGGCGCTACCGCCTGAGGTGCTGGTGTTGAATCGGTAAGGATTGACCCATGCATGGCACTCCAAACCGCGCTTATGGCACTCTTCCACGAAAAATTCAAACGGATCCCATCCGGGGTCTTTGCCACGAGTGCCTGTGAGCCAACTTGCCCAGGGTTCGTAACTCGATTTATACATGGCATCACTCATGCCACGCACCTGGAAGTTAACGGCATTAAAGTTGTTCACCGCAAGCGAGTCGAGCATGCGGGTCATTTGGTTTTTCTGGGTCTGTATCGACGACGCCGTACCATTAGAGGTGCTTAAAGGCCAGTCGATGCCCCACACTGTAGCCACCCACGCCGAGCGCATCTCTCGCTTGGGGGTTATCACATCTACTTGAGCTGTGGCTGCACTTGCCGTCACCAGCATGAGCAGCAACAACCCTATTTGTAAAATCTTTTTCATCGTTGTATTGTTTGATGTTATTATAGTTTGTTTTTATTAATCTTTTTGGAGACAAGTGAGGCGCGTGACATCTTAGCGGCGTATCGCCATCTTGACTGTGCTCACGGCTTGGGCATGCTGTGCCTTCACCACATAGAGTCCCGATGACAGATTGATAGCCACTTGTGTGAGTGCGCCTTCGGTAATCACCTCGCCGGCATACACTGTGCGACCCGCAGTGTCGAAAATCGTCATCTGCACGCATCGGGCATCGGGTGCGCTCACCATTATCGAACCGTCGGCACCTGGATAGAGTGCTATGCCGTCGGCAGCCGCTGTGGCGTTATCGATACCACTTGTGTAGTGGTCGTATTGTGCTGTGATTTTGTGCTTAATGGTGTTGCTGCCGCTGTTATACTGCAGATGGTGAAGGAGGTAGCGCACGCTCTTTATCACTATCGGATAATTTTTGAGGTCGCTGAGGTCGCCAACATGCTCTATGAGGTCGAATTGATATTTTCCTGCCGCCGTAACGCCTGTAGGTCGCACAAGGTTCTCCACTTCGCTGTTGCCGGGACGGATATCCATCTCCACATACACCAATCGGGTGCTGGTTTCGACATCGTAGATAAGATGGTCGGGGAGGCTATAGAATGCCATATCCTTTTCGAGTACTATCTGAGCTTTTCGGGCTCCTTCGAAGCCGAACGACACATTGCCCTCGGCATCGAGCACGGCATCAGTGCTGAGATTGGCGCTACTTAGGGTCCAGTCGGCAAATGTCTCTTCTATTTCGGGCGTCGGAGCCACTTCCACGGTCACCGTGGTTTGGTCGCTGAGGCCATCAAGAGCGGCTGTAATGGTGGTTGTGCCCTCGCTTATGCCGCGAAGCACGCCATCTTCTATTTGCGCCACATCGGCATCGCCCACAGTCCACACAAAGCGACGTGCATCGCACACCAATTGCTTGCCATTGAGCTCGGTGGTCACTTCGAGCGGATAGGTGCGCACATTATCTATGAGTATCTTGGGCTTGATGCGTATGGCAAAGGCGCTGTTAACCACCTCGATAGGTGCAGTCACCTCCACGCCGCCATAATGTGCGGTGATGGTGCCTTGACCCACGTTTCCGCCCACTTCTATCTTGCTGCCATCGGCCGATGGCTCGCCCACGCTCTCGCTGCAGGTGTAGGTTACGCCTTCGAGTCCGTCGGCTATCAGTTCGCCGTATTTGTTATAAGCAAGCACTTTGGGCGCAATGCTGAAATAGGTGGGCGATGCTATGTGCAGCTCGTCAAAAGCCAGCGATGCCACCACATCGGCCTCTTCCTCGGGTGCCACAGAGAACATAAGCATACCGTTGGCCACGGCACGAGGTGTGGCTTCGGTGGTTTTATTCACCACAGTGCCGTCTACCATCATCTGCGCCGAACCGCCGGCATCGTTGTTGGTAAGATTCCACAATTCGGGGCAGAGAAACTTAAAGAGATTAGCCATCACGGTGGTGTTGCAGCCCGCCGAGCGGCCATATTCGGGGTGAGTCGACATATCTATGACAAGCATAAACAATTTGTTGCCTTCCTTATTGTTGCCGTAGGCGCATTTTGAGTAGGTCTGTGTGTTATAGGTCTCATCGGTGGCGCGATGGGTGATTTCGCCGTGAAGCATAATCCATGCATTGCCCTCGAGCATATTTTCCACCTTAATGGGTGATTTATCTTCCTCTTGCAATGCTATCCAATAGTGATTGATGGTCACTTCATCGCCGGCGGCAAGGCGCTCGAGTTGTGCCTTATAGTTGCCGTCGCCCACCAGGCAGGCGTCGTAGTCGCCGAGCACTTGGTTGTTGGCATTGAGTTTCACTTCTGCCACCTCAAACTTTATGTCGGAGGCTGTGGTCCATCGTTCGCCGGGTTTCAACTTGAGATATACATAGTGGCAATCGGCTACGGTGTAAAATGTATGATTTCGGCCTATGGCGTGATTGAAGAGTGTGAGTTGCCCGGTATTGACGCGTTTGTTGACTTGTATAATCTCTTGGTCGGCATCGAACTTGCTGCTTTTCACATATCCAAACCATTGGTGAGGACCCACATGCACTCGCTTGTCGGTGTCGATGATTGTCGACGAAGCGCGGGCGGGACCGCCGTTCCATGTGTCGGCCGAGGTGTTGGTGTTGAGATACAGGGTGTCGTTGACCACTTCGCCGCCGAAAGGCGAACCGAGCATCCAGTTTTTTGGTTCACCGCTACCGGTTACGCACCAAAACGAGCCGTTGCAACCTGCTATGGGTTTCTTGCCTTGCTCTTTATGGCGATTGTAGGCATTGGCAAGCAGTTCGGTGCGGCCGAGGGTGTTATATGCCTGTGTGGTCTCCACGCGGTTATAAGCATTGGTCATATCCATCTCCAGCACATAGGCATTGAGTGGATAGCCGGGCACTCGCACGCGGGTGTGAATGATGCCGGGACCCACTTGTCGCCGCATAATGGTGTCGACCTCATACTCCTTGTCGTTGAGAACCACTTTTCGAGGCGCTGATATGCTGCTAAAGCATATAATTGCCATTAATAATATTGTGAATTTTCGCATATATGGTATCAAGGTTTGTTAAAAAGGTGAAAAATTTGTGGAAAGTTACAAACTTTATTTTAGCAAATGCTCTATTTAAACATATTTTAATTTTCTTTAGTGTGTTTTTAATATTACAATTCTTCCCTATTTTGTTTCGATTCTTTGCAAAATGGATAAAACACATCACATATTATATATAGCATTTGCATTAGAGCATATATCGCCATCACATTGCTTAAGAAAGCTTGCCTAAATAAGTCGCTCAATATGTCGGAGATAACTCGACAATGCACTAAAAAGTGATTAAAATATGAAATTTTGTATTTATTAACATTTCTATTCACTTTTTCAAATCTTTATATACTATATTTGTTCTTTAAAACGAAAGCTACATAAACCGATTACTAACAAATAATACCAATAATATGAAAAAACAGCTATTGCTAATTGTATTTTCCCTCTTTGCGGTGGCTGGTTATGCACGAGTAATCACCGGCACTGTGGTAAGTGAAAGCGACAATGAGCCTATCATTGGCGCCACTATCATGGTTAAAGGCACTCAACGCGGCATAGCTACTGACATCGACGGAAAGTTCGCCATCGACGTTAACGAAGGCGATGTTCTGAGCATTACCAATGTGGGTATGCTTCAACAAACAGTGAAAATAGGCAAACAACAGTCGCTGAACATAGTGATGAAAGAGGACTCTAAGGTGCTCGGCGAAATTGTGGTTACTGCCATGGGGCAAACTCAAGAAAAGAAGAAATTGAACTTTGCCGTGCAATCACTCAACTCCGATGAAATATCGGCAGGTGTTTCAAACAACCTTGCAAGCACTCTACAAGGCAAGGTGTCGGGTCTGCAAATTCTCAGCACGGGTGGCTCGCCCAACTCAGCTCAGACCATACAGATTCGCGCCATTTCTTCGATAAACACTTCGCAAAACAATGAACCACTCATCATCATCGATGGCGTGCCCGTGCGCGGCGGCGGTTCTTCGCTCAGCGACATCAACCCTAACGACATCGAATCGATGTCGGTGCTTAAGGGTGCTGCCGCTTCGGCTCTCTATGGTCAGGAAGCTGCCAACGGCGTGATTATGATTGTCACCAAGAGCGGTAAGGACGGCAAACTGCAAGTCTCTGCCAATGCCACTCTCGAAGTGTCGAACGCCACTCGCGTGCCTGAGATTCAGAGCAGCTACGCTCCGGGCTCGAAGGGCTTCTATGTAAAGAACGCCGGCTCTGGTGGTTGGGGTGCTCCTCTCGCCGAGGGCGAAACCGTATACGACAATGTGGGCGAATTTCTCAAAACCGGTCTTTTGCAAAAATACGATGTATCGATGACCGGAGGCACTCAGCGCGCCAATGCCTACGCTTCGGTTTCTTATCAGAAAAACGACGGTGTGGTGCCTAAAGACCACAAGGACCAGTTTAATGTATTCATCAAGGGCCAATTCAACCCATCGGACAAGGTGAAAATACAACTCACCTCGAGCTTCAAGGAAAGCACGGCTCGCGGATTCGGCAATGCTATGTCGTCGATCTACGGCTGGGGTATCAATAAGAATATGGCCGACTATCAAACTCTCGAAGGCTATCCCAACTGGGAAGCTCGCTACGACCACTGGGAAGAAGTGCTGCCCGAAAACCGCATCACTGCTGCCGTTTCGCCTTACTTCGGTCGCTACAACGACCGCAGCGAGACCACAAGCACGCGCATCATGCTCAATGGCCAAATCTCTTACGAACCCATCAAGAACCTCGTTATCACCGGTAAGGTGAGCTACGATAAGGGCTACTCGATGTACGACGCCGCTGTGGTGCCGCGTTTCCGTCAAAGCGACTTCGATGACCCAAATGCTTCTTATCTCGCCGACTATGCTTATAAATTCGGTTCTTACACTTTCCAGCCGTCACGCTCCGAACGCTTCAACGCGCAAGGTCTTATCACCTATCAGCGCGAACTGGTGAGCGACTTCAATGTGAACGTGCTATTGGGTGTGGATTGGTCGAACTACAAGTCGCTCAGCTCGCAATTAGCCGGTCAGCGCTTTATGCTCGAAGGCGACTTCTACAGCTTCCAAAACATCGACCCTACCACATTCACCAACTCTTCGTCGTCGGACTACTACCTCTATCTCACTCACTCCAATTGGAATAAGTTCGGCTACTTCGGCGAATTGCGTTTCGACTATCGCAGCATAGCTCAAGTGTCGGTGACAGGTCGTCTCGACGGTTCTTCTACCCTTCGTCAAGTAGACTGCACTTACTTCTATCCTTCGGTTACCGCCGGCTTGATTTTCTCCGAATTGTTCAAGATTCAGAGCAACGTATTCTCTTATGGTAAAATACGAGGCAACTGGGCTAAGGTGGGTAAGAGCTGCACACCATATAAATTCTCCGACACATTCAAGAACTGGTCGACATTCCCCGATGGCGGCTGGGGCAACGACCCAACCGTGGGCAAGGCTCTCAACCTCGAGCCCGAAATGACCAAATCGTGGGAAATAGGTGCCGACTTGCGATTCTTCAGAAATCGCACTCGCCTCGATGTGGCTTACTACTCTACCACTGTCGACAATCAGATAGTGACAGTGCGCGTTTCGCCCGCTGCAGGTCAGATTCTGCAGACTCGCAACGAGGGTAGCGTTGAAAACTACGGTATCGAAGCCACCTTGGCACAAGACATATTCAAAACCAAGGATTTCGACTGGACAGTGACAGCCAACTTCTCGCTCAACCGCGGTAAGGTGAAATCGCTCCCCGACCAGATTAAGCAAATCGATGGCACCAACTACGGTGGCATCTATCCTACTGCATTCCTCGGCGGTTCGTCTACAGGTATCACCGGTAAGGACTACGTTCGCGACCCCGAAGGCAACATCGTGTGCAACGAGGACGGTTATCCACTCGTCAACACTTCTAAACAGCTCTACATAGGTAATCGCGAGCCCGACTTTATGCTCGGCGTGGGTTCTTCGTTCCGCTATCGCGACCTATCGGTAGGATTCCTCTTCGACGGTCGCTGCGGCGGCGATGTGGTTAACATCACCGGCTCGAGCCTCATCTCCAACGGTCAGCACCACTTGCTCGACAAGTATCGCAACCGCGAAGTGGTGTTCAAAGGCGTGGTGCAGAATGCCGACGGCTCTTATTCGCCTAACACCACTCCTATTATCCTCGACCAGACGTTCATCAACACATATTTCTATCCCGTGTCGTCGAACTTCATCGAAGATGGCTCTTACATTCGTTTGAGCTACGTGACCGTGGGCTACGATTTGTCGAAACTTCTCGTTCCGAACTGCCCGGTTAAGGGCCTCAATGTAACCCTCACCGGCCGCAACCTCTTCTTGCTCACCAAGTACTCGGGTTCCGACCCTCAAGTAACCGAATCGGGCAGCTCTTACGGCTCGGGCTCGGGCGGCTTCGACCGCTACGGCGTGCCTAAGACTCGAAGCTTCAACATCTCGGTAAAAGCAACATTCTAATAAAACACCACTTTTTAATTACTTTTTCGATTATGAATAAGATTAAAAATATATTCCTTACCATATTGCTCAGCATCGGTGCCACAAGCTGCGTGGATATGCTCGACGACAACGTCAACCCCGACCGCGCTCACGAGGTGACCATTCAGACCGGTCTGCCCGTTATCGTGTTCTACGCTCAACAAGCCACCTACGACCACGCTGAGTACTACACTTATCTGTCGCAATGCCTCACCACCACAGGCAAGAGCGCTATCGGCACTTATTCCTACAAGAGCGAGTGGGAATTTCTTACCATGAACCGCCACCCGCAGTGGCGCCGTCACTTCTACGACATCGGCACTAACGTAAACAACCTCATTGCAAATGCGCAGAAAGCCAATTCGTATAACTACATACTCATTGCTCGCACCGTGCGACTGCTTTCCACTCAGCTCGCTGTGGATATGTTCGGCGACATGCCGTTAACCAATGCCTACAAGTCGAACAACCCTACCTACGACAACGAAGGCACCATCTACGACTGGATGTTTAGCGAGATAGAATCGCTTCTTGCCGATTACGAAAATCCCGAATACACCCAAAACCCGAGCAACCAACGCATCGACATCTCTCAGGACCGTCTCTACGGCGGCGACCTTGAGAAATGGAAAGGCTTGGTGTATGCCATCAAGGCTCGTTTGCTACTCCGTAACATTCCTAACATCAACACCTCGGCCGAAACTTGCCAAAAGATTATCGATGCTGCCGACGCCGCCATCAATCAGTGGCGTAAGGGCGACTTGCTCTACGGCGGCTGGTTTGGCAACGAACCTCGCTACAACTTCGACGGCGGCACCAACGAGCAAAACAATGTGTGGAGCGCAGCTCAACCCATCATCAACTCTTGGGAATCGCGCAAGAACCTCCTCGATGGCGCTGTGCCTTCGAAATTCTTCCTCGTCGACTGTATGGGTCTGCTCGGTGTGGGAACCAATGTGGAAGGTGTGTACAATGCCGATTTCTCTACCAGCCACGAAGGTTTTGCCAACGACCCGCGCGTGCCTCTGCTCATGATAGCTCGCAAAGGTCCCGATGGCGACAATGCCACTCGCATGCGATTCCTCGAGAACAACATCGGTTGCGGAACATCTTACAAAACCGACCACTTCCCCAAGCTGTATATGGGTGCCTATGCGGGTTCTAACACCGGCAAGGGCTACAACCCCATTTTCACTATGGAAGAACTCTATTTCATCAAGGCTGAAGCCGAATACTGGAAAGGCAACAAGACCACAGCTTGTCAGCTCGCCAAAGAAGCCACTGCCAACAACATTCAGCGTCACCTCGACTTCTTCGAAAGCGAATACCCCAACAGCGACTACGATGCCGCTACCGACAACAAATATCCCGGCGATTTTGTCGACGGTAAGCCCGGATATGCGTCAGCCGATGATTGGAACGCTCGTCTAAAAGCATTCCTCGACAACGAAGAATACTACATCATCAAGAAAAACAAGAAAATAGTGTATGTGCGCCCCGTAAGCGAACGCGGCAACGAGCATTGGTTCTTCGAGGAAGCCAATTTCACCCTCTACGACCTCATGACTCAGAAATACATAGCCATGTATCTCCAGCCCGAGCAGTTTACCGACATGCGTCGCTATCACTTCTCCAATCGCCGCAACAACTACGGTATAGGCGACGCCAACGAGATAGTTTATCCTAATCTCCGACGCCCCTACAACCTGTATGCAGCCTACTGGATTGATGGCTTGACCGATGAGCAAAAGGAAAACCTTTGGGTGCAACGCATTCCGCAAGACCCCGACACCGAAGGGAAATACAACCGCTCGGAACTCGAACGTCTCGGCGCTTTCAACAACTATAAGTGGCTGCAAAAGCCTCTTATCTGGGCTAACGCCAAGGGTGAAGTCACCTCGCTCACGCAAGGGTCAACTCTCGCAGAGTAATCTTTAAGAATCTATTTTTTATCATACAATACTTTTTATTCACTATGAATTTCAAGAATATGAAACCATATAGCAAAATAGCACTCATTACAGCAGGCTTGCTCTTAGCCACTTCTTGCGAAGTGAACGACCCGTTTGCCGACAAGATGGAGCTTGGTCAGGTGTTGCCTACCACCTCGTGGGAACTCTCGAGCACTGTATGCAAGGCTGGTGAAGAAGCCGGTTTCCTGGCTAAATACTACACCACCAGCGATGTGGCGCAAATCGACCACAGCGAAGTGTGGGGCATGATTACCGGCGCCGAAGTAGCTGCTGCCACTCAAAAGCTCATCTCTTCTCCCGCCTACACCATGACCATCAATAAGAACGACACCGTGCGCGGTTATCACATGCTCCGAAGCTATCCGCACAGCATGGCGCAAAAAGTGGGCACCGAATTTCACCTCAACGCCTCGTTCCCCACTTCGAGCACTCTCAGCCCCATCAACTGGAACTCTCCCGCCGATTGGGACCAAGAGAAATTCGACATGTACTACCCCGCCGATTTCCAAGCCAACTTCTGCGAGAAGATGGTGAATTATCTCACCGCCGACAGCACATACCTGTCGGGACTTCGTCAAGTATACATCAACTATCCTTTCACCAAGGAGCAGATAGATGCCGTAAATGCCAAATACCCGAGCTTGACTCCAATCCCCTTCTCCGACTCTGAAGAAACCGGCAAGACCAAGGGCGACCTCTGGTTCTCTCCCGACACCAAGGTTATCGACCACTATTACTACACCACACTCAGCGGCGAAGTGACCGTGGAACACGAAATAGCCAAAAAGGAAGATGCACCTTCCAACATCGACCCGTCGAAGGTATACCCCGTATACAAAGCTCCGCACTGGATTTTCTGCCGCTATAGCGACAACACCGGCGGCGCCGTTACAAGCGTTCGCGCCGAGTATATGCCGCTCTGGAAGGAACTCGTGCAAGCCGTGCCTTTCACCGCCTGGATCTACGACGCCACCAACAAGGTGTACAACGTGGCTTTCTCGCGCACCTACACCATTCGTCCCAAATTCAGGGTTATCGACACCAACGGCAAAGTTGGTACCGACACCGAATCGAAGTCTATTGAACTCAACTAACCCATCCTAAGAAATTTTCTGTTATGAAACATATAAAATTCTTACTTATAGCCTTTTTGGCTCTCGTAGCCGCTTCGTGCGTGGAAAGCGAACCCGACTACAAGAACTTCCCTTCGAAGGATGTGGATTTCTCGTTTGCAATCGACGGCAACGAATATGCCACCGACTTCTACTACGTATCCACCATTCAGTTTACCAACACCTCTTCGCGTCAGGGCGCTGTGACTTGGGATTTCGGCGATGGCACTTCATCTAATGAGGCTAATCCATCTCACAAGTACGGCCAATCGGGAAAATACATGGTTACGCTCACCATCGACGGCGTTGGTAGCCGCACCTATCCGTTGCTCATTATGGACATCTCGCCTATGCTCAACGTAGCTAAGCAGAGCGCCGACGAAGTGATTATAGGCGAAACAGCTATCGAACTCGGGCTCAAGTTGCCTAACCCCGACAACCTCATCTGCCGCTATGTGTGGATTATGCCCGAAGGCACCACTCTTGCCGATGGCACTCCTATTGAGCGTTTCGAAGGCTTCTCGCACGAAGATGGCTCTATCGACAACCCCGGCGAACTCAAATTCTCTAACGTGGGCTCGCAGCGCATCGAGGTGCAAACCTACTTCGACATCAACGGCGAAAACCGCCGCCTTGCCGACTCTTACATCAATGTGCATGTGGGTTTCACCAAGGAAATGCCTACACTCTACTATGCTTGCTACGGCGGTAACATCAAGGCTTATAAACTCATCCCCGAAAGCGAACTCCCCGAAGGCACCAAGAACCTTCCGTTCGACCTCGGCGTGAGCAGCGGCGTCACACCGCAGTGCATACTCTATGCCGAATCAGAAGGCCTCGACTATATCTATATCCTCGACTGTGGCAAGAATTTCTGCTACCAAGTGGATAACGACGGTGTGCTCGGCGACGGCAAAATCACCGTTATGAGCGCCGACGGCACTTATGCCAACCTCGTTATCAGCAACGTGGGCGGTCACGCTTTCAGCGACCCGTTCTCGGGTTGCATTGTGGGCGACAAACTGCTCTACAACGACCGCAACACGGGTTTCAGCCAAATCAACCTCAGCGACCGCGGCAAAAAGGAATCGCGCATCAACTCCAACACCGACTCTTATATGTGCAGCAACCAAAGCCTGGGCTACTACGGACGCGGTATAGCCTACGGTGCCGTTCACACCGGTCTGGCTGTCGACAAGGACGGAGTATACTGGTGGCCTAAGTGCTACAATGCTTCGGGCATCTACCGTTTCCGCAGCGACGACATTGGCAAAACCGATGCCGCTCCCACCGAAATCCTGCTCAACGGTGCCACTTGCAAGGCATTTGCACTCGATGAGAAGCGCGGTCACTTCTACTGCTGGCTCACCTCGGGCGCTGTGGGCGTAGGATTTGCACAATATCCTAAGGTGGCATTCGACCAAGGTCTTGCCGTTGGCGACCACACCAAGTACATTAAGATGGAGGCTGCGCCTACTGCCGGCACCGCTTCGAGCTTCGAAGCGCTTTATGTTACTCAGTTTGCCGTCGACGAGGCTACAGGCAATGTTTACTTCGGTTTCATGCCCGACAACGGCGAAACCCACACCACCGGCATCTACTACTACGACTATGCCGCCGGCACCATCAAGAAGTTTGCCAACAGCACCGACAAAGCTCTCGGCATCTGCATTAATCCCAAGAAAACCCGTCTTTTCTAATACGGATATTATTTAATTGATTTAGCCAAAATGGGGCGCACCGAAACTACTTCGTTGCGTCCCTTGGTTTTTGCTCAAAGCCCGAGCCAAGTTGCCGGCTTACAGCCGAATACAAAAAAATCCCCTCAACAGCTAACTGTTAAGGGGGAATTACCTGTGCCCGGGACCGGACTCGAACCGACAAGGACGTGAATCCAATAGAACCTGAAACTATCGCGTCTACCAATTTCGCCACCCGGGCAAATCGGGCGCAAGTTACGCATTTTTTTTGTAACAGCACCTATTTTTCATCGAAAAAATGCCAAAAAAGCCGTTTTTTGTGCATTTTTCGCCGTCTCAGCGCCAAAAACACCCGTTTCCCCGCACATTTTCGCCCGGCTGAGCATAGCATTGCGCCCCTCAGGGCATAACGAAGGGCGCACTACTTATTCCAAGCAGTTGCGCCCTTCTCTCCCTATTAAAAATAAATCAAAAAGCTTTTATTTATCCGAAAAAAATTATGGTTTCCAATCGATGCATCAGCGCACAAAGAGCAGTTCTCTGTACTTAGGCAAAGTCCACATCTGGTTGTCGACAATGAGTTCGAGTTTGTCGATGTGGTAGCGAATGTCCTCAAGCATAGGAGCCACGGTGTCGTGATAAGCTATCGCTTTTTCGCGTTCGTTCTCTATTCGGTTAGCCACCTTGCGTGCTTCCACCATGTCGTCTACATGTTTGGTGATGTAGATAGCGTGCTGAGCTATGTCTTCAATCAACTTCACATTCATGCTCGAAAGAGCAGCAGCCTTATCGGCATCGAAGAGGTCGCGAAGTTTGTACACATTATCTATCAGTCGGCTCTGATATTCGGTAGCCACGGGAATAACGTGATTCATAGCCAAATCGCCGAGCACGCGGGCTTCGATTTGTATCTTCTTGGTGTACATCTCCCACTTCACTTCGTTGCGGGCTTCGAGCTCTTTGCGAGTCATCACACCGGTGGTTTCAAACATAGCTATGCTTGCATCCGATAGGTAGTTGTCGAAGATAATCGGGCAGCTGGTTTCGCAGTCGAGACCGCGACGCTTGGCTTCTTCCACCCACTCGTCGCTGTAGCCGTTGCCGTCGAAGCGTATTGGCTTGCACTCCTTGATGTACTGACGGAGCACCTTGAGGATGGCTGTGGTCTTGGTTTCGCCTTCTGCTATAAGGGCATCTACTTGAGCCTTAAACTTGGTGAGTTGGTCGGCAAGAGCGGCATTGAGGGCTATCATAGCGCTTGCGCAGTTGGCCTCCGAACCCACGGCACGGAATTCGAAGCGATTGCCGGTGAAAGCGAATGGAGAAGTGCGGTTGCGGTCGGTGTTATCGATGAGCAATTCGGGAATCTGCGAGATATCGAGCTTCATACCTTGCTTGCTGCCGAGTGCTTCGAGGTCTTCATCGAGGCTCACTTCGAGGTGGTTGAGCACTTCATTCACTTTCGAACCGAGGAACGAAGATATGATGGCAGGAGGTGCCTCGTTGGCGCCCAAACGATGGGCATTAGTAGCGCTCATAATCGATGCCTTGAGCAGTCCGTTGTGGTGATATACTGCCATAAGGGTATTCACTACAAATGTGATAAAGCGGAGGTTTTCTTCGGCGGTCTTGCCGGGAGCCATAAGCAGCGCGCCGGTGTTGGTGCCAAGCGACCAGTTGCAGTGCTTACCCGAGCCGTTCACGCCCTTGAAAGGCTTTTCGTGAAGCAACACACGGAAGCCGTGATTGCGTGCCACATTCTTCATCAGCGACATGATGAGCATGTTGTGGTCTACCGCCAAGTTACATTCTTCGTATATAGGAGCCAACTCAAATTGGTTGGGGGCAACCTCGTTGTGACGGGTCTTAACCGGGATACCCAGTTCGAGAGCCTTGATTTCCAAATCTCTCATAAATGCAGCCACGCGCGCAGGGATAGCGCCGAAATAGTGGTCCTCGAGCTGCTGGTTCTTGCTTGCTTCGTGACCCATAAGAGTGCGACCGGTGAGCAACAAGTCGGGGCGAGCGGCATACAAGCCTTCATCTACAAGAAAATATTCCTGTTCCCAACCGAGATAAGCCACCACCTTGGTCACTTCGGGGTTGAAATAGTGGCACACTTCTACAGCTGCCTTATCCACGGCATGGAGTGCCTTAAGCAACGGAGCCTTATAGTCGAGGCTCTCGCCGGTGTAGGCGATAAACACGGTAGGGATGCACAGAGTGTCGTCGACCACAAACACAGGCGACGAGGGATCCCATGCGCTATAGCCGCGTGCCTCGAAGGTGTTGCGGATACCGCCGTTAGGGAAGCTCGATGCGTCGGGCTCTTGCTGCACAAGCAGTTTTCCCGAAAATTCCTCTATCATACCGCCTTTGCCGTCGTGCTCCACAAATGCATCGTGCTTCTCGGCTGTGCCTTCGGTAAGTGGTTGGAACCAGTGTGTGTAGTGTGTTGCGCCCAGTTCGGTAGCCCATTTCTTCATTCCTGCTGCCACGCAGTCGGCTATCGAGCGGTCGAGTGCTGCACCATTGTCGATTGCATCTACCAACTTGGCATAAATTGCACTCGGAAGATACTTAAACATCTTCTCGCGATTGAACACATACTTGCCGAAATAATCGCTCGGGCGACCGCTCGGCACGTCGACAGTTGCTGCTTTCTTCTTGAAAGCTTCTTCCACAACTCTGAATCTTAACTGTGACATAAAACCTAAAATAATAATTTAACAATCTTGTTAATTTAATTCTATTTCACCTTTACCTTCTTATTAATCGAAAATCCCGCCACTGTGCTGCCAACCATGGGAGCGGTTGCTCACCACTCACCTACAGCCAGTGCTTGAGCCGCTCCACGGCGTTACAGCAGTCGGTGTGCGAAGCAAAAGCGCTCAGGCGCACATATCCCTCGCCGCTGGGGCCAAAAGCCGTGCCCGGTGTGCACACCACATTTGCTCCGTAGAGCATCTGCTTGAAGTAGTCGTAGGATGAGACGCCTGCCGGCACTTTCATCCACAGATACGGCACATGTTCGCCGCCGAACAGGCGCACTCCGGTGGGAGCCAACTCGCGGCGCATAAGCATCACATTGCGCATATAGTAGTCGATGGTCTTGCGTATCTCAGCCTTGCCCTCATCGGTGTAGATGGCAGCGGCTGCGCACTGGGTGACATACGACACACCATTGAAGCGAATGCTCTGACGGCGATTCCACAGCTGATTCATGCTTATGCTGTTGCCCTCGGTGTTCTGCACATGCAGTTCGTGGGGTATCACCGTGTAGCCGCAACGCATACCGGTAAATCCGGCTGTGCGCGAAAAGCTGCGCAACTCTATCGCCACCTTCTTGGCGCCTCGTATCTCGTAGATGGAGTGCGGGATATTGGGCGCTTGGATATATGCCTCGTAGGTGGCATCGAAAAGTATGAGCACATTGTTCTTGAGCGCATAGTCAACCCATTTCTTCAGTTGGCTCTTGCTGAAAGCCATCCCGGTGGGATTGTTGGGCGAACAGAGATACACTATGTCCACCTGACGGTCGGGGATTTGCGGCACAAAACCATTGTTTTCGTTGCCATCGAGGTAGATTACATTGCTCCAATGTCCGTTGACAAATATGCCGGCTCGCCCCGATATCACATTGCTCTCCACATACACCGGATAGATGGGGTCGCTCACGCCTATGGCATTGTCGCCACACAGCAACTCGCCTATGTTGCCTATCTCGCTCTTGATTCCGTCGTTGATAAACACTTCGTCGGTGCTCAAGTGAATGCCTCGCGAGTTAAAGTCGTTTTTTATAATCAGTTCGCGCAGGAAACTATATCCCTGCTCGGGCCCGTAACCATGAAAGGTCTTCTCATCGGCCATCTCATCGACTGCGCTGTGCATGGCTTTTATCACATGCGCCGCCAAGGAGTTAGTCACATCGTTTACGCTTAGGTCAATAAGGTCAGAAGAAGGTCGGATTACTTTAAAAATCTTCACTTCTTGCGCAATAGTAGCGAACATGTTGTTTCTTGGTAATTCAAGAAAAAATTCGTTAACCAGTGCCATATCCTTATATCACATTGTTCTTGTTTTGCGTATTAATGCTTCTTTTTTATGTTGTTGCTTCCGTTTCACCTCATTTGCGGTTGCTTTGGCTTCCGCCATTCGGTTCACTTTGCCACAAAATTACTCATTTATTTCTCAAAA